>JBGAMU010000173.1:0-6068 GCA_044222685.1 Burkholderiaceae bacterium
GTGCCGGTGGACAACAGCCGGCCGGCCGGCCGGCTCCACTCGACGTCGGCCACCGCCTGCAGCGCGTCGAGCTGCCGCGCCACCGCCTGGTTGGCCAGCCGCTGCAGCCGCGGGTCGAGCGTCGAGCGCACGACCAGGCCGTCGGCATAGAGGTCGTAGCCGCGCGATTCGCCGAACGCCGCGAGCCAGCGCCGCACCGTGTCGGCGAAATGCGGCGCCGGCCCGGTGTCGAGGTCCTGCCGCACGAACTCCAGACGCAAGGGTCGCGATCTGGCGCGGTCGGCCTGCGCGGCGTCGAGCTTGCCGTGGCGCACCATCTGCGCCAGCACCAGGTTGCGGCGCTCCAGCGCACGCTCGGGGTTGTTGACCGGGTTGTAGGCGTAGGTGCCCTTCAGCAGGCCGATCAGCGTGGCGCCTTCGGCCACGCTCAGCTGGCGCGCCGGCTTGTTGAAGTAGGTGCGTGCCGCCATCTCGAGGCCGAACGCGTTGAAGTGGAACGACACCGTGTTGAGGTAACTCTCGAGAATCTCGCGCTTGGAGTACGCGCGCTCGAGCTTGATCGCGGTGATCAGCTCCTTGAGCTTGCGCGTCGCGGTCGGTGCGCGGCCGATCGCCTCGGGAAAGTAGTTGCGCGCCAGCTGCTGCGTGATCGTCGAGCCGCCCTGCCGGTCGCCCGACGCGGTGCGCCACACCGCGGCCAGGCTGCGCCGCCAGTCGACACCCGGGTGCTGCCAGAAGCGATGGTCCTCGGTGGCGATCAACGCGTCGACCACGTGCGGCGGCACCGCGTCGAGCGCGATCCACTCGCGGTTCATGCGGCGAAAGGTCGCCAGCACCGAGCCGTCGGCCGCCAGCAGCACGCTCGGGTGTTCGTCGCGCGCCTTCAGCACATGGTCGACCGAGGGCGTCAGCGGCACCAGCACCGCCAGCGTGCCGGCGACCAGCAGCGCGACCATCGCCAGCAGCACGGCGACGCCGACGAGCAGGCGCCGCCCCCACACGCGAGATCGCGCGGGCGTGTCGGCGGCCGGGTCGATGGACATGCGAGGGATTGGATCAGTTCGGGCGGCCGCGGTGCGCATTCGACCGCGGGCAACAGGCATCGAGATGTGACAGGGCTTGCCGGCGCGGCGCCGGCGTGCAACCCATGTGCCCGCTAGACTCGCCGGCACGCGCCCGCGGCGCCCCCCCACAGCGAGAAGGCGTAGCCCGATGAACCCCGAAGAACTGCTGGCCCACGACGACAGCGGGCAGCCCTGGCCCGCCGCGGCGGCGGCCTTCGCCGATGCCGCCGCGGCCTACCGCGCCGCGCTGGCCGCGCGGGCGCTGCGGCTGGCGCGCGGCGAGCGGCCGGTCGGCTTCAAGATCGGCTTCACCAACCGCACGATCTGGCCGCGCTACCAGGTGTTCGCGCCGATCTGGGGCACGGTGTGGAACACCACGGTGTCCTATTGCGAGGGCGACGGCCTGCTGCGCATCGGCCGCGCCTGCCAGCCGCGCATCGAACCCGAGTGCGTGTTCGGCCTGCGCGCCGCGCCGCCGGCCGACACCGATCTGGCCGGCCTGTTCGACGCCATCGACTGGATCGCACCGGGCTTCGAGGTGGTGCAGTCGCATCGCCCCGACTGGATCTTCGCCGCCCCTGACACGATGGCCGACAACGGGCTGCACGCGCGGCTGCTGGTCGGCCCGCGCCGGCCGGTGCGCGACGTCGCCGGCGACGCCGCCTCGCTGCAGGCCCAGCTGGCTGCCGCGACCGTGACGCTGCACCGCGCCGAAGGGCCGCCGGTCGACCGCGGCCGTGGCGCCAACGTGCTCGACGACCCGCTGCAGGCGCTGCTGCACTTCGTGCGCGAACTGCGCGCCTGCCCCGGCGCGCCGGACTTGCGCGCCGGCGACCTGATCACCACCGGCACGTGGACCGACGCCTGGCCGGTGCGCCCCGGCGAGCGCTGGCAGGCGCGCTTCTCGACGCCGCTGTCGGCGCTGGGCGTGCGCTTCGCATGACGCCGACGGCCGACGCCTCGCCGGCACCGCACGCGACGCTGGCCAACGGCGTGCGCGTGATCGTGCTGCCGATGCCGCAGGCGCGCACCGCCGGCGTCGCCGTGTTCGTGCACACCGGCAGCGTGCACGAGAGCCGCGCCCTCAACGGCATCAGCCACGTGCTGGAGCACATGGCGTTCAAGGGTACGAGTCAACGCGACGTGCACCGCGTCAACCTCGACGCCGAGCGGCTCGGCGCCGAGGTCAATGCGCACACCGACAAGGACCACACCGCCTACACCATGCGCGGGCTGGCCGAACACGCGCCGCTGTTCGTCCGCAAGCTGGCCGACAGCGTGCGCCCCGCCACCTTTCCCGAGGACGAGCTGGCGCGCGAACGCGAGGTGCTGCTGCAGGAGGTGGCCGAGGTCGAGGACGACCCGGTGACGATCGGCTACCACCTGTTCGACCATGCCTGCTGGGGCGAACACCCGGCGGCGATGCCGGTGATCGGCCAGCGCCGCGTGATCGAGCGCGTGAGCCGCGCCGACCTGCTCGACTACGTGGGCCGGCAGTACACCGGCGCCAACATCGTGGTCGCGGCGGCCGGCGCGCTCGACGCCGATGCCGTCGTGCGCGAGGCCGAGGCCGCCTTCGGCGACCTGCCGAGCGGCACGCCCAACACCGTGCCGATGGCAGCTTACGCCGGCGGCACGCGCACGCGCCGCATGGAAGGCGGCCAGCAGACGCATCTGGTGATGGGTTTTGCGACGCCGCCGCGCGCAACGGACGATGCGGTGCACGACGTGGCGGCGGCCGTGCTCGGCGACGGCATGAGCTCGCCGCTGCTGGCCGAGCTGCGCGAGCGGCGCGGCCTCGTCTACCACGCCGGCGCGCATGTCGACCGCTTCGAATACGGCGGCCAGCTCGCCATCGAGGCTTCCTTCGCACCGAAGAACCTGGACCCGGTGCTGCGCGAGACGGCGCGGCTGCTGCGCGGCCTGGCCGACCGCGTCGACGAGGTGGACCTCGAGCGTGCGCGCAATCAGCTCGTCGTGCGAATGCTGCGCGACGAAGAGCGTGCCAGCACCCGCATGGAGCAGGCGGCGCTCGACCTGTTCGCACGCCATTGCGCACCGGCCGCGGCCGAGCGCGTGGCCCGCGTGCGCGCCGTCGACGCGGCAGGCGTGCGCGCCGCCTTCGAGCGCATGCTGCATGCGGGCGCGTCGGTGGCGATCACCGGCAGCGTGGGCCGAGGCGCCACGCCGCGCGTGCAGGATGCCCTGTCCGCGCTGCGTGGCTGACCCGACCCGCCGGCAGCGGCTAGCCGCTGCCGGGTTTGCGGGACACACCCGCAGCCGATGCGCTGGCTGCCGGCAGCGCCCCGGCGAGGGCGGCGACCGCAGCGTCGAGCTCGCCCGAGCCCGACGCGTACAGCACCACCACGCTGCCGAACGACAGCACGCTGGCCACCAGCGTGCACAACATCAATGCGACTTCCGCGCGCCACGAGCGGCCGACGGACAGCACTTGCATGGGTTTCATGGTCATCTCCAAGATTGAAAAGCTGAGGGTTGGCACAGGGTTCCGGTCACGGGTTCCGGAGCCGCCCAGTCGTTGCGGCCGGTTTTCTCTGGCGAGGCGAATCCGCTTCGGCTGTGCCCCTGCGCGAGCGTCCCGTCGGACGGAGTGCCTCGCTGCACGGGACCCCGGGTGACGCTGTCGCGCACATCCCGCGCTGCCAGCACCCGGACGGCGGCGGCGCGGAGTGCAGTGACACACCCGAAGCGGATTCGCATCTGATTCATTCGACGTACTTCACGGCTTTCGATCGACAAAAGTGAAAAGGCCCGGATCCTTGCGGATCCGGGCCTCTGGGATTCAGAGACAACGAGGAGCGCTACGGCAGCGAACTGCCCTCCTCGACCGGACCCATGAACTTCACATCACCGCTGGCCATGCCCGCGAAACGCTGCTCGCCCGCCAGCAGGCAGGCCCGCACGGCCACGCGTGCGCCGACCGCCGCGACGGGGCGGATGCGCTGGGTGGGGGTGTGCAGGGAGCGATTCATGAGACGACTTTCGATGATTGACGGATGAGACGTGTTTGGCGTGGGTGTATTGACGATGGTCAGTACTGTAAATTCCCTTTACCCGAGCGTCAACCCCCTAGGTCACAATGGCGCGCCCGCATCGTCGACAATGAACAACATCACCCGCATCCGCCGCGACAACGTGCTGGCCTTGTTCCAGCAACACGCGGGCCGCGCCATGGCCACCGGCTCGGCGCCCAAGGGGCTGGAGCAGGACTTCGCCGCACGGCTGCAGATCTCGCCCAGCATGTGGAGCCAGATCAAGTCGTCGCGGCCGATCGGCGACAAGCTCGCGCGCCAGATCGAGCGCCTGTGCGGCCGGCCGTCGGGCTGGCTCGACGAGCCGCAGGCCGACGGCGTGCTGTCGAGCAGCGAGCGCGACTTCCTCGAGCTTGCCTTGGCGGCCTGGCGCGCGGCCGACCGGCCGACGCGGCGCCAGTGGCGCGAGCAGTTCAAGGCGCTGGCCGTGGCCGACGGGCCGTCGACCTAGCCGCTCGATCGCAGACTTGCCGCGGGCGCTCAGTCCGCGTCCGCCGCCATCGGTACGGTGATCTCGATCGCGGCGTCGTCGGCGTGGAAGCCCCAGCCCATGTCGCGCAGGCGGCCACGCAGGGCGTCCAGGCCCGACGACGACGCGGCCGCCCGGCCCGACGCCTCGGCGCGGATGACCACCGTACCGTCGCGCGACAGGGTCGTGATGCGGATGGCGCCGGCGGCGGTGCGATCACCCGACGCGCCGGCGTCGCCGAGCGCCTGCAACAGGCCCATCACGGCTTCGTTGAGGTGATCGGGCACCAGCTGGTGCGCCAGCGTCGCGCCGGCAGATGCAAACTCGATCGGCAGGCCGCGATACCGCAGGTCGAAGGCGTGGAAGTCGCAGACCGCCTTGACCATCGCATTGACGTCGACCCATTGCAGCTCGCCGCCCCGTGCGCTGGCAAAGTCGGCGATGTGGCGCATCATCGCCGCGATGCGGCCGGACTGTTCGAGGATCAGCTCGCGCACGGGCGGCGTGCCGCCGGCGGGTAGCTCCTGCGCGACGCCGCTGATGATGGCCAGCGGATTGCCGACCTCGTGCGCCACGTTGGCCGACATGGTGGCCAGCGCCGCCATCTTCTCGCGGTGCGACTGGCGCTCGCGCGCGTTGCTGCGTTCCTGGGCCAGCCGCTGGCGGTCGATCAGCCGCTGGCCATTGCGCACGATCAGCCACGACGCGGCATACAGCAGCGCCAGCAAGGCGCCGACGATCAGCATGAAGCGCGTCGAACTGGCGTACACCAGCGCCAGGTTGGCCTGTGCCGTCCGGTTCGCGCGCACATCGTTGGCGGCCGTGATGTCGGCGAAGTGCTGCGACGTCGACTTCATGTGCTCGAGCAGATCGGTCACGTCGGAGTAGATCTCGAAGACGCCGAGCACCGGCCCCTGCCCCGCCGCGCGCACCGGCACGTAGCTCGAGATCAGGTCGCGGTTCTCGACCACGCCTTCGAAGGCACTGAAGCGATCGCGATGCGTCAGCTCGCTGACGGCGTCGCCGGCAGCGGCCGTCTGCCAGCCGCGATTGGCTGCCGCATCGTCGCCCACCTGCGCGTGCTCGGACGAGTAGATGACCACGCCGCGCAGGTCGAGCACCTTGATCTTGAAGACGCGTGTGCCGTGCATCGCCGCGTAGGCCTTGATGTCGAGCTCGCGAAAGCCCGGCAGCGCGCGGATGCGGCCGCCGAGCGTCGCCGCGCAGGCACGCCGCGCCGCGACGCTGCCATCGTCGGCCGGCAGCGCGCGGCACGGCTCGACCGGGATGCGCTGCGCCGCGGCCACCAGCGGTGCGATGTCGCCGGCCCACAACATGTTGGCCATCAGCAGCGTCAGGTTCAGGTGGCTGGCCTCGTGGCCGTGCAGCAGGTCGGCGTGCGCGGCTGCCTCGTGCTGCCGCGCGAGCTCGGCCTGCGCCTCGGTGAAGAACATCGCCTGTTCGCGTTGCACGTCAGCGAAG
>JBGAMU010000051.1:0-27081 GCA_044222685.1 Burkholderiaceae bacterium
GCGATGGGCCGATGCGTTCGTGCAGCCACAGTGCCGAGGCGATCGCGATCAGCACCGGCGACACCGCGTACAGCAGACCGATGTTCACCGCCGACGTCGAGCGCCCGCCGATGTAGACGAAGGCGCCGCACACCCACATGCCCAGGGCGCCCAGCACGAGGAACTGCCGCCACTCGGCGCGGATGGCGCCGCGCTTGGCGTGCAATTCGCCGGCACAGGCCGCGCCGAGGATCAGCGCGGCCAGCACCCAGCGGCCGAGCGCGAGCGCGTGCGGCGCAATCACGCCAGGCGCCCAGCGGGCGACCAGGTAGTTCACGCTCCACAGCGCCGGGGTGATGAACAGCAGCGCGTAGGCCAGGCGCTGCGCGCGGGCCCCGCCGGAGGATGCGGGCATTCAGTTCGAGGACGAGACGCGGATGCGTTGCAGTTGCGCATTCAACCACGTCGCGCTGGCCACCGGCTCCTGGCCGTCGCAGCGGATCAGGTAGGCCTTGCCCGACATGCTGCTCGACGTGGCCGCCCCGGCGATGAACTCCTCGGCGGTACCGAGCATCTTGCGCTCGACCATGTAGTCGAGCTTGCGCTGCAGGTGCTTGCGCGCGTCGGCGGCTTCGTACCAGCTGCCGTTGCGGTTGAAGCTGCACTTCGACCCCTCGATCCGCTCGAGCAGCTGGGTGATCTCCTTCAGCGATGCCTGCGACAGCTCGGCCGCCGCCAGGGGCAACACCAGTGCCGCGGCGCACAAGCCGAACGCGAGAGCCAGCCGGGACCGGGGCATCGGGGTTTCCTTGTCGTTCGCGTCGCTGCCGAGTCTTGAATTTACGCCTGCGCATCGTCGACCGGGGCATCCACGCATCGGGGTCTACACCGAGTCGGCAACCCACCCTGCCCGGCAAGCCGCATGCCGCGGGACGGCCGCTACCCATGCCTCAGGCGCTGGAGCGTGACCGGATCGTCCGCGCCGTCGAAGAAGTCCGGGACAGCATGGGCGTTCGAGGATCAGGGCCTGGCGTCGTCGCCACCGCGCTGCTCGACGCGACGCCCCCACCGGTACAGCGATGCGAGGATGATCAGCACGATCACGGTGGCCAGCAAAGCGGTCGCCTCGCGGCCCATGCCGACGGCGATGCCGATCGCGGCCGTGGCCCAGATGCTCGCGGCAGTCGTCAGGCCGCGGATCTCGCCCTCGTCCCGCATCTTCAGCACCGCCCCGGCACCGAGGAAACCGACACCTGCGATCACGCCTTGCAGCACTCGGCTCAGCGCCTCGGGGTCCAGACCGGCTTCATGGGGTACCACGACGAACAGCGCCGCACCGAGCGCGACCAGCATGTGCGTGCGCAGGCCGGCGCTGGCGTGGCGGCGTTCGCGCTCGTAGCCGATCAGCGCGCCGAGCAGCATCGCGACCACGAGCCGCAGCGCGACGCGAGTGAGATCCTCGACGTTGCCGAAATCGCTGAACTCCGCCTGCACGGCGCGCCAGACCTGATGCCAGACTCCGTCCATCGATCGCCAGCCGCCGAGCGCAATTGCGGTACGCGAATGTAGATGAAGCGCGCGAACGGCGGCGCCACCGGGACGTCGTCGTGGGTTCTTGGTGCAGAAGCGCCAACGGCCCAGGCATCACGCCCGGGCCGTTGATCGAGTTGGTGGGCCCTGAAGGATTCGAACCTTCGACCAACGGATTAAGAGTCCGCTGCTCTACCAACTGAGCTAAGAGCCCTGAATGAAACACATCCCCGAGGGGATGGTGGGTTGTGCAGGATTCGAACCTGCGACCAACGGATTAAAAGTCCGCTGCTCTACCGACTGAGCTAACAACCCTGGGGGTAGAGGCCGACAGTTTATCACCCCGCCAAGGGGCTCCAGCAGCCCGCGGACAGGCGTTGCATCAACTCGCCGGCGGCCACCATGCCGAAGGTCGCCGTCACCGCCACGCTGGAGCCGTAGCCGGCACAGTTGAGGCTGCCGTCGACGGCGCAATCCTGCGCATCGGTGCCCGCAGCAACCGGCATCGCGACCGCCTCGCGCGAGTAGACGCAGCGCACGCCGATCGGCCCGCTGCGCGGCGCGCCGGCCTTGCGCAGCCGCTGGCGCAGCGACGCCAGCAGCGGGTCGTGCGTCACGTGCGCCAGGTCGGCCACCTCCACGCGCTGCGCCAGCCGCTTGCCGCCGGCGGCGCCCGCCATCACCAGCGGCGTGCCGCTTTGCAGGGCCCACGACGCGAGCACGAGCTTGGCGCGCACCTGGTCGCAGGCGTCGACCACGCCGTCGACCGGTGTGCCGCGCAGCAGCGCGGGCCAGTTGTCCGCCTCGACGAACGCCTCGACCGCGGTGACCTCGCATTGCGGATGGATCGCCGCGATGCGCTCGCGCAGCGCCAGCACCTTGGCGGCGCCTAGCGTGCGCTCGTCGGCCTGCACCTGGCGATTGATGTTGGACTCGCTCACGTGGTCCAGGTCGACCAGCGTCAGCGCGCGCAGGCCGCTGCGCGCCAGCGCCTCCGCGGCCCACGAGCCGACGCCGCCGACACCGACCACCACCACGCGGGCGGCGCGCAGGCGCTCGTAGCCCGCGTCGCCGTACAGCCGGCGCAGCCCGCCGAAACGGCGCTCGACGTCAGGTTCGGACGCGAGCGCGACACTCATCCCAGTCTCCAGAGTTGCCAGCGCAGCGCCAGCACCGCGCCGGCGACGATGCCGGCCACCGCGATGAAGCTGCCGAGCGACAGCGTCGACAGTCCCGACAGGCCCTGCCCGATCGTGCAGCCGAGCGCGGTGACGCCGCCCACGCCCATCAGCACCGCACCGACCAGGTGGTTGGCGGTGTCCTCGACGCTGCCGAAGCCTTCCCATCGGAACGTGCGCGTAGCCAGTGCGACCGCGGCACTGCCGAGCACCACGCCCACGGTGGTGACGATGCCGAGCGTGAGCAGCTTGCTCTTGTCGCTGAAGAGCATCAGCCAGTCCAGCGTGTAGGCGATCGGCGCCACGAAGCTCAGCGACTCCATGCGTTGCGAGTTGGTGGCGAGGAACACCTCCTCCAGCGTCTGCGGGTGCTCGGGCAGATGGCCGAGCCGGCCCGACACCCACCAGATCGCCACGATGACCGCGCCGATGCCGATGCCGCCGAGCAGCACGTCGGCGCTGCGTCCCTCGGGCCGCAGCAGCGCCCAGCCGAGCAGCGCGAGGCCCACGGCGCCACCGGCCAGCCACGCCATCGCACCGCGCGAGGCACCGGTGGCGGCGGCCAGCAGCGACGGCAGGTCCTGCCCGGTCGACAGCACCACCGCGACCCGATCGAGCGTGGCGACTCGCCACACTGCCGTCAGGCCACGCAGCGTCATGTAGGCGGCGACACCGAGCACGATCACCACCACCAGCGACTTGAGGTTGCCGCCGCCCAGGCGCACCAGCGTCTTGCTGCCGCAGCCCGAGGCCAGCACCATGCCGAAGCCGAACATCAGTCCACCCACCGCATGGCTGAGCCAGACCAGTCTGGGCGCGGCATAGATCGACTTGCCGGCCTCGACCCAGCCGAGACCCACCATCGCGTTGAAGCCGAGCACCGCCACGCCGGCGGCCAGCGCCCACTGACGCATGCGCGACCAGTCGCCCATGTTCACCACGTCGCTCACCGCGCCCATGGTGCAGAAGTGCGTGCGCTGCGCGACCGCGCCGAACAGCACGGCCAGCGCGAACGCGGCCCACAGCACCTGGGCCGCCAGGGCCGGGACGTCAGCGTCGGCCATGCGCACAGCGGCCCGTGGGCCGCATCGAGAGGCGTCGTCGCATCAGCGCCGCCGCGGCACGCCCACGGCCACCGGCCGCACCGCGGCGCCGGCGGCGCCCTTGTCGAGCGGCGGCAGCACCATCGCGCACGAGGTCCAGACCTGGTCGCGCGCCAGTTCGGCGAGCTTGAGATTTTCCAGATGGTGGATGCCGAACTCGGTGAGCATGTGGTGGTGGATGGCGAACGGCAGCCCCTCGGGCGTGCCGGGGGCCGGCGGCGCCTTGCCCTGCAGCATGCCGTTGGCCACCGGATCGATGAACGGCGTGTCCAGGCCGATCGCGACGATGCGCTTGCTGCCCAGCAGCCGGGCCGCGTCGACCGACAGGCCCGGCGCCATGGCGTAGTAGCCGCTGTTGTCGTCGGGGTCCTTCCAGCGGTCGCTCCAGCCGGTGTAGACGAACACCATGTCGCCGGGCAGGATGCCGCGCCGGCCGAGGCCCTGCGCATGGAGCATGCCCTCGATGTGCGCCGCGGTCACCAGCTGGCCGTCGCCCATCGCCTGCCCCTTGCCGACGAAGGCCTTGGCGTCGAGCAGCACCGCGGTGGTCACCAGCGGCGGGATCTTCTCGATGCCCAGCTTGAGCAGCGGCGAGTCGGCCGTGGGTTTCACGTCCTTCTGCGTGTAGCCGCCGTAGTACACCGCGTCGTCGGCCGGAAAGCCGTCCTTCGGGTTCCACGGGTTCTTGATGCGCCCGAAGTGGCCCAGCGCGTCGATCTGCGTGCCCTGCTGGCCCGGCTCGGCGTTGGCCTCCGTCATCTCGCTGTTGAAGGCGTGCGCCGAGAACGGCACGCCCGCGGTCGGCTTGTACGCCGTGCCGCCGGGCCCGGCGAACGGCGACTTGGGCATGCTGTTGCTGCGTGGATGCGAGGCCTCGTAGACCCGCGCCCGCGGCTGCGCCATGTGCCAGGCGCAGCGCTGCATCGTCACCGCGCCCAGCGTATTGGCCATGCCGCGTTCGTCGCCGGCCGCCCACGGCGGCGCCGGTGCGCGCTTGGCCGCGGCGATCAGCCCGGCGGGTTCGACAGCCGCCACGGCGCCGCCGGCCAGACCCAGGAACAAACCGACGAGCAGAACCTGCCGAGCGGGCGATGCAGCCAACATGTGAGTCCCTCCTGTGGTCATTGGGGCAAATCAGGCCGGCTGCGGGCGCCGCAAAGACGACGGGCGCCCCTGCAAGGGCGCCCGCTGGTCGGAGCGATGGTTTGCCTCGCGCAGCCGGGGCGCTACTTTAGCGCCGCCAGGCGCTCCTTGCCGGCCGTCGCCGCCTCGGAGCGCGGATAGGCCTTGATCAGCTCGTTGATGGTCGCCCGCGCGCCCTTCGGATCCTTCGACTCGACCTGGCAGCTCGCGATCGCCAGCAGCGCCTCGGGCGCACGCGGATGGTCGGGTGCGTTGTTGACGACGGTGCGGAAGTTGCCGATCGCCTCCTTGTAGTCGCGCTTGCCGTACAACGCATTGCCGAGCCAGAAGCGCGCGCTGTCGGCATAGCCGCTGCCGGGATAACGGCGCACGAAGTTGCCGAACAGGATCGCCGCCTTGTCGAACTCGCCGCCGCGAAAGACGGCGAGCGCCTCGTCGAACTGGCGCTTTTCTTCGGGATCGGCGAGGAACTCGCGCCCGTCGACGCTCACCTTGATCGGCTCGAGCTTGCGGATGCGGTCGTCGACGCCCTGCGTGATGTCCTTCTGCCGGCGCTGCAGCTCGGCCACGTCGCGCGCGATCTGCTCGTCGTTGCCGCGCATCTTGGCCATCTCGCCGCGCATGCCCTCGAGCTGTGCGTTCAGGTCGAGCAGGCTGCGCTTGAGCACCGCGATCTGCTCGAGCAGCGCCGCATTGGCCTTGCCGAGCTCGGCATCGCGGGCCTTGGACTGCTCGTCGGCCGCCGCGATGCGTGCGCGCAGATCCAGGATCGCCCTGCGCGCCTCTTCATCGTCGAAGAGCCCGGCATGCGCCGCCCCCAACACCAGCGTCAAACCGAGTCCCACGGCCACAGAACGCGCCGTGCCACGAGCGTCGGCCCACCACCCCAGTGGACACCGCGGGTCCGGCTTCGCCGGTCCGCCGGTGTCGCCCCCCTGGGGGGGAGGCGGCCGCAGGCCGCTACGGGGGGGAGCCATGTTCATCGGTCTTTCAGTTCGGCGCGCCGATTCTTCGCCCACGCCGACTCGTCGTGCCCTTCGTTGGCCGGCCGTTCCTCGCCGAAGCTCACCGCCTCGACCTGCCCGTTGGTCACGCCCAGCAGCGCGAGCGACTTGGCCACCGCCTCGGCGCGACGCTGGCCGAGCGCCAGGTTGTACTCGCGGCCGCCGCGCTCGTCGGTATGGCCCTCGACGACCATCTTCTTGGTCTTGGCGGCCGTCAGCATCTTGGCGTAGCCGTCGATCAGCGGACGGAACTCGTCGCGCACGACGTAGCTGTCGAAGTCGAAGTACACCACGCGGCCGAGGGCCGATGCGTCCGTGCCCTGGCTCTTGCTCAGGTCGACCGTGGTGACGCCCGACTGCGACGTGCCCGAGCCCTGCGCACCGCCGGCTCCCGCGCCCGGTCCCACCGGCGTGGGCTTGGCGTCGGTGACGGGCGCGCCGTCGTTGAGCTTGACGGGTGAGCTGCAACCGGCGGCCAGCGCGGCCGCAGCGACAGTGGCTGCCATGAGCGTGATTCGAAGCGTGTTCATACTGCTTTCTCCTTCGTCGCGTTATCGACCAAAAGGTCCCCAGACCGGCTCGCGCACGTCGACGCCCGACGAGAGCAGCCGGGTGCGGATCCGTCCATCCAAAGTGGTGGTCATCAGCACGTCGCGACCCTGCGCGCGCGTGGCATAGATGATCAGCTTGCCGTTGGGTGCAAAGCTCGGGCTCTCGTCGTCGACCGTGTCGCTCACCGTCTGCACCGAGCCGCCGGCGATGTCCATGGTCATGACCTTGAACTCCGAGCCGTTGCGGTTCACGTAGGCCAGCGTGCGCCCGTCGGGGCTCAGCGCCGGGCTGATGTTGTAGCTGCCGCTGAAGGTCACGCGGTCGGCCGGGCCGCCGTTGCTGGCCACGCGATAGATCTGCGGGCTGCCGCCGCGGTCGCTGACGAAGTAGATCGACTTGCCGTCGGCGGTGAACACCGGCTCGGTGTCGATCGCGCTGCTGTTGGTGATGCGGCGCACGTTGCCGCCTTCGCGGTCCATCAGGTAGATCTGCGAGCCGCCGTCGCGCGACAGCGTCACCGCCAGCGTGCTGCCGTCGGGCGACCAGGCCGGCGCGCTGTTGCTGCCGGTGAAGTTGGCGATCGCCCGGCGGCTGCCGCTGCCCACGTCCTGCGACCAGACGACCGCCTTGCCACTCTCGAACGACACATAGGCCAGCGACCGGCCGTCGGGCGACCAGGCCGGCGAGATGATCGGCTGCGTGCTGTTGAGCGCCACCTGCCCGCCCTCGCCATCGGCATCGGTGATGCGTAGCGTGTAGCGGTTGGCCACCTTGGTGACGTAGGCGATGCGGGTCGAGAACACGCCCTTGTCGCCGGTGAGCTTCTCGTACACGGCGTCGGCGATGCGGTGGGCGGCCAGCCGCAGGTCGGCGGCGACGACGGCGAGCGCCTGACCGCCGAGGTCGCTGCCCTTGACCACGTCCCACAGCTTGTAGCGCACGTCGAAGCGGCCGTCGGCCAGCCGGGCCGCCGAGCCGCCGACCAGCGCGTCGGCGCCGCGACGGCGCCACTGCGAGTAGTCGGGACGCGAGGTCTCGTCGACGTCGCCGGTGGAGTCGACGATGCGGAAGGTGCCCGAGCGTTCGAGGTCGGCGCGCACGATGCCGGCGATCGACTGACCGGTCTTGTCTTCCTCGCGGAAACGCGGCACGGCGATCGGCAGCTGGGTGGCGCCGACACCGGAGATCTCGACCCGGAACTGCGCCAGTGTCGCACCGGGCGAAGCCCCGGCGACCAGCAGGACGCCCAACAATCGACGGCGGGCAGGCAGTGGCGGCACCTCGGGGATCAGGATCGGCATGGACTGTGGTGGATTCGCTTCGGCCGCACGGGTTCCCTGGCAGGCAGGCATGGCGGCGCCGGCATTGTAGGCACCCGGGGCCCACATAATCGTGAGCTGTCGTGACACGCGGGTCCGCTGGCCGGTCTCGAACGCTAACGCGCCCTCCATGGCCACCACCCTGCTGCAGCGCCTCACCCGCCTCAGGCCCTACTACGCACAGGGCCGCAACGGCATCATCGCGGCCGCGCTGGCGTCGCTGGTGGCCGCGCTCACCGAGCCGGCGTTGCCCGCGCTGATGAAGCCCCTGCTCGACCGCGGCTTCGTCAGCGGATCGGTGCCGCTGTGGCTGGTGCCGGTGGTCATCATCGGTCTGTTCACGATCCGCGGGACGGCCGGCTTCGTGGCGCAGTACGCCCTCACCTGGGCCGCCAGCGAGGGCGTTCAGGCGATGCGGCTGCGCCTGTTCGACCACCTGCTGCGCGCCGAGCCGGCACTCTTCACCCGGCACAGCGCCAGCAGCCTGACCAACATGCTGGTCTACGAGATCCAGGGCGCCACCAGCCAGCTGGTGAGCTCGGTGCTGACGCTGGTGCGCGACTCGCTGACGCTGCTGGCGCTGCTCGCCTACCTGCTGGTCCTGAACTGGCAACTCACGCTCTTCATCGGGCTGCTGTTCCCCGCGGTGGCGTGGATCATGCGCACCGCCGGCCGGCGGCTGCAGCGGCTGGCGCGCGAAGGCCAGGTGGCCAACGACGAGCTGGCCTACATCGTCGAGGAGAACGTGCTCGCCTGGCGCATCGTGCGGCTGCACGGCGCCGGACCGGCACAGGCGAGCCGCTTCGAGCGCCACAGCAAGGCGCTGCGCCGGCTGCTGCAGAAGAGCGTGACCGCCGCGTCGACGATGACGCCGCTGACGCAGATCATGGCGGCCTGCGCGTTGTCGGCGGTGATCGTCATCGCGTTGTGGCAGAGCGGCCAGGGCGGCCAGACGGTGGGCGGCTTCGTCGCCTTCATCACCGCCATGCTGATGACGCTGCCGCCGATCCGCCATCTGGCCGACGTGATGGCGCCGATCGTGCGCTCGTTGACGTCGCTCGAGCGCAGCATCGACCTGATCGAGGACGGCCGCCGCGAGCGCGGCGGCAGCCATGCGCCGGGGCGGGCGTCGGGCCGGATCGAGCTGCGCGGCGTGTCGCTGCGCTACGGCGCCGACCTCGCCAACGCGCTCGACGACTTCAGTCTCACCGTGGCGCAGGGCGAGACGGTGGCGCTGGTCGGCCCGTCGGGCGCCGGCAAGTCGTCGCTCATCAACCTGCTGCCGCGCTTCATCGAGCCGAGCGCCGGCACCATCTCGCTCGACGGCGTGGCGCTGGCCGACTGGGACGTCGACGCGCTGCGCCGCCAGTTCGCGCTGGTCAGCCAGGACGTGGTGCTGTTCAACGACAGCGTGGCCGCCAACGTGGCGCTCGGCGGCACCATCGACATCGAGCGCGTGCGCGCCGCGCTGCGCAGCGCCAACCTGCTGGAGCACGTGGAGTCGATGCCGCACGGGCTGGACACCGAGATCGGCCACAACGGCAGCCAGCTGTCGGGCGGCCAGCGCCAGCGGCTGGCGATCGCTCGCGCCATCTACAAGGACGCGCCGATCCTGATCCTCGACGAGGCCACCTCGGCGCTGGACAGCGAGTCGGAGCGCGCGGTACAAGCCGCCCTGGAGACCCTGATGCGGGGACGGACCACGCTGGTCATCGCGCACCGGCTGTCGACAATCGAGCATGCCGACCGCGTGGTGGCCATCGACGCGGGCCGCCTGGTCGAGCAAGGCACGCACGCCGAGCTGTTGGCGGCGAGCGGCCTGTACGCTAGGCTGCACGCGATCCAGTTCAAGACCTGACGACTTCGCCCAAGGAGACGCTGCGTGAGCCACCCGATCAGCCGCTATCCGGTGCCCGACCTGAAGGACCTGCCGGACGACATCCGCGAACGCATCCTCGCGGTGCAGGAGAAGGCGGGCTTCGTGCCCAACGTGTTCCTCGCGCTGGCCCACCGGCCAGCGGAGCTGCGCGCCTTCCTGGCCTACCACGACGCGCTGCTGCTCAAGGAGGACAGCGCCCTCAGCAAGGGCGAGCGCGAGATGATCATCGTCGCCACGTCGGGCGCCAATCACTGCCTGTACTGCGTGGTGGCGCACGGCGCGATCCTGCGCGTCTACGAGAAGAAGCCGCTCGTCGCCGACCAGGTGGCGGTGAACCACCGCAAGGCCGACATCACGCCGCGCCAGCATGCGATGCTCGACTTCGCGCTCCAGGTGACACGCGCGTCGGACGAGATCGGCGATGCCGACTTCGAGGCGCTGCGCGCGCACGGCTTCGACGACGAGACGATCTGGGACATCGCGGCGATCAGCGCGTTCTTCGGCCTGTCCAACCGGATGGCCAACGTGATGAGCCTGCGGCCCAACGACGAGTTCTACCTGATGGGGCGCATCCCGCGCGAAAAAGGAAAAGCATGAACCGCATCGACCTGCACGACCGCGTGGCCGTCATCACCGGCGGCGCCCAGGGCCTGGGCTATGCCACCGCCACGCGCATGCTGGACTCCGGCGCCGCGGTGGCGCTGTGGGACATCGACAGCGCGCGCCTCGAGACGGCCCGCGCCGAGCTGTCGGCCAAGGGCCACGTGAGCGTGGCCCAGGTCGAGCTGACCGACGAGAAGGCCGTCGAGAGCGCCGTGCAGGCCACGCTGCAGAAGCACGGGCAGATCGACATTCTGGTCAACAACGCCGGCATCACCGGCGGCAACGGCACCACCTGGGAACTCGACCCGACGATCTGGCGCCGCGTGATCGAGGTGAACCTGATCGCGCCCTACCTGGTGTGCCGCGCGGTGGTGCCGCACATGATCGCGCGCCGCTATGGCCGCATCGTCAACATCGCCTCCATCGCCGGCAAGGAGGGCAACCCCAACGCCTCGCACTACAGCGCCAGCAAGGCCGGCGTGATCGCGCTGACCAAGTCGCTCGGCAAGGAGCTCGCCACCCGCGGCGTGCTGGTCAACTGCGTGACGCCGGCGGCGGCCAAGACCGCGATGTTCGACACCATGACGCAGGCCCACATCGACTTCATGCTGTCGAAGATCCCGATGGGCCGCTTCCTGCAGGTCGAGGAACTCGCCGCCATGGTGTGCTGGCTGTCGAGCGAGGACTGCGCCTTCTCCACCGGCGCGGTGTTCGACATCTCGGGCGGGCGCGGCACCTACTGACGAGCGCCGGCGCGCTGCCGGCTACATCAGCACGATGTCGTACTGCTCGGGGTTCATCGCGCTCTCCGCCGACAGCGAGATCGGCTTGCCGACGAACTCGCTCAGGCCGGCCAGGTGCACGTTCTCCTCGTCGAGCAGCAGCTCCACCACCGCAGGGCTGGCGATCACGCGGAACTCCTTCGGGTCGAACTGGCGCGCCTCGCGCAGGATCTCGCGCAGGATGTCGTAGCACACGCTGCGCGCGGTCTTGATCTGGCCGCGCCCCTCGCAGGTGGGGCACGGCTCGCACAGCATGTGGGCCAGCGACTCGCGCGTGCGCTTGCGCGTCATCTCCACCAGCCCGAGCTGCGTGAAGCCGCTCACCGTGGTCTTGGTGCGGTCGCGCGCCAGCTGCTTGCGGAACTCGGCGAGCACGGCCGCGCGGTGCTCCTCGCGCGTCATGTCGATGAAGTCGACGATGATGATGCCGCCCAGGTTGCGCAGGCGCAGCTGCCGCCCGATGGCCAGCGCCGCCTCGAGGTTGGTCTTGAAGATGGTGTCGTCGAAGTTGCGCGCGCCGACGAAGCCGCCGGTGTTGACGTCCACCGTGGTCAGCGCCTCGGTCTGGTCGATGATCAGATAGCCGCCGCTCTTCAGCTCGACTCGCCGCGCCAGCGCGCGCGCGATGTCTTCCTCGATGTTGTAGAGGTCGAAGATCGGCCGCTCGCCCTTGTAGTGCTCCAGCTTGGCCGCCGAGCCGGGCGAGTAGATGGCGCCGAACTCGCGCAGCGCGTCGTACTGCAGCCTGGAGTCGATGCGGATGCTCTGCGTCGCTTCGGTGGCCAGGTCGCGCAGCACACGTTCGGCCAGGTTCAGGTCCTGGTGCAGCAGGGTGCCCGGTGCGCTGGCGAGGCCGCGCTCGCGGATCGTGTTCCAGGCCTTGCGCAGGTAGGCGATGTCGTCGGCCAGCTCGGCGTCGCTGGCTTCCTCGGCGTTGGTGCGCAGGATGAAGCCGCCGCCGCCGTCGCCGACCAGCGCCTGCATGCGCGCACGCAGCTGCTCGCGCACCTCGGGTGAGCCGATCTTCTGCGAGATGCCGATGTGCGTGTCCTGCGGCAGGAACACCAGCATGCGCCCGGCGATCGACACCTGAGTCGACAGCCGTGCGCCCTTGGTGCCGATCGGGTCCTTGATCACCTGCACCATCAGCGTCTGGCCCTCGAACACCTGGCGCTCGATCGGCACCTGCGGCGCGCCGTCCGGGCGCGCGCCGTTGGTCGGGTGCAGGTCGGCCACGTGCAGGAAGGCGGCGCGCTCGAGCCCCACGTCGACGAAGGCACTCTGCATGCCGGGCAGCACGCGCGCGACCTTGCCGAGGTAGACGTTGCCGACCAGCCCGCGCTCGAGCGTGCGTTCGATGTGCAGCTCCTGCACGGCGCCGTTCTCGACGATGGCGACGCGCGTCTCCTGCGGCGCCCAGTTGATCAGGATGTCGTGGTTGGCCATGACTGCAGTCTAGGGTGTGTTGGCAGATCGGTCCTGCGGACGCGTCGTGCTCAGCGCAGCGCCATCGGGACGCCCGCACGCCTGAGCAGCCGCATCGTCTCGTGCAACGGCAGGCCCATCACGCCCGAATAGCTGCCCTCCAGATGCGCGATCCAGCCGGCGAGCGCGCCCTGCACCGCGTAGGCGCCGGCCTTGCCGAAGGGCTCGCCGCTGGCCACGTAGTCGGCGATGGTCGCGGGCGCCAGCCGCGCGAAGCGCACGCGCGAGATGCTCGTCGCGCTGCTCGTGCGCGAGCCGCTGCACACCGCGACGCCGCTGATCACGCGGTGGCTGCGGCCCGACAGGCGCGCCAGCATGCGGCCTGCGTCGGCGGCGTCCACCGGCTTGCCCAGGATGTGGCGGCCGATCGCCACGGTGGTGTCGGCGGCGAGGATCGGCGCGGCCGGCAGCCCGCTGCGTTGCAGGCGCGCACGCGCGGCGTCGAGCTTGGCCCGCGTGACGCGGCGCACGTAGGCCAGCGCCTGCTCGCCGGCACGCACCGCCTCGAGCGCCTCGGCATCCTCGTCGTCGCCCGGCGGCAGCAGCGCGAAGCGCACGCCGATCTGCTCGAGCAGCTGGCGCCTGCGCGGGCTCTGCGAGGCGAGATAGAGGGCGGGCGCGGCTGGGCTCATGGGCCGCGCCATTGTGCACAGCGCGCCCGCCTCGACCCTGGCGCGGCGCTGCGTGACGGGTTTGGCATGCGGTCATGTCGCGCGCGCGACAAGGCGGGCCCTGTGCACGACGGGTCGTGATCGAGTGCCACCCGCGGATCACGCGGTTGAGGGGGTCCGCCGCGGCGTCCACTGCACCACGTGATTTGGTGCCGCACGCTGAGGCGATGGCTGCGAGACATTGCGGTCCATGCGGAATCGCCACCCGCGGTGACCTGATGAGCATGCAGGCCGCCACAGCAGTTCCGAAGGCTCAACTGAAGGAGAACCCCATGCGTACCGTTGCACAACAATCCCCGCTGAAGTTGTCTGCCTCGCTGGGCCTGCTGGTCCTCGCGGCCTGGACCGCGTTGCCCGCGCAAGCGGCCGACCAGCGTGTCGCGTCGCTGTCCCGCCCCTGCGTGTCGGCGCATGGCGCCGTGTGCGCGTCCGACGTGGCCACCATCTCGATGACGAGCGTGGTCACCCCGGCCAAGGCCGCCAAGCCGGCTGCCGCCGCGACGGTGCAACCGGCCGCCAAGGCCTCGCGCCAGGACAACTTCGAACGTGACCTGTGGCGTCACCAGGGCGTGGGCTGATCCGCCTCGCCGTAGAACTCCATTTCGACTCCGGCCTCGGGCACTGCGCGACACCGCGCGGTGCCCTTTTTTTCCTCTTCGGGCTGCGCACTGCCGCGCACTCCACGCGCGTCACTCGCGGTGATACGGATGGCCGGCGAGCACCGTCGTCGCCCGGTACAACGCCTCGACGAGCAGCACGCGGGCCAGCGCATGCGGCAGCGTCAGGTCCGACAGGCGCAGGCCCTCATCGGCCTGCGCGCGCAGTGACTCGTCCAGACCGTCGGGGCCGCCGATCAGCAGCGCCACGTCGCGCCCCTCGTCGCGCCAGTGGCGCAGGCGATCGGCCAGCTGCGCCGTGGTGCGGCGCGTGCCGCCTTCGTCGAGCGCGACCACGCGGCAGCCCCTGGGCAGCCCGGCACGCAGGCGCTGGGCCTCGGCGGCCATCATCTGCGCGGGCGTCTTGCCCCCGGTGCGCGGCTCGGCCTTGACCTCGACGACACCGAGGCGGCAGTCGGGCGGAAAGCGCTTGCTGAACTCGTCGACCGCCTCGCGCGCCCAGCCCGGCTGGCGCTGGCCGACGGCGACGACGACGAGCCGCATGCGCGGCTCGCTTCAGCGCGGGCGCCGCGGCGGCGCCGACTTGCCGGTCGGCGGCCGTTTGGCCGCGGGTTTGCGCGACGGGGTCGCCTTCGTGCGGGCCGGCTGCGCCGCCTTCGTGCGAGCCGGCGGCGCGGCGCCCTTGCGCGGCGACGTTGCCTTGCTGCTCGGCTGGCGCGGCGCCGTCGACTTTGCGCCCGTGGCGCGGCCCTGCGGCGGCTGCCGCGGTGACGACGCCGTCTTGCGCTGCGACGACTTCGCCGTCTTGGCCGGCGCTGCGGCCTTGCGTCGCGGCGACGCGGGTCCGGGCGCTGCCGCAACCGGCGCGCGTTCGGGCATCGGCTCCGAGGCCTTCACCAGCCCGCCCGCAGACCGGCCGTCGAGCTTGAGCTTGACCGGCTTGCCGCCCCAGATCTCCTCCAGCCGGTAGTAGTCGCGGATCGCTGGCTGCATGATGTGGGCGACCGCGGCACCGCAGTCGACGATGATCCACTCGCCGTTGTCGGCGCCTTCGGTGCTCAGCACCGGCAGGCCGCGCGACTTGACGGCCTCGCGCACGCTGCTGGCCAGCGCCTTGGTCTGTCGATTGCTGGTGCCCGAGGCGACGATCACCCGTTCGAACAGCGGCGACAGGTGCTCGGTGTTGAAGACGACGATGTCGTGCGCCTTCACGTCCTCCAGGCCATCGACGATGGCGCGTTGCAGTTTGCGGATGTCCATTCAGGGGTGGGCCGGGTCTCGGTAGAGTTGGTGTAGGGCAATATAGCGTGCGACCGCAGGGGCCACCAGCGCTGTCAGGTCTTCGCCACGTGCGGCACGTTGGCGGATCACGGTGGCCGAGACGTCCATGCGCGGCATCGGCAACCGCTCGACGCGATGCGGCCGGCGGGCCAGCGCGGCGTCGGCCTGCGGCGCCTGCCCCTCGCGCGCGGCCACGGCCCAGGTGACGGCGCCCAGCAGTTCGTCAACGGCATGCCAAGTATGCAGGCGACTGTACTGGTCCTGCCCGATCACGACGAAGAGCGACGCATCGGGCTGCTCGGCGCGCAATTCACGCACGCTGTCGATCGTGTAGCTGGGCCCGTGGCGGTGCAGCTCGCGCTCGTCGAGCACGAAACGCGGCTCGCCCTCGATCGCGAGCGCGACCATCGCGGCGCGATGCCGCGGCTCGGCCAGCGTGCGGTCGCTCTTCTGCCAGGGTGCGCCGGCCGGCAGCCAGCGCAACTGGTCGAGCGCCAGCGTCGCGAGTGCGGTGTCGGCCAACACGCGGTGCGCGCGGTGCGGTGGATCGAAGCTGCCACCGAACAGGCCGATGCGTCGCCGCGGCGGCGCCGACACCGTCATGCCGGCGTGCCCTCGAGCCAGTCGCGCGGGCGCAGGAAGTCGCTGTACAGCCGCGCCTCCGCGCTGCCCGGCGCGGGCTTCCAGTCGTAGCGCCAGCTCACGCGCGGCGGCATCGACATCAGGATGCTCTCGGTGCGCCCGCCCGACTGCAGGCCGAACAGCGTGCCGCGGTCGTAGACCAGGTTGAACTCCACGTAGCGGCCGCGCCGGTAGGCCTGGAACTCGCGTTCCGCCTCGGTGAACGGCAGGCTGCGCCGGCGCTCGACGATCGGCAGGTAGGCCGGCAGGAACGCATCACCCACCGCACGCATCATCGCGAAGCTGCGCTCGAAGCCGAGCTCGGCGAAATCGTCGAAGAAGACGCCGCCGATGCCGCGCGGCTCGTTGCGGTGCTTGAGAAAGAAGTACTCGTCGCACCACTTCTTGAACCGCGGATAGAGCTCAGCGCCGAATGGAGCCAGCGCATCGCGGCAGGTGCGGTGGAAGTGCACCGCGTCTTCCTCGACGCCGTAGTACGGCGTCAGGTCCATGCCGCCGCCGAACCAGCTGACCGGCTCGCGCCCGGGCGGCAGCGCGCTGAACAGGCGCACGTTCATGTGCACGGTGGGCACATGCGGGTTGCGCGGGTGGAAGACCAGCGACACGCCCATCGCCTCGAACGGCGCGCCGGCCAGCTCGGCGCGGTGTTGCGTCGCCGACGGCGGCAGCTGCGGCCCGCGCACGTGGCTGAAATTGCAGCCGCCGCGCTCGAGCAGCGCCCCGCCCTCGATGCAGCGCGTCAGCCCGTCGCCCTGCAGCCGCTCGGTCGGTGCGCGCGTCCAGCCGTCGTGCAGAAAGTTGCCACCGTCCAGCCGTTCCAACGTGGTGACGATGTCACCCTGCAGCTTCAGCAGATAGTCGCGCACGTGCTGCGTGTTCATGGCGGCTTGTCCTCGGGTTAGTCGTTCTTCAGGCGGATCGGCGCGGCCCACTCGGCGTGCCTGCCGCGATGATGCGCCAGCCGGGCGGCAATTGCCGGCAGGTCGCGCTCGGGGTCACCGCCCAGTTGCAGATACCCGGCCAGGCCGACCTCGCGGTGCGGAAAGTCGAAGTAGGCCAGCCCCAGCGGCACGCCGGCCTGCACGGCCACCTGGTAGAAGCCGCTGCGCCAGTGTTCGGTGCGGCGGCGCGTGCCCTCGGGCGCGAGCGCCAGCCAGCGAAAGGCGCCCGACTCGCGTGCCCGGCGCAAACTGTCGGCCATCGTCGCGACGGCGCCCTGCGGGTTGTGGCGGTCCACCGGCACGCCGCCCAGATGGCGCAGCCAGTGGCCGAACAACGGCACACGAAACAGAGTGTCCTTGCCCCAGAACACCACGGGGATGCCGATGCTCCACTTGGCCAGCACGCCGACGACGAAGTCCCAGTTCGACGTGTGCGGGTAGATGATCAGCACGCCCTGCCGGCCGGGCAGGCCGTCGAAGGCGACGCGCCAGCCGGCCAGGCGCAGCAATGCACGGGCCAGCGCACTGCCGTGCAGCTGCACCGGCCGCGCCTTCAGCTCGATCGGTTCAGCGCCGGATGGCACGGTGGCCGATGTCGCGCCGGTACTGCGCGCCGTCGAAACGGATGCCGGCCAGCGCCTCGTAGGCGCGCTGCTGGGCCGCCTTGGCGGTGACACCGAGCGCGGTGACGCACAACACGCGGCCGCCGCTGGTGACCAGCCGGTCGCCCTGCAGCGTGGTGCCGGCGTGGAAGACCACCGCGTCGTCGGCTTCGGCCGGAAGGCCGTGTATGGCGTCGCCCTTTCGGGGAGCCATCGGGTAGCCGTGCGCCGCCATCACCACGCCGAGCGCGAAGCGGCGGTCCCATTGCAGCTCGACCTCGTCGAGCGTGCCGTCGGTGGCGTGCATGAAGACGTCGAACAGGTCGCTCTTCAGGCGCATCAGGATCGGCTGCGTCTCGGGGTCGCCCAGACGTGCATTGAATTCGAGCGTCTTCGGCTGGCCCTGCGCATCGATCATCAGGCCGGCGTAGAGGAAACCGGTGAAGACGATGCCGTCTTTCTTGAGGCCCTGCACGGTCGGCTTGATGATGTCCTTCATCACGCGGGCATGCAGGTTCGGGTCGACCACCGGCGCCGGCGAATACGCGCCCATGCCACCGGTGTTGGGGCCCTCGTCGCCATCGCCCAGGCGCTTGTGGTCCTGGCTGGTGGCCAGCGGCAGCACGTGCTCGCCGTCGACCATCACGATGAAGCTCGCCTCCTCGCCCTGCAGACATTCCTCGATCACCACGCGCGCGCCGCCGGCGTTGTGCTGCACGCCCAGCGTGTTGTCGACCAGCATGAAGTCGATCGCCTCGTGCGCCTCGGCCAGGCTGGCCGCGACCACGACACCCTTGCCGGCCGCCAGGCCGTCGGCCTTGACGACGATCGGCGCGCCGACCTTGTCGACATGGGCATGCGCCTCGGCGGCGGAGGTGAAGGTCGCGTACGACGCGGTCGGAATGCCATGGCGCTGCATGAACGCCTTGGCGAAGGCCTTCGAGCTCTCGAGCTGCGCCGCCGCCTGCGTGGGACCGAAGATGCGCAGCCCACGCGCGCGGAACAGATCGACCACGCCCGCCGCCAGCGGCGCCTCCGGCCCGACGACGGTGAGGCCGACCTTCTCGCGCTCGGCAAAGTCGGCCAGCGCCGCCAGATCGGTGATCGGCACGTTCTCCAGCCGCGGGTCGCGCGCGGTGCCGCCGTTGCCGGGCGCGACGTACACGCACTGCAGCTTGGGGCTCTGCGCCAGCTTCCAGGCCAGCGCATGCTCGCGGCCGCCAGAACCGATGACGAGCACCTTCATCTTGCTGATTCCCTCGGGGACGGCTGCGACAGGCTGTGCGGCAACGTAGCTACCTCAGCCGGAAGAAGAGCAGCCAGGTCAGGTAGCCGATCAGCAGCAGGATGAGCGGCAGGATCAGCGACATTGCACGGCGCACCTTGCGCTGGATCTCGGCGGCGCGCTCGTTGACGCCGCGGGCCATCTCGAGGTTGGCACGCGTCTCCTGGACCAGGCTGCGCTGTTCGGCCAACGCCTCCTTCTGCAGGGCGAACGACTCGCGCTGCATCTGCAGCGCCTCGCGCTTCAGCTGATTGGCTTCTTCGAGCAGTTGTTCGACGCGCTCAGCGCTCATGCGAGCACCGCGTTGTGGTACACGGCCTGCACGTCGTCGAGGTCCTCGATCACGTCGAGCAGCTTCTGCATGCGCTGGGCGTCGTCGCCGGCCAGCTCGATTGAGTTCTCGGCGCGCATCGTCACTTCGGCCAGCTCCGGCTTCAGGCCGGCGGCTTCGAGGGCGGTCTTCACCGATTCGAAGACCGCGGGATCGCACAGCACCTCGATCGCGCCGTCGTCGCCGGTGATCACGTCGTCGGCGCCGGCCTCGAGCGCGACCTCCATCACCTTGTCTTCGCTGGTGCCCGGCGCCAGGATCAACTGGCCGCAGTGCTTGAACTGGAACGCCACCGAGCCCTCGGTGCCGAGGTTGCCGCCGTACTTGCTGAAGGCGTGGCGCACCTCGGCCACCGTGCGCACCCGGTTGTCGGTCATGCAGTCGACGATGATCGCCGCGCCGCCAATGCCGTAGCCCTCGTAGCGGATCTCCTCGTAGCTGACGCCTTCGAGGTTGCCGGTGGCCTTGTCGATGTTGCGCTTGACGGTGTCGACCGGCAGGTTCACCGCCTTGGCCTTCTCGATCGCCAGCCGCAGGCGCGGGTTGGCCGACGGGTCGCCGCCGCCGAGCCGGGCCGCGACCATGATCTCGCGGATCACGCGTGTCCAGGCCTTGCCGCGCTTCTCGTCCTGGCGGCCCTTGCGGTGCTGGATGTTGGCCCACTTGGAATGTCCGGCCATGCCCTCTTCTCCTCGCTCGACGCCAAGCCGGAGCGCGCCGAAATGCGGCGATTTTAGCGGTGGCTCCCGCAGGGCCTAGAAGCCGATGGCCAGCAGGCTGGCAGCGGCGACGAGTGTCATCACCAACGCGCTGCCGTAGCAGGCGATGCGCGCCGGCCAACCGAGCGGGATGCCCACGTCGTGCAGGCTGTGGAACAGGCGATGCGCCGCGTGCCAGGCGAACAGCATGACCACAGCGAACAGGAAGCCCTTGCCGAGCAGGTTCTGCGCGAACGCGAGCACACGCGCATGACTCAACAGGTCGGCCGGCAGCGGCCAGCCGAGCGGCACCGCCAGGCCCGTGATGAAGACAAGCGCCGGCCCGAGCAGTGCCGACAGCATGCCGCCGGCGCCGAACAGCAGCCAGAAGATCGGCGCATTCGAGCGGCGCTTCATGTCCGCCACCATGCCGCCAGCGCCAGCAGCACCAGCGACGCCGCCACGGCCGCGGCCCAGCCGCCGCGCCGGATCAGCGCCGGCGAGACATGGCTGCCGTCGGCGCGCACCAGCGGCATCGTCTTCGGCATGATCTCGAACCAGCTCTTCGCGTGCACCACCATCGCGACCAGCAGCACCGCATGCAGCAGCAGCGACGCTGGCGAGCGCAGCGCGGCGAGCCAGCCGTTCCACGCCGCCTCGCCCTGCACCAGGCGCACGAGGCCGACGCACAGCACCACGGCGTAGACGAGCACCGCCAGCGCCGTGACCTCGCGCACCATGTAGCGTACGAAGAACGGATCGCGCTGCCACCAGCGCGTCATCGGTCGGCGATAGGCCTTGCCGCGTACGGTCATCGCGAGGTCCCCTTGCCGGGCAGCAGGCGCAGGAAGTAGTCCTTCGCGCTCTCGATCTTGTTCTGGTTCACCGCGTTGGCCGGGTCGACGCCCTTGGGGCACACCTCGGAGCAGTAGCCCACCGCGGTGCAGCTCCAGACGCCCTCTTCGGCGTTGAGCACGGCCATGCGCTCGGCCTTGCCGCCGTCGCGCGAGTCGGCGTTGTAGCGGTGCAGCAGCGCGATCGCCGCCGGGCCGGTGAACTCGGGGTTGAGGCCGAACTGCGGGCAGGCGGCGTAGCACAGCATGCAGTTGATGCAGGAGCTGAACTGCTCGAACTGCGCCAGCTGCGCCGGCGTCTGCCGGTATTCACCGTCGGCGAGCGCGCGCGGCTCCTTCGGCATCAGATACGGTTTGACGCCTTCGAGCTTCTTGACGAACCCGTCGACCTCGACCACCAGGTCGCGCTCGATCGGCAGATGCGCGAGCGCCTCCACCTTCACCGGGCCGGGCAGCAGGTCGCGCACGAAGGTCTGGCACGACAGCATCGGCTTGCCGTTGACCATCATGCCGCAGCTGCCGCAGATGGCCATGCGGCACGACCAGCGGAAGCTCAAGCTGCCGTCGAGCTCGTCCTTGATGTACTGCAGCGCCTGCAGCACCGACATGTCGTCGCGGTACGGCACCTCGAAGCGCTGCCACACCGGCGCGTCCTCCTGCTCCGGGCGGTAGCGCAGCACGTCGATCGTCACCCTGCGGGTGGCGTCAGCCATGCGGTGCCTCCTGGGCGGCGTGCGCGGCAGCCTCGGCCGCCTCGCCGGCGGCGCCGTAGGCGCGCGTGCCGGGCGGCGAGCGCGTGATCTTGACCGGGCCGTAGGTGATGCGCGGCGCGCCGTCGGCCTGGTGGAAGGCCAGGCTGTGCCGCAGGTACTGTGCGTCGTCGCGCTGCTGAAATCCGTCGAGCCGCTGGTGCGAACCCCGCGACTCGCGCCGCTCGAGCGCGGAATGCGCCATCGCGCGCGCCACGTCGAGCTGGAAGTCGAGCTCCAGCGCGAGCAGCCATTCGGTGTTCCAGCCGCTGGAGCGGTCGTCCAGGCGCACGCCGGCGCAGCGCTCCTTCAGCTCGGCCAGCTTGTCGCAGGTGGCCTGCATCGCCGCCGCCGTGCGGTAGATGCCGCAGCCCTCTTCCATGCTCTGTGCCATCTCGCGCCGCAAGGTGGCGATGCGCTCACCGGGGCCTTCGCGGTGCACGACCGCGCGCGCGCGCTCGCAGGCCTGCTCGGCCAGCGAGCGCAGCGCATCGGCACGGCCCGGCGCGCTGGCCTGCGCGTGGCGCGCGGCCTCCAGCCCGGCCACCTTGCCGAACACCAGCAGCTCGGTCAGTGAATTCGAGCCGAGCCGGTTGGCGCCGTGGATGCCGACGCTGGAGCATTCGCCGGCCGAGTACAGGCCCGGCAGCGTGGACGCGGTGCGACCGTCGGCGACGATGCCACCCATCGTGTAGTGCACCGCCGGCAGCACCGGAATCGGCTCGCGCGCGGGGTCGACACCCAGGTACTGCAGCGCCAGTTCGTAGATCTGCGGCAGCCGCTCGCGCAGCTTGCGCTCGCCCAGGTGGCGCAGGTCGAGGCTGACCACGGCGCCATGCGGGCCGGCGATCGTGCGGCCTTTCTGCTTCTCGTGCCAGTAAGCCTGACTCAAGCGATCGCGCGGGCCGAGCTCCATCGCCTTGTTGCGCGGCTCGGGCGTCGCCGGCCCGAGGCCATAGTCCTGCAGATAGCGGTAGCCGTCCTTGTTGAGCAGGAAGCCGCCTTCGCCGCGGCAGGCCTCGGTGAACAGCAGCCCGGTCCCCGGCATGCAGGTCGGGTGGTACTGCACGAACTCCATGTCGCGCAGCGGCACGCCGTGCCGGTACGCCAGCGCCATGCCGTCGCCGGTGACGATGCCGCCGTTGGTGTTCTCGCGGAACACGCGGCCGGCGCCGCCGGTGGCGATCACCACCGCGCGCGCGCGGATCAGGCGGAAACCGCCGCTGGCGATGTCGATCGCCACCACGCCCTGCACACGGCCGTCGTCGACCACCAGGTCGATGCAGAAGTGCTCGTCGAAGCGGCAGATCGACGGGTACTTCATCGAGGTCTGGAACAGCGTGTGCAGCATGTGGAAGCCGGTCTTGTCGGCGGCGAACCAGGTGCGCTCGATCTTCATGCCGCCGAACGCGCGCACGTTGACATGCCCGTCGGCCTTGCGGCTCCACGGACAGCCCCAGTGCTCCATCTGCACGAGTTCCTCGTGCGCCTGCGCGACGAAGTAGTCGACCACGTCCTGCTCGCACAGCCAGTCGCCGCCCGCCACCGTGTCGTGGAAATGCGCGTCCAGGCTGTCGTGCGACTGCGTCACCGCGGCGGCGCCGCCCTCGGCGGCCACCGTGTGGCTGCGCATCGGGTACACCTTCGACAGCAGCGCGACGCGCAGGGCCGGGTGCGCCTCGGCGATCGCTATCGCCGCGCGCAGGCCGGCGCCGCCCCCGCCGATGATGGCGACGTCGGCATCGAAGACTTCCATGGGCAGCATCGACCGGACTAGCGCGTCAGCACCAGTTTCTGGTACAGGCCGCCGAAGTAGGTGCGATGCCGCACGGCGGCCGGCACCAGCCCCGCCGGCAGGAAGGCGCGCAGTTCGTTGCGCCACAGGTCGATCGCATACGGCTCGAGGCGGCGGAACACCAGCCACATCAGCGGCCGCACCGGGTGCCACCGGGCCGGCCGGTGGTAGTCGACGATGACGACGCGGCCGCCCGGCCGCACCACGCGCATCGCCTCGGCCAGCGTGGCGCGGCGCACGCTCTCGGGCTGCTCGTGCAGCAGGAAGAACAGCAGCACCTGGTCGTAGCTGCTGTCCGGACAGGCCAGCGCCGATGCGTCGCCATGGACCAGCGCCACGCGCTCGTCCAGCGGCAACTTGCTGCGCAGGTTGCGCAGTTGCACCGGCAGCACGTCGACCACGTCGAGCGAGGCGTCGGGCGCCAGCCGGCGCTGCAGTGTCGCGGTCAGGTTGCCGTAGACGCAGGCCATCTGCAGCGTGCGGCCCTGCACCGGCCAGCCCAGGTCGGCCAGCGCGTCGTCGCGCAGACGCGCATAGTGGCCGAACAGGATCGCGTTGACCAGCCAGCCGCGCTCGAACACCTGCACGGCATTCGGGTGCACGTAGGCCCACCAATACACCTGCTGCAGGTACCCCGGCACCGGCAGCGGCGCTGCGGGAGAGCCTGTCGCCTCATGGGGCTGGGCCAGGTCGGCTGTGGCGGCGAATGGCGCGTTCATGCAAGAGTCCCTTCAGTAGCGATAGCGCACGCCCACGCGCAGCACGTTGACGCGATACCGTGCCGCAGTGTCGCCGAGCGCCAGCAGGTTGGGCACCGTGTCGGGCGCCACGCCGTCGAGCCGCCAGTCCTGCGACGACATCTTCTCGTACCACCAGCTGCCGAGCACCGTCAGGTTCTCCTGCAGCTTGTAGGTCGCCTGCAGGCGCAGGCTGCTCATCGACGTGCGGGCGCTCGGGAACGGCGGATCGAGCGTCGTCGTGTCGACGACCACGCTGCTGCGCGCGCGCGAGAACACCACGTCGGCCGCCAGCTCGAGCTTGCCCTTCAGCGCGTTGTGCTTGAGGCCGGCACCGAGCACCTCGACCCGGTCGCGGCTGTCGGCCCACCAGTCGGGCTGCGCGAACAGCTGGCTGCCGGCCTGGCGCGAGCGGATGCGCTCGTTCTGCGCAAACAGATGCAGCTGCGTGTCGTCGCTGACCGCCGCCGACACGTCGCCGCCGACGGCGACACTGCGCCCGCTGAGCAGGCCGATCGTCGACTCGTCGTAGTCGTCGCGTGCGACGTCGGCATACAGGCCCACGCTGACGCTCTCGCCCACGGTGACGTCGGTGCGCACGCCCAGGCTGTCGCGCTTGCGCTCGGCCAGGTTGAACTTGCGCAGCAGCGGGTTTTCCGCCGGCACCACCCAGCTGGCGATGCCGTAGGTCGAGCTGCGGCGGTCGCCATGGGCGCCCTTCAGCGTCAGCGTGACGTTCTCGTTGGCCACCATGCCGGCACGCGCCCACAGCGTGGTCTCGCGTGTGGTCACCACCTCCTGCAGCGTGCGTTCGCGATCGTCCTCGTCGATGCCGGCGCTGGCGCGGATGCCGAACGGGCCGCGGAATTCGGCGTTGAACTTGATGCGGTCCTGCGTGAAGCTGAACGGCTGGTTGCTGCGCGGCACCGCGCCGACGAACATGTCGGTCGACACCGCCGGGAACGCGAGGCTCGCCGTCTGGTTGTCGCGCACGTCGCGGGCATAACTCGCGTTCAGCCGCCACTGCGGATTCAACGTGGCGGTGACCCGTGCGCTCGCGTTGAAGGTGTCGGCCTGTCCGTTCAGCGATTGTGCCGGCAATGCGCCGACCGCAAGACCCGTGTTTTGCGTCGCCGCCAGGAAGGCGCTGTCCTGCGTCATGCGGCCGACCGCGATGTCGCCGCTGGCCCGGATCTGCGGCGTCAGCTCGTAGGCGCCGCTGGCCCGCAGCTGGTGGAACTGGTTGTCCGGAGCCAGCGCGAGCTGGCCGCTGGTGCTGCCCGCCACGATCGGCGTGAACGGGTTGGCCCAGGTCAGCGCGTCGGGCCCGTTGCGGAACAGCGAAGCCTGGTAGGCCACCGTCGCCTGCAGGCGCGACGTCACATAGGAGGCCGACGCCTCGAGCTGGTCGGTCACCTGGTCGACCGGAGCCAGCAGGTGCGACGCGCTCGAGAAGAACGAGCCGGCCATGCGTTGCAGGCCGTCGCGCACGTCGTGCCGCATGCTGAGCCGCGTGGTCCACTCGGGCGCCACGTTCCAGGTCGCGCCGATGTCCAGGCGCGAGCGCTTCGATTCGACATCCACCGGCTGCAGCGTGGCCGCCAGCGGCATCGCCGTGGTGGTCGGCGCCGGATAACCGGCCGGCAGCGTGAGGCTCGCACCGCCGACGCCGAGGAATGGCGTGCGGGCACCGTCGAAGCCGCTGCGCGGCGTCTCGGCATAACCGAGCTTCAGCGTGTAGAGGCCCTCCCTGCCGTACAGCGCCGACAGCGCACGCACGTCGAGGCCCAGGTCGGTGGCGTCCACGCTGGCATATCGACCGTCCTCGCTGCGATAGCGCACGCTGCCGCCGAGCAGCGCGAAGGCGCCCTTCTTCTGCAGGCCACGGTAGTCGCCGAAGCGCGCCGAGTCGTCGCTGACGCTGCCGACGCCGGCCTCGACTGCGACGGTGGTGCCGGCCTTGTCGAACGGGCAGGTCTCGCAGGTCCAGGTCGAGGTGTCGACCGCGCCGCCGGCCAGGGCGGGCACGACACCGAGGGTGACCAGCACGAAGATCGAGGAACAGGTTTTCATGGTCGTGTCCTCATCGCATCAGCTTGGCGCCGGCCGGATGGTTGGAGCCGTGCACCTGCGAGTGGCAGTTGGTGCAGCTGCCTGCCAGCAGGAAGATCTGGCCGCCGCCGGCGCCCCCGGGCAGCGCGGCGCCGGTGCGCGCCACCGCCGGATGACCGGCCACCGAGTGGCACTGCTGGCACAGCAGCGGCGGCGACTTGGTGAGCAGCGCGGCGCGCACCGAGCCGTGGCTGCTGTGGCACAACGTGCAGTCCTCGGCCACCGGCGCGTGCTCCCATAGCAGCGGACCGCGCTTGTCGGCGTGGCAGCTGTAGCAGGTCTGGTTCACCGTCGGCTTGTTCAGCGTCGAGGCGCTGGCCGAGCCGTGCGCGCTGTGACAGTCGCTGCAGCCCATGCGGCCGTGGCGCACCGGGTGCGACGACGCCTTCTGGAAGTCGGCGCGCTGCTTGTTGTGGCAGCGCAGGCACACCTCGGGCTCACTCGCCTTGCTCAGCACGGCGTCGCGCTCGACGTGCACACGGTGGCAGTCGGTGCACGCCAGTCGCTCACGGTCGTGCGCGCCGGCATGCCAGGCGGTGCGGGCGTTGCCCTGGTGGCAGGCCAGGCACGGCGCGTTGCGCTGCTCGACCGGTTGCTTGGAGTTGGCCTTCAGGCTGATGATCGTCTCCACCTCCTTGCCATCGACGGAGTGGCGCCCGCCCGGGCCGTGGCAGGCCTCGCACTGCAGGTTGCCGGGGCCGAACGGCCCCCGCCGATCGCCGCGATGCGCATGCCGCGTCTTGAACACGCCCGCAGTGTTGAACGTCAGCGTGTCGGCCTCGTCGTCGTGGCAGCTCAGGCAGGTATCGGCGCCCTTCTCGCTGTAGGGCATGTTCGGGTTGACCTTGGCCACCTTGGCCTTGGCCGGCGCCGAGGCCGCCGTCGCCGGCGCGCTGGCAGCCTGCGCCACGGCGCCGCCGGACCATGCCAGCAGGACGGACGCCAGCAGCGCCAGGATTGCTGTTCGGGTTTTCATCGCTGCGGATCCATCGTGGGGTGGGAAGTCATCCGGCGCCGCTCGCGGTCGCCGCTGGCCGCGCGCGCGGCCTCGCGGGTGCCTTCTTCTGCACCGCGACGATCTGGTGCCGGATCGATTGGTAGACGCCGGCCGGCAACACCTGGCGCGAGACCAGGTCGGCCTTGCTCAGGTACGGTCGGCCGGCGACGATGCGCCCGGCCTCGGCGTCGCCGATGCCCGGCAGGCGTTTC
>JBGAMU010000052.1:0-26842 GCA_044222685.1 Burkholderiaceae bacterium
GGCCGCGAGGTCTTTTCGGAACGTGGCTACGAGCGCGCCACCACCACCGAGATCGCGCAGCGCCTGGGCGTCAGCGAGGCGACGGTGTTCACCTACTTCCGCGGCAAGCGCGAGCTGTGCGTGCGTGTCATCAGCGACTGGTACGACGAGATCATCACCGCCATCGAGCAGGGCCTGCCGCGCCAGCGCTCGGTCCGCGCGCAGCTCGAGTTCATCGTGCACACCCACCTGCGCTTGTTCCTGGTCCACGGCACCGGCATGTGCGCGCTGGTGCTCAGCGAGGGCCGCAGCAAGGGCCCCAGCGAGCTCGGCGACGCGGTGCTGCCGCTGCAGCGGCGCTACACCGCGCCGCTGATGGACCTGCTGGCGCGTGGCCAGGCCAGCGGCGACATCCGCGCCGACGTGCCGTTGCGGCTGCTGCGGCCGATGGTGTTCGGCCCGATGGAGCACATCCTGTGGGAGGCGGTGGCGACGCAGCGCGCGATCGACATCGACGCCACCGCCACCACGTTGACCGAACTGCTGTGGAGCGCGTTGCGCGCACCGTCGGCCGAGCTGGCCGCGCTGCGCACGATGCGCAGCGAGCTCAGCCGGGCGCTCGAGCGCGCCCAAGCCCGCTAGGGCCTACAGGTACCAGTTGAAGTAGAAGCCGACGTGGTTGCCGTCGGTGCTCAGGCCGCCGCCCTTGGGCTTGTACTTCTCGCTCACCGCACGCAGCTTCAGCCCGATGTTGGGCGTCACCATGTACTCGCCCTCGACGACAGCGCCGATGGTGGAGTCGAACTCGGCCTCGATGCCGCTCAGCACGCCGCTGCCCGTGAGCTTGGCGCTGTTGACGAAGCGCGCGCCACCGCCGATGCGCACGTTCGGGTTGATGTACACGTGCGCCAGCAGTTCCAGCGGGTAGCGCGAGAAGCGCAGCGAGCCGTTGCTGGCACCACCCGTGTCGTCGACGTGGTAGCCGAGCGTGGCCTGCATCGACACCGTCGGGCCGACCGGGATCTCGACGCCGCCGTACAGGTGCAGCAGGCCGCCGCCCTTGATGTCGGCGGTGGTGCCGTCGGTGAAGGTCACGCTGGCCAGCGTGTCGCCGCCGGTGGTGATGCCCAGGCCCAGGATGCCGCGCGCGCCGCCGCTCTGGGCGTGCGCGGCACCGGTGGCCGCGGTCAGGGCGGCCAGGCAGACGATGGCGAGTGACTTCTTCATGATGGGTTCTCCAGGGATCGGGGACGGTGATGACCGGCAGATTGTGGTGACCCCGCGGCGGCGGCCGGCGCCACGTCGTGCCCGAACCACGACGGGGTGTGAACTGTTGCCGGGCCGTGGGTCAGCGCCGCCGGCGCAGGCCGAGCGCCATCACCGCGCCGACCACGAGCAGCGCGCCGACCCACTGCACCGGCGCGATCGCCTGGCCGAGAATGGCCCAGGCCAGCACCAGCGCGGCCACCGGCTCGACGTTGAGGATCGGCGAGTTGCCGACCACCCCCAGCTTGGGCAGCAGCACGAACAGTGACGTGAACGCGGTGCCGTACAGCACCGTCAGCGCGGCCAGCCCCCACCAGCCGGCCGGTGCGTTGGGCCAGTGCAGCCCGCCCTGCAACGGCGCCGCCGCGAGCGCGAGCACGCCGACGATGGCCATCGTGATCGCGCTGCGCAGCCGGCCATCGAGCGCGGCGACCTCGTGCTGCGTCAGCGCCAGCACGACGCCAAAGGTGGCACCCGCCGCCACCGCCAACGCCACGCCGGGGCCGATGGCCGACCACTGCGCGCGCGCGCCGAGCCCCGAGGCGGCGCCCCAGACATCCAGCGCCAGCGCCAGGCCGATCAGGATCACCGGCATCGCCAGCAGCACCTGTCGCTGCGGCACCTCGCGGTACAGCACGAAGACCCAGAAACCGGTCCACAGCGGCCAGCTGTTGAAGGCCAGCAGCGCGAGCCCGACCGGAATGCGCGCCACCGCGCCATACAGGCACACGCTCTGCACGGCCACCAGCAGGCCGATCAGCGGCATCACCCGGCGCTGGCGCGGCAACAGTGTCCACGGCACACGATTGACCACCACCAGCAGCGCCACCACCAGCGCCGTCACGATGCTGCGCGCGGCCACCGCGGTGAGCACGTCGGTGCCGTTGTCGAGTGCGATCCGCGCCGCGACGTGGTTGCCGCCGAACAGGCAGGCCAACAGCAGCAGGGTGACGAAGGCGCGCGGCTTCAGCGCGACGGCGGTCATCGCGCCGGCAAGGGGATGAACTCGGTCTCGCCGGGCACGCGATCGAATCGTTGCTCGAGCCAGTCCTGCTGCGCCTGCACGATGCGCTCGCGCCGCGAGGAGACGAAGTTCCACACCATGTGGCGGTGGCCGAGCGGCTCGCCGCCGATCAGCACCACGCGGCTTGCCACGGTGGCGGTGAGCACCGGTTGCGCGCCGGCCGGCAGCACGGCCATGGTGTGCGGCTCGATCGCTTCGCCATCGAGCGCGAACGCCCCATCGACGCCGTACAGCGCACGCTCGCTCGCGGCCGCCGCCACGACGAGGCGTGCGCCCGGCGCGAGCGTGAGGTCGACGTACAGCGTCGGCGACAGCGTGGCCACCGGCGAGCGCTGACCGAACGCCTCGCCGACCAGCACACGCACGCGTGCGCCGGACACATCCGTCTGCGGGATCGCCGCCGCGGCCACATGCTGGAAGCGCGGCGCATCCTCCTCGTGCTCGACCGGCAGCGCGCACCACAGCTGCAGACCGTGGCTGCGCCGTGTGGCGCCGCGCAGGTCGTCCGGCGTGCGCTCGGAGTGCACGATGCCGCGGCCGGCCGTCATCCAGTTGATCGCACCGGGTTCGATGCGCTGCACGACGCCGGTCGAGTCGCGGTGCATCATCGCGCCCTCGAACAGGTAGGTCACGGTCGCCAGCCCGATGTGCGGATGCGGCCGCACATCGTGGTCGTCGGCCGGCGTCGCGGTGATCGGGCCGAAGTGGTCGAAGAAGAGGAACGGGCCCACCGCCTGGCGCTGCACCGACGGCAGCGTGCGGCGCACGAGAAAGCCGCCGCCGAGGTCCTTGACGTGGGGCGTGAGTCGCATCACACGCTCACTGCGCCTCGACACCGGCCTTCTTGACCAGCGCCGCGTACTTGGCCAGCTCGGTGCGGAAGAACTGCTGCGCGACCTCGGGCGTGCTGACGTTGACCACGTTGCCCTGCTTGGCCATCGCCTCCTTCACCACCGGGTCGGCGAACGCCGTGATCAACGCCGCGTTGATGCGCCGGACATCGGCCGCCGGCAGGCCCTTCGGGCCCAGCACGGCGAACCAGGCTTCGACCACGTAGGCCGGCAGGCCCTGTTCGGCGAAGGTGGCGATCTCCGGCGCGGCCGGCACGCGCTGCTCGGTGCCGACACCGATCGCGCGCAAGGCACCGCTCTTCAGGTGCTGCTGCACACTGGGCAGCGCGGCGGTGGCGAATTCGACCTGGCCGCCGATCAGATCGGTCAGCATCGGTCCGACGCCCTTGTACGGGATGTGGCGCGCCTGCGCGCCGGCGACGTCGAGGAACATCGCGCCGGCCAGGTGCAGGATGGTGCCGTTGCCGCCCGAGGCGTAGGTGGCGTCGCCGTTCTTCGACTTCAGGTAGGCGACGAACTCCTTCGCGTTCTGCGCCGGCACCTTCGGGTTGACCACCAGCACCACCGGCGTGTAGCCCATGATCGCGATCGGCGTGAAGTCGCCCGGCATGTCGAACGGCATCGACTTGAGCACGCTCGGGAAGATCACCACGTTGTTCGACACCACGCTGAGCGTGAAGCCGTCGGGCGCCGAGCGCGCCAGCGCCTGCAGGCCGACGATGCCGCCGGCGCCCGGCTGGTTGTCGACCACGATCGGCGCGTTCAGCGCCTTGCCGAGCGCGGCCTGCGCGCTGCGGGTGATGGTGTCCACGCCCGAGCCGGTGGCATTGGGCAGCACGAACTTGATCGCCCGGTCGCTCGGTTGCTGGGCGCCAGCCGGCAGGACGGTCAGCGCGGCCAGGCCCAGGGCCAGCGACTCGCGGCGGGAATACAGCTTCGTCATCGTCTTCGTCTCCGTGTGAGAGGGATGGCGCGGCGCCTCAGGCCACCGCGCGCGCTTCAATCAGGGCATCGATCTCGGCGTCGGCAATGCCGATCCGGCGCAGCACCTCGCGCGTGTGTTGGCCGCGCGTCGGGGGGTTGAGCCGCACGCCCGGCCGCTCGCCGTCGAGCGTGAACGGGAACAGCGTGGTCTTCACCGTCTGTCCGGCGCGCTCGCCATCGGTGAGCCGGATGTCGGCCAGCCCGCCGGTGGCGAGCAGGTGCGGGTCGTCGAGCAGCTGCTCGGGCCGCATGATCGGCGCGAATGGCAGACCCGCGGCCTCGAAGCGCCGCGCCAGCTCGGCCGCGCTGAAGGCCTGCAACCGGCGGCCGAGCTCGGCCAGCAGCGTGGGGCGTGCGCGCACGCGGTCGTTGTTCCTGGCCAGCGCCGGGTCGGCCAAGAGGTCAGCGAAACCGAGCGCGTCGCAGAAGGTGGCCCACTGCGCGTCGCTCACCGCGGCCAGGAAGATCTGCTCGCCGTCCTTCACCGTGAACACGTCGTAGATCGCCCACGGGCTGATGCGCGCCGGCATCGGCGCGGCCGGCTGGCCGGTGATGGCGTACTGCAGCATGTGCTGGCCGACCAGGAAGATGTTGTTCTCGTACAGCGCGCTCTGCACCTCCATGCCGCGGCCGCTGACGCCGCGCTGGATCAGCGCGCCGAGGATCGCGATGGCGCCGAACATGCCGCCCATGATGTCGTTGACCGACGAGCCGGCGCGCAAGGGGTCACCCGGGCGGCCGGTCATGTAGGCCAGGCCACCCATCATCTGCACCACCTCGTCGAGCGCGGTGCGGTGGTCGTACGGGCCGGGCAGGAAGCCCTTCAGGCTCGCATAGATGAGTCGTGGGTTGGCCTTCGACAACGCGGCGTAGTCGAGCCCGTACTTCACCATCGTGCCGGGCTTGAAGTTCTCGGCCACCACGTCGGCGCTGTCGGCGAGCTGGCGCGCCACTGCGGCGCCCGCGGGCGCGTGCAAATCGATCTGGATGCTCAGCTTGTTGCGGTTGAACATCGGGAAGAAGCCGATGCCCGCGCCGAGCAGCGTGCGCGTGCGGTCGCCGTCGATCGGCTCGACCTTGATGACCTCGGCACCCAGGTCGGCCAGCACCATGCCGCAGGTGGGGCCCATCACCATGTGGGTGAACTCGACCACCTTCAGCCCCTTCAGCGGCTGCGGCAGTTCGCGTGCGGACGGGGTGGGGCTCATGCGGGGGCCAGGGTCTTGGGCAGGCCGGCGCGCCAGATGGCACCGTGCAGCGGCTCGCCGTCCAGCCATTGTGCGACCTGCACGCGCAGCGCCATCAGCGCAGCGAAATCCAGCCCGGTCGGGATGCCCATGCTGGCGAACAGGTAGGCCACGTCCTCGGTCGCCACGTTGCCGCTGGCGCCCGGCGCGTGCGGACAGCCGCCGATGCCGCCGGTGCAGGCGTCGAAGCGCCGCATGCCGGCCTGCCAGGCGGCGAACACGTTGGCGGCGCCGAGGCCGCGGGTGTCGTGGAAGTGGGCGCACGACAGCGTGTCGCCGACGGCGTCGAGGCAGGCCTCGAACAGCTGCTTGACCTGCAGCGGGTCGGCATAACCGACCGTGTCGGCCAGGCCGATGCGGTCGACGCCGGCGTCGCGCACCGCGCGCACCAGACGCAACACCTCGGCCGGCTCGACGCGGCCCTGGATCGTGCAGCCGAAGGCGGTGGAGATGCCGATCTCGACCCGGCAAGCCGAGCCCCGGGCATCGCGCAGGTCGACGATGCGGCGCACGTCGGCGACCACTTCGTCGGGCGTGCGCTTCATGTTGGCCAGGCTGTGGGCGTGGCTGGCCGACAGCGGCAGCAGCATCGCGTGCGCACCTGACTCGATCGCGCGCTCGGCGCCCTTGACGTTGGGCACCAGCACCGAGGCCTGCAGGCCCGGCAATGTGTTCGCAAAGGCCACCAGCTCGGCGGTATCGGCCAGCTGCGGCATCAGCCTGGCCGGCACGAACGAGCCGACCTCGATCTCGCGCAGGCCGGCGGCATGGGCCTGGCGGATCCATTCGAGCTTGTGCGCAGTGGGCAGCACGCGCGGCAGGATCTGCAGGCCGTCGCGCAGGCCGACCTCGCGCACGATCACGTCGGCAGCAGGCGCCGCGGGGTGGGATGTGGACATGGCATGCACTCTAGCCGTTCCGTCGGCGCTCGGTGGCCGCCGCGACGGCGCAGCGCAGAATGCAGCCATGAAAGCACCCGAGCGCCTGCGGTCGTTGATCGACGAAGGCCTGATTGACGGCGTGGTCCGCCAGCTGATGAGCGGCAAGGAGGCGATGGTCTTCGTCGTGCGCTGCGGCGACGACACGCGCTGCGCCAAGGTCTACAAGGAGGCGACGAAACGCAGCTTCCGCCAGGCGGTGGACTACACCGAGAACCGCAAGGTGAAGAACTCGCGCCAGGCGCGCGCGATGGCCAAGGGCACGCGCTTCGGCCGCCAGGCGCAGGAGGCCGCGTGGCAGAGCGCCGAAGTCGATGCGCTGTACCGTCTGGCCGCCGCCGGGGTGCGGGTGCCCACGCCGTACAACTTCCACGACGGCGTGCTGTTGATGGAGCTGGTGACCGATGCCGACGGTGCCGCGGCGCCGCGCCTGAACGACGTCGACTTCAGCGCCGACGACGCCCGGGCGCACCACCGCACGCTGCTGACCGAGGTGGTGCGCATGCTGTGTGCGGGCATCGTGCACGGCGACCTGTCGGAGTTCAACATCCTGCTGGCCGCCGACGGCCCGGTGATCATCGACCTGCCGCAGGCGGTGGACGCCGCCGGCAACAACCACGCCGCGCGCATGCTGCTGCGCGACGTGGTCAACCTGGGCGACTTCTTCGGCCGCTTCGCGCCGGAGCTGCGCGACACACGCTACGGCCACGAGATCTGGGACCTGTACCGGCGCGGCGTGCTGCATCCCGAGGTCGTGCTCAGCGGGCGCTTCGACGATGCCGGCGGCAGCGTCGACCTGGCCGGCGTGATGCGCGAGATCGACGACGCGCGTGCCGACGAGGCGGCGCGCCGGCTGCGCCTGCAGTAGAAGAGGAGCGCCGCGCGCGATGCAAGCACCCGATCCGCGCCGGCACAGCGCCGCCGCCGAGCGCAACAGCGCGCCGATCCTGCGCGAGCTGCAGCGCCTGCTGCCCGAGCGCGGAATGCTGCTCGAGATCGCCAGCGGCACCGGCCAGCATGCCGCCCACTGCGCGCCGGCACTGGCGGGCTGGACGTGGCAGCCGAGTGAGGCCGACGACGGCGCACGGGCGTCGATCGCCGCCTGGTGCACCGGCCTGGCCACGGTGCGCCCGCCGCTGACGCTGGACGTCCGCGGCGACGAGTGGCCGGCCGTGCCGGCGGCGGTGGACGCGATCTTCTGCGCCAACCTGCTGCACATCGCGCCCTGGCCCGTCACCGAGGCCTTGCTGCGCGGCGCCGCGCGGCATCTGCGGCCGGGTGGCCTGCTGCTGGTGTACGGTCCCTTCCTGGTCGAGGGCGAAGCGCCGGCGGCGAGCAACCTGGCTTTCGACGCCGACCTGCGCGCACGCGACCCGGCCTGGGGTCTGCGCCAGCTGCACGAGGTGACGCGCAGTGCAGCGTCTTGCGGCCTGGTGCTGCGCGAGCGCGTGGCGATGCCGGCGAACAACCTGCTGCTGGTCTTCGGCCTGCCGGCGGGTTGAGACACGCGCAGGGCGGCAAACCGTCGGCCGTCAAGCTCCGACCCCTGCACGAGCAGGGGCGTGCGCGGCGCCGGCACGGCGGGCACGCCGCTAGCCTGCCACAGTGTCCTACTCGTCTCCATGAACCTCACCGTCCCCGATCGTCCCTCCGGCGACGACCTGGCCTTCCATTGGCATCCAGGTCTGCTGGCGGCCCTGTTGCGGTGCGACCGGTTGACGATCGTGCACGCACCGTCGGGCGCGACCCGCGACGCAATATTGCAGCAGGTGTTGCTGCCTCTGCTCGGCCGGCGCGCCACCGATGGCCCGCTTGGCCAGGTGCCGCTACCGCCGACGGTATGGCCGATCGTCGAGCAGCGCCGCCCGCGACCCGGCAGCCGGCGCAATGCCGAGGTGGTGCTGCGCTTCGATGCATGGGGCGAGTCGCCGCTGGCGTCGCTGCGCGAGCGCATCGCACTCTCGCTGCCGATGGCCTGGCCCGGCAGCGCACCCGCCACATTGGCCGACCATCTGCGCCAGGCGTGCCGGGCCCACGATGTGCAACTGCTGCTGGTGCTTGACGCCTTCGAGCGCCATCTGGCGCAGCCGCTCGGGCGCCGCGCGATCGCGCGCTTCGATGCGCAGTTCATCGACTGGATGCAGCGCGCCGACGTGCCGGCCCACGTGTTGCTGATGGTCGACGGCGCCCACGAGGACCAGCTGCAGCGTTATGCCACCGCGCTGCCGGAGGTCGGCCACGGCTGGTTGCGGGCGGCGTCGGCAGCGCCCGATCTGCCCGCGGGCCCGGCGCCCGCGCCAGCGCTCCTACCGGACCGGGCGGCACCGACGACCGCTGCACCACTCCCCGCGCCATCTGCGTCTGTGCCGACTGCACCGCCCGTGCCGGCCACACCGGCCCCGGCAGCCGGCGTGGACATCCGGGCGGTTCCCGACGATCACTTCGGGGCGCCGCCGCCTGCGGCTGCGGCGGTGGTGACTGCGGCGACTCGCCCGGTCGTGACACCGGTCGCAGCACCGGTGAAGGCACCGGTCGTGGCACCCGTGATCACCGCCGTGCGTGATCAGGCGGCGGCGAACGACAACGAACGGCCGGTCGAGAGGGCGCCCATGCGGTGGCCGCGGCTGGTGGCCAATGCCGCACTCGTGGTCGCTGGCGCGTGGATGCTCGGTGTATGGCTGCTCGGGCATGAGGATCCGGGCGTGCGCACCGTCACGCGCGAGGGTCCGCGCGAGGGCACCGTCGCGCCGCCGCCGGCCGCGCCGACACAGCCAGCCGCCGCGCCGACGCCCGGTGCCCCCGCCGCGACGGTGACGCCAGCGCCGCCCACCGCCACACCGCCGGCATCGCCGCCCCCTGTCGCGACTGCACCGCCGGCACCGACTGCGGCCACGCCAGCGCCTCCCGCGCCGGCTCCAGTGCCACCACCCGCTGCCGCCGCCGCGACGCCCGCCGCACCCGCCCCATCCTGGCAGCTGACGATCGCCCGCCCCGTCGAAGGCGGCTCGGCGCCTTGGCTGATCGACGAGCTGGCGCGCCGCGTCGCCGCACCGGCCGGCATCGCGCTGCAATACGCCGCGCCGGGCGCCGCCGCGCCGCTGGCCGTCTGGCGCCACGACGCGCTGGTGGCCGCGCGCGAAGACGGGCGCGGCCCGCTGCGTGTGCTGGCACCGCTGTACAACGAGCAGATCCAGGTGCTGGTGCGCGCCGACAGCCGCTGGCGCTGGCTGCACCAGCTCCAGGGCCTGCACCTGAACGTCGGCGTGGCCGGCGGCGCGCGCGCCCGCACCGCCGACACGCTTTATCGCCGTTTGTACGGCCGCGGGCTGCCGGGCTGGGACAGCGAGCACAGCGACGAGGTCACCGCGTTGCGTCGGCTGCTCGGCGACCGCTCGATCGACGCGATGCTCGTGGTGGCGGAGTCGCCGGTGCTGGCGGCGCAGCCGCCGGCGGTGCGCGAGCGGCTGCGGCTGCTGCAGGTGGACCCCGACCACCGCAGCACGGCGTCGGTGCTGCGCAGCTACCTCGCCCTGCGTGGGCCGCAGCCGAACGCACCGCCGGCGCTGGTTGTGACGAGCTTTCTGGTTGCGCCCACCGCGGCGTCGGCCGACACCGAGCCCGCACTGCAGGCGCTGGTGGGCGCACTGTGCCGCGCACGGCCCACGCTGCAGGCGCAGGCATCACCCTTGCTGCGCGGCATCGATCCGCGCGTGCAACCCGCCGTGGGCTGGCCCTACCTGATGCCGATGGGTGACGGCTCGACCGACTGCCCGGCATCACCACCGCCACCCGCCCCCTCGACGGTGCGCGACGGCGCGGCCGGCCCGTTGTCGACCTCCACGAACCGGAATCCACCGTGACTTGCCGCAAATCTGCCCGCCACCGCCTCGCCGCGCTCTGCGTACTCGCGCCGTGGCTGGCGCTGCCGGCCGCCGCACAACCGAGCGGCGAATCGTTGAACCCGGTGACGGTGCGCGCGACGGCGCACTTCGACAGCGGTCGCAGCGTGATCCTGCCGGCCGACCAGGCCCGGCTGCTGGCTGACGTGGCCGCGCTCAAGGACGTGAGCTGGCAGAGCGTGACCGCCGTCGGCCACGCCGACTCGGTGGGCAGCGACGAGCTGAACCAGCTCCTGTCGGAGCGGCGCGCCGATGCGGTGAAGGCCTACCTGGTGAAGAAGGGCCTGGACGCCGCGATGATCCGTACCGACGCGCGCGGCGAGAACGAGCCGATCGCCGACAACGAATCGGCCGAGGGCCGGCGGCAGAACCGGCGCACCGAAGTCGTGTTCGAGGGCGTGCGCGCGAACCCGCGCTAGCGGACCCATCGGCGCGCGCAGCGCACCTGTACAGTCGCGGCACGCAACGCCGGAGCCGCCTCGATGCATCACGCCGCCAAGCTGTGGACCACCCTCGTGCTCGTGTTGGCCGCCGCCAGCGGCTGGGCCCAGGCCGGCTGGCCCGACAGGCCGCTGCGCGTGGTGCTGCCGTTTCCACCCGGCGGACCGAGCGACATGGTGATCCGGCTGGCGGCCGAGAAGATGCAGGCCACGCTGAAGCAGACCATCGTCATTGACAACAAGCCCGGCGCCGGCGGCAACCTGGGCGCCGCCGAGGTGGCGCGTGCAGCGCCCGACGGCTACACATGGCTGTGGGGCACCGATACGCTGGTGACGGTGAACCCGCATGTCTACAAGTCGCTCGGCTTCAAGGTCGACGACCTGATGCCGGTGACCGTCGGCACCTCGTTCAACCAGACCCTGGTGTGCAACCCCGCGGTGGGCGTGAAGACGCTCGCCGAGCTGATCGCCAAGGCCAAGGCGACGAAGATGAGCTACGCCTCCGGCGGCAACGGCGTGCCCGGGCACCTGTCGATGGAGTTGCTGCAGCACATGGCCGGCATCGAGATGACGCACGTGCCGTACAAGGGGCCGGCACCGGCGACGCAGGACGTCATCGGCGGCCAGGTGCCGTGCGGGCTGCTCGCCGGCCCGACCGTGCTGCCGCACGTGCGCGCCGGCAAGCTGGTGGCGCTCGCGGTGTCGGGCGCCACGCGCTCGCCGACGCTGCCCGACGTGCCGACCATGGCCGAAGCCGGCGTCAAGGACTACCGAGCCGACTTCACGCTGGTGATGTTCGCGCCCAAGGGCACGCCGGACGCAGTGCTCACGAAGTTCCGCCAGGCCTTCGTCGACGCGCTGACGTCAGCCGACGTGGTCGACAAGCTGAAGGCCGGCGACCAGACCGTGGTCGGCAGCACGCCGGCCGAGACGGCGCGCGTGCTGGCGGCCGACTCGCAGAAGTGGGGCGAGGTCGCGCGGCGCATCAAGCTCGGGCTGGATTGAGTGCGGCCGCACCATCGGTGGCGCTAGCAAGGCCCACTGGCGGGCCGCGGCCGTGACGACTCTTCTTCGGTCAGTGAAGCGCGAGAGTCCGCGGTCCGTGGACGGACGGGGATGCGCATACGCAGCGAAACGGTCTGAACCGGCGTCGGCGCCTTGGGCATGGCGCTAGGCAGTTCGCTGCGCGCCTGCCGCAGCACGATCCACGCGCCGCTCAGCGCCAGCAGCCCCATCACCGCAGCGACGCCCAGATCGGGCCACGCGGTGCCCGTGCCCAACACGCCGAGCGCGGCCAGCATCACGGCCAGGTTGCCCAGCGCGTCGTTGCGCGAACAGATCCACACCGAGCGCATGTTGGCGTCGCCCGCTCGGAAGCGGTACAGCATCCAGGCGACGCCGGCGTTGACCACGAGCGCTGCGAAGCCCACGGCGCCCATCGTGACCGGTTCTGGCACGGTGCCGATCTTCAGGTTCCAGAGTGCGCGGCCGAGGACGAACACGCCGAACGCACCCATGCAAGCCGCCTTGAACAGAGCCGCTCGTGCCCGGGTCGCCAGGCCCATTCCAAGCACAGCCAGGCTGATGGCGTAGTTGCCCGCGTCGCCGAAGAAGTCGATCGAGTCGGCCAGCAATGCCACCGACCCGGACGTCCACGACGCGCCGAGCTCGACGACGAACATCGCGGCATTGAGCACCAGCGCGATCCACAGGGCCTTGCGGAAACGGGGATCGACCGGCGGAGACGAACAGGTGGCGTCGTGGCAGCAATGGACGGACATGAATGAGGCTCTCGGGGTCTGTGCGAGCATTGGAAACCCTGTACCGGGTACAGGGTCAAGCAGACCAAGGCATCAATATGAAGATTGGCGAACTGGCATCCCGGGCAGGCTGCGACGTGCAGACCGTGCGCTTCTACGAACGCGAGGGCCTGCTCGAGGCCCCGGTGCGCGATGCCTCGGGGTATCGGCGCTACGAGGAGCGGCACCTCACGCAGCTCGGCTTCGTGCGGCACTTGCGCTCGCTCGACATCCCGCTGCAGGAGGTCCGGCAACTGCTGGAGTACGCGGCGCGACCGGACCAGAGCTGCGCGCAGGTCAATGAACTGCTCGACGGGCACATTGCCCTGGTCAAGCAGCGCCTGCGGTCGCTGCGTGCGCTGGAGAAGCAGCTGGTCGGCCTGCGCAGGACCTGCGATGGCAACACCTCGCACCCGTGTGCGATCCTGGATTCGTTCATCGCGGCGGCGCGTGACCAGGCGTGCGCGCGTCGTCTCATCCGGGAGGCGAGAACCTGACGTTCTACACGGTCGCGGCGCGCTGCCGATGCCATCTGGAACCGCGTGTCAAGGCCGCAGGCCGTAGACCGCTGACTCCGACCACCCGAGCGCAGCCATTTCGCTGGTGCGCAGATGCGCCTCGCTCGGCATCATGAACTCGTCGAGCTGTGGCGGAGGCACCGCGGTGCCAGCGAGCATGGCGTGCGCCTGGCCGCGGTGATGCACCTGGTGGTTCAGCAGATGCGCCAGCACGTGGCCGGCGCGGTCGCGCTGCACGTGGTCGGCGCGCTCCATCTCGATTAGCGCGTCGAGCGCGGCGGCGTCGGCGGCGTCGCACCAGGCGATCAGCCGCTCGTCGCTGGCTGCCTGGCGAGCCGCCAGCGTGGCCACGTCGTCGGCCGGCACGAAGGCGGCATACGCCGCGCGCAGCCCGCGCTCGCGATGCAGCGCGCCGACGTAGTACAGGTCGACCGCGAGGATGTGGTTCAGCGTCTGCGCCAGGCTCGGAAAGAAGCTCGTGCGCGGGGCATGGAAGTCGTCGCGCGTCAGCGCGGCCATCGCGGCATGCAGGCGGTGGTTGGCCAGGCGATTGGCGCGCGCCTGGATGCGCAGGTAGTGCAGCAGCTCCATCGCCAGACCTGTCAGGCGGGTTTTGGCGGCTTCTTCGGCTTCTCGGCCACCGGTCCGCCGGCGCTCTTCCACGCGGTGAAGCCGCCTTCGACGTGGGCCACGTTCTCCAGGCCCATCTCCTGCAGCGTCTTGGTGGCCAGCGCGGAGCGCCAGCCGGCAGCGCAGAACAGCACGTACTGCGTGTCGGGCCTGGCGAACACCGGCTTGTGATACGGCGACTCGGGGTCGACCCAGAACTCCAGCATGCCGCGCGGCGCATGGAACGCGCCGGGGATCACGCCCTCGTGGTCGAGCTCGCGCACGTCGCGGATGTCGATGAACTGCACGTCGTCGCGGCCGTGCAGCGCGAGGGCCTGGTCCACGCTGTGCGTGGTGATCGCGGCCATCGCCTCGTCGACCATCGACTTCACTGTCTTGCGCATCCGGGTGCCCCTGCGTCGAGCTGCTGCGTACGAGCCATTCTGCCTCGTCGGTTCGCCACCGACCGGCCCGCTACTTCGGCGGCGGCGCCAGCCGGCCGAACAGCGGCTCGAGCGCGAGGCCGATCGCCACCAGCCGGCGATCGCTGCCCGCGGGTCCGTCGAGCTCCAGGCCGATCGGCAGTTTGCTGCTGGCGCCGAGTGCGAGTGGGATCTGCAGCCCGGGGACGCCGGCGTTGCTGCCGGGGTCGGTGTTCTGGATCACGCCCATGAAGGTGGGCACGCTGCTCGACTCGGCGTTGGCCGCCATCGCGACCTTGGGCACCGTGGGGAACACCAGCGCGTCGAGCTTGTGCTGCCGGAACGTCTCGGCATACAGCTTCTTCAACGCCGGGCGACCGGTCTTCATCGCCGCGTCGTAGGCCGGCCGGGCATCGACCACCGTGTTGTTCGGCCCGGGCAGCTTGCGCGGGATCACCAGACCCTGGTAAGTGCCTTTCACGTCGGGGCTCGCCGCCTGCTCGGCGACCTGCGCGATCGTCAGCTTGGTGCCGGTGCGCTTCAGGTACTTCACCATGTCGTCGTGCGCCTCGTACAGCGCGATCGGGAACGACACCGAGCCGTTGATGTCCATCAGCTTGGCCATCTCCACGTCGACCAGCGTCACGCCGGCGTCCTTGAGCCTGGCGAGCGCGGCGTCGAACGCGACCTGCGTGTCGGCGTCCATGTTCGCGAGCAGCGGCTTGGCCAGACCCAGACGCACGCCCTTCAGCGGCGCCGGCTGGATGGCCGGCGCACCGGTGATCACGCGGTCGAGCAGGTCCACGTCGGCCATCGCGAGCGCCATCGGACCGGCAGTGTCGCGTGTGTGCGAGATCGGCACGATGCCCTGGCCCGGATAGCGCCCCACCGTCGGCCGCAGCGCGGCGCAGCCGTTGAACGCGCACGGCACCCGCACCGAGCCGCCGGTGTCGGTGCCCAGGCCCGCGGTGACCACGCGCGCGCCAAGTGCCGCGCCGGTGCCCGAGGAGGAGCCGCCGGCGCTCTTGCTCGCGTCGTAGGCGTTGCGCACGCCGACTTCGGCGCCGGTCTTGAACGCCGGGTTGTAGCCCGAGATGCCGAACGCGAGTTCGTGCATGTTCGTCTTGCCGATCACGATGGCACCGGCATCGCGCAGCTTCTTCGCCACCGGCGCGTCGGCCTTCGGTGTGTAGCCCTTCAGGGCCGGCGTGCCGCCGGTGGTGGGCAGGCCCGCGACCTCGATGTTGTCCTTGATCACGACGGGCACGCCGTGCAGCGGCTTGCAGCCCTTGCCCTTGGCGGCGTCGGCGCGCTTGGCCGCAGCCAGTGCGCCGGCCTCGTCGAGCGTGATGAAGGCGTTGAGCTCGGCGCGCTCCTTGGCGCGTGCGATCGCCGCGGCGACGAGCTGCTCGCTGCGGGTCTTGCCGGCGCAGACGTCGCGCGCCAGTTGTCCCGCGGTCTGCGATTGCGCCCATGCCGCGGGCGCGAATGCGGCGGCGGCGGTGAGCGCCGCGGCGACGAGGCAGGTCTTGCGCATGGTGAGCCCTCCCGGTGTTCGACGGATCGGGCTCGATGTTGCGCGCTCGCGGCTGCGCCGTCTGTCCGCGGAATCACCGACGCGCCGGCGGCCGCACGCCGGCGGTGCGCCCGCCGGCGTGTGGCTCAGTTCTTCGCGACGTAGTGGTTGCCGTTCGCCTTGAAGGCGGCGACCGCGGCTTCGAGCTCGCGCTTCTCGTCGCAGCGCGCGCCGCAGACCTGCTCGAGCGCGGCCACGCGCTGCTCTGCCCGCGCCAGGTCGCCGAGCTGCAGGTACAGCTCGCCGGAGTACTCGAGCGCGCCGCGGTGCTTGGGGTCCAGGCGCAGCGCGGTGTCATAGTAGCGCTCGGCGGCGGCCAGGTCGGGCGTCTTCGCCTTGCGATGGCTGTAGCCCATCAGGTTGTTCCAGTCGGCGTTGCGCGACAGGTTCACCCGCTCCAGCTCCTTGATCGCGGCGACCCACTTGTTGTCGGCAATCAGCGCGCGGGCGCCGGCCAGCGGATCGCTGACGACCGGGGCGGCCGCCGGCGTCACGCTGTCGGCGGCCAGCGCTATCTGCGCGACGCCGGACAGCAGCGCGAGCAGGGCACAGAGGGCAAGGGTGGCGAGGTTCTTCATGGTGGCTCCTGTGAGTGGGCGGACAGCTGAATCGATGTCCTGCGGCCACTTACGAGGCCAGCGTCCGCGGCGGACGCAAGGCCTGCGAAAAAAAGAGCTACCAGAGCTTGACGCAGTCGCCGCTGAGCACGAATTCACCGCTCGGCCGCTCGGCCCCAGGCGCCGGCTCGAGGCTCACGCCCAGCCGCGATACGCCGAAGAACAGCTTCTCGGCACTGTCGGGCAACGCCAGCTTGGCGCCGCCATTGGCCGGCACGACGCCGACCGCGAACGGCGCGCTGCCGTCCTTGGGCAGCGCCCACAGCACGGCCACGCGGCCGGACGGCACGGCCAGCGGCTGCAGCATCTTCACCGTCAGCGCCTTGCCATGCCGGCGCGAGCTCGCCAGCAGCGTCGGCTTGCCGCCGCGATCGTGCAGCAGGCCCACGTAACTGGCGGGCAGCGCGTCGTGCACCGGCTCCAGATCGAGCCAGCCGGGCTGCAGGCGCAGCACCACCACCGCCAGCAGCACGCCGGCCAACGCCCCACCGAGCGAGCGGCCGGACAGCAGCGTGCGCCACCACGACGGGCGCGGAGCTGGCAACGCCGCCGGGAACAGGCGCTGCTCGAGCCCGGCCCAGACCTGGTCGCGCGGCGTCAGCGGCGGCACCGGTGCGGCCAGCGTCGTGAGACGTTCCTGCCAGGCCAGCACTGCCATCTCGGCGGCGCGGCTGTGGCGCAGCAGCTGCTCGAAGCGCCGGCGCGCACCGCCGGTCATCGTGCCGAGGGCGTAGTCGCGGGCCAGCGCGTCCAGGCGCGGCGGATGCAGCAGGTTCATGCCGTGCTCAGCCCGGCCTGCTCGAGGCAGCTCTTCAGGCGATCCAGCCCGCGCCGCACCCAGGCCTTCACGGTGCCCAGCGGCGCACCGAGCGCCTCGGCGATCTCGGTGTGCACGAGGCCCTGGTAGTAGGCGAGCGCGATCGCCTGGCGCTGCGCCGCGCCCAGATCGGCCATGCAGGCGTGGATGCGGGCGCGCTGCAGGCTCGCCTCGATCAGGGCCTGCGGCTGCCGCTCGGGCGCATCGGGCAGTGCCATCGCCTCGTCGTCGAGCGCCACGGTGGACGCGCGCTCGGCCTTGCCGACGCGCAGCTTGTCGATCGCCTTGTTGCGTACGATGTTGATCAGCCAGGTCATCGGGCTGGCCACATCGGCGCGGTAACCCGCCGCGCCGTACCAGACGTTCATGAAGGCTTCCTGCAGCACGTCCTCGGCCCGGTCCTGACGCCCGACGATGCCCATCGCGAGGCCGAGCAGGTGCGCCGACGTGCGCTGGTAGAGCGCGCGGAACGCCGCCGCGTCGCGCAGCGCCACGCGGCCGAGCAGGTGGGCGAGTTCGGGTTGGGGTTCGTTCACCGGACGACTTACGTGTACACGCGCGCCGACGGACGCAGGGCGCGCTGTGACAGAGTACTAGAACGGCCCCTGCGCCAGCCAGCGCTCGATCTGCGCCTTGCGGTCGTTGCCCCAGAACGGCTCGCCGTCGACCAGAAAGAGCGGCGCGCCGAACACGCCGGCGGCCACCGCGGCCTCGTTGGCGCGTTTGAGGCGCTCCTTCCACACCGGGTCGCTCCACACGCGTTGCGCCTCGTCGGCGTCGAGCCCCGACTCCGCGGCCAGGCGCTTCAGCGCCGTGGCGTCGTCCAGCGCGACGCCCCGGGTGAAGAAGGCACGCAAGCCGGCGCGCGCCCAGCCCGCGGCGGCGTCCATGCCTCGGGTGTCGGCCAGCCACCAGAACACACGCGCGGCGTTCTGCGTCGGGATCGGAAACGGCTCGGGCTGGCGAAACGGCACGCCCTCGAAGCGCGCCGAACGCGCGAAGTCGCGCAGGCTGTATTCGCGCTTGATCGGGTACGAGACCGGACTGCGCAGCTCGGCCGCCTGGAAGGTCACGCCGAGCAGGATGGCGTGCCACTGCACCGTGCGGCCATGGCGCGCGGCCAGCGCCTCGATCCACTCGGAGGCGATGTAGGAGTACGGCGACGAGAAGTCGAACCAGAACTGGACAGGCTGCTTCATGGCTGCCTGCACGCTACCGCCGCCGCGCAGCGAAGTCCATCGGGGTGACCGCGCAAGCGCCTCGCGCGTTCCGGTTGCACTCGTCCGCCGCGGCCGTTGCGACAGGTCACCCGCGCACCGCCCGCTCGCCCGGACAATGCCACGATGGAACTCGACGCCGCGCTCGCCGGCCTGGCCACGCTGGCGGCGCTGGCGCTGCGGCCCTGGCGTCTGCTGGGTACACGCGGGCCGGCCTGGCCGTGGATCGGCTGGTGGGCACTGCTGCCGCTGCTGTGGAGCGCCGACCAGCACGCCCACTCGTCGGTGATACAGCCGCTGTCGGGCGCCAGCCTGCTGGTATTGATGTGCGGCTGGCCGCTGGCCGTGCTGGCGCTGCTGGGTGCCGCGCTGGCCGCCGTGGCGTTCGGCCCGCTCGACGCACTGCAGGCGCTGCACCGCCTGGCCTGGCTGGGCATCGTGCCGGCGACCTTCGCGCTGGCGCTCGGCGCCGCGGTGCGGCGCTGGCTGCCGCATCACCTGTTCGTCTACATCTTCGCGCGCGGCTTCTTCGCCACCTTGCTCGCCACTGCGGCAGCCGGCTGGCTCGCGCTCGCGCACACCGGCGCCAGCGTGGGACTGAGCACCGACGATCTGCTGATCGGCCGCGGGCTGGCCGCCTGGGGCGAGGCCATCGTCACCGGCATGCTGGTGTCGATCTTCGTCGCCTATCGGCCGCAGTGGCTCGCCACCTACAGCGACGCGCTGTACCTGCCGCGCAGCTGACGATGCCTAGGTCGCGCTGCCGGAGCTGCGGATCTCGACGCCGGCACGCTGTTCGACCCAGCGCACCAGTTCGCTGACGCTGGCGCCGGCACCGGTCGCCTCGTGCGCCGCACCCCACAGCGGTTCGCCGGCGGCGCACAGCGGCATGGCGACCCCGGCCTCGCCCGCCACGCCGAGCGCGATGCGAATGTCCTTGAGCATCAGCTCGAGCTTGAACGGATCGTCGAAGCGGCGGCTCAGCACGCGCTGGTGAATGTGGGTGCGCGTGATCCACGAGCCGCCGGTCGACTCGTTCAGCACGTCGGTCATCACCTTCGGGTCGAGTCCGCAGCGCGTGCCGACCGCGAGCGCCTCGGCGGTGGCGGTCAGCGTCATCGCGGTGACCAGGTTGTTCAGGCACTTCATGGTGTGGCCGGCGCCGAGCGGCCCGAGGTGGAACACCTGGCGGCCCATCGCATCGAGCAAGGGGCGCGCGCGCTGCACGTCGGCCGGCGCACCGCCGACCATGAACACCAGCTCGGCGGCCTCGGCACCCCAGACCGCACCCGACACCGGTGCGTCGATCATCGCGGCGCCGTGCGCCTGCACGGCGGCCGCGGTGTCACGGGTCAGCCAGGGCTCGGACGACGAGGTGTCGACGAGCAACGCGCCGGGTCGCAGCGCCGCGGCGATGCCGCGCTCGCCCAGCACGCAGTCGCGCACGGCGCTGCCGTGGGGCAGCATCGTGAACACCACGTCGGCGGCGGTCGCCGCCTCGAAGGCGCTGGCGCAGCGGCGCGCGCCGGGCAGCGCCCCGGCCAGCCGGTCGAGCGCGGCCGGCGCGATGTCGAAACCCTGCACGCGGTGCCCGGCCTCGCCGAGATGGCGCGCCATCGGCACGCCCATCACGCCCAGGCCGACGAAGCCGATGGTCAGCGCGCCTGCTGGCGCGCTCATGCCAGCGCCCGCCCGATCAGGATCTTCTGCACCTCGCTCGTGCCCTCGTAGATCTGGCACACACGCACGTCGCGGTAGATGCGCTCGACGGGAAAGTCGCTGACATAGCCGTAGCCGCCGAAGACCTGGATCGCCGCCGAGCACACGCGTTCGGCCATCTCGCTGGCGTTGAGCTTGGCCATCGCTGCTTCCTTGAGGCACGGGCGGCCGGCATCCTTGAGCGACGCGGCGTGCCAGATCAGCTGGCGCGCGGCCTCGATCTGCGTGGCCATGTCGGCGAGCTTGAACTGCACCGCCTGGTGTTCGAAGATCGGCTGGCCGAAGGCACGGCGCTCCTTGGCGTAGGCCAGCGCCGCCTCGAACGCGGCGCGCGCCATGCCCACCGCCTGCGAGGCGATGCCGATGCGCCCGCCCTCCAGCCCCGACAGCGCGATGCGCAGGCCCATGCCTTCGTCGGCGAGCCGGTTGGCGGCCGGCACGCGGCAGTCGTCGAACACGATCTGCGCCGTGTCGCTGGCATGCTGGCCCATCTTGTCTTCCAGCCGCGCCACCACATAACCCGGACTCGACGTGGGCACCAGGAACGCGCTGATGCCCTTCTTGCCGGCGGCCTTGTCGGTGACCGCCATCACGATGGCCACATCGCCATGCTTGCCGCTGGTGATGAACTGCTTGACGCCGTTGAGCACGTAGTGGTCGCCGTCACGCACCGCGGTGGTCTTCAGGCCACCCGCCTCCGAACCCACGTGCGGCTCGGTCAGGCAGAACGCGCCCAGCATGTCGCCGCGCGCCAGCGGTTGCAGGAAGCGGGCTTTCTGGTCCTCGTTGCCGAACGCCATCAGGATCGAGCAGACGGGGCAGTTGTTGACGCTGACGATGGTGCTGGTCGCGCCGTCGCCGGCGGCGATCTCCTCCAGGATGATCGCCAGCGCCAGGTAGTCGAGCCCGGCACCGTCGTGCTCGGTGGGCACGGCCACGCCGTAGCAGCCGAGTTCGGCCAGGCCGCGCAGCTCGGCCTTGGGGAAGTGGTGTTCCTTGTCCCAGCGCGCGGCGTTCGGCGCGATGCGCTCCTGCACGAAGGTGCGCACGGCGTCCTGCACCGCACGATGGTCGTCGCTCAACAGCATGGGGGTCTCCGCGGGGATGGCCGCATTGTCGCGCCGGGGCAGCCGGCCTCCGACGCGCCCTAGCCGCCGTCGGCCGGCGACGCAGGCGGTGGCGCGGGCGTGGCAGGCGGCGCGGCCGGTGCCGCCACGGCCGGCGCCGCCACAGCGGGCCAGTCGTCCGGGTAGAGCGCCCGCAGCACGTCGCAGGCGGCGTCGCGCAGCAGCGGCTGCAACGCCTCGAACAGGCGCTCGCGTTCGTCGGGGGCATCGAGCCGCGCACTGCGCGACAGCCACAGCGCCTGCAGCGCGGCCTGCCGCGGCGCCAGCGCGGCGGCGACCACGTCGCGCCAGTGCGGCGGCGCCTCGCCCTCGGCCCACTCGCCGCGGCCGCGGCCGAAGTGCGCGACGGCCAGGTAACGCAGCAGCGCCGACTCGACGAGCGGCCCCATCGCCTCGGCGCTCCAGCCGACCCAGGGCGGGCCGCCGCCGCGGATGACGTTGATGCCGCGCGCCAGGCCGGCACCGCCCAGTGCGCCGAGCAGCCCGCCGGCCAGCAGGCCGCCACCCATCGTGAGGCCGCCGCTCAGCACGTCGGCCTTCAGGCCAGCCAGCGCGCCGCTCAGCATGCCGCCGAGCATCGCCGCCTTGCCCTCGTCGACACGCTCGCGGCGCTCGAACTGCGTCGCCACGCGCGACAGGATCTCGCCCTGCGCGCGGCCCTCGATGCCGTGCAGCGCGATCAGCTCGGCGGTGCCGCCACGCACCTCGTCGTCCAGGCCGGCGGCCAGCACGCGCTGGGCCTGCGAGGCCGGTTCGTCGTCGCGCGCGGTGCCGCCGAACAGCGGGCCGAGACGCTGGCCGAGCCGCTTGACGGCGTCGGCCAGACCCGCGCCGGCGCTCACCGGCTGGCGCGCGGCGGCCAGCCGCGCGACGCTGCGCGCCAGCGCGCCGATCGCGCGGTCGAAGGTGGCCCAGCGCGCCTGCGTCCACGCCTCGCGCAGGCGTCGCATCACGACGGCGCGTTCGCCGTCGAGCGCGGACTCCACCGCCAGCATCAGCGTCACCTCCTGCACCCAACAACGCGCGAACGCATCCATCGGCAGCACGCGCACCACGCGCGCCAGCGGCTGCAGGTGGCGCTGCCAGGCCAGCAGCTCGGCCGACTCGGCCTCGGCCGGCCGCGGCATGCCGAGCTGGTTGAGCAGCACGATCACCGGCTTGCCGGTCCAGGCCAGCAGCGCCATCTCGCTGGCCACGTAGCCGGCGGCCTGCGGCGACTCGGCCGCGTTGACGAGGTAGAGCACCACATCGGCGTGTTCGCGCACGTTGCGCAGCGCCTGCTGGCTCGACCAGAACGGCCGGTCGCGCCAGCGGTCCCACACCGCGCTCAGGAACCAGCCGATCGGGTTGCCCTGCTGGCGCATGCGCCGCGCCAGCCGCACGCTGTCGCCGAAGCCCGGCGTGTCCCACAGGCGCAGCTCGTCGCCGGCACTGTCTCGCAGCAGCAGGTGGTCCTCGGCGAACTCGGTGACGTGCGGCGCGTCGCGCACCTCGCCGATATCGCGGCGCAGCAACGTGCGCGCGAGCGTGGTCTTGCCCGCATTGGTGTGCGAGACCAGGCACAGCGCGATGGTCGCGTTCATGCGCGCAGCGCCTGTCGCAAGGCGGTCTCGGCCGCGGCGAGGTCGGTGGCGCCAAGGTCCACGCACAGCAGCGGCACCGGCAGCGCCGCCGCCCAGCTGCGCCAGGCCGTGCGGCGCTCGTCGACACGGCCGTCGAGGCCGGCGAAGCGCCGCACGAACGCGGCCTCGTCGACCACCACCAGCACCGGCGCGGCCGGCGTGGCGGCCTGCAGCGCCTGCACGAAGCGGCCATGGTGCTCGGACTCGGGCGTCGCGCCGAGATCGGCCAGCGCCAGCCGCAGCGTGGCCGCGCGGCCACCTTCACCGCGGGTGGCGGACTCCTCGTCGCCGATCGGCGTGGTGTCGGCCATCTGCAATTGCAGGTCCTCGCCGTACAGCCGCGCCAGCAGCGCGCGCAGCCCGAGCGCGGCCTGCGCGCCCGGCGGCGCCGCGTACGGCAGCACACGCACCTGGGCCGGGCCACCGCGATGGCGGCGCAGCAGCGGCTCGAAGACGGGCGCGTCCAGCGGCAGCGCGACGCGCCGCGAGCCGGCCCAGGCGCGCATGAACGACAGCACGGCCAGCACGGTGCGCGGCAGCACGACCACCAGCACCAGCGTGGCGCTCATCAGGTGAATCCACGGCGCTGCGCTGGCGCTGGCCGGCGGCGCGCCGGGCGTGATGCGCATCGCGGCGATCGCCGCCACGTCGGGCACGGCGATCGAGGTGACGGCGCTGGCCGGCGCGAACAGCATCGCCAGTGCAGGGCGCACCGTCGCCGGCTCGAGGAAGGTGCTCTGCCAACCGACGCGAAAGTCGAACACCAGCGCGCGCAGGTACAGGCCGGCGATCATGCCGAGCGCCAGCGCGGCGGCGGCCGTGTGCAGCACAGCGGCGGCGCGTTGCAGGTTGAGCGGCGCGGCGAGCCGCGCCCAGCGGGCCGCCCCTTCCTGCAACGGCCCACGCGACGGCAGCTGCTGCCAGCGCGCGGCCAGCCAGCGGCGCAGCGCGCCGGTGCGCGCCGGGCCGCCGCGAGCGGTGCTCCAGGCGAGCAGGGCGTAGACCGCCAGGTTCCAGACGAGCACGGCCCACAGCGGCGCCGCCAGCAGGTCGATGTAGGTCTGGCGGCCGAGCAGGTCGGCCAGCAGACCGATCACGGCCGCGACCGCTGCCACGACGACGAGCCAGCGCCAGCGCCACGGCGAGCGCGCGAGCGCGCGGCGCAGCGCGGCGTCGCGCGGCAGCAGGCGCTGCAGCGCGTGATGCGCGCGCTCGGCAATCAGGCGCTCGCTGCTGGCACCGGCCGGCGCGGTCTGCGCGGCCAGCCGGTCGGCCCAGTCGCGGTCCTCGGGCGTCCACAGCGGCGTGTCGGCGGCGTCGTAGGCCTGCACGAGCACGACGCGGCGCGCGCTGGCCTCGTCCATGTCAGTGCGCGCTCCTGCCGACCGACACGGCGGCAGCCCTCGGCAATGTCGTGCCGTGCCCCGTCAAAGCAGTTCGACGGCCATCGCGGTGGCCTCGCCACCGCCGATGCACAGCGCGGCGACGCCCTTCTTGAGGCCGCGTTTCTTCAACGCGCCGAGCAGCGTGACGACGATGCGCGCGCCGCTGGCGCCGATCGGGTGGCCGATCGCGCAGGCGCCGCCGTGCACGTTGACGATCTCGTGCGGCAGCTTGAACTCGGCCATCGCCGCCATCGTCACCGCGGCGAAGGCCTCGTTGACCTCCCACAGGTTGACCGCCTTGGCGTCCCAGCCGGCCTTCTTGAGCACCTTCTGGATGGCGCCGACCGGCGCGGTGGTGAACCAGTCGGGCGCCTGCGCGTGCACCGCGTGCGCGACGATGCGAGCGACCGGCCGTGCGCCCATCTTGGCGGCGGTGGATTCGCGCATCAGCACCAGCGCGGCGGCGCCGTCGGAGATGCTGGACGACGACGCCGCGGTGATCGTGCCGTCCTTCTTGAACGCGGGCTTGAGGCCGGCGATCTTGTCGAGCTTGGCCTTGAACGGCTGCTCGTCGCGCTTGAACACCGTGTCGCCGGCCTTGCCGGCGATCGAGACCGGCGCGATCTCCCAGTCGAAGCTGCCGTCCTCGTTGGCGGCCTTGGCGCGCTGGGTGGAGGCGATGGCGAACTGGTCCTGCGCCTCGCGGCTGAAGCCGTACTTGGCGACGCACTGCTCGGCGAAGACACCCATCGCCTTGCCGCGCTCGTAGGCGTCTTCCAGGCCGTCGACCGCCATGTGGTCGTACAGCTGCGCGGCACCGTACTTGATGCCCTTGCGCGCGAACACCAGATGCGGCGCGTTGGTCATGCTCTCCATGCCGCCGGCCAGCATGACGTTGGCACTACCGGCGGCCAGCATGTCGTGGGCGAACATCATCGTGCGCATGCCCGAGCCGCACATCTTGGACAGCGTGACGGCACCGGTGCTGTCGGGCAGGCCGGCCTTGCGCATCGCCTGGCGCGCCGGCGCCTGGCCCTGGCCGGCCATCAGGCAGTTGCCGAGCAGCACCTCGTCGATGGCGTCGCCGGGTACGCCGGCGCGCTCGAGCGCCGCCTTGACGGCGACGGCGCCGAGTTCCCACGCCTGCAGCGACGCGAAGTCGCCGAGCAGGCCGCCGATCGGCGTGCGCGCGGCGGAAGCGATGACGATGGATTCAGCCATGATGAACACTCCTCGTGAGGTGGATCAGAAACCGGAGAGCAGCGGCGTGCCGCGCTCCTCTTGCGCGACACGCTTGATGTAGCGCTGGAACTCGGGGTCCTCGCCGCGCAGCAGCAGCGGCAGCGCGTTGAAGAAGTCGTCGCGGCGGCACCATTCGCGCATGTAGTCGTCCCACGAATTCCAGCGCCGCTGCTCGATCTCGCCCATGTCGCTCTGGTAGGCCACAAGATACGCCCGTTCGAACAGCGAAATCAACATGTCGAAGATGACCATCATGCGCTCGTTCTGCTCGGCGCTCGGGTTGGGCAGGCCGTCGCCGGTGCGTAGCCTCAGGTCGGCGTTGGCCAGCACCACCTTGAGGAACTCGTTGTACGCGTCCGACAGGTGCTGGTAGGCCTCTTCCTCCTCGTTGTTGCGTTCCTTGCGTTGTTGCAGCACGAACACCACGATGGCAAACGGCAGGCCGATCACCGTGACCACGAAGCTGGCCAGCTCGAAGGCGTCGCGCCAGGTCATGCCAGGCTCGGCACCGGCTCCTGGCGCCGCTGGAACACGAAGCGCCGGCTCGTCTCGTAGGGGAACACGTCGTGCACGTGGCCGGCCAGGATGCGCTCCTTGTGGCCCTGCCAGAACGCCGGGTCGAGCAGGTCGGCGTGGTGCTGCAGGAACACGCCGCGCACGGCCGGGTTGCCGAGCAGGAACGGTCCGAACGTCTCGGGGAACACGTCCTTCGGGCCGACTGGGTACCAGATCTCGCCGGACAGCTCTTCCTCCTCGGTGCGCGGCTCGGGCACGCGCCGGAAGTTGCAGTCGGTGAGGTACTCGATCTCGTCGTAGTCGTAGAACACCACCTTGCCCTGGCGCGTGACGCCGAAGTTCTTCCACAGCATGTCACCGGGAAAGATGTTGGCGGCCACCAGGTCCTTGATGGCGTTGCCGTATTCGATGACCGCCGACTCGATCTGCCGCGGCTCGCCGTCGTGCAGGTAGATGTTCAGCGGGATCATGCGCCGCTCGATGTACAGGTGGCGGATCAGCAGCGCGTCGCCCGCCTCCTCGACCAGGCTGCCGCAGAAGTGCTTGAGCTCGTTGATCAGCTCGGGCTCGAAGCGCTGGCGCGGGAACGCCACGTTGCTGTACTCCAGCGTGTCGGCCATGCGGCCGACCCGGTCGTGCTGCTTGACGAGCCGGTACTTGGCCTGGATCTGTTCGCGCGTGGTGTCCTTCTGCGGCGGATAGAAGTCCTTGATGACCTTGAACACGAACGGAAAGCTCGGCAGGTCGAACACCAGCATCACCATGCCCTTGATGCCGGGCGCCACGCGGAAGGCGTCGCTCGAATGGCGCAGGTGGTACAGGAAGTCGCGGTAGAACAGGTTCTTGCCCTGCTTCTGCAGGCCGAGCGCGTTGTAGAACTCGGAGCGCGGCTTCCGCGGCATCAGCGAACGAAGGAACTGCACGTACGCGCTCGGGATCTCCATGTCGACCATGAAGTAGGCGCGCGCGAAGCTGAACAGCATCTGCAGGTCGTCCTCGCCGAACAGCGCCGCGTCGATCGCCAGCTC
>JBGAMU010000053.1:0-26815 GCA_044222685.1 Burkholderiaceae bacterium
TACTACCAGCCCGAGGCCTACGTGCCGCAGCGCGACCTCTACATCGAGAAGGACAGCTCGATCAACGACCACATCGAGCAGATGCGGCTGTCGGCCACCAAGAGCCTGCTCGAGCGGCGCGATGTGGTCATCGTGGCCAGCGTGAGCGCCATCTACGGCATAGGCAATCCGAGCGACTATCACAAGATGGTGATGACGCTGCGGGTGGGCGACAAGATGGGCCAGCGTGACGTCATCGCCCAGTTGATCCGCATGCAGTACTCGCGCAACGAGGTGGAGTTCAGCCGCGGCGCGTTCCGCGTGCGCGGCGACACGATCGACGTGTTCCCCGCCGAGCACAGCGAGCTGGCGCTGCGCATCGAGCTGTTCGACGACGAGGTCGAGTCGCTCTCGCTGCTGGATCCGCTGACCGGGCGCGTGCGCCAGAAGATCCCGCGCTTCACGGTCTACCCGTCGAGCCACTACGTGACGCCGCGCGATCGCGTGCTCGCTGCCATCGACGGCATCAAGGCCGAGCTGCGCGAGCGAGTGGCCGAGTTCGTCGCCGCCGGCAAGCTGGTCGAGGCGCAGCGGTTGGAGCAGCGCACCCGCTTCGACCTCGAGATGCTGCAGGAAGTCGGCCATTGCAAGGGCATCGAGAACTACACGCGGCACCTGTCGGGCGCCGCGCCGGGTGAGCCCCCGCCGACGCTGGTGGACTACCTGCCGAGTGATGCGCTGATGTTCCTCGACGAGAGCCACGTGCTGATCGGCCAGCTCAACGGCATGTACAACGGCGATCGCGCACGCAAGGCCACACTGGTCGAGTACGGCTTCCGGCTGCCGAGCGCGCTGGACAACCGACCACTCAAGTTCGCGGAGTTCGAGCGCAAGATGCGGCAGGCGGTGTTCGTCTCGGCGACGCCGGCCGACTACGAGCGCGAGCACTCGGGTCAGGTGGTCGAGCAGCTCGTGCGGCCGACCGGCCTGATCGATCCGGATGTCGAGGTGCGGCCAGCGGCGCACCAGGTCGACGACGTGCTGCAGGAGATCCACGCCCGCGTGCAGGTCAAGGAGCGCGTGCTGATCACGACGCTGACCAAACGCATGGCAGAGCAGCTGACCGACTACCTGTCGGACAACGGCGTCAAGGTGCGCTACCTGCACAGCGACGTCGATACCGTCGAGCGGGTCGAGATCATCCGTGATCTGAGGCTGGGCGTGTTCGATGTTCTGGTCGGCATCAACCTGCTGCGCGAGGGGCTCGATCTGCCAGAGGTCTCTCTGGTGGCGATCCTCGACGCCGACAAGGAGGGCTTCCTGCGCGCCGAGCGCAGCCTGATCCAGACCATCGGCCGGGCTGCGCGCCACCTGCACGGCAAGGCGATCCTCTATGCCGACCGCATGACCGATTCGATGACGCGGGCGCTCGACGAGACGGCACGCCGGCGCACGCGGCAGATCGAGCACAACCTCGCACAGGGCATCACCCCGCGCAGCGTAACGAAGCTCGTCCGCGAGATGATCGACGGCGTGGTCAACGCGCAGGACGACAAGGCCAAGCTGAAGACGCTGGCCGACTCGGCGCAGGTCGAGGCCATGTCGGAAAAGGATCTCGGCAAGCACATCAAGGCACTCGAACGGCAGATGCTCGAGTTCGCGCGCAACCTCGAGTTCGAGAAGGCAGCGCGCACGCGCGACCAGCTGGCCCTGCTGCGCGAACAGGCCTTCGGCGCGGCGACCCACGATGACAATGTCGTGCCGCTGGCCGCCGTCAAGAGGAGCCCATGACCCGCCTGCGTGTTCTGATGGTCTGCACCGGCAATATCTGCCGTTCGCCCACCGCGGAAGCGGTGCTGCGCCACAAGCTCCACGCCGCCGGGCTGGATCGCGATGTCGAGATCGATTCGGCCGGGACGGTGGACTATCACGTCGGCTCCCCGCCGGACCGACGTGCCCAGGTGCATGGTGCCCGCCGGGGCTATGACCTGTCACGGCTGCGGGCACGGCTGGTTCGCGCGGACGACTTCGAGAAGTTCGATCTGGTGCTCGCGATGGACAGTGACCATCTGGACTACCTGACCGAACGCTGCCCCGAGCCTCAGCGGAGGCGAATCCGCCGCCTGCTCGAGTTCGTGCCCGGCCGAACCGCCGGCTTCGACGTGCCCGACCCTTATTACGGCGCGCCGGCGGGGTTCGAGCGGGTGCTCGATCTGGTCGAGCTGGCCTGCGACGGTCTGGTCCAGCATCTGCGGCAAAGGGTCGCCGCGGGCGCTCCCTAGAGGCGGCCACCCGCAAACCCCTATTGCCGACCAAATCAGTCGGCTTCCGCTATACTTGACTTCACTGCTCGGATTTCGAGCGTTTCAGTGCCACGCAGCGCGTGGCGGCGGGCCCAAGGCGGTCATACCGTGACCGATTGCACAGTCTGCCGCGGCGCCGCACGGCCGACAAGGAGCCACGCATGCGACTGACCACCAAAGGGCGATTCGCCGTCACCGCGATGATCGATCTGGGCCTGCGTTCGAGCAACGGACCCGTGGCCCTGGCTGCGATCAGCCAGCGCCAGCAGATCTCGCTGTCCTACCTGGAGCAGCTGTTCGGCAAGTTGCGGCGGCACGAGCTGGTCGAAAGCACCCGGGGGCCGGGCGGGGGATATTCGCTGGGCCGCAAGGCCGAGGAAATCACCGTCGCGGACATCATCGTCGCGGTCGACGAGCCCATCGATGCCACCGGCTGCGGCGGCAAGGAAAACTGCATGGGAGATGACACCGGCCGTTGCATGACCCATGACCTCTGGGCTAGCCTGAACCAGAAGATGATCGAGTTTCTCGATTCGATCACCCTCAAGAAGCTGGTGGACGACCAGCTGGCCAAGGGCGTGGCCATCGAGGAGGCACCGATCAAGCGGGCCATCTCGTCCACGCCGGTGGTCAAGCCGATCAAGGTGACTGCACCCAACTCGGTGTTCGCCCTCGGCAGCGCGTTGTCCAAGTAGTCAGCAGCCCATCAGGAGCGGCCGGCCTGCCGGATGGCGCAGCCTGCCGCGACGAACGACGATCGATAGAACACGATGATGACCCCGCACTTTCCCATCTACATGGATTACGGCGCCACGACGCCGGTGGACCCGCGTGTCGTCGACGCGATGATCCCTTGGCTGCGCGAGCACTTCGGCAACCCGGCCTCGCGCAGCCACGCATGGGGCTGGGAGGCCGAAGAAGCCGTCGAGCGGGCGCGCGGCCAGGTGGCCGAGTTGATCGGGGCCGACCCGCGCGAGATCGTCTGGACCTCGGGTGCCACCGAGTCGAACAACCTCGCCATCAAGGGCGCGGCGCACTTCTATCAGAGCAAGGGCAAGCACCTGATCACGGTGAAGACCGAGCACAAGGCCGTGCTCGACACGACGCGCGAGCTCGAACGCCAGGGCTTCGAGGTCTCGTATCTCGAGGTGCAGGAGAACGGCCTGATCGACCTGCAGCGCTTCAAGGATGCGCTGCGCCCCGACACCATCCTGGCGTCGGTGATGCTGGTCAACAACGAGATCGGCGTCATTCAGGACATCCCGGCGATCGGTGCGCTGTGCCGGGAGCGCGGAATCATCCTGCACGTCGACGCCGCCCAGGCCACCGGCAAGGTGGCGGTCGACCTGCGTTCGCTGCCGGTCGACCTGATGAGCCTGGCCTCGCACAAGACCTACGGTCCCAAGGGCATCGGCGCACTGTATGTGCGGCGCAAGCCGCGTGTGCGAATCGAGGCGCAGATGCACGGCGGCGGCCACGAGCGCGGGCTGCGCTCGGGCACCTTGCCGACGCACCAGATCGTCGGCATGGGCGAGGCCTTCGCGATCGCGCGTGCGGAGATGGGCACCGAGAGCGAGCGCATCCGCATGCTGCAGCAGCGACTGCTGCGCGGCCTGTCCGACATCGAGCAGGTGTTCATCAACGGTGACCTCGAGCGCCGCGTGCCGCACAACGTGAATGCGTCGTTCAATTTCGTCGAGGGCGAGTCGCTCATCATGGGCATCAAGGGCATCGCGGTATCGTCGGGCTCGGCCTGCACGTCGGCCAGCCTGGAGCCGAGCTACGTGCTGCGGGCGCTCGGCCGCAGCGACGAGCTGGCGCATTCGAGCCTGCGCATGACGATCGGCCGCTTCACCACCGAGCAGGAAATCGATTACGCCATCACCACCTTGCGCGACCGCGTCGCCAAGCTTCGCGAACTGTCGCCGCTGTGGGAGATGTACCGCGACGGCGTCGACCTGAGCACCATCCAATGGTCGGCGCATTGATTCGATCAGGAGACTTTCATGGCATATAGCGACAAGGTCATCGACCACTACGAGAACCCGCGCAACGTCGGCTCGTTCGAGAAGAACGACGAGACGGTGGGCACCGGCATGGTCGGTGCGCCGGCGTGCGGCGACGTGATGAAGCTGCAGATCAAGGTCGATCCGTCGACCGGGCTGATCGAGGACGCACGCTTCAAGACCTACGGCTGCGGCTCGGCCATCGCGTCGAGCTCGCTCGTGACCGAATGGGTCAAGGGCAAGACGCTCGATCAGGCGATGACGATCAAGAACACGCACATCGCCGAGGAGCTGGCGTTGCCGCCGGTGAAGATCCACTGCTCGATCCTGGCGGAGGACGCGATCCGCGCCGCCGTCGAGGACTACAAGGCCCGCCACGGGTCGACCGGCGCGAAAGCGAGCTGATTCCGATGGCCGTCACGCTCACCGAGGCGGCTGCCCGCCATGTCTCACGCTACCTGAGCCGGCGCGGCAAGGGCGTCGGCGTGCGACTGGGTGTCAAGACGACCGGCTGCTCGGGGCTGGCCTACAAGCTCGAGTACGCTGACGACGTGGCACCCGAGGACGTGATCTTCGAAGCCCATGGCGTGAAGGTGCTGGTCGATCCGAAGAGCCTGCCGTACATCGACGGCACGCAGCTCGACTACGTGCGCGAGGGCCTCAACGAAGGCTTCAAGTTCCACAACCCCAAGGAGAAGGACCGCTGCGGTTGCGGCGAGTCGTTCCGTATCTGATCGAAGGCTCGACCCGGCGGGCGGCGCAGGGCGCCGATCGACCGACTTCTGCGTCCGAGCCGCCCCTGTCATCCATGGCCGACGCCGCCCCCCTGCTGATCCGACCCGAGCGACCCGACCACCCCGAGGTCGTGGCCCTGCTGGCGTCGCTCGACCAGTACCTTGGCGGTCTCTACGAGCCACAGGACAACTACATCATGGATGTGCAAGCTCTGTTGTCCGGCGATATGACCGAGAAGCGGCTCGCGTCATGAGAATCGACGCAGACGACTTCGAGCTGTTCGGCCTGCCGAGGCGCTTTGCGCTCGACCGGCAAGACATCGACGCGCGCTGGCGTGCGTTGCAGGCCGAGGTGCACCCCGACCGGTTCGCCTCCGAAGGCGCAGCTGCGCAGCGCGTGGCCATGCAGTGGGCCGTGCGTGTCAACGAGGCCCACCGGCGGCTGAAGGACCCGGTGGCGCGCGCGGTCGAGTTGTGCCGGCTGGCCGGCGTCGACATCGACATGCACGACAACGCGGCGATGCCGCGCGAGTTCCTGCTGCAGCAGATGCAGTGGCGCGAGGCGTTGGCCGAGGCACAGCAGGCGGGCGCTGTGCTCGAACTCGAGGCAGACGTGCAAGAACGCGAACGCGTGCTGGAGGAGCAACTGCGTGGCGAGCTCGACGAGCGAGGCGACGCTGAGGCGGCGGCGCAGACCGTGCGGGCGCTGATGTTCGTCACGCGGTTCCGCGCCGACGTCGACAAGCGCCTCGAGGCGCTGGAGGCCTGAGCGGCATGGCGCTGCTGCAGATCTCCGAGCCGGGCCAGAGCCCCGATCCGCATGGGCGGCGCATCGCCGTCGGCATCGATCTCGGAACCACCAATTCGCTGGTGGCGGCAATGCGCCATGGCCAGGTCGAGTGCCTGCCCGACGCGCAGGGCAGGGTGCTGCTGCCGTCGATCGTGAGGTATGCGCCCGATGGCACCCGACAGATCGGTTGGGACGCCCAGGCCGCCCAGGCCGACGATCCCGAACACACGGTGGCGTCGGTCAAGCGCCTGATGGGCCGCAAGCTGGCCGACGTGACCGAGGCGCACAAGCTGCCCTACCACCTGGCCGACGGCGCCGGCATGGTGCACGTGGAAACGCGCCAGGGCAGCAAGTCGCCGGTCGAGGTGTCGGCCGAGATCCTGGCCACGTTGCGCCAGCGCGCCGAGGACAGCCTGGGCGATGAACTGTTCGGCGCCGTCATTACCGTGCCCGCGTACTTCGACGATGCGCAGCGGCAGGCCACCAAGGACGCCGCGCAGCTGGCGGGCCTGAAGGTGCTGCGCCTGATCAACGAGCCCACTGCAGCCGCGCTGGCCTACGGCCTGGACAACGGCAGCGAGGGCCTCTATGCGATCTACGACCTCGGCGGCGGCACCTTCGACGTCTCGCTGCTACGGCTGTCGCGGGGCGTGTTCGAGGTGGTGGCCACGGGCGGCGATTCGGCGCTCGGCGGCGACGACTTCGATCGCGCACTGGCCGCCTGGGCGCTGGCGCAGGCCGGGCTCGAGGCGTGCAGCCCGCACGACAAGCGGGCGGTGCAACTGGCGGCCCGGCAGGCCAAGGAAGCCTTGACCGATGCCGCCCAGGCGCGTTTGACCGCCCGGCTCGATGCCGGCTCGTTCGACGTGGTGGTGAGCCGCGAGCAGTTCGACGCGCTGACACGGCCGCTGGTCGATCGGGCGCAATCGGTGCTGCGCAAGGTCCTGCGCGATGCCAAGGCGAAACGAGACGACGTGCAGGGCGTCGTCATGGTCGGCGGCTCGACCCGCATGCCAGCAGTGCGCCGTGCGGTAGCCGAGCACTTCGGGCGCGAGCCGTTGATCAACCTGAATCCGGACGAGGTGGTCGCCGTCGGCGCGGCGATCCAGGCCAACGCGCTGGCCGGCAATTCGCGTGACGGCGACCTGCTGCTGCTCGACGTGATTCCACTGTCGCTCGGGCTCGAGACCATGGGCGGTCTGGTCGAACGCATCATCGAGCGCAATACGACGATTCCGGTGGCCAAGGCACAGGACTTCACGACCTTCAAGGACGGCCAGACCGCGATGGCCGTGCACGTGGTGCAGGGCGAGCGCGAGCTGGTGGCCGATTGCCGCTCGCTGGCCCGCTTCGAGTTGCGCGGCTTTCCGCCGATGGTGGCCGGGGCAGCGCGCATTCGCGTCAGCTTCGAGGTCGACGCCGACGGTCTGCTCAGCGTGTCGGCCAGGGAACTGCTGTCGGGCGTCGAAGCGGCCGTCGTCGTCAAGCCGAGCTACGGCCTGTCCGACGATGAGGTCGCGCGCATGCTGCGCGACGGATTCGCCAGTGCCGACGTCGACATGCAGGCGCGCGCACTGCGCGAGGCCCGCGTCGAAGCCGAGCGGCTGCTGCTGGCCACGCGCGCAGCACTGGCCGTCGACGCCGACCTCCTGACATCGGCCCAGGCCGAGTCGATCGAGCGGCGCATGGACGAACTCGGCCAGGCGGCGCTGGCCCATGACGCGCCGGCGATCCAGGCGGCGATCGATGCGCTGGCCGATGCCACCGAAGCCTTTGCTGCCGCCCGCATGAACCGCGGCATCCGCACCGCGCTGACCGGCCGTCGGGTCGAGGAAGTCTGAGGCCGCTCCGATGCCGATCATCCGCATCCTGCCGCACGCCGAGTACTGCCCCCAAGGCGATGAGATCGAGGCACCGCGCGGCACTTCGGTGTGCGAGGCGCTGCTCGATCACGGCATCGCCATCGAGCATGCCTGCGAGATGAGCTGCGCCTGCACCACTTGCCATGTCATCGTGCGCGAAGGCTTCGAGTCGCTCGGCGAGATGGACGAGGCGGAGGAAGATCTGCTCGACCGGGCCTGGGGCCTGACGCCGACGTCGCGCCTGTCCTGCCAAGCGATCGTGTCCGACCGCGACGTCACCATCGAGATACCCAAGTACTCGATCAACCACGCCAAGGAGAAGCACTGAAGCTGTCCTTCGGTGTCTTCATAGAAGCGACAAAGCCCGCCGAGGCGGGCTTGTGGCTCGGTGCGGTTCAGGTCAGCGCTCAGCGCGAAATGCCTTCACCCTGCAAGGCGCGGCGCAGCCAGCCACCGAACGGTCCGAGCAGGCCGTGCTCGGGCAGCTCGTCGCGCTCGAGTACCAGGCCGCGGTCGGTCAGCATCTGAAGGAACACGCGGACCTCGAGCTTGTTGGCACCACTGCTGTCGCACAGCTGCTGCACCGAAACGAAACGATGCGACATGTCGCTGAGCATGCGCCGATACGCGATGCGCTGGTAGTTCGCAGGCAATTCGGGCCAGGCGGTGAGCTTGTACTGTTTCATGGTCCCAACGTGGACACGGGTGCTGCGATCGAAGTATCTGGCGCAGTCGGTTTGGAAGCCAAGGGTAAGCCCGCCACGCGCTGGCGAGCAAGCCTCGTGCCGGGGATCGGGGGTATGCCCGGTGGGTTGGTGTGACGTAATGCAAACATCTTGCTGTCGCGGCCACCTGGCGGCCCCTCGATACACTGCCCGGCCATGGTGAACGTGCTGGGCATCGAGTCGTCGTGCGACGAGACGGGTGTGGCCCTGGTGTCGTTCGAGCGCGGGGAACCACCTCGGTTGGTCGCCCAGGCGCTGCACAGCCAGATCGACATGCACCGCGAATTCGGCGGCGTGGTGCCGGAGCTTGCGTCGCGTGATCACATCCGCCGATTGCTGCCGCTCACCCGCGACGTGTTGAGCCGGGCGCCGTGCTCGCTTGGCGACATCGACGTCGTCGCCTTCACGCGAGGTCCGGGTCTGGCCGGTGCTCTGTTGGTGGGAGCCGGTATGGCCTGCGCCCTGGCGATGGCGCTGGGCCGCCCCGCCGTGGGCGTGCATCACCTCGAAGGACACCTGCTGTCGCCGTTTCTCAGCGACGATCCGCCTGAATTCCCATTCGTCGCGTTGCTCGTCTCCGGCGGCCACACGCAGCTGATGCGCGTGACCGATGTCGGCCGCTATGAACTGCTCGGCGAAACCGTCGATGACGCGGCCGGCGAAGCGTTCGACAAGAGCGCGATGACGCTGGGGCTCGGCTACCCTGGCGGGCCGGCCCTGGCCCGGCTCGCCGAAGAGGGTGACCCGAAGGCGTTTGCGCTACCCCGACCCCTGTTGCGCGGCGACGGCCTCGACTTCTCGTTCGCCGGACTCAAGACGGCCGTGTGGCTGCAGCGGCGCAAGCTCGGCGAGTCGGCCACCCGACAGGTGCTGGCCGATCTGGCCGCGTCCACCCAGGCCGCGATCGTCGACGTGCTCGCCGGCAAGGCCGAGCGTGCGCTCGAGTCCACCGGTCTGCAGCGGCTCGTCGTGGCGGGAGGTGTCGGCGCCAACCGATCTTTGCGGCAGCGACTCGACGCCATGGGCGACAAGCGCGGCGCCCGGGTCCACTACCCGGGCCTGGACCTGTGTACCGACAACGGCGCGATGATCGCGCTGGCCGCAGCGATGCGGTGGCAGCGCCGGCTGGTGCCAGCCGGCGGCAGCGGCCTCGCGTTCGACGTGCGCCCGCGCTGGCCGCTGGCCGATCTCGGCCTCAGCTGATCGACAGCTGCTTGGCGCTGGCGGCGCGACGCTTGGGCAACTCGAGCTTGAGCACGCCGTTGTCGAATTTGGCGGTCGATTCGACCTGATCCACCTCGACCGGCAGCGTGAAGCTGCGCGCGAAGCTCGACTCCGAGCGCTCGCGGTAGATCACGCGATTGCCATCCTTCTTCTCCTCGGTCTTGCTCGTGCTCGCCTCGACGCTGACGCGGCGACCGTCGACCGACACCTTGATGTCGTCCTTGGCCACGCCGGGCATCTCGAGCGTCACGGTGTAGGACCGATCTGACTCGGCTACGTCGAGGGCCGGCGTGCGCGCCACGGCTGTGGTGCTCGCCGGTGCCGCAAAGCGGTCGAGCGACTCATCGAACAGGCGATCGAAATTGCGCATCAGATCGGATGCATGACGGGTCATCGGAACTAGAAACATAAGTACCTCCTGTGAAAGCCGGACAATCCTTGCGGATGCGACAGGCATCGGCAGTTGCTGTCCCTGACAGATAGATAGACTCGCCGGCTTCTTATTCAAGTCGCGACCCTTGCGCTGGCGCAAGGGTGACGACGACGGAGCCACTTTCCAGAAAAGAGGAGTTCGTTCATGCGTGACATCGTGCTGGCCATGCAGAGTTCGCGGATCCGCGAGGTGGCCAACGCGGCCCTGAAGCGGCCCGACGTGCTGGCCTTCTGGTTCGGCGAGAGCGACGAGGTGACGCCGACAGCGGTGTGCGAAGCCGCTGCCGCGTCGCTGGCCCGCGGCGAGACCTTCTATGGCCACAACCTCGGACTGCCCGAGCTGCGCGAGGCGCTGGTCGAGTACACCGCGAAGCTGCACGGGCCGATCGACTTCAACCGGTTCGCCGTCGCCTCGTCCGGCGTCAACGCGCTGATGCTGGCCACGCAGTTGCTCGCCGGCGCCGGCGACGAAGTCGTCGCCGTGGTGCCGGTATGGCCGAATCTGACCCAGCAGCCGACGATGATGGGCGCCCAGGTGCGCCGCATCGCACTCAAGCCCGACGCCAGCGGCACCTGGCGGCTCGACGTGCAGGCGATGGTCGACGCAGTGACCGCGAAGACGCGGGTGCTGCTGGTCAACTCGCCGAACAACCCCACCGGCTGGACGCTGACACGCGAGGAGCAGGTGGCGCTGCTCGAGCACTGCCGCAAGACCGGCACCTGGCTGGTCGCCGACGAGGTGTACGAACGCATGTGGTTCGGCCCGGGCACCTGTGCACCGAGCTTTCTCGACATCGCCTCGCCCGACGACCGGCTGATCGTCGTGCACAGCTTCTCCAAGAGCTTCCTGATGACGGGCTGGCGGCTCGGCTGGATGATCGCGCCGGCCCAGGCGACCGTGCAGATCGCCAAGCTGATCGAGTTCAATACCTCCTGCCCGCCGGAGTTCGTGCAGCGCGGTGGCCTGGCGGCGCTGGCCATGGCCGACGAGTTCGTGCCGGCGCTGGCCGCGCGGCTGCGGACCTGCCGCGGCCTGCTGCTGCAGGAGTTGAAGGCCTTGCCCGGTATCACCGTGGCGGTGCCGCCCGGCGGCCTGTATGCCTTCTTGCGTATCGAGGGGCAGACCGATTCGCTCGCGCTGGCCAAGCGCCTGGTCGCCGAGCACGGCCTGGGCCTCGCACCCGGTCTGGCTTTCGGCCCCGAAGGCGAGGGTTGGCTGCGCTGGTGCTTCGCGTCGCGCGATCCGCAGCGGCTGAGCGCCGGGGTGCAGCGGCTGGCCAGGGCGCTGGGGCTATAATTCCGCGTTCTTCGACGGCGCCTGCGGGCGCTCGTGGTCGACAGCACGGCGTGGGTCGGTTTCATCCGCGGCCGCAAGTGAAACCTCGAAACCGCTTCAATAGGGCCAGCCAGCCCAGGCGGTTTCACGCGACAAGGAAATCGTTCATGAGTCTGGCAACGCCCCAGAAGGCCGAGATCGTCAAGTCGAGCGCGCGCAGCGCCGGCGACACCGGCTCTCCCGAAGTCCAGGTGGCGCTCCTCACGGCGCGCATCAACGAGCTGACCCCGCACTTCAAGACCCACTTGAAGGATCACCACGGCCGCCGCGGTCTGCTGCGCATGGTGAGCCGGCGGCGCAAGCTGCTCGACTACCTGAAGAACAAGGACGCCGAGCGCTACTCGGCGCTGATCCAGAAGCTCGGCCTGCGCAAGTAGGCCGCATCCAGCCAACCCCGGGGCCCGGCTGCCGCACTGGCGGCGGCGGGCTCCGATCCCGGAGCGAGGCACCCAACTTGGCGCTGCTGTGTCATTCCACCGAGGTTCGCGTCGTCGCGAGTCGCGCTGGAATGGCATCGCGCCGTCGGGCCCATTCGCTCCCGGTTCGCGTGCCGCCGGTCCTGGCGCGCCTGTAGATCCATGGAGCCCATGCAATGAGCCTGTTCAACAAGGTCACCAAGACTTTCCAGTGGGGATCGCATCAGGTCACCCTCGAGACCGGCGAGATCGCCCGCCAGTCGGGCGGCGCGGTGCTGGTCAACATCGAAGACACCGTCGTGCTCGCCACCGTGGTGGCGGCCAAGAAGGCCAAGCCGGGGCAGGACTTCTTCCCGCTGACCGTCGACTACATCGAGAAGACCTACGCCGCGGGCAAGATCCCCGGCAGCTTCTTCAAGCGCGAAGGCCGCCCGAGCGAGCTCGAGACGCTGACCTCGCGGCTGATCGACCGCCCGATCCGCCCGCTGTTCCCGGACGGCTTCTTCAACGAAGTGCAAGTGGTCGTGCACGTGCTGAGCCTGAACCCCGAGGTGCAGGCCGACATCGCCGCGCTGATCGGCAGTTCGGCGGCGCTCGCCATCTCGGGCATCCCGTTCAACGGCCCGATCGGTGCCGCGCGGGTCGGCTACATCAACGGCGAATACGTGCTCAACCCGGGCAAGACGCAGCTGGCCGACTCCAAGCTCGACCTGGTGGTGGCCGGCACCGAAGCGGCCGTGCTGATGGTGGAGTCCGAGGCCGACCAGCTGTCCGAAGAGATCATGCTCGGCGCGGTGGTCTACGGCCACGAGCAAGGCAAGGTCGCGATCGAGGCGATCCATCAACTCGTGCGTGACGCCGGCAAGCCGGTGTGGGACTGGCAGCCGCCGGCCAAGGACGAGACCTTCATCGCCAAGGTGACCACGTTGGCCGAGGCGCCCCTGCGCGCGGCCTATCAGATCCGCAGCAAGCAGGCCCGCACACAGGCCTGCCGCGAAGCCTATGCCAACGTGATGAGCTCGCTGAAGGCCGAAGGCGCCGAGTTCGACGAGGTCAAGGTCGAGGCGCTGCTGTTCGACATCGAGGCACGCATCGTGCGCAGCCAGATCCTCGCCGGCGAGCCGCGCATCGACGGCCGCGACACGCGCACCGTGCGCCCGATCGAGATCCGCGCCGGCGTGCTGCCGCGCGTGCACGGCTCGGCGCTGTTCACCCGCGGCGAGACGCAGGCCCTGGTGGCAGCCACGCTGGGCACCGAGCGTGACGCTCAGCGCATCGACGCGCTGGCCGGCGAGTTCGAGGAGCGCTTCATGCTCCACTACAACATGCCCCCGTTCGCCACCGGCGAAACCGGCCGCGTGGGCAGCCCCAAGCGCCGCGAGATCGGCCACGGGCGGCTGGCCAAACGCGCGCTGATCGCCGTGCTGCCGAGCAAGGCCGACTTCCCGTATTCGATCCGCGTCGTCTCCGAGATCACCGAGAGCAACGGCTCGTCGTCGATGGCGTCGGTGTGCGGCGGCTGCCTGAGCCTGATGGACGCCGGCGTGCCGCTGAAGGCACACGTGGCCGGCATCGCGATGGGCCTGATCAAGGACGCCAACCGCTTCGCCGTGCTGACCGACATCCTGGGTGACGAGGATCACCTGGGCGACATGGACTTCAAGGTCGCCGGTACCGGCGCCGGTGTGACCGCGCTGCAGATGGACATCAAGATCCAGGGCATCACCAAGGAGATCATGCAGGTCGCGCTGGCGCAGGCCAAGGAGGCACGGCTGCACATCCTGGCCAAGATGCAGGAGGCCGTGGGCGGCGCCAAGACCGAGGTGTCGCAGTTCGCGCCGCGCCTGTACACGATGAAGATCAACCCGGAGAAGATCCGCGACGTGATCGGCAAGGGCGGCTCGACCATCCGCGCGCTCACCGAGGAGACCGGCTGCACGATCGACATCGCCGAAGACGGCACGATCACCATCGCGAGCACCGAGGCCGAGAAGGCCGCGTTTGCCAAGAAGCGCATCGAGGAGATCACCGCCGAGGTCGAGGTCGGCAAGATCTACGAGGGCCCGATCACCAAGATCCTGGACTTCGGCGCGCTGGTCAACCTGCTGCCGGGCAAGGACGGCCTGCTGCACATCAGCCAGATCGCGCACCAGCGCATCGAGAACGTCACCGACGTGCTGAGCGAAGGCCAGATCGTGAAGGTCAAGGTGCTCGAGACCGACGACAAGGGTCGCGTCAAGCTGTCGATGAAGGCGCTGCTCGAGCGGCCCGAAGGCATGGTCGATGACCGAGGTGATCGCGGCGATCGTCCGCCGCGCCGTGACCGCGGGGACCGTGGCGACCGCGGCAGCGATCGCGGTGACCGTCCGCCACGGCGTGACCGCGAGGTGCGCGAGGAAGAACCCGCCGCCCTGTCGCAGGACCAACAGCAGCAGCAACAACAGCAGTAGACCTCACTCGCCCGACACGCCGCTCATGAAAGCGATCGCGATCAGCCGTTTCGGCGAGCCCGAGGTGCTGGCACTCGCCGAACGGCCCGACCCGGCGCCCGCTGCCGGTGAACTGCTGGTGCGCGTGAGTGCGTCGGGCGTAAACCGCCCCGACGTGCTGCAACGCAAGGGTGCGTATGCGCCGCCGCCCGGTGCGTCGGATCTGCCGGGCCTGGAGATCGCCGGCGAAGTCGTCGGTGGCGACGCCGCCGAGCTGGCCGCGGCCGGCTTCAAGCTCGGGGACCGCGTCTGTGCGCTGGTGGCGGGCGGCGGCTATGCGCAGTTCTGCGTGGCGCCGATCGGCCAGTGCCTGCCCGTGCCACGCGGCATGAGCGACATCGAGGCGGCGAGCCTGCCCGAGACCTTCTTCACCGTCTGGTCCAACGTATTCGATCGCGCCCGTCTGAGCGCCGGCGAAACGCTGCTGGTGCAGGGCGGCTCCAGCGGCATCGGCGTCACCGCCATCCAGCTCGGCAAGGCCTTCGGCGCCCGCGTGTTCGTCACCGCCGGCAGTGCCGACAAGTGTGAGGCCTGTGTCAAGCTCGGCGCCGACGCAGCGATCAACTACCGCGAGCAGGACTTCGTGGCCGAGGCCAAGCGGCTGACCGACGATCGCGGCGTCGACGTGATCCTCGACATGGTGGCCGGTGCCTACGTGGCGCGCGAAGTGCAATGCCTGGCCGACGACGGCCGGCTGGCGATCATCGCGGTGCAGGGCGGTGTCAAGAGCGAGTTCAATGCAGGCGAACTGCTGCGCCGCCGCCTCACCATCACCGGCTCGACGCTGCGTCCGCGGTCGTTCGCCTTCAAGGCGGCGATCGCGGCGGCGCTGCGTGCCAGGGTCTGGCCGCTCATCGAGGCCGGCCGAGTGAAGACGGTGGTGCATCAGGTGTTCGACGCGGCCCAGGCCGCGCAGGCGCACGCCCTGATGGAATCGAGCACGCACGTCGGCAAGATCGTGCTGCGCTGGTGACGGGGGGAGCAACGATGCGACGCAAGCTCGTGGTGGGCAACTGGAAGATGCACGGCAGTCGCCCGGCCAATGCCCAACTGCTGGCCGCGCTGGTCGGTGCGCGCCCGTTCGGCTGCGATGTCGCGGTGTGCGTGCCGTTTCCGTACCTGTCGGAAACCGCGGTCGCGTTGACCGGCAGTGACCTGCGCTGGGGTTCGCAGGACTGCTCGGCGCATGAGCAGGGCGCCTTCACCGGCGAGGTGTCGGCGGGCATGCTGGCCGAGTTCGGCTGTCGATATGCCATCGTCGGCCACTCCGAGCGGCGCCAGTTCCATCAGGAGAGCGATCAACTTGTCGCCGACAAGGCCAAGGCCGCGCTCGGCAAGGGCGTGACGCCGATCGTCTGTGTCGGCGAGACGCTGGCGCAGCGCGAGTCGGGCGAGACCGAGGCGGTGGTCAAGCGGCAGCTGTCGGCGGTGATCCATACGCTGGCGCACTGCGCCGGCGAGATGGTCGTGGCCTACGAGCCGGTATGGGCCATCGGCACCGGCCGCACGGCGACGCCCGAGCAGGCGCAGGCGGTGCACGCACTGCTGCGGGCCCAGCTGCTGGCGGCGACGCCAAGAGCCTCGGAGATGAAGATCCTCTACGGCGGCAGCGTCAAGCCCGACAACGCGTCGACGCTGTTCTCGCAGCCCGACATCGACGGCGGACTGATTGGCGGCGCCTCGCTGAAGGCGGCCGACTTCATCGCCATCTGCCGCGCGGCGGGCTGATCGGCGGAAACCGCACGGCACTCATGGAATGACGGCGCTCCCGAGTGCAGGGCGCGCGAACCGGAAAGTTGGAGAACGAATCAATGCAGATATGGACAACCGTCGTGCTCGTCGTGCAGATCGCGTCGGCGATGATCATGATCGGCCTCGTGCTGGTACAGCATGGCAAGGGCGCCGACATGGGCGCTTCGTTCGGCAGCGGCGCGTCTGGCAGCCTGTTCGGTGCCACCGGAAGCGCGAACTTCCTGTCGCGTTCGACGGCCGTCTGTGCCACGGTCTTCTTCGTCGCGACGCTGGCGCTGGCCTTCATGTCGTCGGGGGCGCAGACGCGTGCTCCGGAGGGCGGCACCATTCTCGATCGACCGGCCGTGCCCGCGGCAACGGCCAGCGGTGTCGGTGCGGTGCCGTCAGTGGTGACACCCGGTGCGGTGATCCCTGGTTCGCCTGCCGCGTCTGCGCCTGCGCCCGCTGCATCGCGATGATCTCGCGCAGCAAAGCCTGTCGTGGATGCGCCACCAGCAAGGGAAGAGCAAGGCAAAGAGTTTAGAATTTGTGGTTGTTCGGACGGCTTGCCTCGAGCCGTCTGCCAGGCAACCCGGTACTTGATTTCGACCGTTGTGCCGACGTGGTGAAATTGGTAGACACGCTATCTTGAGGGGGTAGTGGCGAAAGCTGTGCGAGTTCGAGTCTCGCCGTCGGCACCAAGGATTTCACAGATCAGGTTGTAGATCCGGTCGCCGTGCCGGAAGACGCGAACAACGACGATCATGGACCTGCAACCGTACCTGCCCGTCATCCTGTTCATCCTGGTCGGCATCGCGGTGGGAGTCGCGCCGCAGGTGATCGGCTTCATCTTCGGGCCCAATCGACCCGACGTCGCGAAGAACAGTCCCTACGAGTGCGGCTTCGAGGCGTTTGAAGATGCGCGCATGAAGTTCGACGTGCGCTACTACCTCGTCGCCATCCTCTTCATCCTGTTCGACCTCGAGATCGCGTTCCTGTTTCCGTGGGCCGTGGCTCTGCGGGAGATCGGCGCGCCGGGCTTCTGGGCCATGATGATCTTCCTCGCCATCCTGGTTGTCGGCTTCATCTACGAATGGAAGAAGGGCGCTCTCGACTGGGAGTGAATCCATGGACCCCCACGCTCACTTTCGTTCGTTGCCCCATGGCCCCGTGAGGGGCCGCTCCGCGGCCCGTGGGGCGCAGGCCTCCCTAGGGGCGGCCCTGCAGGAGGCCTAGCAATGGGCATCGAAGGCGTCCTCAAGGAAGGCTTCGTCACCACCTCGGTTGACAAGCTAATCAACTGGTCGAAGACCGGCTCGCTGTGGCCGATGACCTTCGGGCTGGCCTGCTGCGCGGTCGAGATGATGCACGCCGGCGCTGCGCGCTACGACATCGACCGTTTCGGCATGCTGTTCCGCCCGAGTCCGCGCCAGAGCGACCTGATGATCGTCGCCGGCACGCTGTGCAACAAGATGGCGCCGGCGCTGCGCAAGGTGTACGACCAGATGGCCGAGCCGCGCTGGGTGCTGAGCATGGGCTCGTGCGCCAACGGCGGCGGCTACTACCACTACAGCTATTCGGTGGTGCGCGGCTGCGACCGCATCGTGCCGGTCGATGTGTACGTGCCCGGCTGTCCGCCGACGGCGGAGGCGCTGCTGTACGGCATCCTGCAGTTGCAGGCCAAGATCCGGCGTGAGAACACCATCGCGCGGGCCTGATCGATGACCACACGCCTGGATCGACTGGAAGAAGCGGTGCGCAACGTGCTCGGCGCGGGCATCCGCCAGCTGGTGCGCGCGCGTGGCGAGATCACCGTCACCGTGGCGGCGCCCGACTACGCGATGGCCGCTCGCACGCTGCGTGACCATCCGCAGCTGAAGTTCGAGCAGCTGATCGACCTGTGCGGCGTCGACTACTCGGCCTACCGCAACCAGCCGTGGGAGGGTGCGCGGTACTGCGTCGTGTCGCAGCTGCTCTCGATCAGCCACAACTGGCGCGTGCGGCTGAAGGTGTTCGCCCCCGACAACGAACTGCCGCTGGTGGACTCCGTCACCGAGATCTGGAGCTCTGCCAACTGGTTCGAGCGCGAGTCGTTCGACCTCTACGGCATCGTGTTCGAGGGCCACAACGACCTGCGCCGCATCCTCACCGACTACGGCTTCATCGGACATCCGATGCGCAAGGACTTTCCGGTGTCGGGGCATGTCGAGATGCGCTACGACGCCGAGCGCAAGCGCGTGATCTATCAACCGGTGACGATCGAGCCGCGCGAAGTCACGCCACGCATCGTGCGCGAAGACCAGTACGGCGGCGTGTCATGACGACCCTTTGCCATGCCTGAGATCAAGAACTACACGCTGAACTTCGGACCGCAGCATCCGGCGGCGCACGGCGTGCTGCGCCTGGTGCTCGAGCTCGACGGCGAGGTGATCCAGCGCGCCGACCCGCACATCGGCCTGCTGCATCGCGCGACCGAGAAGCTCGCCGAGAGCAAGACGTTCATCCAGAACCTGCCCTACATGGACCGGCTCGACTACGTGTCGATGATGTGCAACGAGCACGCCTACTGCCTGGCCATCGAGCGGCTGCTGGGCATCGAGGTGCCCGAGCGCGCGCAGTACATCCGCGTGATGTTCAGCGAGATCACGCGGCTGCTGAATCACCTGCTGTGGCTCGGCGCGCACGGCCTGGACTGCGGCGCGATGAACATCTTCATCTACTGCTTTCGCGAGCGCGAGGATCTGTTCGACATGTACGAGGCGGTGTCGGGTGCGCGCATGCACGCGGCGTACTTCCGCCCGGGCGGCGTCTACCGCGATCTGCCCGACGTGATGCCGCAGTACGGCGCCAGCAAGATCCGCAACGCCAAGACGATGCAGGCGTTGAACGACAACCGCAAGGGCACGCTGCTCGACTTCATCGACGACTTCACGCAGCGCTTCCCGCGCTACGTCGACGAGTACGAGACGCTGCTCACCGACAACCGCATCTGGAAGCAGCGCACCGTCGGCATTGGCGTGGTCACTCCCGAGCGCGCGATGAACCTCGGCCTGACCGGCCCGATGCTGCGCGGCTCGGGCATCGAGTGGGACTTGCGCAAGACGCAGCCCTACGACGTCTACGAGCGCATGGATTTCGACATCCCGGTCGGCGTCAACGGCGACACCTACGACCGCTATCTGTGCCGCATGGAAGAGATGCGCCAGTCCAACCGCATCATCAAGCAGTGCGTCGACTGGCTGCGCGCCAACCCCGGGCCGGTGATCACCGACAACCACAAGGTCGCTCCGCCGTCGCGCGTCGAGATGAAGGCCAACATGGAGGAGCTGATCCATCACTTCAAGCTCTTCACCGAGGGCATGCACGTGCCCGAGGGCGAGGCCTACGCCGCCGTCGAGCACCCGAAGGGCGAATTCGGCATCTACATGATCAGCGATGGCGCGAACAAGCCCTATCGCGTGAAGATCCGCGCACCGGGCTTTGCCCACCTGGCCGCGCTCGACGAGATGAGTCGCGGCCACATGATCGCCGACGCGGTGGCGATCATCGGCACGATGGACATCGTGTTTGGCGAGATCGATCGATGAACCTGACTGACGACACCAAGGCGCGCTTCGCCCACGAAGTGGCCAAGTACCCGGCCGATCAGCGCCAGTCCGCCGTGATGGCCTGCCTGGCCATCCTGCAGCAGGAGCACGGCTGGGTCAGCGCCGAGGCCGAGGAGGCCGTCGCCTTGTATCTCGGCATGGCGCCGATCGCCGTGCGCGAGGTGACCACCTTCTACAACATGTACAACCAGCAGCCGGTCGGGCGCTACAAGCTCAACGTCTGCACCAACCTGCCGTGCCAGCTGCGCGACGGCAAGCACGCGCTCGACCATGTCTGCAAGCGGCTGGGCATCGCCGAGGGCGAGACCAGCGCCGACGGCATGTTCACGGTGCAGAAGTCCGAGTGCCTGGGCGCCTGTGCCGACGCGCCGGTGATGCTGGTCAACGATCGCCAGATGCTCAGCTTCATGGGCCCTGAGCGACTCGACGATCTGATCGATACCCTCCGGAAGGGGCAGGCGTGATGGCTGCGGTGATGCCCGATCTCTCCCGCTTCCAGGCCACCGGCCGCGAAACCTGCTTCCACGACCGCCACATCGGCGCACAGATCTATGCCGGCCTGAACGGCAGCAACTGGCGCCTGAAGGAATACGAGGCGCGCGGCGGCTATCAGGCGCTGCGCAAGATCCTCGGCCAGGACGGCGGCGCGGGCATGACGCCCGACCAGGTGGTCGCCGAGGTCAAGGGTTCGGGCTTGCGCGGCCGCGGCGGCGCAGGTTTTCCCACCGGCCTGAAGTGGAGCTTCATGCCGCGCGCATTGCCGGTGCAGAAGTACCTGGTGTGCAACTCCGACGAAGGCGAGCCCGGTACCTGCAAGGACCGCGACATCCTCGCCTACAACCCGCACATCGTGATCGAGGGCATGGCCATCGCCGCCTACGCGATGGGCATCACCGTCGGCTACAACTACATCCACGGCGAGATCCTCGAGATCTACGACCGCTTCGAAGAGGCGCTGCGCGAGGCGCGCGCGGCCGGCTACCTGGGCGACAAGATCCTCGGCAGCGGCTTCAACTTCGAGCTGCATGCCTTTCATGGCTTCGGCGCCTACATCTGCGGCGAAGAGACCGCGCTGCTCGAGTCGCTCGAAGGCAAGAAGGGCCAGCCGCGCTTCAAGCCGCCGTTCCCGGCGAGCTACGGCCTGTACGGCAGGCCGACGACGATCAACAACACCGAGACCTTCGCGGCCGTCCCCTGGATCATCCGCCACGGTGGCCAGGCCTACCTGGAGTGCGGCAAGCCCAACAACGGCGGCACCAAGATCTTCTCGGTCGTCGGCGACGTGGCGCGGCCCGGCAACTACGAGGTGCCGCTCGGCCTGCCGTTCGCCAAGCTGCTCGAGCTGGCCGGCGGCGTCGGCCGCGGCCGGCAGCTGAAAGCGGTGATCCCGGGTGGCTCGTCGGCGCCGGTGCTGCCGGCCAAGGTGATGATGGACCTGACGATGGACTACGACGCCATCGCCAAGGCCGGCTCGATGCTCGGCTCGGGTGCGGTGATCGTGATGGACGACACCCGCTGCATGGTCGACTCGCTGCTGCGCCTGAGCTACTTCTACATGCACGAGTCCTGCGGCCAGTGCACGCCGTGCCGCGAGGGCACCGGCTGGCTGTGGCGCGTGGTCGAGCGCATCGAGCATGGCCACGGCCGGGCCGAAGACCTGGCCCTGCTCGACTCGGTGGCCGAGAACATCATGGGCCGCACGATCTGCGCGCTCGGCGACGCGGCGGCGATGCCGGTGCGCGGGATGCTGAAGCACTTCCGCGACGAGTTCGTGCACCACGTCGAGCACAAACGTTGCCTCGTCGGCGCACATGCGGCCGCCGTGCCGGCCTGAGAGACTGAAGCACGACCATGGTTGAAATCGAACTCGACGGCAAGAAGGTCAGCGTCACCGAAGGCAGCATGGTCATGCATGCGGCCGACGCGGCCGGCGTCTACGTGCCGCACTTCTGCTATCACAAGAAGCTCTCGATCGCGGCCAACTGCCGCATGTGCCTGGTCGAGATCGAGAAGGCGCCCAAGCCGATGCCTGCCTGCGCCACGCCGGTCACGCAGGGCATGATCGTGCGCACCAAGAGCGACAAGGCGGTCAAGGCCCAGCGCTCGGTGATGGAGTTCCTGCTGATCAACCATCCGCTGGACTGCCCCATCTGCGACCAGGGCGGCGAGTGCCAGCTGCAGGATCTGGCGGTCGGCTACGGCGCCTCCGCTTCGCGCTACCAGGAAGAAAAGCGCGTGGTGTTCCACAAGAACGTCGGCCCGCTGATCTCGATGGAAGAGATGAGCCGCTGCATCCACTGCACCCGCTGCGTGCGCTTCGGGCAAGAGGTGGCGGGCATCATGGAGCTCGGCATGCAGCATCGTGGCGAGCATTCCGAGATCACCACCTTCGTCGGCCGCACCGTCGACAGCGAGCTGTCGGGCAACATGATCGACATCTGCCCGGTCGGCGCGCTCACCAGCAAGCCGTTCCGCTATAGCGCCCGCACCTGGGAGCTCGCGCGCCGGCAGAGCATCAGCCCGCATGATTCCATCGGTGCCAACCTGGTGGTGCAGGTCAAGGGCGACCGCGTGATGCGCGTGGTGCCGCTCGAAAACGATGCCGTCAACGAGTGCTGGATCGCCGACCGCGACCGCTTCAGCTACGAGGCGCTGAATGCCGACTCGCGGCTGAAGACGCCGATGATCAAGCAGGGCGGTCAGTGGCAGGCCGTGAGCTGGGATGTGGCGCTGAACTACGTGGCCGATGCGCTGAAGCGCCTGAAAGCCGAGCACGGCGTCAAGGACATCGGCGCCATCGGTTCGCCGCACAGCACGCTGGAAGAGCTGCATCTGCTCGGCAAGCTGATGCGCGGCCTGGGCAGCCAGAACATCGACCACCGCACGCGCCACAGCGACTTCGCCAACCGGGCTGCCAAGGGCAGCGCACGCTGGCTCGGCACCGCGATCGCGTCGTTGTCGACGCTCGATCGCGCGTTAGTCGTCGGCTCGTTCCTGCGCAAGGACCACCCTTTGTTCGCGCTGCGGCTACGCCAGTCGGTGCGCCACGGCGGCAAGCTGATCAGCCTGCATGCAGTGCACGATGACTGGGCGATGCCGGTGGCGCTGCCGCTTACCGCGGCGCCCAGCGCATGGGCACAGAGCCTGGCCGACATCGCGGCGGCGGTCGCTGCGGCCAAGGGCACGACCGCGCCGACCAGCGGCACCGCGACCGACACCGCCAAGGCGGCCGCCGCGCTGCTGTTGTCGGGCGAGCGCAAGGCGGTGCTGCTGGGCAACGCCGCAGCGCAACATCCGCAGGCCAGCCAGCTGCTCGCGCTGGCGGGCTGGATCGCCGCGCAGTGCGGCGCCACCGTGGGCTACCTCGGCGAGGCCGCCAACAGCGTCGGCGCACAGTGGGTCGACGCTGTGCCCGGCCCCGGCGGCAAGGACGCCGGCGCCATGTTGTCCAAGCCGATGAAGGCGCTGCTGCTGCTCGGCGTCGAGCCGGCGCACGACGCCGCCGACCCCGCTGCGGCGCGCGCCGCGCTGCAGGGCTCGGGCCTGGTGGTCGCGATGACGCCGTTCCGCGACGCAGCGGTCGACAACGCCGACGTGCTGCTGCCGGTGGCTCCGTTCACCGAGACCGCCGGCACCTTCGTCAACGCCGAGGGCCGTGCGCAGAGCTTCCACGGTGTCGTCAAGCCGTTCGCCGATGCGCGGCCGGCCTGGAAGGTGCTGCGGGTGCTAGGCAATCTGCTGGGTCTGGAGGGATTCGACTACGAAAGCGCCGAGCAGGTGCGCGACGAGGCGCTGGCCGGCACGTCGGCCGCCGCGAGGCTGTCGAACGAATCCGTCGCCGCGCCCAGCGCACCCGCGCCCGCGCTGCGGGGGCTGGAGCGCGTGGCCGACGTGCCGATCTACTGCACCGACGCGCTGGTCCGGCGCGCCGCGGCGTTGCAGGCGACGGTCGACGCCAGGGCGCCGGTGGTCGGATTGCCGAGCGCCGTGTGGTCGCAGCTCGGCCTCGGTGCGCACGCGCGCGTGCGCGTCAGCCAGGGTGGCGCGAGCACGGAACTGCCGGCGCGCGAGGACGCTTCGCTGGCGCCGAGCGTGGTGCGCGTGCCGGCGGGTCATGCAGCGACGGCGTCGCTGGGCCCGATGTTCGGCGCGATCAGCGTCGATGCGGTGCGCTGAGGGTCGACGACGATGCTCGCAACAATCAACGAATACGGTGTCGGCTGGCTCGGCCAGCACGGCTGGACGATGACGCTGGACGTGGCGTGGAGCCTGTTCAAGATCATCGCGCTCGTGCTGCCGCTGATGGGCTGCGTGGCGTACCTGACGCTGTGGGAGCGCAAGGGCATCGGCTTCACGCAGATTCGCCCCGGTCCCAACCGGGTCGGCCCGTTCGGGCTGCTGCAGCCGATCGCCGATGCGGTCAAGCTGATCTTCAAGGAGATCATCCGCCCGAGCGCTGCCAACAAGGGCCTGTTCTTCCTCGGCCCGGTGATGACCATCATGCCGGCGCTGGCCGCCTGGGCGGTGATCCCGTTCGGGCCCGACGTGGCGGTGTCGAACATCAACGCCGGGCTGCTGTTCGTGATGGCGATCGCCTCGCTCGAGGTCTACGGCGTCATCATCGCCGGCTGGGCCTCGAACTCGAAATACGCCTTCCTCGGTGCGCTGCGCGCCTCGGCGCAGATGGTCAGCTACGAGATCGCGATGGGCTTCGCGCTGGTCGTCGTGCTGATGGTCAGCGGCAGCCTCAACATGTCGGAGATCGTGCTCGGGCAGGCGCGCGGCTTCTTCGCCGACAAGGGCGCCACCTTCCTGTCGTGGAACTGGCTGCCGCTGCTGCCGATCTTCGTCGTCTATTTCATCTCCGGCCTGGCCGAGACCAATCGGCATCCGTTCGACGTGGTCGAGGGCGAGTCCGAGATCGTCGCCGGCCACATGATCGAGTACTCGGGCATGGCGTTCGCGATGTTCTTCCTCGCCGAATACGCCAACATGTGGCTCGTCTCGGTGCTCGCGGTCACCATGTTCCTCGGCGGCTGGACGGCGCCGGTCAGCTTCTCGCTGCTGGGCATGAGCACGCCGACCTGGATCACCAGCACCATGTGGCTGTGGGACTGGCTGTGGCTGTTCGGCAAGACCTTCGTCGTCGTCACGATGTTCCTGTGGGTGCGCGCCACGTTCCCGCGCTTCCGCTATGACCAGATCATGCGGCTGGGCTGGAAGATCTTCATCCCGATCACGCTGATCTGGCTGGTGGTGGTGGGCCTGTGGATGCAGACGCCTTTCAACATCTGGAAGTGAACCGAGCCGTACCATGTCCACTGCCACCTCGATGAAGGACTTCTTCTCCAGCTTCCTGCTGCTGGAGCTGTTCAAGGGCATGCGCCTGACCGGGCGGCATTTCTTCCAGAAGAAGATCACCATCCAGTTCCCGGAAGAGAAGACGCCGCTGTCGCCGCGTTTCCGCGGTCTGCATGCGCTGCGCCGCTACGAGAACGGCGAGGAACGCTGCATCGCCTGCAAGCTGTGCGAGGCGGTCTGCCCGGCCTTGGCGATCACGATCGAGAGCGATGTGCGCGACGACGGCACGCGCCGCACGACGCGCTACGACATCGATCTCACCAAGTGCATCTTCTGCGGCTTCTGCGAGGAAAGCTGCCCGGTCGACTCGATCGTCGAGACGCACATCTTCGAGTACCACGGCGAGAAGAAGGGCGATCTGTACTTCACCAAGGACATGCTGCTCGCGGTGGGCGACCGCTACGAATCCGAGATCGCCGCGGCAAAGGCCGCGGATGCGAAATACCGCTGAACCGGGCGCCTTCCGGTCCGCGACGCCGCCTCCACAACAACCATGAACACCACCAGCGCGCTCTTCTATCTGTTCTCGGCCGTGCTGCTGTTCGCGTCGGTGATGGTCATCACCGCGCGCAGCACGGTGCACGCAGCGCTGTTCCTGGTGCTGGCGTTCGCCAGCGCAGCCTGCGTGTGGATGCTGCTGCACGCCGAGTTCCTGGCCATCGCCCTGGTGCTGGTGTACGTCGGCGCGGTGATGGTGCTGTTCCTATTCGTCGTGATGATGCTCGACCTCAACAGCGACCGCTTCCGCGAGGGCTTCTGGCGCGTGCTGCCGCTGGCCGGCCTGGTCGGCGCGCTGATCGCGCTGGAGATGGCGCTCGTGCTGACCCACGGCTTCGACGTGCGGCAGGCGCCCGCCGCGACCGCTGCTGCAGCCAAGCTCGGCAACACCAAGGTGCTGGGCATCGCCATCTACACGCAGTACCTCTATCCGCTGCAGATCGCCGCGGTGCTGCTGCTGGTGGCCATCGTGTCGGCGATCTCGCTGACGCTGCGCCGGCGCAAGGACAGCCGCTACATCAACCCGAGCGACCAGGTGCGCGCCAAGAAGGCCGACCGCCTGCGCATCGTGCCGATGAAGCCGGTGATCGAGCCGCAGCCGGTGCCGCCCGGCGACGCGGCGTCGGGGGCCAAGCCATGAACTTCTCCTTCGGGCCGGTCACGCTGGGCCACTACCTGTCGCTCGGCGGCATCCTGTTCGCGCTGTCGGTGATCGGCATCTACCTGAATCGCCGCAACCTGATCGTGCTGCTGATGGCGATCGAGCTGATGCTGCTGGCCGTCAACCTGAACTTCGTCGCCTTCTCGCACTATCTGGGCGACATGGCCGGCCAGGTGTTCGTGTTCTTCATCCTCACGGTGGCGGCGGCCGAGTCGGCCATCGGTCTGGCGATCCTGGTGGTGCTGTTCCGCAACCGCGCCACCATCGACGTCGGGGATCTCGACGCGCTCAAGGGCTGAACGCCGCGGAGCACAACAACAACATGGCCGCATCCCTCTCTCAGAACCTGCTGCTCACCATCGCCCTCGCGCCGCTGGTCGGCTCGATCATCGCCGGCCTGGGCGGGCGCTTCGTCGGCCGCCGCGGCGCGCACGTGGCGACGATCCTCGGCGTGCTGGTGTCGTTCGTCGCCTCGATCATCGTGCTGAAGGCGGTCGCCGCAGACGGTGCGCGCTACAACGCCACAGTCTACGAGTGGATGGTCGTCGGCGGGCTGAAGATGGAGATCGGCTTCCTGGTCGACGGCCTCACCGCGATGATGATGGCGGTGGTGACCTTCGTCTCGCTGATGGTGCACGTCTACACCATCGGCTACATGGA
>JBGAMU010000054.1:0-26810 GCA_044222685.1 Burkholderiaceae bacterium
GCCGCAAAGGCACTGAAAACGTGCCACTAGGAGGAGACAAGCAAGAAAACGGTCAGTCCAGGCCTGAATTGTCGACCCGCGTGCACGCGGCTTGAATGGCGAATCCGCGCGATCAGTGAATTTCCAACGCCGACTGCAGGCTTCCGGCCTGCCGACCCTTGCCGGCACGGGCCGGCGGGTTGCACAGACCACACACGTAGTGGCGGGCGATCTCGTGCGGGTGGGTCACGAAGTGGCCGCCGCACTTGGAGCAGGCGGTCATGGTCAGCATGCCGTTGTCGATGAACTTGACGAGCCGCCAGGCCCGCGTGACCGACAGCTGCGGCTCCAGCGCCTGCGCTTGCAGCTGCTCGAGGTACAGCTTGTAGGCCTTGATCACGGTATCGATCTCGTCGAGCTCGGCCACCTTGTTCAGGTATTCGTGCACGTTGAGGAACAGGCTGGCGTGGATGTTGGGCTGCCAGGTCATGAACCAGTCGGTCGAGAACGGCAGCTGGCCCTTGCTCGGGCTCTTGCCCGCCACTTCCTTGTACAGGCGAAGCAGCCGCTCGTAGCTGAGATCGGTCTCGCTCTCGAGCACCTGCAGGCGTGCACCGAGGCGGATCAGCTCGACCGCTCTTTCGATCTGGCGGGCTTCGGTCAGGATGCTCTTGATGCGCATGGGGTTCTCGCGGTTGCTCTGTCAGAAGCTGAATCAGGCGGCTTCCTGATGGCGGCCGGCCAGCAGGATGGACGCATGCAGGCGCGACACCGCGTCGTTGGCCGGCGACTTGCCGTGGTTGGTGAGCAGGCCCCACACCATCTCGTCGTCGCTGCGCATGCGGCACAGCAGCGTGTTGCTCGACGCGATCTTCATCATCTGCGCCGGCGTGAGCGCGGTGATCAGCGCCGCGTTCTCCTCGCTGACCCCGAGCCGGAACAGCGCCTGTTCGCGGTCGGACCGGATCAGGCTCTGCGCCAGCATCAGGTACGACAGGTTGGCTTCGCGAATCTCGGCAAGGATCTGTTCTGAAGTCATGGGCTCTTTCTCGCAGCGTTGGCTGCCGTGACGATGGAGTGAACTCTAGGCTTCGGGATTGGCAGGCGATAGCGGCCCGATTCGCGAAATGCAGTCCCGGATCTTCCATCGGTGCTGTAGGAATCGCGCCGACAGTCGGGCGTGTGATCCTCACGCCGTCGGGACTGGCCCGCATTCGCGCCACTGCTCGCACGACCGCGCCACGTGCATCGGCGCCACCATCGTGGCCACTTTCGTGGAATCCACCATGCTCGTCACACCGTCTGCCCTGGTGCAACCGTTCGAGGACCTCGCCGCCGACGCGATCGAGCGCGGCGACCTGGCCACCGCGCTGATGACCTTGATCAAGGGCACCGAAGCGCTGGTGGCGCGCGCCGACCTCGCCGGCCGCTCGCTGTTCCTGCCGATGCTCGACCAGTGGCTGGTCGAGATCAGCGAACGCCTGGTGCGCAGTGCCTGCCCGGCCGGCATCGATGCCGGCGATGGTGGTCAGCTGGTGATCGCGACCGAGACCTACGGCACCGGCGGCCATTCGCGCGTGCTCGAGGACGTCTGCCGCCACCTGCCGCGACCGACCATCGTGCTGACCGACCTGTTCGGCCGCATCGCGGCGGGCCAGCTGCCGATCGACTACCTGTACCGCGAGGCGGGCGCAGCCGGCGTGCTGGTGCTGCCGCCGGCGGCGCCGCTGGCGAAGGCGAGCAACCTGCTGCGTGTGGTGCAGCAGCTGCGGCCCCAGCGCATCGTCTACCTCACGCATCACCAGGATGCGATCGCCTTCGCGGCGCTGGCGAGCCGGCGCGTGCGGGTGCCGGCGATCTTCGTCCACCACGCCGACCACAACCCGGCGCTCGGCGCGACGATCGACCACATCCATCACGTCGACCTGGTCCGCCAGGTCGGCGCCGGCTGCGCTGCCGCCCTGCAGCGCGACACCGGCTACCTGCCGCTGCATGCGCGCGACCAGGGCGTGCGCCCGCAGCCGGGCCGCGCGCTGGGCGAGGCGTCGGTGGTCACCAGCGGCGCGCCGCAGAAGTTCGCACGCCAGGGTCCCTACGCATTGGCATCGATCGTCGCCGCGGCCTGCGGCGTGGTCGGCGGCCCCTTCCACCACATCGGCCCGCTGGCTGACGACTGGGTCGCGGAGATCCGCGCGCATCTGGCCGCGCAGGGCATCGCGCCCGAGCGATTCCATCCAGTCGGTGCCGTGCCATCGCTGTGGGCCGCACTGCAGCAGCTCGATGCCGACGTCTACCTCAGCTCGGCGCCGCTCGGCGGCGGCCGCGCGGCGGTGGAGGCGCAAGGCTGCGGCTACCCGGTCGTGGCCTTCGACCCGCGCGAGACCGGCATGCCCTTGCTGGCGACCGACTTCTATCACGGCGCCACGCCAGCCTGGTCGCGGCTCGATCAGCTGCCCGCGGCGTTGCGCGCCGCCTGCGTCGACGCGAGCACCCTGTCCGCCGCGTCGCGACGTTTCTACGACGAGCAGTTCAGCGACGCTGCGCTGTCGGCTGCATTGAAGCGGCTGCACCGGACCAGCGAGACCTTGATGGCGTGATTCGTCGTCACCCTTTGGCTTCGAGGCCGTCGAAGGCAAGGCTGCGGGCCGGCAGCATCGAGCAAATCAGCAAGGCGCCTGAGCCTGCATCGTGGCAGGCGGTACCCGCTCGGGGCGATTTGTGGGTCGGCGAGAAGCGCAGCGGCGAGGTCGGCGCGTGCCGAAGGCGCGCGCTTCGTAGACTGACTCGCGGCGTCTGGTCGAACGCAGCGAGCGAAGCTCGCGCAGTGAGTTACGCCGCGCGACCTCGGCGCGAGCATCGCAGCGGAGTCCTCGCCCCAGGCGAGGACCGACACAGTATGAGCCCCGGGCGGGTACCGCCTGCCGCGATGCGCATCACTCCGTTCACGGGTCAGGCTGCAGCGCGCTGCTCACCCTGGCGGCGGATCGCGCCGCACAGCGTGGGGATCTCGTCGAGCGCGGCGTACTTGTCGAGCAGGCGCTGCGCGCTTTCGTGGAACTCGCCGGGCAGGGTGTAGCCGGTGGTCGAGTTGTGGAACAGCGGCACGCGCAGGATCTGCGCACACGGTGCACCGCCGAGCTCGAGCGCCTGCAGGCACAAGTCGGTGCCCCACAGGTGCCAGCCGAGGTGGGCGTCGAGTGCCAGCGGGGAGCCGCGATGCAAAGCGACAGCGAACTCGTCGATCGACACGCCGCCGCTGGAGCCCGGATGGTCGAAGCGCTGCGTGCGGTCGATCACCTGGCCAGCGTAGCGCAGCCCGCTGCGCAGATCGGCGGCGGCTTCGAGGCCGGCAAAGCCCACCGGCGCGGCGGCGCGGCCATCGTCCTCCATCTCGGCCAGATGCTGTGCGATGGCCAGCCCGCTGCCGAGCGGAAAGTAGACGTCCTGGTGCACGAAGAGCCGCCAATCGTGGCGCGCCTGCGCGGCGCCGCGCTCGAATGCGTCGGCCGCGCTGGTGGCGCCTTCGATCGTGATGACCTCGGCACCGACTTCGCGCAGGCCCGGCGAGCGGGCGATGTTGAGCTCGAGCTCGAGCGGCCGATTGACCGGCACGATGACCGAGAACGGCGCAAACCGGGCATCGGCCTTCGGCGCGACCACCGGCTGGCGCTCGCATTGCAGCACCATGTACTGCAGCCCGAGATTGCGCAGCGCCGTCTGCCGCGGCAGGCCGAGCGCCATCGCCGCGGCGACGAGCCGCGCGGTGAACACGCTGTCGGGCACTTCGCTGCGCAGCTGCGCCTTCAGCTGCGGCAGCCAGCCGCCGTCGAGCAGCTGCTTGAACGCCGAGGCCGGCGAGAAGAGCCGCGCGTGGTGCAGGTCCATCGGTCCGGCCGCATCGTCGCTCAGGTCGCCCATCAGGAAACGCTGCACGACCGCGTGATGGCCCATGCTCGGCAGGCAGGCGAACAGCTGCGCCTGTGGTCGTGTCAGCTCGTGCAGCAGGCCGGTGAAGTCACCGCCCTCGCGCCACTGCGGCGCAGCCGAGCCGAGCACGACTGCATCGAAGCGGCGGCTGGCCAGCGCCGCGTCGTCGCGGTCGAGCCGTTCGACGGACGTCCAGCTCACGCCGGGCCAGAGCGCTGCGTAGCGCGTGGCCAGCGTGTCGCTGGTGGCGCCGATCTCCAGCACCTGCTGCAGATTGGCCGGCAAGGCCTCGAGCAGGGCGTCGCTCAACGGGTCAGGCGTGGGGCTCATGAGTGGTCCTGGTACGCGCCGCTCGCGCGGCGGCGGGTGTCGGGGATGGACGATCCGCGGCGAACCGGCGGATCGCCGCCGCCACGTGTTCGACGTCACCCGATGTCATCGTCGGGTCCATCGGCAGGCTCAGCACCTCGCGCTGCAATTGCTCGGCCAGCGGGAAGGCACCTTCGCCCCAGCCGAGCGCGGCGTAGGCCGGCTGCCGATGCGGCGCCAGCGGATAGTGCACCAGCGTGTCGATGCCGTGCGTCCGCAGGTGCGCCGCCAACGCATCGCGCTGCGCATGCCGCACCACGTAGAGATGCCAGGCACCGTCGTCGTCCGGCAGCGGCCGGCGCAAGCCTTGAACGTCGTGCAATTCCGCGTGATAGGCGCGCGCGAGCGCGCGCCGCTGGGCGTTGTCGGATTCCAGGCGCGGCAGCTTGACGCGCAGCAGCGCGGCCTGCAATTCGTCGAGGCGCGCGTTGGTGCCGGCGATCGGATGCTGATACTTGACACGCGATCCATAGTTGCGCTGCAGCCGCACGCGCTCGGCCAGCGCGTCGTCGTCGGTCGTCACCGCGCCGCCGTCGCCGAGCGCGCCGAGGTTCTTGCCGGGATAGAAGCTGAACGCCGCGGCTTCGCCCAGCGCACCGGCTCGCCGATGCCCCTGGCTCGCGCCATGGGCCTGGGCGGCGTCCTCCAGCACGCGCAGGCCATGCTGCGCCGCGACGCGCCGGATCGTGGCCACGTCGGCGACGCGGCCGTACAGATGCACCGCGATGATCGCGCGCGTGCGCGGCGTGATTGCCGCCGTCAGGCGCGTCGGATCGATATTGAAGGTCTCGACGTCGGGCTCCACCGGCACCGGCGTGGCGCCGGTCTGCGACACGGCGAGCCAGGTCGCGATGAAGGTGTTCGACGGCACGATGACCTCGTCGCCCGCGCCGACGCCCCAGGCCTGCAGCACCAGGCGCAGCGCCTCCAGGCCATTGGCCACGCCGACGCAGTGGCGTGCACCGCAATACGCGGCGAATTCGGCCTCGAATGCCTCGACCTCCGGGCCGAGCACGTAGCGGCCCGAGTCGAGTACGCGATCGAACGCGGCCCGCAAGGCGTCGCGGTCACGCGCGTTGATGCGCTGCAGGTCGAGGAACGCAGTCACCGGCACCACCGTGCCCGCATGAACTCGCCGTAGTCGCGGAAGTAGTCGCCCTCGTCGTACGGCGCCGAGGCCAGCACCATGCACACCGAGCCGGAAGAGAAGTTGTCGAGCTCGCGCCAGATCATCGGGCACAGGTACAGGCCGTTGTAGGAGCGCGAGAGATGCACCCGCTTCTTGTCGCGGCCGTCGTCGAGCACGACGTCGAAACTACCCGACATGGCGATGATGAACTGGTGCAGCGTCTTGTGCGCGTGGCCGCCGCGGTCGGAACCGCCGGGCACGTCGTACAGGTAGTACACGCGCTGGATCGCGAACGGCACGTGGCGTTCGCCTTCGATGAAGGTCAGGTTGCCGCGCGGGTCGTGGATCTTCGGCAGGTCGAGCATGCGGCAGCGTTCGACCGACGGCTCGCCCGCCGAGGCGATGGGCAACGCCGCACCGGCCTCGGCCAGCAGCGGCACCGGCACGCGCGCATTCACAGCGTCACCTCGTGGTGTTCGTGCACGACACCACCGGCACCGAACTCGGTCTTGAAGCGATGCAGACCCTCGTTGACCACCCGGCCCTGCTCGACGGTGCTGATGCCGAAGTCGAAGTAGCGGGCGTTCATGTGGCGTGCATCCTCGATCGCGCGATCGAACAGCAGGTCCAGCGCATGACAGCCCTGCCCCTGCTCGCTCGATGCGATGTATTGTGCGTGGACGACCCGCGGCGTCATGAAGAGAACAAGGCCGGCGACCACCCGTTGTTCGAGCGTCGCGACCAGGCAGCGCACCTGCTCCGGAAAGCGCGCCGCCAGCGCCTCGATCTCGGCCAGCGTGTGCACCGGCTGCACGCCGTGCGCACGCGCCAGATTCTCCTGCACCACCGGCCACAGGCCTGGCAGCCACTGCGCGCCGCTGGCCAGTGCCGGGCCGGATTCACGCGCCTTCTTCAGGCCGCGGCGACGCCGCTCCGACACCGGCAGGCGATGCGACAGGTCGATGCAGCTCGACAGATCGCTGCGCACCAGCCGCGCGCCGAGCCGGAACAGCGCATAACGATCGTCCTCCGCCGGCGCGCGGGCGTAGATGCCCGGCACCGGCCTGTACAGCAGCCGCCGCATGCCGTGCTCGCGCAGCGTGGCACACAGCGCCGACAGCGCCGTCACCATCGCCTCGCCGCGCAGCGCGCCCTGGTGCAGCAGCCCGCCGTAGGTGATGCCCGGATGCGAGATCACGCGGTGCGCGTCGGTCGGGTCGAGCGCGAGCGGCAACACGCCCAACCAGGCGCCGTCGCGCTGCACGACCAGCGAGCGGTCGGCGAAGCGATCGCCGTGATACGACAAGAAGCGCCGCGTGTGCAGGAAGGTGGCGCCGTAGCAGCCGTGGCAGAACGCATCCCAGCGTTCGGCCTCGTCGCCCTGGAAGCGAACGATGTCCATCAGTCTGCCAGTTCGCGGGCCACGCCGAAGCCGGCCGCACCGAAGTCGTTGCCGTTGTAGAACAGCCAGCGCGCGCCGTCGTCGCCCGTCACCTCGGCGCTGTAGGACATGGCCTCGCCGTCCCAGGCGCCCGGCTGCAGCGGCAGACCGAGCTCGTGGTCGGCGCGCTGCCAGCGCTGGCCATCGCGCGAGCGCGCCAGGCCCAGGCGGTAGCCCGCCGGCTCGCGCTGGCGCACCGACAGGTGCATGCGCCAGCCCTGCGCGTCGGCCACCACGAACGGCCGGCCGAGGCCGTGTTCCCGCGCACGGTACAGCGCCAGCACCACCTCGCCCACGGCCGGCCAGTGCACACCGTCGGCCGAGTCGATGCGGCGGATGTCGTAGCACGGCATCGCCTTGCCGGCGATCGACTCCCACTGGCTGCCGGCGACGTACCACATGCGAAAGCCGGCGTCGCTGCGCACGACGAACGGCGCACAGCGGAAGTGCAGCTCGTCGTCCGAGCGTTCGAGCACCGGCGTGGCCTGCACGCGGCGGAAGCTGTCGCCGTCGTCCTCGCTGACCGCCAGGCCGCTGAGCAGCCGGTAGCGGATGTGATGGCAGAGCTCGAAACCCACGTAGTAGAGGTACAGCCGCCCGTCGGACAGGCGCACCACCGAGGTCGGGAACACGCCGTTGTCGTCGAAGGCACCCGGCACGCCGATGTCGAGCACCGGCTGCGCGGCGCAGCGCAGCACGCGGCGCGGATCGCGCGGGTCGACGTCGACCCAGCCGATGCGGCCGACGCCGCTGTCGTCACGGCACTGCACGTACAGGCGCAGATCGCCGTCGCGCCGGCGGTGCGGCGTCGGGCAGGTGGCGTGCGTGCGCGCCCAGGCGGCGGAACCTTCGGGCCGCCAGACCGGGACAGCGCGCTGCCATCTCACGCCGCGACCTTGAAGAACCGCGTCGCGCTCACCCGGGCCGGCTCGGGCTGCTCGGTCTTGAACAGCGCGCCGTCGGCGGTGTCCTTCATGACCACGGTGTTGGGCCCGAGCCAGTTGTCGCGCCCGAGCGTCACGTTGTTGGCCAGCGTGGCGTTGACGCCGAGAAAGCTGTAGGCGCCGACGCGGCAGAAGCCCGAGACCACCACGTGCGACGAGACGAAGCAATGCTCCTCGATCAGGCTGTGGTGGCCGATGTGGTTGCCGCTCCACAGCACCACGTCATCGCCGATGCGCACGAAAGGCTGCAGCGTGTTGTCCTCGAACACGAAGCAGTGTTCGCCCAGCTGCACGTTGCGCCAGACGAAGGCGCGCGAGCTGACGTACGACGCCAGCGCGTAACCTTGTTCACGCGCGGTGCGCGCCAGGCGGGCGCGCAGCCGGTTCAGCTGGGTGTAGGTGACCGCGACGAACACGCTGTGCTCGGCCGGCGCGAACTGCCGAGCCAGCGTCTCGAACGCCACCACCGGCAGCCCGTGCAGCGACTCGCGTTGACGATAAGCCTGCTCGACGGCGAACGCCGCCACCTGGTAGTCGGAGTCGGCGTCGAAGTACTCGCGGGCGATCTCGGCGAATGCCGAATCGCCCACGATGACGAGCTGGCGTCGGGTCATGGCTTGTCCTTCTCAGGGCCGGCGGATCAGGACGTCCTCGCGGCGGTTGGCCATCGGCAGGTCGGCCGCCTGCGGCAGCGCCCAGGCGTGGAAGCCCTGCGCGCGCGCACGGGCCAGCAGGCCCAGCACCACGCTGTCGTCGATCACGCCGGGCTCGAGCCGGTTGAACTGCACCACCGGCGCCTCGGGCCGGCCGGTGTAGCGCTGGTGCGTGGCGAGACCTTCGGCGCTGGCGAAGAAGCGCTTGCGCATGGTGGCGTTGGGCAAATCGCCGAGCAGCAGTTCGCCACCTTCGGCCAGCAGCGCCAGGCAGGTGTCGATGAAGTGGAACAGGTTGCCTTCGGCGAACACGTACTGCAGCACGCTGTAGGCGACGATGGCGTCAAACTGGCCCGCCAGCCGCTCGATCTCGCCGCGCAACGCATCCGGAAAGCGCCCTGCCACATGGCGTGCATGCGGCGCATCGGGCAGCAGCGCCAGCATCTCGGCACTGTCGACGAAGGTGATCTGCCCGGCCTGCTGCGCGCAGGCCGCACTCAGCAGTTGCGGCAGGCGGCTGCAGCCGGGGCCGATCTCGAGCACGCGCACCCGCCGGCGTTGCAGGCTCGGCAGCTTGGCCAGCATGTCGCGGAAGATCGCGTCCTCCTTGCCGTCGCGGTAGCTGTCGGGAAAGCCCACCTTCTCGTGCCGGCTCAACGTGGCATCGACCGCGAGCGCGCGGAAGCCCTCGAAGTCGAGTTGCTCGAAGCGAGACAGCGGTGCGGCCATGGTGCGCACGCTCAGGCCAGCGCGGCGTGCACGGCCGGTGCATGGGCTGCGCTGCGGTAGGTCCACGATGCGTCGACCGTGTCGTCGGGTATGTCGAACTGCGGCGCGAACGTGCGCGCCGTCATGCGCTCGCGCAGCGTGGTCTCCACCTTGGCCAGCACCACGTGCATGAAGGCAGCGCGCTCGCGTGGCGCCTCGCGCAGCTCCAGGTCCTTGTAGACCGACTTGACCACCGCGAACCGGTGCTCGAACCAGCCGAGGTACCAGAACCAGTCGGTGTAGTACAGCCACGAGTTCTCGTTCATCGCGCGCAGGTGTGTCGGGTCCTGCCAGGCGGTCTGCGCGTGTTCGTACGGCACCTCGATCACCAGCTGGCCGCCGGTCTTCAGCAGTGCGAGGCAGTTGGTCATCAGCTGCGGCAGGTCGGCCACGTGCTCGAGCACGTTGTTGGCGACGATGGTCTCGACCTGCGCCGCCTCGAGCCCCAGCGGGCCGGTGGCCGGCGATCCGGTGCGCAGCGGCAGCCTGAGCGTCTGCGACAGGTCGAGCACCAGATCGGGTTCGGCGCGTTCGATCACGTCGAGGTTGAGCCAGCCGCTGCGATAGTCCTTGCCCGAACCGAGGTGGATGCGGGTCGGCCGCCAGGGCTGCTGCGGCCGGCGCTCATGGTGGGCGCGGCCGAAACCGGCGGCAAACGCCAGCGCATCGGCATAGGCTTCCACCGGATCGAAGCCGCGGAATCGCTCGATCGACTCGCGCGCACGTTGATAGAACGCCGGCGACTTGAACTCGCTGGCGAAGAAGCGCTCGATGTCGTCCTCGTCGAGCCAGCACACGCTGTCGGCGAAGGCCTCATGCGGACGGGCAGCAGCGCTGCGCTCGGCGATCACCGGCGTGCCGAGCGACAGGCAGTGCGACACCCGCATCTGCTCGAAGCGGCTCGACGCATAGAAGTGCATGTTGACCACCGCCTTGGCCTGGCGGATGAAGTCGTCGCGCTCCTCGCCGTAGACGGGTGAGTCGAACAGGCTCACCTGCAGGCCTTGCGCCTCGATGCGGTCGAGCCAGGCACGGCGCCGCGGATTGAGGCTGCCGACGAACAGCAGGTCGATCGGCCGTTGTTCGAGCGGTATCTCCGCCGCCGGCGCGAGGTACGGGGCGAACAGCATCGGCACCACCGGTACGTCGGCCGCATCGAGGGCATAGGCGGCCACGTTGTCGGCGTCGTAGTCGATCACGGCCGAGCCGCGCAGCAAGGCCAGGTAGTCGGGCGACACCGCCGCGCCGCCGGCGCCGAGCTGCTCCAGGTTGACGAAGATGCAGGCGAAGCGCTCGCGCAACGCCGCGTCGAAACCGAGGTGCGCACCGAACACCAGATTGACCGCGTCGTGGCGCAGCCGGTTCTTCGCAATCGAGACCTCGGCACCGAAACGGCGGAACTGGTGCCGGAAGTAACGCGCCGGGTCGACAAAGCCGAGCGAGTGCACGTAGCCGAGCGGCTGCACGATGCACAGGTGGATGCGCGGGATGGAGCTCATGTCGGGACAGCCTTTGCAGTGAAGGGCGGCGCGCCTGCCGGGCGGCGTGACCGAAGAAGATTCGTATGCAAAGGGTAGGCGCGACCGCCCCCGCGCAAGCCGGCGAGTTGGCCGGTCTTGTGCCGTCAAATCAGATGGTTGGCGCTGGGCCTGGCTCGGCCGGCAGATGGTCGGGCGGCAGGCCCGCGGTGGCACGCGCCCACATGCGCGTGAAGAGTGTCTCGATGTCGCGCGAGAAGCGCGCACCATCGAACAATAGGTTGCTGTCACGTTGCGCCAGCAGACGCTGGCGCAGACCGGCACGCCGCGCCCCGTCGCCAGCCAGTGCGACGACCGTGCGGACGTACGCGTCGGCATCGGCGCAGGCCAGTTCGTCGAGCCCGGCGCTGTGCAGCAGGCTCGCCGCGACCCGTTGCGCGAACGTCGCGCCGATCACGGTGACCGGCGGCACGCCGGCCCACAGCGCCTCGCTGGCGGTGGTGTGCGCGTTGCACGGCCAGGCGTCGAGGAACACGTCGGCGCAGGCCAGGCGCGTGAGATGCTGTTCGGCGTCGAGCAGCGGGGCGAACACGAGCCGGTCGGCCGTTATGCCGCGTGCGGCCGCCGCCGCCACCAGCGCCGCCTGCACGTTGGCGTTCCAGCGCAGCAGCCACAGCACCGCACCCGGCACGGCGCCCAGGATGCGGCACCAGCTGTCGAAGACAGGTTGCGAGATCTTGTACGACTGGTGGAAGCCGCACAGCACGAGCGCACCGTCGGGCAGCCCCCAGTCGCTGCGCGGCGTGGCGGCGGGCCGGACGCGGCGGCTGTCGTTGGGCTGGTAGCACCCCGGCATCTGCGCGATCTTCTCGCTGTAGTGCGCCGCATGGGCGATCGGCGTCACCACCGGATCGCCGATCAGGTAGTCGATGTAGTCGGCGCCGCTGGTGCCCGGAAAGCCGAGCCAGCTTACCTGCACCGGTGCCGCGCGCCAGGCCATCACCTGCATCACGCTGCCCAGCGTGGCCCCCTTCACGTCGACCAGGATGTCGATCTGGCGGCGGCGGATCTCGGCGGCCATCTCGTGCAGCGGGCGGCCGTGCAGATCGACCCAGTGCTCGGTCGCCGCCTGCATGCGCTGGCGCAGCGGCGTGCCGTCGTCGGGCCCGGCGGAGAACAGTGTCACCTCGAAGCGTTCGCGATCGTGGGCCTCGAACATCTGCACCGCCAGCTGGCTGGTGGCGTGGCGGTGGAAGTCGCCCGACAGATAGCCGACGCGCAGCCGGCCGGGCCGCGCCTTGGCGGTGCGCCGCGGCAAGGCGACCACGCCGGATGCCAGATGGCGGGCGTACAGGGACGCGACCTTGCGTTGCTCCAGCGCGTCGTCGACCAGTACCGCGTGCACGAAGGCGCCGGTCTCGATCGCCGCATCGGCGGGCGCGGCCTGCACCGCGGCGCGCAGCGGCGCCATCTCGGCGTCCGCCTCGCGCCAGCGGCAGGCTTCGCGTTCGAGAAAGACGAGCAAGGCGCGCGCCGACAGCTCGCTGCTGCCCAGGCCGAGCGTGAGCGCGGTGCGCACGCACTCGGCCGCCTCGGCCTTCAGGCCCAGCTCCTTGAACGACATGCCCATGCGGAAGTGGACGACCGCGTCGTCGATCTTCAACGCCAGCGCCTGCAGGAAGGCCTTCACAGCGGCGTCGTGGCGCCCGCCGCGCTGCAAGGCGACCGCGTACGACACCCAGTGCAGATGGTCACGTGGCGTGTCGGCCGGCAGCGACTCGAGCACCGCGGCCGCCTCGGCGGGTCGCCCGAGCTCGAGCCAGGCGTGCGATTCGAGCGTATAGGCCACGGCCAGCGCCGGTTGGGCCTGACGCAGCGACTGCAGTCGCCCCAACGCGCGCGACGACTGACCGCTCCTGATCGCGGCATGGGCCGCCGCCAGCGCGTAGGCGGCGTCGTCGGCCAGCCGGGCCGCTTCGTCGTAGGCGCGCGCGGCGGTGGACCAGTCGTCGCGCGCAGCCAGGGCGCGGCCTTCCAGCCATCGATGGTGGGCACGCTGCTGGCGCGGCGTTGCGCGCGCGGCGGCAGACGGTTGCGGTTCAGGCAGGGCGAGGCTCATGCAGTGTGGAAGAGTGCGCTGCCGCGAGCCTAGGCCGAAGTTCGCCGCGCCGAGCCGACGAAAAACGCGGCTGCGGGCGATCAGTTCGGCGGGTTCAGGTCGGCGACGCTGCCGCAGCCCGCATTTGCGCCGCCCGGCCGCGCCAGGCCTGGGCCTGCTCGACCCGGCCCAGGCCCTCGTGCAACACCGCGAGGTTGTGCGCGGCCAGCCAGCTGCCGCGACCGCGCACGCTGTCGGGCAGATCGGGCCGTTCGCCGAGCTCGAGCGCGCGTTGCCAGCTCGACTCGATCAGCGGCACGAGCGACATCGCGCGCGCAGGGTCGCTGGCGGCCCAGTCGAGCAGCACGTCGCCGAGCGCGAAATGAAAGTCGGGCGATTCGGCGAAACGGGCGGACTCCGCTTGTGCCAAGGCGAAAGCCTCCTGGTGGCGCCGAGTCTTCTTCAACGTGAACAGCGAACGCAGCACGAGATCGTGGCGCCAGGTGGCGGCGCCATCGGCGCCATCGAGCGCCCGCTGGTAGTAAGACAGCGCAGCCTCGAACTCGCCCCGCAGTTCGGCGTCCTTGCCGGCCTGATAGACCAGATACGCGTCGTCCGGCCGCTCCGCGAGCGCACGCGCCAGCAACCGCTGGTTGCGCTCCCGCTTGGCACGCAGCACAGGCTCCAGGTATCCGTCGTGACGAACCTCGAGAGCGATGCGCCGCCGCGGCCAGGGCGATTGCGGCTGTTCGTGGAAGCGACCGGTGTAGACCGCGCCGCGTGGCAGGAGGCGCGCCATCCAGCTCGGCGACTCGTTGGCGCCATCGAGCTGGGGCCCGAACAGGTTGGTGACGGTGATCACGCCGATGAACGGCGCGGGCGCCGTGCGCAGCGCCTGCAGCGCAGCCCCTCCGCCGACGATCCATTCGTCGGCATCGAGCACCAGCGCCCAGTCGGCATCGGTCAGCTGCAACGAGGCATTTCGCGCAGCCGCGAAATCGTCGCACCAGCGGCCGCGGTGCACCCGCGCGCCGGCGCGCTCGGCACGGGCCACGGTGTCGTCGCCGGATCCGGTGTCGAGCACCACCATCTCGTCGACGGCATCACGCGCGCTCAGCAGGCAGCGCTCGATGCAGCGCGCTTCGTCGCGCGCGATCATCACCAGGGCGATCCGCTTCATGCGTGATTGTGCGCAGCGACGGCCCTGGCCGCGAAAACGGAACAGCGCCGCGAAAGCGGGGCACTTTGTCGGATCGGCGACAACTGCGTCACATCCTGATCGGCGGAACAGACTCGGAAACACCCTCAAGTTCGCCCGGGCCGGCTCCGATAAGCAATCCAACGCTCCCGTCAAAGGGAACGTGGTCCGGTTGGACAGCCCAAGCGAAGGTCAAGGCGGCAACGCCCAAGAGATCGCGGCGGGTTGGCTGGCGACGGGCAATGCCAGCGACTCGGCCGGAGTCGTTTCAACTTGAAGGAGCCTTTCGAATGTCGATGACCATCAACACCAACGTGTCGTCACTGAACGCACAGCGCAATCTGACGACGTCCAAGGAGTCGTTGGCCGTGTCGATGCAGCGCCTGTCCTCGGGCCTGCGTGTGAACTCGGCGAAGGACGATGCCGCCGGCCTCGCGATCGCCGACCGGATGAATGCCCAGATCCGCGGCATCAACGTCGCGATCCGCAATGCCAACGACGGCATTTCGCTGGCGCAGACCGCTGAAGGCGCGCTCGCCACGGTGTCCGACGTGTTCCAGCGCATGCGTGAGCTGGCCGTGCAGGCGCAGAACGGTTCGAACGGCACGGGCGACCGCGCCAACCTGAACACGGAATACCAGCAGCTGTCGGCCGAAGTGACGCGTATCGCGGCGCAGACCAAGTTCAACGGTACCGCCATCGTCGGTGCCGGCGCCGGCGCGCAAGTGTTCCAGGTCGGTGCCAACAACGGCGACACGCTGACGGTGACCACGACCGCCGTCACCACGGTGGCCGGCGACCTGACGACTGCTGCCAACGCCTCGACGGCCGTGGCGGCGCTCGACACTGCGCTGGACACCATCACGACCAACCGTGCGACCTACGGTGCCGCGATGAGCCGCTTCCAGTTCGCGATCGGCAACCTGCAGATCACCGGCGAGAACCAGTCGGCCGCCCGCGGCCGGATCATGGACGCCGACTTCGCCAGCGAGACGGCGAACCTGTCGCGTGCCCAGATCCTGCAGCAGGCAGGCAGCGCGATGGTCGCGCAAGCCAACCAGCTGCCGAACCAGGTGCTCGCGCTGCTGCGTTGAGCGGGCAGGTCGCGCGGCTCGCCTCGCGCGCTGCGTTCAGCTCAAAAGCCGCCCTTCGGGGCGGCTTTTTCGTTGGCGCGGAACTGGGCCGTCGGCGCGCCGCATTTCCAGCGATGGCCGACGACGCTCTTGCCGAAGACTTGGGTCTTGAGTGGCCCGAACGGGCCCGGACCGGCGCCCAGGGCAATGTCGCCCGGCGCAAGAGGACTCGCAAGGAGCGCACATGCCGCAGACCATCAACACCAACTACTCGTCGCTGAACGCCCAGCGCAACCTCGACGTGTCGAAGGACTCGCTGTCCGCCTCGGTGCAGCGCCTGTCGTCGGGCCTGCGCGTCAATTCGTCGAAGGACGACGCCGCCGGCCTGGCGATCGCCGACCGCATGCATGCGCAGATCCGCGGCATCAACGTCGCCATCCGCAATGCCAACGACGGCATCTCGCTGGCGCAGACCGCCGAGGGTGCGCTGGCCACGATGACCGACGTGTTCCAGCGCATGCGCGAGCTGGCGGTGCAGGCGCAGAACGGCTCCAACGGCACCGGTGACCGCGCCAACCTGGACACCGAGTACCAGCAGCTGTCGGCCGAGATCACGCGCATCGCGTCGCAGACCAAGTTCAACGGCACCGCCATCGTGGGTGCCGGCGCCGGCAGCAAGACGTTCCAGATCGGCCCGAACAATGGCGACACGCTGATCGTCACCACCGCCACCGTGACCACCGTGGGTGGCGACATCACCACCGGCGCCAACGCGTCGACGGCGCTGGCCGCCATCGACGTGGCGCTGGACTCGATCTCGACCAACCGCGCCACCTACGGCGCCGCGATGAGCCGCTTCCAGTTCGCGATTTCCAACCTGCAGATCACCGGCGAGAACCAGAGCGCCGCGCGCGGCCGCATCATGGACGCCGACTACGCGGCCGAAACCGCCAACCTGGCCCGCGCGCAGATCCTGCAGCAGGCCGGCACGGCCATGGTGGCCCAGGCCAACCAGCTGCCACAGCAGGTGCTGACGCTGCTACGGAGTTGACCCACCCCCGTGACGGCCTTTCGGCCGTCCCCCCTCAAGGGGGCGCGACCGGCGGCCCGGCGGAGCCGGATCCGCGGTCGCCGCTCGGGTGCGCCGGAGCCGTGCCGTGAGTTGACCTGTGTGGGACCGGCAGCAGCATTTGCCGCGACGCGCCTACCGGCTGTGACAAATTTCACTCAAGTTCGGCGGCGCGCTGCCGAAACGCCAAGAGCGAACGGGGAAAAAAGCCATGGCTACCATTTCTTCGCCAGGCGTCGGCAGCGGATTGGACGTCAACAGCATCGTGACCCAGCTGGTCGCGCTGGAACGCACGCCCATCACGCAGTTGCAGAAGCAGGCCAGTTCGCTGCAGACCAAGCTGTCGGCGTTCGGCAAGCTGCAGTCCAACCTGTCGGCGCTGCGTGACGCGGCGTCGGCGCTGACGCGCACGACCACCTGGAACCAGACCACCGGCACCTCGAGCGACGCGTCGGCCGTGGCGGTGACCACCGACGCCAACAACCGCCCCGGCAGCTTCGCCGTGCAGGTGACGCAACTCGCGGCCAAGCAGTCCAACGTCTCCAAGGTCTATGCCGCCACCACCGACCTGGTCGGCGAAGGCACACTGCACATCGAACTCGGCAGCTGGGGTGCCGGCAACACCTTCACGCCGAAGGCCGGCACGACGGCGGTCGACATCGCGGTCGGGCCGCCGGCCAAGTCGCTGGCCGAGGTGCGCGACATGATCAACGCGGCCAACGCCGGCATCACCGCCTCGGTGCTGTCCGACGCCTCCGGCGCGCGGCTGGTCTTCAATTCGGCAGCCTCGGGTGCCGCCAACGGCTTTCGCATCACCGCCACCGACGTCGACGGCAGCAACGTCGACACCAGTGGCCTGTCGGCGCTGGCCTACGACCCGTCGGTCGGCGTCGTCACCATGTCGCAGGCGCTGGCCGCTGCCAATGCGGCCGCGCTCGTCAACGGCGTGCCGGTGAGCTCGACGACGAACACGTTGACCAATCTGGTCGAAGGCATGACGCTGACGCTCGGCCGCGTGACCACCGCGCCGGTGCAGGTGACGACGGCATCCGACAAGGACGCGATCAAGAAGAAGATCGACGACTTCGTGACCGCGTACAACAACCTGAACAAGGAACTGGCCGACCAGACCAAGTACGACGCCAACGCCAAGACCGCCGGCACGCTGCAGGGCGACGGCACGGCGGTCGGTCTGCGCTCGACGCTGCGCAACGTGCTGCGCAGCCCCGGCGGCACCAGCACGCTGTTCAGCCGGTTGTCGGACATCGGCTTCGATGTGCAGCGCGACGGCTCGATCAAGCTCGACAGCGCCAAGCTCGACAACGGGCTGGCCAACCTGGCCGACCTGAAGAACCTGTTCTCGACCAGCGACACGCTGGTGCCGGCCAACAACGGCATCGCCACCACGTTGCGCACGATGGCCGACCAGGCCCTCGGCGTCGACGGCTCGCTCGCCTCGCGCAGCGAGGGCCTGCGCACGCGCATCTCGAGCAACGAGAAGCGCCAGGCCGAGATGGAGGTGCGCGTGCAGCAGACCGAGGCCCGGTTGCGTGCGCAGTACACCGCGCTCGACCGGAAGATGGGTGAGCTGACCAGCCTGTCCAGCTACGTGACGCAGCAGATGAACCTGCTGAACAACAGCAGCAGTTCCTGATCCCGCGCGAGCGCAGGCGCGGACGCGCGGCCCGCTGACTGGCCGATTCCCCGTCCGATTCACGGCCTGATCGCGGCTCAAGTCGGCCGCCGCGCCGGCCGATATCCAGAGCATCAGACGCGCATCACAGGAAGCCAAGTCGATGTTCGCCCGCCCCCGCTCCGATCTCTCCTCGACCAGCCTCTACCAGACCGTGCAGGTCGACACCGGCGTCTCCGGCGCCTCGCCGCACCAGCTGGTGGCGATGTTGTTCGACGGCTTCATCGCCGCCTGCTCGCAAGCGCGCGGCGCCATGCGCAGCGGCAACGTGGCCCTGAAGGGCCGCGCCCTGGGCCGCGCCGTGCGCATCGTCGAGGAAGGCCTGCGCGCCGGCCTCAACCTGCGCGAAGGCGGTGCCCTGGCCCGTGACCTGAACGAGCTGTACGGCTACATCACGATGCGGCTGACGCATGCGAACCTGCACAACGACGAGGCCGCCGTCGCCGAATGCCAGGGGCTCGTGCAGCCGCTGCTGCAGGCCTGGGCGGCCATCGCGCCGCAGGCTGCCGTCGCGCCGGCGCATTGAGCGCCGCCGCATCGACGTCCCACCGCCTAGAGACCCGACATGGACACCGAGTTGCTGAACTACTACGAGGCCATCGAACGCGCCAGTGCCGACATGCTGAGCGCCGCGCGCGCCGGTGACTGGGAACAGGTCGTCAAGATGGAAGGCGCCTGCGTGCTGCTGATCAGCCAGCTCAAGCAGGCCGCCAGCAACGACAGCCTGAGCAACGCCGGTGCACAGCGCAAGGCGCGCATCATGCACCGCATCCTGGTCAACGACGCCGAGGTGCGCCAGCTGGCCGAGCCCTGGCTCGACCAGCTCGATCAGCTGCTGGGCGGCAAGTCGCGCACGCTGCACTGAGCGGCGCGTGGGTCGCCTCGAGGATCGCCCCTTGTCCAGCCAGTTTCTCGACACCCAGCCGGCGGCGATCGGTGCCTCCGGCGGCATTGATCCGTACGCGGCTTTCCGCATTGAACAGACGCGCGAGATCGCGGCGCTGCTCAAGCAGCTCGTCGACGGCGCGGTCCCGATCGCGCTGTCGGGGCCGGCCGCGATCGGCTTCACCACGGTGCTGTGGTCAGTGGACAGCGCCCAGCACCGCCTGTCGTTCAGCGCCGATGCCGACAGTCCGCAACTGCAGCGCCTGCTCGAAGGCGGCGAGGCGACCGGTGTCGCCTATCTCGACGCCGTGAAGCTGCAGTTCGACCTGCAGCACCTGATGCTGGTGCGCGGCACCCAGCACTGCGCGCTGCAGGCCGATATGCCGCGCGAGATGTACCGCTTCCAGCGCCGCGACAGCTTCCGCGTGCGCACGCAGGACCGCGGCTCGCCGACGGCGCAGTTCCGCCATCCGTCGATGCCCGACATGACGCTGGCTCTGCGGGTGCTCGACGTCTCGATCGGTGGCTGCGCGCTGCTGCTGCCGGACGACGTGCCGCCTCTGGCCGCCGGCGTGGAGATCCGCGGGGTTCACGTCGAACTCGATGCCGACACACGTTTCGACGCCAACCTGATGTTGCACCATGTCACGACGATGCAGATGCCGTCACGGGCTGCGCGACTGGGCTGTGAATTCATGCACGTCGAGCCGAAGACCGAGCGCGCGCTGCAACGCTACATTGATCAGACGCAGAAGCGCAGGCGTCTGCTGTCTCTCGACTGAGTCTCCACCGCGGCGTTCCAAGCGCGCCACCTCGCAGGCAACACCGGCATGAACACCACGCAGCGTCAACGCGGATCGACCTTGATCGACGTGTGCGCCGCCTGCGCCATGGGCAGCATCGCGATGGCGCTCGTGCTGCCGTCATACCACAGCTGGATCGAACGCGAGCGACGCAACGATGCGGTCCATGCACTGCACCGCGTGCAGCAGGCGCAGGCCGACTACCACGCGGCGCACGGCAGCTACGCGCTGAAGCTCGACGCCCTGCCCGGCGCGCCGCGCGAGCTGAGCGACCGCGGGCTGTACCGCATCACGATGTTCTCCGACGGGCCCGACAACTTCGAGGTTCGCGCCAGCGCGCTGCCCGACGGCCCGCAGGCCCGCGACCCGAGCTGCGCCCAGGTGACGTTGCGCGTGAACACCGGCGCCGTCGACTACGAACCGTCGCTGCGCTGCTGGAATCCCTGATGGTGCGGCGGCAACCACGTGCGCGCGCCCTCGCGCGCGGCCTCACGCTGATCGAACTGGTCTTCGCGCTCGGCGTGCTTGGCCTGCTGGTCAGCCTGGCCATGCCGTCGTTCGGCGAGGCCGTCGCGCGCGCGCGGCTCAAGTCGGCAGCCGAGGACCTGGCGCTCGACCTTGCCGCCACGCGCCTGGAGAGCCTGCGCCCCGGCGCCGGCACGCTGCACGTCACGGTGCAGCCCGGCACCGCCTGGTGCTGGGCCATCGGCCCGGCGCCACAGGCCGACTGCCGCGGTACGGCGCCAGGCGCCTACAAGGTGGTGCACGGTGAAGACTATCCCGGCATCACGCTGGCCGCGGGTGCCAGCGCGAGCTTCGAAGGCAATCAGACCATCGCCGGCATCACGCTGGCGGCCGAGTTCGTGTCGCCGCAAGGCCAGGCGCTGCGTGTGCACATGACGCCGCTCGGCCGGGCCAGCATCTGCGCACAGGCCGGCGGGCCGGGCGACTACGCGCGCTGCTAGGGCGCGGCGCCGCGCTTGGCACGACGGTCGGCGCGACCGTCACACCTGCATGTTCATGATTTCGCTGTAGGCCTGCACCAGCCGGCTGCGCACCGACAGCACGGCCTGGAAGCCGACCTGGGCCTTCTGCATCGACACCATCGTCTGCTCCAGGCTGACCGCCGGGTTGTCGAGCGCCAGTTCACGCTGCAGGCTCGCGGCCTGCTGCTGCTGCTGGCTGACCGAGCCGAGCGCCTGCGTCATCGCCTGCTGGAAGCTCGCGCCCACCGCCTCGGCCGATCCGGTGCTGCGCGCGAGCGGCGTGCCGTCGGGCCGCAAACCGGCACGGGCCACGGCCTGCGCAAAGTCGAATGGCTTGAGATCGACCTTCATGTGGATCGGGCCGGCACGACGCCTGCACGAGAGCTGTCCATGGCCGCCACTGTAGGGTCGCCTGTCGGCGTCGATGGGGCGAACTGAAGCGCGAATTCCGGGCTGTTCCCCCCATAGACCGCGCAATCGCTACCGAACAATGCCTGCAGATCGACGGCTTGCGGCGCGCCTGGCATATGCGCGGCGGCGGTTGACCCACACCACATCAGGACCCGATGGACAACGCCCTGACCACCACGCTCCCCCACGCCGCCACCCGCGGCGGCGCCGCCGCGCTGGCCCCCGGCAGCATGACCGCCCGGCTGGCCGCCGTGCCGGTGAAGGCGATGGTGATGCTGACCCTTGGCGTCGCGGCGCTCGCTGCCGTGATCGCGGCGCTGGCCATGTGGAGCAAGGGCGGCGACTACAAGCTGCTGTACGCCAACCTGTCCGATAAGGACGGCGGCGCCGTGCTCGCGCAGCTGACGCAGCTGAATGTGCCCTACAAGATCACCGAAGGCGGTGCGGCCATCACCGTGCCGGCCGACAAGGTGCACGACGTGCGCCTGAAGCTGGCGCAAAGCGGCCTGCCCAAGGGCACGACCAGCGGCTTCGAGCTGATGGACAACGCGCGTTTCGGGCAGACGCAGTTCCAGGAGCGGCTCACCTTCCAGCGTGGACTCGAGGGCGAGCTCGTGCGCTCGATCAGCTCGTTGTCGGCGGTGGCGTCGGCCCGCGTGCACCTGGCGCTGCCGCAGCAGAACGGCTTCTTCCGCGAGCAGCAGCGGCCGAGCGCGTCGGTGCTGGTGCAGCTGCATCCGGGTCGCACGCTCGACCGTGCGCAGATCGCCGGCATCGTGCACCTGGTGTCGTCGTCGGTGCCCGAACTGAGCCCGAAGGCGGTGAGCGTGCTCGACTCGAGCGGCTCGCTGCTGTCGGCATCGTCGGCCGACGGCCCGACGCAGGGGCTCGACGCCCACCAGCTTCAGTACGTGCAGCAGGTCGAGTCGAGCTACGTCAAACGCGTGATGGACATCATCGAGCCGGTTCTCGGCCGCGACAACGTGCGCGCCAACGTCACCGCCGAGATCGATTTCTCGCAGACCGAGGCCACCGACGAGCTGTTCAAGCCCAACCAGGGAAACGCACCGGCCGCTGTGCGCAGCCTGCAGTCGTCGGAATCGATCAACGGCGCCGGCGCCCAACCCGCCGGCGTGCCCGGCGCGGCGAGCAACCAGCCGCCGGTGCCCGCGACCGCGCCGCTGACCGGAGCCTCGGCGCCGTTGACCCCGGCGCAAGGCGGCGCCACGGCCCCGACGACCCGGCGCGACAACGTGATGAACTACGAGCTCGACAAGACGGTGCGTGTCACGCGCGCCGCCACCGGCGTCGTCAAGCGCCTGAACACCGCGGTCGTGGTCAATCATCGCGTCGTCACCGATGCCAAGGGCAAGACCACCAGCACGCCGCTGTCGGCCGACGAGATCGAGAAGCTGACCGCGCTGGTGCAGGAGAGCATCGGCTTCAGCAAGGAGCGTGGTGACTCGCTGAAACTGATCAATGCGCCGTTCCGCGTCGAAGCGTTGCCCAAGGTCGAGCCGCTGCCGGCGTGGCAGCAGCCCTGGTTGACCGATCTTATGCGCGCCGCTGCCGTGCCCGGCGCGCTGGCGTTGATCGCGCTACTGGTCGTCACTGGCATCATCCGACCGGCGATCAAGGCAGCCAACAGCGTACCGGTGGGCAGCCAGGTCGATACCGTGGTGGCCGACCCGCTGAATCCCGACGCACCGCCGAAGACCCCGCCGAGCCTCGAGGCGCCGAACAACGACCGGCGCGTGCTCGACGCCCGCGAACTGGCCAAGAGCAACCCGGCCGCCGTCGCGCACATCGTGCGTGACTGGGTCAACGAATCATGATCCCCCCCCGTAGCGACCTTCGGTCGCCTCCCCCCCGGGGGGGCGCCGCCAGCGGCCTGGCAGAGCCAGCTCCGCGGCGGCCGCTTGGCCCGTTGGCCGAGGATCACCGACATGGATGAGCAAGGCCTGGAGAGCGCGGCGATCCTGCTGATGTCGCTCGGCGAGGAAGAAGCGGCCGAGGTCTTCAAGCACCTCTCGCCGAAGGAAGTGCAGCGCCTGGGCGAGACGATCGCCCGCATGAAGGCGGTGCCCCGAGAACGCGTCGAGCAGGTGATGGACAAGTTCACCACCGTGGCGGCCGAGCAGCACATGCTGGTGGCCGACACCGACGAGTACGTCAAGAGCGTGCTGCGCAAGGCGCTCGGCGACGACAAGGCCAACCTGCTGATCGACCGCATCATGCAGGGCAGCGACGTGTCGGGTCTCGAGAGCCTGAAGTGGATGGACGCCAGCGCGGTGGCCGAGCTGTTGCGCAACGAGCATCCGCAGATCGTCGCCGCGATCCTGGTGCACCTGGACTTCGACCAGGCCTCCGCCGTGCTCAAGGCCTTCAGCGAGCGGCATCGCAACGAGGTGATGGTGCGCATCGCCACGCTCGACGGCATTCAGCCGATGGCGCTGAAGGACCTGAATGAGGTGATGGGCAAGGTGCTGGCCGGCGGCGACAAGCTGAAGAAGGCCTCGCTCGGTGGCGTCAAGACGGCGGCCGAGATCATCAACCTGATGGGCAATGCCGTCGAGACCGCGGTGCTCGACTACATCCGCGAGGCCGACGCCGACCTGGCGCAGAAGATCCAGGACAACATGTTCACCTTCGACGACCTGATCAAGCTCGACGACAAGGGTGTGCAGTCGCTGCTCAAGGAAGTGCAGTCCGAATCGCTGGTCATCGCGCTCAAGGGTGCCACGCCGGAACTGCGCGAACGCATCTTCAAGAACATGTCCACCCGCGCCGCCGAGACACTGCGTGAGGACCTCGAGTCGCGCGGCCCGGTGCGTGTGTCCGAGGTCGAGTCGGAGCAGAAGGAAATGCTGAAGACGGTGCGCCGCCTGGTCGACGAAGGCCAGATCGTCATGGCCAGCGGGGGCGCCGATGAATTCGTCTGATCGACGGAGCGGCCGATGAGTCCGTGTAGCCAGCGCAGCGGCCGATGAGCGCGTCCAACCCCAAGGTACCGCCCGGCGCGCACTACGGCCGCTTCATTCCGCGCGAGGAGCTGCAGGGCTTTGCCAACTGGCAGCCCGATGCGTTCGGCGGCGCGCCAGGCGCCGCTGCCGGGATCGAGAAGCCGCGCTCGCCTGCCGATGCGAGCGCCGCGCTGCTGGCGGCCCGCCAGGCCGGCTACCAGGACGGCTACCGCGACGGCCTGGTCGCGCTGGAGAGTTTCAAGCGCGGCCTGCTGCAGCAGAACGTGGCGCAGTTCGGCGCGCTGATCCAGGGCTTCGACGCGCAGCTCGACGCGCTCGAGCAGCAGATGGCGCAGGCCCTCGTGCGTGTGGCCACCGAGGTGGCGCGACAGGTCGTGCGCGACGAGCTGCGCACCGATCCGCAGCGCATCGCCCGCGTCACGCGCGAGGCGGTCAACGCGGTGCTGATCAGCGCCCGCCACATCGTCGTGCAGGTGCACCCGGACGACCTGGCCCTGGTGGAGCAAGGCGCCGCCGAGGTGATCGCCGCGCGCGGCGCCCGCGTGGTGGCCGACCCATCGATCGAGCGTGGCGACTGCCGCGTGCTGTCGGACGTGGGCACGATCGATGCGCGCATCGCCGCGCGCTGGCTGCAGGCCAGCTCGGGCCTCGGTACCGAACTGCCGTGGTCGAACGACGACGCGGCCTCCGCGATATGAATCCGACCGTGCCGCGCGCCGATCGCAGCGAACGCTGGAAGCGTTACCTCGCCGACCTGCAGGCGCATGCCGCCGTGCCGCAGCCGCTGGTCAGCGAAGGCATGCTCGCCCGCGTGACCGGCCTGGTGCTCGAGGCCGCCGGCGTGCGCGCGCCAGTCGGCTCGGTCTGCGAGGTGCTGGTCGTCGGCCAGTCGCCGGTGCTCGCCGAGGTGGTCGGCTTCCACGGCGACCGCGCCTACCTGATGCCCACCGGCGACGTGCACGGCCTGGCCAGCGGCGCCCGCGTGGTGCCGCGCCCGCCGCCGCGCCTGCCGCCGCAGCTCGGTCGCGACAACCCGGTCTGGCGCCGCAGCGAAGACCGCAGCCTGCACCTGCCGATGGGCGCCGGCCTGCTCGGCCGCGTGGTCGACGCACACGGCGCGCCGATGGACCGGCTCGGGCCGCTGACGAATGCCCACGAGCAGCCGATGATGCGTCGGCCGATCAACGCGATGGACCGCGACCCGATCCGCCAGCCGCTGGACACCGGCGTGCGCGCGATCAACGCGCTCTTCACCATCGGCCGCGGCCAGCGGCTGGGCCTGTTCGCCGGCACCGGCGTCGGCAAGTCGGTGCTGCTGGCGATGATGGCGCGCTACACCGCCGCCGACGTGATCGTCGTCGGCCTGGTCGGCGAACGCGGCCGCGAGGTGAAGGAGTTCGTCGAGGACATCCTCGAAGAGGAAGGCCTGCGCCGCTCGGTCGTGGTGGCGGCGCCGGCCGACGCGCCGCCGCTGGTGCGCATGCAGGGCGCCAACTACGCCACCGCGATCGCCGAGCACTTTCGCGACCAGGGCCAGCACGTGCTGCTGCTGATGGACAGCCTGACGCGGTATGCGATGGCGCAGCGCGAGATCGCGCTGGCCATCGGCGAGCCGCCGGCCACCAAGGGTTATCCGCCGAGCTGCTTCGCCAAACTGCCGCAGCTGGTCGAGCGCAGCGGCAACGGCGTGCACGGCGGTGGCTCGATCACCGCGATCTACACGGTGCTGAGCGAGGGCGACGATCCGCAGGACCCGATCGCCGACGCGGCGCGCGGCATTCTCGACGGCCACATCGTGCTGTCGCGCGAGCTGGCCGAGGCCGGGCACTATCCGGCGATCGACGTCGAGCGCTCGATCTCGCGCGTGATGCCCTCGGTGGCACCCCGCGAACAGGTGGTCGCCGCGCGGCGGGCCCGCCAGCTGCTCGCCAAGTACAACAAGGCGCGCGACCTGATCCAGCTCGGCGCCTACACCGCCGGCCACGACGCCGAGCTCGACGCTGCCGTGCGGCTGCACCCGGCGCTGACAAGGCTGCTGCAGCAGGACATGCACCAGCGCGCGCCGCTGGACGACAGCTGGTCGTCGCTGCAGCACACGCTGCTGGCGGGCTGACATGACGACACCCGCGATGGATTCGCTGCTGACGCTGCTGGAACTCGAACGCAACGAGCGCGACCAGGCCCTGCGCGGCGTGCGCGACGCCGAGAGCCTGGCGCAGCACGCCCAGGCGCAGGCGCAGACGCTGGCCGCCTATCGCAGTGAATACGTCGAACGCTGGTCGACGCGGCTGCGCACGCAGAGCAGCATCGAGCTGGTGCAGTGCTACCAGGGTTTCATGCAACGCCTGGACCAGGCCATCGGCCAGCAGCGTGCCGCCAGCGAGCAGGCGCAATCGCGGTTGCAGCAAGCCGTGCAGGCGCTGCGCGAGCGCGAACAGCGACTCGGCTCGGTGGAAAAGCTGATCGAGCGTCGCCGACGCGAACAGCACCGCCATGCCGCGCGCCGCGAGCAGACGATCACCGATGAAGCCGCGATGCGTCTGCACGAACGCCGCCTCGCGGCCGCACGGCGCCAGGACGCCGGCGGCAACGACACCGTGACCTGACCTATCCGCGCAACGCCCCACACCCACGAGGCCATCGCCATGCTGCAGACCACCCTGCCGATCGTCGCCCCCCCGATGCCCTGCCCCGAGCCGGCCATTGCGCCGACCGCCGCCGCCGAGCCGACGGCCACCCCGGGCGGCCGCTTCGCGCAGGCGCTGCGCGAGGCCGGCGCGCCGGACGCGAACACCGAACCGGTGCGCGCCGATGGTGGCGACAGCCAGCGCCCGGCGACACGGCGACACGATGGCGCCGCCGAGGAGAAAGCAGCCGTCGAACGCCGACCCGCGGCGCACGGCCCGGCCGGCGCACGCCGCC
>JBGAMU010000003.1:0-87164 GCA_044222685.1 Burkholderiaceae bacterium
CACGACGAAGAGATAACGGTCCTCGCCCTGCGACAGGCTCAGGTCGGTGCGCGGCAGCAGCGCGAGTGCGCGCAGGCGCACGCGCGGAACGGCTCCCGCGGTGGGCTCGTCGTCCAGGCCCTCGATCTGGCTGATCGCGCCGGTGGAGCGGGCCTGGCGCAGCTGCGTCGCCGAGGGCCGCTCCGTCGCGATGCCGTCGGAGCGCGCGCTGGCGCTCGACAGCAGCTGCCCGCCGGGGCCGAGCAGCATCACGTCGCGCGCGGCGATCTGCTCGCGCACGCGTTCGAGCGACAGCGGCCCGATCGAGCCGCGGTTCTCGGACAGGCGCTCGGCGGCCAGCCGCGTCTTGGCCAGCAGGTCGCTGCCAAGCACCTCGAACGTGCTGCGACCGAGCGACAGGCCCGAATCGAGCGCGCCGGCCACCCGTGCGTCGAACCAGGTCTCGATGCTGCGCGAGACGAACTGCACCGACACGGTGTAGATCAGGATGCCCGGCACGACGCCGACGAAGGCAAAGATGCCGGCCAGCTTGAGCAGCAACCTGCTGCCGAACTTGCCGCGGCGCAGCCGCATGGCCAGCCGAGTGGCCGCGATCGCGATCACCAGCGCCAGCGCGCAGGCCACCGCCACGTTGACCCAGAACAGCCAGACGAAATTGCGCTCGAACAGGTCGCGCTCGCTGGTCAACGCGAGCATGAACGCGATGACCAGCGCCGCGCCGGCGGCGGCCAGGACGGCCACCGCCAGGGCCCAGCGCAGGGGTTTGCTCATTTCCTGCCCGGGTCGAGCAGCCGCTCGTCCAGTTTCACCGTGCGCTCGATGCCCAGCGACCACTCGCTGCCCAGACCGATCTGCATCGGCCGCGGCAGCTGCGTGTTGTCGAGCCGGTAGCTGAATTCGACGTAGTAGCGCTGCTCCGGTTCCAGCTGGACAGCGTCGGCCACCCGCCAACCGCTGACGCGCGAGATCACCGCCAGCGCGTCCGACAAGCTGGGATAGGTCTGCGCGAGGCCGCCGAGGCTGACCCGCCAGGCCGCGGTGAGCGGCTGGTACGACAGCCGGTAGCTGCGCGAGACCCGCGACACGCGCTCGTCACGCCAGTACCAGCGCGAGCGGTACAACGCAGCCTCCGACTCGAAGTACATCGGCACGCCGCGGCGCAGCGCGTCCTCCAGCGCGCGCGACAAGGTCAGCCGCGCGCTGAATTCCAGCGTCAGCGCGCCTTCGGACTGGCTGAGCTCCAGCGTGCCGAGCTCGACGCCCTGCGCCTGCACCCGCGCGCCCGCCAGCAGCGTGAGCCACAACAGCACGCACAGCCGCACCAGGCGCGGCAGGAGACAGGGCAACCTCGCGCGGCGCATGGGAGGCGGGGCTCTAGTGCTTTCGTAGCAGGGCGTAGAAGAAGCCGTCGCCGGCCAACGCGGGCCCGGCGACCGGTGAGGAGGAATTGTCTGGCAGCGGCAGCAGATGCCCCGGAGAGGCGGGGTCCACGGTCGGCTTGTCGCCGGCGTGGCGTTGCAAAAAAGCGTCGATCTGCTGCTGCCCCTCGGCGCGGAAGATCGAGCAGGTGGCATAGAGCAGCCGGCCGCCCGGCGCCACCAGCGGCCACAACGCGTCGAGCAGCTCGGCCTGCAGCCGGGCCAATGCGGTCAGATCGTCGGGGCGGCGCAGCCAGCGGATGTCGGGATGGCGGCGCACGATGCCCGAGGCCGTGCAGGGCGCGTCGAGCAGCACCGCGTCGAAAGGGCGGCCGTCCCACCAGGCCCGCGGATCGCGCGCGTCGGCGCAGCGCAGCTCGGCCACCTGCAGGTGCAGCCGGCCCAGCGTGTCGCGCACGCGTTGCAGGCGGGCCGCGTCGGCGTCCAGCGCGGTCACCTGCAGATCGGCCAGCTCCAGCAGGTGAGCCGTCTTGCCGCCCGGGGCGGCGCAGGCGTCGAGCACACGCGCACCGGCCGGCAGGCCGCTGCCGAGCAGCAGCGGGGCGGCGCGTTGCGCCGCCAGGTCCTGCACCGAGACGTCGCCGTCGCCGAAGCCGGGCAGTTCGTGCACCGGCACCGGCTCGCGCAGCCAGATCGCCTGCGGCCCGACCGCCTGGGCGTCCAGGCCCTGGGCTCCCAGTCGCTGCAGGTAGGCATCGACGTTCGTGCGCCGCGCGTTGACGCGCAGCACCAGCGGCGGCATCTGCGCACCGGCCTGCAGCAGCGCCTGCCACTGCGCGGGCCAGTCGTGGCGCACCCGCTCGATCCACCACAACGGGTGGTTGTAGGCCGCCACCGGCTGCTGGCCGATCGCGGCAACCAGTGCGTCGCGTTCGCGCACGAAGCGGCGCAGCACCGCATTGACGAAGCCGGTGGCCGCGGGCGTCCGCATGCGCGCCGCGCCGACAGCCTGGTTGACCAGCGTGTGGTCGGCGTAGCGCGAACCGCCGTCGCGGGGCCACAGCAGCGCCAGCGCGCACAGCAGCAGCGCCTCCACCGGCGCCGGCGGCGGCTTGGGCGCCAACGCCTCGCGCAGCGCCTGCGCGGCGCCGAGCTGACGCAGCACGTCGCTCGACAGCGCCAGCACCGCCGGCCGCAGATCCGGCCGCAGCTTGGACAGCACGTCGGTCAGCGAACGGCCGGCGCGCACCGCCGCCACCGCGTCGGCGGTGGGCAGCAGCAGCCGGGCCAGCGGCAGCGCCGGCGTTCGAGGCAAAGCGGTCGTCGCACCCGTCATCGGGCCAGTCTAGACCCCGGGCGTGCGCCGTGCGGATGGCGCTGCCACAATGGTCCGGACACCTGCCGAGGTCACCATGCCCGACAAGAACACCACGATGACGCGCCTGCTGCGCAGCGAGGACGACCTGGCCGATCTGCCGGTGTCCGAGCGCATCCGCTATCGGCTGGTCGGCGCCGACTGCCGCTACCACGCCAACGACAACATCGCCGACTTCGTGCGGCCCGGCGAGCTCGATCAGCTGAAGGACGAGGTGCGCGTGAAGATGCAGGAGGTGCTGCGCGCGCTGGTGATCGACACCGACAGCGACCACAACACGAACGGCACCGCCGAACGCGTGGCCCGCATGTTCGTCGACGAGGTGTTCCGTGGCCGCTACGTCGCCGCGCCCAAGGTCACCGAGTTCCCCAACGCCTCGCGCCTGAACGAGCTGATGATCGTCGGCCCGATCAGCGTGCGCAGCGCCTGCTCGCACCATCTGTGCCCGATCCTCGGCCGGGTGTGGATCGGCATCCTGCCCAACGAGCACTCCAACCTGATCGGCCTGTCGAAGTACGCCCGCCTGTGCGACTGGGTGATGACGCGCCCGCAGATCCAGGAGGAGGCGGTGGTGATGCTGGCCGACGCCCTGCAGGAGCGCGTCAAGCCCGACGGCCTGGCGATCGTCATGGAGGCCGACCACTTCTGCATGCATTGGCGCGGCGTCAAGGACGACGACTCGGCGATGACCAACAGTGTGATGCGCGGCGCCTTCCTGAAGAACCCGCACCTGCGGCGCGAGTTCCTCTCGCTGCTGTCGAAGAAGACCTGAAAGCGGAGACCGCACGACGATGCTCGTCCGATTGATGTACGCCAGCCGGGCCGTCCCGGCGCTCGACCACGAGGAGCTGCAGACGCTGCTGCGCCAGTGCCGCGCCCACAACCCGCAGCACGGCATCACCGGCGTGCTGTGCTTTGCCTCGGGGATCTTCCTGCAGGTGCTCGAGGGCAGCCGTTCCGCCGTCAATCGGCTGTACAACCGCATTGCCGCCGATGCGCGCCACACCGAGGTCGAGCTGCTGGCCTACGAAGAGATCGACGAGCGGCGCTTTGCCGGCTGGGCGATGGGCCAGGTGCACATGAGCGGTCTCAACCCGGCGCTGCTGCTCAAGTACTCGGCCAGCGCGACGCTCGATCCCTATGCCGTGCCCGGCCGGGTGTCGATGGCCCTGTTCGACGAGCTGGTCGCCACCGCCTCGATCAGCTGCGAGCGCGGCTGAAGCCGCTGCTTTCAGCGGCCGCGCGGCAGCAGTCGCTCGGCCGGCGCCACGTGGCCGGCGCCGTCCATCTCGATGGCCACCTGCGTGCACACCGCCCGGCACAGCGTGGCCACGCGCTCGCTCTCGAGGCGGTAGTGGATCTGCGTGCCGTCGCGGCGCCGGCCCAGCACGCCGGCGCGGTACAACGTCGACAGGTGCTGGCTCATGTTGGGCTGCGTGGTGTCGATCTCCTGCAGCAGCTGCGACACGTTCTTCTCGCCGTGGCACAGCGCACTGATGATCTTGAGCCGGATCGGCGTCGACAGCACCGAGAACAGCTCGGCCACGCTGTCGAACACCGCGTCCTGCACGTCGGCCTCGGGGCTCGCGGACGCTTTCTGGTTCATCGTCGTCGCTCCATCGGTTGCGCGCAGGGCAGCCCTACCTGCCGGCTTGCGCTTCCATCAGAAGGTAGGTGTTGTAGGCATTCATCCGGTTGACCAGCTTGAACAGCGGCACGCCCTCGAAGCGCGACCAGTCGACCTTCGCGTAGGCCTCCTCGAAGGGTTCGAGGTCCCGCGCGGCGCGCCCCATGGTCTCGCGCAGGTAGGCAAGGTAGTCGCGCGTGAGCACCAGGTCGCGCGCGACGTCGGTGGTCAGGGCCCCGTGCCCCGGCACCACGACGCTAGGCCGCTGCGCGATCAGGGCCTCCAGCGAGCTGATCCAGCGCCGCGAGTCAGCCCCGCCGACGAACGGGATGCGGCCGCGGAACACCAGGTCCCCGGCGAACACCACGCCCCGATCGGGCAGCACGACGGCCAGATCCTCAGGCGTGTGCGCCGGACCGACATGGCGCACCTGGACCGAGGTCGAGCCCAGCTTGAGCGTGGTGTCGCGCTCGAGCCAGAGATCGGGCTCGACCACACGGGTGGCCTCGTCGATCCACGGAAAGAGCTCCTCGCGGCTCGCCTGCAGGCGTAGCCGTGCGGTGTCCGACGACAGGTAGTCGCGCGCACCGACGTGGCCGACGATCCTCGCCCCGGCGGCCTTGAAGGCCTGCAACCCATAGATGTGGTCGGCGTGATAGTGGGTGACCACCACATAGCGGATCGGCTGCGGCGTGATCCTGGCGATCTCCTCGATCAGCCGCCTGGCCAGTGCCGGCGTGCCGAGCGCGTCGACCACCAGCACACCATCGTCGGTGACCACGACGCCGGCGTTGGACACGAAGCCCTGGTTCAGCGCCGAACCCATCGCGTTGTCGCCCTGCACGAAGAAGACGCCCTCGCTGACACGCTGCAGCGCCATCGGCACGGTGGCCCGCTCGCCCTGCGCGTCGGCGGCCCCGGCCAGCAGCACCGTCAAGGCCAGTGTCAGGCCGGCCCAGCCGCGCGCACGCCCAACGGCGCTCTGGCGTGAAGACTTGCGCTGCCTCACATTCGCACCACTACTTCCGCATAGACTGATATTCGCCATCATAGACCGCGGCCAGGCTCGCCCGGAAGGGCGCGGTCCGCAGGCCGCTTGCCGGAGACATCGATATGAGGATCATCGTCTGCACCCTGCTTGCCGCTGCTTCATGCACGGCACTGGCCCAGCAGGGCACTTTCGCGAGCCGCTCGCTGACTCCCGAGACGGCGCTCGTCGCGGCCCGCGCCGCGCTGGAACATTGCCGCAAGAACGGCTGGCAGACCGCGGTGGCGGTGGTCGACCGCGCCGGCCTGACGCAGGTGCTGCTGCGTGACCGCTTTGCCGGCGCCCACACCGTCGACGGCGCGATGAACAAGGCCTGGACGGCCGCCAGCTTTCGCACGCCGACCACCGCGTTGGCCGCCGACACCCAGCCCGGCAAGCCGATGAGTGGCGTGCGCGCCCTGCCGCGCGTGTTCGCCGGCGGCGGCGGCCTGACGATCGAGGCCGCCGGCCAGACGCTCGGCGCCATCGCCGTGTCCGGCGCACCGGGCGGCGACGCCGACGAGCAGTGCGCCCAGGCCGGCGTCAAGGCCATCGCCGACCAGATCGAGTTCTGACGCATACGCCCGGCGGCGAGCGAGGGTCCGCGGCCATGTTCGACAGCCTGCTCACGCGCCTGGGCGAAACCCAATCGCTGGCCGTCGCCGGCATGGCGATCGGCGTGGCCTTCGGCTTCTTCGCGCAGCGCTCGCGCTTCTGCCTGCGTGGCGCGGTGATCGAGTTCGCCCGCGGCACCCGGGAAGGAAAGCTGACCGTCTGGCTGTTCGCCTTCGCCAGCGCGGTGGTGCTGACGCAGCTGTTCGCGGCCGCCGGCTGGTTCGATGCCCGCGACGCGCGCCAGCTCAGCGCGCGCGGCAGCCTGTCGGGGGCGGCGATCGGCGGCGCGATGTTCGGTGCTGGCATGATCCTCGCACGCGGCTGCGCCAGCCGACTGCTGGTGCTGGCCGCGCAGGGCAACCTGCGCGCGCTGCTCTCGGGGCTGGTCTTTGCGGTGACCGCACTGTCGGCGCTGTCCGGCCTGCTGTCGCCGCTGCGGCTGGCGATCGCGCAGTGGTGGACGGTCGAGGGCGGCACCTCGCGTGACCTTCTCGCGCTCACCGGCATCGGGCACGTCGGCGGCGCGCTGTTCGGCGGCCTGTGGCTGGCGGCGGCACTGTGGTGGGCCAGACGCCAGCGTGTGCGCGCCTGGGGCTGGATCGGCGCGATCGCCGTCGGCACGCTGGTCGCGCTGGCCTGGCTGGTCACCTTTCGCATCGCGCGTGCGGCGTTCGATACCGTCGTGCCGGTGCAGAGCCTGTCGTTCACCGGCCCGGCGGCCGACGTGCTGCTGCTGGTGGTGTCGCCGCCCGGCCTGCCATGGAAGTTCGACCTCGGCCTGGTGCCCGGCGTGTTCATCGGCTCGTTCGTCTCCGCCGCGCTGTGGCGCGAGCTCAAGCTCGAAGGGTTCTCGGGCGGCCAGAGCATGCGCCGCTACATCGCCGGCGCGCTGCTGATGGGTTTCGGCGGCATGCTGGCCGGCGGCTGCGCGGTCGGCGCGGGCGTGTCGGGCGCCGCCGTCTTCACGCTCACCGCCTACGTGACGCTGGCGGCGATGTGGGGCGCGGCGGCGCTGACCGACTGGCTGGTCGATCGCCGCCACGAGGCGCCGCCGCAGGGCAGCGCGGCGCAGGCACCGTTCGGCGGCGCCGGCGGCTACGCCAACACCTGACGGTGCGTCCGCCGGAAACCCGAGGACGACCCCGTCAGTGCGCGGCTGCCGGGCAGACCGCAGCGGGCGCCATCAACAGGCTGTCGATCGCCGGGCCCGCGTGCGCGCCGAGCCGGTCGTGCAGCACCAGCACCTCGTCGGCGAGGCGCCGGAAGTGCGCCGAACCTCGCTGCGTGGCCAACGTCAGCTGGCGGCCCGCGTCGCCGGCACGCCACGCCTCGTAGGCCAGCAGCAGCGACGGGAACAACCGCTGCCGCTGGCCTTCGTAGCCGGCGAACCAGAAGTGCATCGCCGGCACGTCACCGCGCTCGAGCAGCGTCGGCAGCGTCAGCAGCAGGTCGGCCAGGTGGTCGCGCACGGCCGCCACCAGCGCCTCGGTGCGGCGCTGCCGCAGCGCAAGGCGCATGGCGCTCCAGCGCGGCTCGAGTTCACGCGCGGCCCGGTGCTCACCCAACTCGTGCAGCAACAGCGTCTCGCTCTGGTCGTCGACCAGACGCGGCAGCGCCGCGACGAAATCCCCGGGCCCGGTCAGCCGATAGGCGTCGGCCAATGACTGGAACGGGCCCGCGCTGGGGCGCAGGCTGAAGGCCTCGAAACGTTCCCACAACCAGCGCGCCAGCGATTCGCGGCGCAGCACGATCGTGCTGCCGCCGGCCAGTGCGGCCGGCGGCGCGAACAGACTGCGCGCGAGTTCCGCACCGGCGATCTGCACCGACAGATCGTCGCCGCGCTGCTCCGCGTGATGCAGGCGGGCGACGAAGAAGCACAAGCGCTCGGACCCGGCATGGCCGACGCCATAGAGCAGGCCGTGGGGAACGAGTACGGCGTTCAGCGCGTCGGCGTCCTGCGGATCGAACAGGCGGCCCTGCCAGGGCAGCGGCTGCAGCGACGACGCCTCCACGCGCGTCCACAGATCCTCGCGCGCGGCCAGCCAGCATCCGACGTCGTCACGATCGAGCATCGTGCCGAACGCCAGACCGCGTTCCCAGCGGTAGAGCTCGCGCATCTGCAGCAGGTAGATGCACAGCGGCAACTCGGTGGCATGGCGCGCGTCGGCGACGTGGCAGTTTGCCTGCACGGCACTCACCAGGGCGCCCAGCGCCCCGGCCGACGGGCTTGATGGCGATGCACTCACTCGTCGCCGGCGGGCTCGGGGTCGCGGATCTGGCACAGCAGGTCCTCGGCCAGCTGTTCGTTCTCGGCGAACATCACCTTGATGCGGACGTCGGCCACGCCGGCCTGTGCACTGCGCAGCGCCTTGGCGTGCACCGAGGCGTCCCGGAAGCCGGCAAACTCGGCCAGCTTGCGGATCTGGGCGAACGGGCGAACGCTGAAGACGTAGTACGGCATGTCGCGAGTACCGCTCTCAGATATAACGCTTGGCGAGCCGGCGCCGGCCGGGCACGGACTTCTGGATCACGACGCCCTGCACGGCCGACAGGTCGGGCAATGTCGCCTCACCGTGGCCGCCTTGCAGCGCACGCAGGCGCCAGACGCCGGCGTCATGGACGAGTTGGCGCAAAGTCCACTCGCCGTCCAGTCGGGCCAGCACGAAGCTGCCGTCGTGCACGGCGCCACCGGGCTCGACGATGACGATCTCGCCATGCAGGAACTCCGGCGCCATGCTGTCGCCGAGCACGCGCAGCGCAAACACCTCGCCGCCTTCGCAGCCGACGTCCGGCGGCGCCGTCATACGACCTCCGATACAACCTGTGCCGCCGGCACGCCGGCATCGAGCAGCGCGGTGCCTAGCGCGTCGACGAAGGCCGGCGGCCCCGCCAGATAGAAATCGCAGTCGATGTCGAACAGGTCGGCGCGCATCGCCGCGGCCATCTGGCGCGCGCCCGCGGCCGGGCTGCCGTCGCTGAACAGCGCGTACTCGAACGGATCGAGCGCCTCCGACCACGCACGGCACTGGTTGGCCTGGAAGTGCCCGTCGCTGCGCGTGACCAGCCAGAACAGCGACAGCGACGGCGCGGTGTCCAGCGACAACGCATGCTCGATCAGGCTCTTCACCGGCGCAAACCCGGTGTCGCAGGCCGCGAACACCAGCGGGTGCGTGCTGTCGGCGAGCACGAAGCGCCCGTTCGGGCCCCACAGGCTGACCGTATCGCCGACCTTCAGTGTGCCGTCGAAGACTTGCCGCGCGAGTGCGTTGCCGTCCTCGCGCGCGACGAAGAAATGCAGGTTGCGGTCATCGCAGGGACAGCTGGCCACGGCGTAAGTGGCACGGATGTCGTCGCCCGCGGTGTCGGCCGAGCCGACACGACCGAGCATGACCGACTGCCCGGCCAGGAAACGCAGACGGTGACTGCGCGGCGTCTGCAGATGCAACAGCCGCGTGTCGGGTGCCAGCTCGCGCACGGCGCGGACCGAGGTGACGATCTGCTGCGGCGCGATGTCGTCGGGCCCCTGCGCCTCCAGCGTCTCGAGCGTGATCTCGCTGCTGGCCGCCGTGTGCGCGCAGGCCAGCGTGTAGCCCTGCTGCTTCTCGGCTTCCGACAGCGGGTAGTCGAACGGCATCACCCTGGTCACGGCGCCCGAGATCACGCGCACCTTGCACATGCCGCAGGTGCCGTTGCCGCAGCCGTAGTTGAGCTTCATGCCGGCCCGCAGTCCCGCCTGCAGCAGCGTGTCGTGCCCTTCGATGGCGAACTGATGCCCGCTCGGCCGCAGGGTGACCTGCGCCGACACCACTTTCAACATGTCGTCCATGACGTCCAGCAGATCGACCGATTCCGTGGCCAGTGCCCGCGCCAGCCCGTCGTTCAGCTGGCGTTGCAGTGCGAGCAACCGGGCGTCGTCTCCAGCGCAGACCAGCAGCTCGCGCAGGTGTTCGCGCAGCGCGATCACGAGGGCGTGATAACGCTGCAGGTGGCGTTGCGCATCGGCCAGCTCCTGGCTCTGGCGAAAGACCCGTTGTGCCAGCACCTCCTGGCTCGGCAGCAGACGCTCCCGCACACGCCGCCCGAAGGCCTCGTCCTTGATGTGCGTGACGCGCTCGAGCATGCCGGTGTGCTCGAGCTGCGTCTGCGGGTACAACCGGAGCAAGGTCTCGGTCGACACCAGGCCGTCGTGCAGATCGATCTCGCCGGAGCGCACGCGCTGCTGCAGCACGCCGCGCGGCACGCCCACCAGCTGCGCGGCACGCCAGACCGTCAGCCATTGCGCCACGCGGCCTCCGGCGCTGCGATGCGATCGATGAAGCGCGCACGGTACAGCAGCCGCGGTGCGGCCGGGTCGTCGCTGAAGGCGCTGCGGTCGTGCAGCACGTTGTTGGCGACGAGCCCCATGCCGGCGTCCAGGCGAATCCGCAGCACGAACGGGTTGTCGCCGCCAAGCAGCCGCTCGAGGAAGGCCACGGCCTGCTGCGTGAGCGGATCATCCTTCCAGACGATGCTGCGCGTGCGCGCCGTGTAGCGCATGTGCAGCGCGCCATCGCCTGAGTCGACCGAGAAGACGGGACCGGCTTGCGCCTCGCGCGCAACGCCCGTGGCGTCCTCGCGGCCGGGAATCGTCATCGCGTCGACGGCCATCAGCGCGCGCAAGCCCTGCGGCGAGGCGTCGCGCAGCGCGATGTAGGCCAGCTCGTGGTCGAGCAGCGCGTTGACGCCGCCATGACGGGCCGGCCGCACGCAATGCAGCACCATCGCGCGGATGCGCCGGGCCTCGGGATGGTAGTAGCCGTCGGTGTGCCAGCGGATCGCGCGGTCGGTATACGGGATGAAGCTGCCGCGCCCGTCATGTCCACTCTCTGCACCGGCAGGCGGCGGGCTGACGGTGATGCTCGAGATGCCGTCCTCGTCGGCGAGCCAGTTGGCATCGAGCCGCGACAGGCCGAGCTGCTCGCCGACCGCGCGCGCACTCGCCTTGTCGGTTGCGATCCGCCGGCTGCGGTAGATGGCCATGTTGGAGCGTGCACAGCGCTGCAGCAGCGCCTCGCGCTCGATGGGCGTGAGCGCCGCGGGATCGGCCACGTCGACGATCAGCTCCTCGACGCAGCGCGCGCGCAGCGTCAGCTTGGCGGCCCGCCAGCGCCGGTAGGCGTCGTCGTCATCGAGGTCGAACGGCGTGCCCCGCGCTACGGCGGGGGCGAGTGCAGAAGCCACGGGCATGGCGTCAGTCTCCGGTCACCGTCGTGCGACGCTTTGCGCGCGGCGCGTCGGACAGCAGATTGCGCATCGCGCCCTGGATGATGTCGACCACCTCGGGCGCCTCGGTGGCCATCACCTGGTCGAGCACCCAGCGCCGGTCCTTCTCCGGCAGCGTCGGCTCGACCCGATGGCCCAGGTAGCGCAGGAAGGCGAAGTCCGGGGCGAAGCCAAGGTCGGCGTGCTGCGGATCGGCGCCGAACTCGGCGTAGTGCGGCGTCACCTCGTTGACCAGGTCGATGAAGGCATCGGCCGGGTTCGGGGCGCCCGCGCGTCGCCCGAGCAGGTCGAGTTCGTTGTCGGCCAGCGTGGATGCCACATGGCGCACCAGCGCCGCCGTGAACGCCTCGCGCCCGGCCGCGTCCATGCGGGCGTAGGCGATGCGGTCGGTCAGCGCGATGGCGAACACCAGCACTTCGCGCAGGAAGTCGAAGTAGGGCTCGCCGGCATCGATGTCGAACTCGGCGCCGCGCATGCGCTTGAGCATCTGGTGCGCCGTGCGCCAGACGATGAACGCCATCGCACCGGCCTGCTGCTCGGGCGAGCGCACCACGCCGGCCTTGAACCAGTGGCTCTTGATGCGCAGGGCAGGCGGCTTCATGGGTGGCGATCGCAGCGTTGCGTGCACGGCCACGGCATCAATATCCGCCCTTGCCCAGGGGCTGCGGCAGGCCCGCCACCTTGGCGCCCTGCTTGGCCGGCCCGATGGGGAACAGCTCGTACAGCGACTTGCTGTCGCAGCCCGGCAGCACGTCGGCCAGGCCCTTGAGCAGGTTGCGGAAGTTCGGCGTATGGCCGTGCTCGCGATACTCGTCGCGCAGGTAGGCCACAACCTTCCAGTGGGCCTCGGTCAGCTCGATGCCCTCGGCTGCCGCGATGACGCGCACGACTTCGTCGCCGTAGTCGGGCTCCAGCAGGTAGCCCTGATCGTCGGTCTCGAGTTCCACTGCGTTGACCATGTATCCCATCGCTCATCGTCTCCTGTGCAGATCGTCGGCCTCAGGCGCGCAGCGCCGCCGCCGACCGGTGTGGAACGAAGACGCCGCAGCCGAGGCGCCGATGGCGCCCGAGCCCGGCCTCGAGCACCCGCATCGAATCGGCCGGCGAGAGCCCGTCGACCATCAGGCTGAAGCCGGTCAGGCCCGCGGCATCCAGCGTCACGACGCCCCGGCGGCCGCAGATCGCACGGCCACTGACCTCGAGCGCCTGCAGTTCGCGCTCGATGCTGGACTGGAAGAGCAGCTCGTCATCCTCGCAGGTGGTCACGAGGTGTGCGTACAGCGTGCCATGTGGCAGCAGCTCGCGCGGCGTGCCGCGGCCCAGCTGCACGCCGTACCCGGCGACGTCCAGCGTCGCCCCGTCCAGCGGCGACAGCGCAGCTACCTGATCGCGCTGCACGCGCAGCGTCAGGCGCGTCCGCTGGGACAGCAAGACCGCGCGGCCGATGCCGGCGACCAGGTTGATGCAGTGCACGCCCATCCGCGGCCATTCGGACAGCCCCGGCACCACCCGCTCCAGCGCTTCGGCCAGTGCCTGCCGATGATCACGCGGCAGCTCGACACCCGCCAGCGGATAGACCACATCCACCATCGCGGCGGCGAGGGTCATGGCGTCAGCTCTCGGGTTGCGCCTGGGCCCAGTGAAGCAAGGCCTCGCCCCAGGCACGGGCTGTTTGCGGATCGACGTCGAACACGGTGAAGCGGCTGTTCTCGCGGATGCGGGTGCGCAGCATCCGCATGCCGCCGGCGTCGTGCTCGAGTTGCTGCAGTTCGATCTCCTGGCCGCCCAACGGCACGCGCAGCTTGGCAAGGGATGTCAGGCGCGTCATTCGTTGCTCCGGATGCGGCATTGAGCGCGGCGGCTCGGAGGGCGTCCATACCCGGTACGGGTGAGCGGCGCATAGCCCATCCGGGTAGTGGCGACGCGAGGCATCCGGTCTATCGTTGCCGGGCCGCAAAGGTGACGGTGCGCAGGGTGAGCCGGCAGGTCCTTGCCACTGGTTTTCCCGGATGCATCGACGCGCACCGACGCAAGACAGGAGACAAGCGCATGGCCAAGAAACCGCACGCCACACCGATGCTGGACGAGCTGGAGAGCGGCCCCTGGCCCAGCTTCGTCACCGGCCTGAAGCGCCTGGCCAAGGACAAGGACTACATGGTCGACCTGATGGGTCAGCTGGAGACGTCCTACCGCACGAAGAAGGGCTACTGGAAGGGCGGCACCGTCGGCGTGATGGGCTACGGCGGCGGCGTGATTCCACGCTTCACCGAGCTGAAGGACGAGTCCGGCAAGCCGGTCTTCCCCGACGCGGCGGAGTTCCACACGCTGCGCGTGCAGCCGCCCGCCGGCATGCACTACGACACCAAGGTGCTGCGCAAGATGTGCGACATCTGGGAGAAGCACGGCTCCGGACTGATCGCGTTCCACGGCCAGAGCGGCGACATCATGTTCCAGGGTGCCAAGACCGATAAGGTGCAGGACGCCTTCGACGAGCTGAACGAGCTCGGCTTCGACCTCGGCGGCGCCGGCCCGGCGGTGCGCACCTCGATGAGCTGCGTCGGCGCCGCGCGCTGCGAGCAGAGCTGCTACGACGAGTCGCGCGCGCACCGGCAGGTGATCAACACCTTCCTCGACGACATCCACCGCCCGGCGCTGCCCTACAAGTTCAAGTTCAAGTTCAGCGGCTGTCCGAACGACTGCATGAACTCGATCCAGCGCTCAGACATGGCGGTCATCGGCACTTGGCGCGACAACATGCGCACCGACGAGGCGCTGGCGCGCAAATGGTTCGCCAAGCACGGCATGAACGAGCTGGTCAACGACGTGATCTCGCGTTGCCCGACCAAGACCATCATGCTGCGGGAGATCAAGGACGTCGCCAAGGGTGATCGCATCTCGAGCGTGCAGATCAGCGACACCCACGCGCTGGAGATCGACAACAGCAACTGCGTGCGCTGCATGCACTGCATCAACGTGATGACCGGCGCCCTGGCGCACGGCACCGACACCGGTGCGACCATCCTCATCGGCGGCAAGCGGACGTTGAAGATCGGCGACCTGATGGGCACGGTGGTGATGCCCTTCATGCCGCTGAAGACCGACGAGGACTACGACGCGCTGGTCGAGCTGGCGCAGAAGGTGATCGACTTCTTTGCCGAGAACGCCCTCGAGCACGAGCGCACCGGCGAGATGATCGAGCGCATCGGCCTGGTCAACTTCCTCGAAGGCATCGGCGTCGAGATCGACGCCAACATGGTGGCCACGCCGCGCACCAACCCCTACGTTCGCACCGACGGCTGGGACGACGAGGTCGCCCGCATCCAGGCCAAGAAGGCCGCCGCCTGACCGAGGAACCCGACATGGCCACGACGCGCGCCCCGATCGAGAGCGGCTGCCCCGACCCCAAGCCGTTCATGCATCCCACGTTGCTGAAGAACTACGGCAACTGGAAGTACCACGACCGCCCGCGGCCCGGCGTGCTGCATCACGTGTCGCACAGCGGCGATGAGGTGTGGACGGTGCGCGCCGGCACGCAACGGCAGATGGATGTCTACACGATCCGCAAGCTGTGCGACATCGCCGACACCTACGCAGAAGGCCACGTGCGCTTCACGATCCGCTCGAACATCGAGTTCATGGTCGCCGACCCCAACAAGGTGGCGCCGCTGATCGAGGCGCTCACCGGCAACGGATTTCCGGTCGGCGGCACCGGCAACTCGGTGTCGATGATCGCCCACACGCAGGGCTGGCTGCACTGCGACATCCCCGGCACCGACGCCTCGGGCGCGGTCAAGGCCCTGATGGACGACCTGTACGGCGAGTTCATCAAGGAGGAGATGCCCAACCGGGTGCACCTGTCCACCTCGTGCTGCGAGATCAACTGCGGCGGCCAGGCCGACATCGCGATCATCATCCAGCACACCAAGCCGCCGAAGATCAACCACGACCTGGTGGCCAACGTCTGCGAGCGGCCCGCGGTGGTGGCGCGCTGCCCGGTGGCGGCGATCCGGCCGGCGCTGGTCAACGGCAAGCCGAGCCTCGAGGTCGACGAGAAGAAGTGCATCTGCTGCGGCGCCTGCTACCCGCCGTGCCCGCCGATGCAGATCAACGACCCCGAGCACTCCAAGCTGGCGATCTGGGTCGGCGGCAAGAACAGCAACGCGCGCGGCAAGCCCACCTTCATGAAGATGGTGGCCTCGGGCCTGCCCAACAACCCGCCGCGCTGGCCCGAGGTGTCGGCCATCGTCAGGAAGATCCTCTACACCTACAAGGAAGACGCCCGCCCGTGGGAGCGTGTGTCCGACTGGGTCGAGCGCATCGGCTGGCCGCGTTTCTTCGAGAAGTGCGACCTGCCGTTCACCAAGTACCTGATCGACGACTGGCGCGGTTCGCGGGCCAACCTGAACGCGTCGACCCATATCCGCTTCTAGGCCACGCGCGATGAAGCTCGCCCTGATGGTCAGCGAAGGACCGTACACGCACCAGGCCAGCGACACGGCCTACAACTTCGCCGCGGCCGCGGTGGCCAAGGGCCACGAGGTGATGCGCGTGTTCTTCTATCACGACGGCGTCTACAACGCGACGCGGCTCACCGAGCCGCCGCAGGACGACCGCCACATCGTCAACCGCTGGTCGGCATTGGCGGCCGCGCACAAGGTGGACCTGGTGGTGTGCGTCGCGGCCGCGCTGCGCCGCGGCATCAAGGAGGAAGTGCTGGCTCCGGGCTTCCGCATCTCGGGCCTGGGGCAGCTGGTCGACGCCGGCATCAAGAGCGATCGCCTGGTGACCTTCGGAGACTGACCTTGAAGAAATTCATGTTCATCAACCGCAAGGCGCCGTACGGCACGATCTATGCGCTGGAGAGCCTGGAGGTCGTGCTGATCGCGGCCACCTTCGACCAGGACGTGAGCCTGGTCTTCCTCGACGACGGCGTCTACGAGATCGTCAAGGGGCAGGACCCCTCGGGTACCGGCATCAAGAATCACTCGAAGACCTACCGCGCGCTGGACGGCTACGACGTCGAGAAGCTGTACGTCGAGCGCGAATCGCTGGCGGCGCGCGGCCTGACCGAAGACGACCTGCTGGTCGACGTCGAAGTGCTCGACAGCGCCGAAATGGCGGCGCTGATGGCCGAGCAGGACGTGGTCCTTTCCTTCTGACGCGAGAGTAACCCGATGCTGCATATCGTCAACAAGTCGCCGGCGCAGACCTCCGCGCTCGCCAGCTGCCTGCGCCTGGCCCAGGACGGCCAGGCGGTGCTGCTGACCGAAGACGCGGTCTATGCCGCCACCGCGTCGCTGGCCGCCACCAGCGGCCTGGCTGCCGCCGCGAAACGCCTGCAGATCTTCGTGCTGCAACCCGACGTCCAGGCGCGCGGCATCGCGGGCAAGCTCATCACCGAGGCCAAGGCGGTTGGCTACGACGGCTTCGTCGACCTGGTCGCCGAGCATCCGAACAACCAGTCCTGGCTTTGACCGAACGCCAGGCATCCCATTCCCGAAGGAGAGCAACCCATGGGCATCGAAGTCAACGGTACGACCTACGAGACCGACGAAGAAGGTTATCTGGTCAACCTGGCCGACTGGAACGAAGACATCGCCAAGGAGATCGCCAAGACCGAGAACGTCGACCTCTCGCCCAACCACTGGGAGGTCGTCAACTTCCTGCGCGAGTACTACAACGAGTACCAGATCGCACCGGCCGTGCGCGTGCTGACCAAGGCCATCGGCAAGCAGCTCGGTCCCGACAAGGGCAACAGCAAGTACCTGTACGAGCTGTTCCCCTACGGTCCCGCCAAGCAGGCGTGCAAGATCGCCGGGCTGCCGAAGCCCACGGGCTGCGTGTAGAAGCGCCGCGACGGCGGTCGACACAGCCACAGGCTCAGCATGAGCGCGCTGTCGATCACCTTCGCCGTGTTGTTCTATGTCGCGACGGCTGTGCTCGTCATCGGGCTGCTCGGCAAGATCCGCAGCTACCTGCGCACGCCGGCACCGCTGAAGATCCCCACCACGCCGGCGCCGACCACCACCACCGGTGTGGCGCTGCGGCTGACGCGCGAGGTGGTGCTGTTCGAAAGCCTGTTCAAGTCCAGCAAGTGGACCTGGATCTTCGGCTGGATGTTCCACGCCGCGCTGTTGTTGGTGCTGCTGCGCCATCTGCGCTACTTCCAGCAGCCGGTGTGGACGCCGATTGTCTGGGTGCAGGCCTTCGGCACCTATGCCGGCTTCGTGATGGTGGCCGGGCTCGCCGGACTGTGGGCGCGAAGGGTCCTGGTCGACCGCGTGCGCTACATCTCCACGCCGTCGGACCATCTGCACCTGGCGCTGCTGCTGGCGATCGCACTCAGTGGCCTTGGCATGCGTTTCGTCGCTCACACCGACATCGTCGCGCTGAAGGCCTTCATGCTGGGCCTGCTGCGCTTCGACCTGCAGCCGCTGCCAGCCGACCCGCTGCTGCTGCTGCATCTGAGCCTGGTGGCGCTGCTGATGATCGTGTTCCCGATCAGCAAGCTGCTGCATGCGCCCGGGCTGTTCTTCAGCCCCACACGCAACCAGGCCGACACCTCGCGCGAGGCGCGTCATATCGCGGCCTGGGCCGCTGCGCTCGAGAAGAAGTAGGGCCATGGCCACCGCTGCGTTCGAGACGCCGAAGCTCAAGCCTTACCCGGTCATCCCGCTGGTGGTCGAGGGCGCGATGGCGCACAGCAAGCCCTTCGTCGCGTCGCCGGCGATCCAGCAGAACATCGGCTTCCCGGGCGAGCTCACCGAGGGCTGGGAGCAACGCGCGGTCGCCAAGATGGGCGAGCTGCTCGGCAAGTACCGGTCCTTGCGCGTCTACATGGACGCCTGCGTGCACTGCGGCGCGTGCAGCGACAAGTGCCATTACTTCCTCGGCACCGGTGACCCGAAGAACATGCCGGTGGCGCGGCAGGATCTGATGCGCGGCGTCTATCGCCGCTACTTCACCTTCGCCGGCAAGCACTTCCCCAAGCTGGTCGGCGCGGTCGACATGACCAAGGACGTGCTCGACGACTGGTGGCGCTACTACAACCAGTGCTCCGAGTGCCGCCGCTGCAGTGTGTTCTGTCCCTACGGCATCGACACCGCCGAAGTGACGATGGCGGCGCGCGAGATCATGGACTCGGTCGGTCTGGGCCAGAAGTACGCCAACGAGATCATCGGCAAGGTGCACCGCATCGGCAACAACCTCGGCATTCCCGAGCCGGCGCTGGCCGACACGCTGCTCGGCCTGGAAGAAGACACCAAGGAAGAGACCGGCATCGACGTGCGCTTCCCGCTCGACGTCGCGGGCGCCGAGGTGCTGCTGGTGACGCCGAGCGCCGACTTCTTCTCCGAGCCGCATGTCGAGAGCCTGATCGGCTATGCCAAGGTGTTCCATGCCGCCGGCATCAGCTGGACGCTGAGCTCCAAGGCCAGCGAGGCCGGCAACTTCGGCCTCTTCATCGGCAACTACGAGCAGATGCGCAACATCTCGCTGCGGGTGAAGGAGGCGGCGCAGGCCCTCGGCGTCAAGCGCATCGTGGTCGGCGAATGCGGCCACGCCTGGCGCGTGGCCTACAGCTTCTGGAACACGCTGATCGGTCCGTTCGACTGGCTCGACCCACGCTATCCGGTGCCGCAGCACATCTGCGAGTTCACGCACGACCTGATCCAGCGCGGCGCGCTGCAGTTCGACAAGGACCGCAACGACGATCGCATCATCACCTTCCACGACTCCTGCAACGTCGCCCGCGGCTCGCGCATGGGCACCATGCCGGGCGGGCAGTTCGTGATCCCGCGCGAGATCATCAAGGCGGTGGCCAATCGCTTCCACGACATGGCCGCCGGCACCATCCACGAAGCCACCTTCTGCTGCGGCGGCGGCGGCGGCCTGCTCACCGACGACCTGCTCGAGCTGCGCGTCAAGGGTGCGCTGCCGCGCATGGAGGCGCTGAAGCACGTGGTCGACGAGCATGGCGTGAACTTCATGGCCACCATCTGCGCCATCTGCAAGGCCCAGTTCAGCAAGGTGCTGCCGTACTACGGCTTCGACATGAGCATGGTCGGCGGCGTGCACCAGCTCGTCAGCAAGGCGATACGCCTCGGCACACCGCATTGATCCCGATTCGAGGAGTCCCCGCATGTCGTCCGCACCCACTTCCACCGACACCAAGCCGCTGACCTTCCGCCGCTACAAGGACGGCGACGCCAAGCCGCTGGCCTGGCAGCAGGAGATCTTCGACGCCGACCATTCGCACAAGTGCCCGACGTACATCCAGAGCACGCCGCCTTGCCAGGGCTCGTGCCCGTCGGGCGAGGACATCCGCGGGTATCTCAACATCGTGCGCGGCATCGAGAAGCCGCCCGCCGGCATGCCCTGGCAGGAGTACGCCTGGCGGCGCCTCACCGAAGCCAACCCGCTGCCGTCGGTGATGGGCCGCGTCTGCCCGGCGCCGTGCGAATCGGGCTGCAACCGCAACCAGGTCGAGGACTTCGTCGGCATCAACTCGGTCGAGCATTTCCTCGGCGAATACGCCATCGAGAAGAAGCTCGGCTTTGCGAAGCCCACCGCCTGCACCGGCAAGAAGGTGGCCGTCATCGGCGGCGGCCCGGCCGGCCTGTCGGCGGCTTACCAGCTGGCGCTCAAGGGCCATGCGGTGACGATCTTCGACGAGCGCGCCGAACTCGGCGGCATGATGCGCTACGGCATCCCGGGCTTTCGCACGCCACGCGCGGTGCTCGACGCCGAGATCGCCCGCATCGTCGACCTCGGCGTGACCACACGCATGAACTGCCGCATCGGCACCGACGTCACGCTCGAGCAGATCAAGCAGGATTTCGACGCCGTGTTCCTCGGCCTCGGGGCCCAGAGCGGCCGGCCGCTGCCGGTGGAGGGCGCCGACGCGCCCAACTGCGTCACCGCCACCGCGTTCCTGAAGGCCTTCAACGACGGCCGCATGCTGCACGTGGGCAAGCGCGTGGTCGTTGTCGGCGGCGGCGACACCTCGATCGACGTGGCCACCGTCGCGCGGCGGCTCGGCCACATCGACCAGCTGCACGAGTCCGACCGGCCCGAGCACGCGATCAGCGGTTTCGCGGCGCACGACGCGGCGCTGCTGTCGGCCCGCCAGGGCGCCGAGGTCACGCTGACCTCGGTGTTCGGCATCGACAAGATGCAGGCTAACAAGCACGAGATCGAGCAGGCGCTGGCCGAGGGCATCGCGATCCGCGGCGGCCTGGCGCCGGTGGCGGTGCTGCGCGACGGCGCTGGCCGCGCCACCGGCCTGCGTGTCGTGCAGTGCGAGGCCAAGTTCGTCGGCGGCCGGCTCGAAATCAAGCAGATCGCCGGCACCGAAGAGGACATCGAGGCCGACCTGATCGTCTCGGCGATCGGCCAGGCGGTGGATTTCACCGGCCTGGAGTCGCTCAACAACGGCAAGGGTGGCATCAGCTCCGACAAGAACTACCAGGTGCAGGGCCAGGCCGGCCTCTTCGTCGGCGGCGACGTGGTGCGCCCGCATCTGCTGACGACCGCGATCGGCCATGGCGCGATCGCCGCCGACGGCATCCACCGCCACCTCAGCGGCGAGCCGCTCGACAAGCGGCCGAAGATCGACGTGCACGGCTTCGACCTGACGCGCAAGATGGTCGAGAAGGGCCTGAAGCTCACGCGCATCGAGCAGCCCTTGTGGGGCACCGACGCGAGCACAGGCGCGATCCACAACTACGACAACCGATCCGACCGCTACGTCATCCCGCACAGCGAGCTGTTCCTCGGCCACTTCGGCTACACGCCGCGGCATCGCCGCCAGGTCGTCACGCTGACCAAGGAGCAGGCGCTGAACAACTTCGAGGAACGCCTGATCCCGTTGCTCGAGGCCCAGGCGCAGGCCGAGGCCAAGCGCTGCATGAGCTGTGGCCAGTGCTTCGAGTGCGACAACTGCGTCGTCTACTGCCCGCAGACGGCGGTGTTCAAGGTACCGAAAGCCAAGTCGACCACTGGCCGCTACGTCGACACCGACTACACCAAGTGCATCGGCTGCCACATCTGCAAGGATGTCTGCCCGACCGGCTATATCCAGATGGGCTTGGGGGAATGACCCCCCCCCGGAGCGCCTGCGGCGCCTCCCCCCCAGGGGGGCAACGCCAGCGGCCCGGCAAAGCCGGATCCGCGGCGTTCGCTTGGGTTCTCTTGGCGTATCTGACGCCGGTTCTCGCCGGCGACGGCCGCACGCCGCTGCCAACGATCGAGCCAGCCACGGCAGGCACGCAGTGCGTCGAGCCGGCTGACGTGATGCGGCGCAACCACATGCGCTTTCTCGAGCACCAGCGCGACGCCACGGTGCACGGCGGCGTGCGCGGAGCCAAGCACAGCCTGAAGGGATGCATCGACTGCCATGCCGGTGCGAAGACCGCCAGCGTGGCCAAGGCCGAGACCCATTTCTGCGTCAGCTGCCACAGCTATGCGGCGGTGCGCATCGACTGCTTCGAGTGCCACACAAGCAAGTCGCCAAAACTCGCTCAAGGAGCGACGAAGTGAGTCGGCGCGGATTCCTCGGCGTCGCCGCGGCGGGCATGGCGGGTGCGATGCTGGCCCCGGGCATCCGCCTGATCGAGATCGCGCAAGCGGCTCCCGCTGGTGGTCCGGGCGCCGCCGGGGCGAATGCGAAGGTGCGCTGGGGCATGCTGATCGACACCAGCAAGTGCGCTGAAGGCTGCACCGACTGCGTCGACGCCTGCAACACCGAGAACGGCCTCGCGCCCGCGAAGCGCAGCACCGATCCGCAGTGGATCCGCAAGATCGAGATCAAGGAAGTCAAGACCGGCCGCACCGCGTCGCTGCCGGTGATGTGCCAGCACTGCGCCGAGCCGCCCTGCGTCGACGTGTGTCCCACTGGCGCGTCGTTCAAGCGTGCCGACGGCATCGTGCTGGTCGACCGCCACAGCTGCATCGGCTGCCGCTACTGCATGATGGCCTGCCCCTACAAGGCACGTTCGTTCGTGCACGAGCCGCTCACCGACCAAAAGAGCGACGTGCCGCGCGGCAAGGGATGCGTCGAGAGCTGCACGCTGTGCGTCCACCGGCTCGACAAGGGCGAGAAGACCACCGCCTGCGCCGAGGCCTGCGCCCAGGCCGGCCACGGTGCGATCGTCTTCGGCGACCTCAACGATCCGACGAGCGAGATCTCGCAGCGTGTGCGCGCCGTGGCCAGCCGGCAACTGCGCGCCGATCTCAAGCTCGACCCGGGCGTGCGCTACCAGGGTTTGTGAGCCATGGCCCAGTCCTTCAAGCGACTCGAACAGAAGATCTTCTACCTGCTGCTGACCGCTGGCGGCGCGGTCACGCTGGCCGGCCTGGCCGCCGCGCACTGGATGGAGGAGCGTGGCCACGTCGTCACCGGCATGGACAACCAGGTGGTCTGGGGCCTGCCGCACGTGTTCGCGATCTTCATGATCGTGGCTGCATCGGGCGTACTCAACGTGGCGTCGATCGGCTCGGTGTTCGACCAGCCGGTCTACAAGAAGCGCGCCCCGCTGTCGGGGCTGCTGTCACTGGCGCTGCTGGCCGGCGGCCTGATGGTGCTGATGCTCGACCTCGGCCGACCCGAGCGCGTGATCGTCGCGGCAACCCACTTCAACTTCACGTCGGTGTTTGCGTGGAACGTATTCCTCTACAGCGGCATGTTCGCCATCGTCGCGCTCTACCTGTGGACGATGTTCGAGCGCCGCTTCAACCACCATGCCAAGGCGGCCGGCATCGCCGCGCTGCTCTGGCGTTTCGTGCTGACCACCGGCACCGGATCGATCTTCGGCTTTCTGGTGGCGCGGCAGGCTTACCAATCGGCCGTGCTGGCGCCGTTGTTCATCGTGCTCTCGTTCGCCTGGGGACTGGCGGTGTTCCTGCTGGCGCAATCGACGATGTATGCGTGGAACGACCAGCGACTGCCCGACGCGGTGCAGCGCCGCCTGGCACGCCTGCTCGGCGTGTTCGTGGTGGCGGCGTTGTACCTGGTGGCCGTGTACCACGGCACCAACCTCTACTTCGCCAGGCAGGGGGCCTTCGAGGTCTTCATTCTGCGCGACGGTGGCATCTATCCGTGGCTCTTCTGGCTCGGCTTCGTCGTGATCGGCTCGCTGCTGCCCGCGCTGCTGCTGTTCCATCCGAGGCTGGGCGGTGCACGAGGCGCGCTGGCAGCGTCGGCACTGGTGGTGATCGGCGCCTTCGCCTTCCTGTATGTCTTCATCATCGGCGGCCAGGCCTACCCGCTGGACATCCTGCCCGGCTTCGAGGTGCGCAGCCTCTTCAACGACGGCGCGGTCGCCCCATACAGGCCGAGCTGGCCCGAGTTGCTGCTGGGGCTCGGCGGCATCGGGGCTGCCTTCGTGTTGACGGCCGTCGGCATGCGCGCGCTCGACTTCCTGCCGCACGATGACCTGCCCGGGGAACCGGCGCCCAGGAGCAGCTGACATGGGATCGCCTCGCCTGCTGGTCTCCGCAGCCCACAAGTCGTCGGGCAAGACGACGCTGACCATCGGCCTGACGCGCTCGCTGGTCGAACGCGGCCTCACGGTGCAGACCTTCAAGAAGGGACCGGACTACATCGACCCGATGTGGCTGGCCCGGGCGAGCGGCCGGCCCTGTGTGAACCTCGATCCACATCTGATGCACGACGACGAAATCGTCGCTGCGCTGGCGCGGCACAGCGCCGACGCTGGCGCCACGCTGGTCGAAGGCAACAAGGGCTTGTACGATGGCCTGGCGCTCGATGGCAGCAACAGCAACGCGGCGCTGGCGCGCCGCCTGGGTCTGCCGGTGCTGCTCGTGCTCGATGCCCGCGGCATGACGCGCGGCATCGCGCCGCTGATCCTCGGCTACCAGGCGTTCGACCGCGAGATCCGCATCGGCGGCGTGATCCTCAACCGGCTCGGCGGCTCGCGCCACGAAGCCAAGCTGCGCGCCGTGATCGAGCACTACACCGACGTGCCCGTGCTCGGCGCGGTGCAGCAGGATCCGCGCCTGGCCATGGTCGAGCGACACCTCGGATTGACCCCCGACGTCGAGCTCGACGACGCGCCGGCCCGCGTGCGGGCGATGGCTCGGGCTGTGGCGGCGCAGGTGGATCTGGACCGGGTACTGGCGCTGGCCGGCACCGCAGCGCCGATGCCGCTGGTCGCGTTGCCCGCTTTTCAGCCGCCGGTGGCCGGTCCACGGCTGCGCATCGGCATCGCGCGCGACGCCGCGTTCGGCTTCTACTATCCGGACGATCTCGCGGCGCTCGAATCGGCCGGTGCGTCGCTGGTGCCGATCGACACGCTGCGCGACACGCGTCTGCCCGCGCTGGATGGCCTGTTCATCGGCGGCGGCTTTCCCGAGACGGCGATGGCCGCGCTGGACGCCAACGTTGCATTGCGCGTTGCCCTGCGCGAAGCCATCGAGAACGGATTGCCGACCTATGCCGAGTGCGGCGGCCTGATGTACCTGGCGCGCTCGATCCGCTGGGGTGACCGTTGCGCGCAGATGGTCGGCGCCATCCCTGGAGACGTCTTGATGCACGATCGGCCGGTCGGCCGCGGTTATGTGCAGCTCGAGGAGACCGACGCGTTTCCCTGGCCCGCTCTCGACGAGCCGGGACCGGCGCAGCGGCTCGGCCACGAGTTCCATCACTCGAGTCTGCAGAATCTGGCGCCGTCGGTGCGCTTGGCCTATCGCGTGCAACGCGGCCACGGCATCGACGGCAGGCACGACGGCGTGTGCGTGCACAACCTGCTGGCCTCCTATGCTCATCTGCGCCACACCGGCGGCAACCGCTGGCCGCAGCGCTTTCTGGCCTTCGTGCGCCGCGCGCACACCGTGGCCACTTCGCCTCCGCTGGCGGCGTGATGACGACTGCGCACGCCACCCACACCGCCAGGGGCGACGCATCCGTCGCGGCCTCGGGTCACTGGGTGCGGGTGGGCGGGCGCGACGTGGCCACGGATTCCGAGGGTTATCTGTGCGACCTCAACGACTGGTCGGAGGACTTCGCGCGTGCGCTCGCCGCACAGGAGGGCCTGTCGTTGACGCCGGCGCACTGGGAGCTGATCCACTTCCTGCGCGCGTACTACGCCGAACACGGCGTGCAGGCGCAAGTGCGCGTGATGATCCGCCACTTCACGCAAGCCTGGGGCCCGCGGCGCGGCAGCAACCATGAACTGCACGCGATGTTCCCGCGCGGCGGGCCGCAGAAGCAGGGCAACCGCCTCGCCGGGCTGCTGCGCACCAAAGGCGAACACTAGGAATCCCATTCGGAGCCGCATGATGATGTTCACCTTGACGAAAGAGGCTGCCGCGCAGATCCGCCAGGCCACCGCCGAGGGTGCTGGGGACTGGGCGCTGCGCATCGCGGCGCGCCGCCACGACGACGGATCGGTGCAATACGGCATGGGCCTGGACGAGCCACGCGAAGGCGACTTGCCGCTCGAGCTGGAAGGCGTGCGACTGCTGATCGGACCGCCTTCGCAGCCGCTGCTGCAGGGCACTCGGCTCCACTACGCCGAGCTGGAGCCCGGTCGCTTCGATTTCATCTTCATTCCCGACGCTACCGCCGTCGCCGAGCTGCCCGCGTCGGGCTGCGGCCACGGTGGCTGCAGCAGCTGCGGCGGCTGAGCGCATCGCCGATTGCAACCGGAGGTTCCGCATGAATTCCTTCGTCGACATGAACCGGCTGCTCGGGCGTCTGCGCCACGCCGCAGGCGGTCGGGTCTTCCTGGTCGGCGCCGGACCGGGTGACCCGGACCTGCTGACGCTACGCGCCGCCCGCCTGCTGGCGCAGGCCGACGTGGTGGTCTACGACCATCTGGTCGGCGCCGAGGTCCTGGAGCTGGTCTCGCCACAGGCCGAGCGCATCTACGCCGGCAAGGAGCGCAACCACCACAGCATGGCGCAGGGCGAGATCAATGCACTGCTGGTGCGCCTGGCGCGCAGCGGCCGCATGGTGATCCGGCTGAAGGGCGGCGACCCGTTCGTGTTCGGCCGCGGTGGCGAGGAGTTGCAGGCGCTGGTGGCCCAGGGTGTGCCGTTCGAGGTGGTGCCCGGCATCACGGCGGCCTGCGGCGTGGCCAGCTACGCCGGCATTCCGTTGACCCATCGCGATCATGCGCAATCGTGCCTGTTCGTCACCGGCCATCTCAAGGACGGCAGCTGCGACCTCGACTGGGAGGCGCTCGCCCGGCCGCGCCAGACGACCGTCATCTACATGGGGTTGGGCGGCCTGGCCGAGATCTGCGCGCAGCTGGTCGTGCACGGCCTGCCCGGCCACACGCCGGCGGCCGTGGTGCAACAGGGCACGACGCTCGATCAGCGCGTCGTCGACGGCACGCTGTCGGACCTCGCGGCACGAGTGGTACGGGCCGAGCTGCAGTCACCCTGCCTCATCATCGTCGGCGAGGTGGTACGACTGCGCCAACAGCTGGCCTGGTTCGACGAGTGCGCACGCGCCATCGTGCCGGCAGGCGTGCCGCTGGACACCGAGCTCAGCGATTGATCCGGGTCTCGACGCTGCGACCTTCGGCCACCGCGCGCGATTCGACCGCGAACACGGCCGCCTCGACGCGCGAGCTCAGGTTCAGCTTCGACAGGATGTGGCGCACGTGCAGCTTCACGGTATCGTGGCTGATGTCCAGCCGGCGGGCGATCGCCTTGTTGCTCTCGCCGCGTGCCAGGTGATCGAGGATCTGCCGTTCGCGGTCGGTCAGCGAATCCAGTAGGCCCTTGCGATCGCTGCCCTTGGCGCCGGACTGCAGCATCTGCGCGAGCTTCAGTGTCATGGCGGGCGCCACCACGAGCTCGCCGCGCGCCGCGCGTTCGATCGCCGAGATCACCTCCTCGGGTTCCATGTCCTTCAGTAGGTAGCCACGCACGCCCGCGCGCAATGCCGCCGCGAGGTCGGTTTCGGCATCGCTCATGGTCAGGATCACGGCCGGTGTGTCGCACCCTTCGCCGCGCAGCCGGCGCAGCAGCGTCAGGCCGTCGGTCGCCGGCATGCGAAGGTCGAGCACGACCAGGTCGGGCTTGTGCTCGAGCAGCGCCGGGGCCACCTGGTTCGGATCGCCGAGCGCGGCCACCACCGTGATGTTGCCGCGGTGGTGCAGCAGATCGGTCAATCCGTTGCGGCACAGCGCATGGTCGTCGACGAGCACCACGCGCAGACGTTCGCCCGTCATCGAGCTTCCCCTTCGACCGGCTCAAGCGGGAAGCGCAGCCGCACCCGTGTGCCGCCCCCCTCGCGCGGACTCACCTCCAGGCTGCCTCCCAGGCCGCGCGCACGCTGGCTCATGATGTCCAGCCCGAAATGCGACAGCCCGTCGTGCGTGTCCGCCCGCGTCAGCCCGGCGCCGTCGTCCTCGATCCGCACCTCGACCTCGCCGCGACATTGCGCCAGTGTCAGCCAGGCGTGCCTGGCCCGGCTGTGCTTGGCGATGTTGGCGAGCGCCTCCTGCACCACGCGCAGCAGCTGGAACTCCTGCGCGACCGAGAGTCGCAGACCGGGGACCTGATCGTCGAACGCGAGTTCCACGTCGTTCAGATCGCAGAACGACATGACGCTGGCCTGCAGCGCATGCTTCAAGCCGAGCGGATCCATCGGCGCGCGAAAGTGCGCCAGCACCTCGCGCAGGTTGCTGTGCGCGCTGGTGACGGCCTGCCGCACATCGGCTGCGTACTTGAGCGCCGCGGCCTCGTCGTGCGTCGTGATGGCCTCGTTCAACAAGGGCATGCGCATCTTCACGAAAGCCAGCGTCTGGGCGATCGAGTCATGCACCTCGGCGGCCATGGCCTGCCGTTCGGCCAGCACGGTGGCGCGCAGCGTCTCGCGCTCGAGCGCCGCGTTGTGCAACGCCAACCCGAGCAACTCGCCGATCGACTTGAGCAGCGCGGTGACTTCAGCGTCGATCGCCGGCGGGTCGTCGAGGAACAGGTTGTAGAGCCCGAGCACGCGGCCGCGGTAGGTCAGCGGCACAGCTGTCAGGTGGTGACACTGATGGCCGAAGAAGCTGTCCTCACTGCGCAGCGCGCAATGACGCAAGTCGCCGGCCGAGACGATGACGTCGCGGGTGAACGCCGCCCCGCAGACGCCACAGGCAGGGTCGACCGAGCGCTCGGCCGACACCACGTGCTCGGGCAGGCCGACCTGGCTGATCATCTGCAGGCGGTCGCCGTCCGCCGACAGCACGCGCACGGCACCCGCGCGAGCCCCGGCGATCTGCATGATGGGTGTCAGGAAGCGGGCGAGCAGGTCATGCAGATCGGTCCCCGCGGCCAGCCCGGCGGTGATCTCCGCCAGCAGGCCGGCGTCGCTGGTACGCCGCGTCAGCGGCCGCGCGACCTTGAGTTCAGGCCAGTCCGTCTGCATGTCTCGGCCCTGCCGGGGCAGGGTTGTCTCCGGGTCGATCCAGCGCACCATTTGAACCGGTCTGCGGCCTGCGCGCCATCGGACAGGACCCACCCCTGTTACAGAAACTGTCCCAAGCCCCTGCGGACGCGACCCACGCGAGCCGACTGCCTGTCGACCACAACCCAACCGCCTGGCGGCCCGCGGTCATGCAGGCCGGGCCTGCGTCGGGCTTTGGCAGCCGCGGCAGGCGCGAGGCTGCCGTCCGGTCAGCCGAACTTGACGAACAGCCTGCTGTACGGCGGCTTCACTTTGCCGAGGGCGCCGCGCACGGCGTCCGGATCCTGACGCATCAAAGCGGCCCTGACAGCCTGGACCGAGGCCTCCACGTCCTTGAGCAGGACGTCGAACTCGGCGTCGCGTTGCAGCGCCGCGGGCGCTTGCAGGCGCAGCTGGCGCACCAGATAGTCCAGCGCGCCGACCTGCGACATGACGAGCAGCGTGCCGTTCGGAGCGCCGAGCGCCTTCGGCGCCTCGACCAGCAGCCGTTCCATCTCGGCGTGGTATGCGTTCATATGGTCGCTGTAGACGACCACACCGTTGCGGCGGCGCAGGTCGGCCGTCAGTTCGCGGACGGACTCCAGCTCCTCATGCGCTTCGGTCAGCCGGTTGTCGCGTGCGGCGGCAGCCGCCCGGTCGTACAGTGCGTTCAGCTGCGCCATCCTGCCCGCGAGCTCGATGTCGCGGTCGTAGGGCGCCGGCGGCTTCGCGCCGAACCGCTCGGCCACCGATCGCCAGGCCTGCTGCGCCTGCGTGATGGCCTGCTGGGCTTCGCTCTGCGACTTGCCGTTGGTGCGGAACAGCGCCATGCGGTATGGCGCATAGGCATCCTGCATCGCGTCGGTCAGCGCATCGCTGGCCTGCGCGAGGCTCGCGCAGGCCAGCGCCAGGGCCGATGCGAAGGCGCGGTGGGTCATGGCCATGGTTGATCCAGGAGGTGAATGGCCTCGGATTGTGCGGACGCCGGCCGCACGGTCCGGTGACGCAGCGCAAGCCGATGCAGTACTCCAGATGGGCTATGGACACACTCCGACGCGGTGAGTCGAGGGGCGGCCGGCCCGTCCGGCTCAGGCCTGGAACGTGAAGCGCGTGCCGGTCGACGAGCGGATGAACTTGTCGGGCATCTCCTGCTGGACGATCGAGATGAAGTTCTCGCCCGAGCAGTGCATCGGAATCAGCACGTCCGGGTTGATCGCCTTCAGCTCGGCCACCGTCTGGCGCAGGTACTCCACCGGGTGCGGCGCGAGGTGAAACCCGCCCAGCACCGCGTGCACCTTGTCGATGCCCGACACCTTCATCGCCGTGCGCACCGAGTTGACGATGCCGCGGTGGCCACACGAGGTCATCACTACCAGACCGCGGCCCTTCACGAGGAAGACCGTGGCCTGCTCGTGCTCGAAATCATCGGGCGCGAGCGTGATGCTGCGCTTGGCCTCGGGCAGGCCGGCCGGGGCGCACCCGAGGCCGCCCGCAACGCCCACGCTCATGCGGGTGGGCGCCAGTACCTTTTCGAACGACGCACGCGGAATCGAACCGGTCGTGAAGCCATGGTCGGCAAGGATCGACGGCCGCTCGGCGAAGGTCACCGTCAGTCCCGCGTCCTGGATCGCCTGGCGATCGAGCGCGCCGAAGCTGCCCGCCTCGCCCGGCACGTTGAGCTCGCGCGAGCAAAAGCACTCCTCGCTGCCGAGGTAGAACGGCAGCCCCGCCTTCAGCTTGCCCTTGTTGGCCTTCAGGAAGCCGACCATGCCGCCGAAGTGATCGTAGTGGCCGTGGCTCAGCGCCATGGCGTCGAGCTTGCCCGCATCGATGCCGGCCAGCAGCATGTTGTTCAGCAGCGTCTCCGAGGTGTAGGCGAAGTCGATCAGCACCTGGCGGGTCTCGGTGCCGCGCGCGGATTCGAGGTGCAGCGCCAAACCCCATTCGTTCTGCAGCGTGCGCTGCGGTGGTGTGCGCGGCGCGACCGCGAAGCCGAGTCGCTGCACCTGCACCGGCCCGGTGGTGCGGCCCGGCTCGAAGGCGTGGTGGTACGAATCGGTCACCACCCGCACCGACAGCCGGTCGACCACCGGCACCTGGGCCGGTGAATCGAGCGTCCGCGCCACGGCGACGCGGCCACCGAACAAGCCGCCCGCGGCCAACATCGCCAGCGACCCCGTGCCCGCGCGCAGCAGCGCGCGGCGATCGGCGCGGCCCAGATAAGTCGCGGTCGGTTCTTCTTCGCGCGCGGTGGCGCGATCAGCCTGCTTCATCATGGGCGTCTCCTCTTCGTGGGACATTGTCCGAGTCGGTCGACTTGACGCATCGGTGAAGACGCGCACGGACCCGCCGTTTCGACGGCGTTGCTTGAGCGAGATCAGATGCGCCGTGCGCCGCGGGTCGAGACCGGTGGCCTAAAGCGCATCAAGTTGCCCGCCGTGCCAGTGTCACCTGCTCGCAGTGGCGCACGAAGGCTTCGGTGCCGCGCCCGAGGTGCTTGTCCCGGTGCAGCACGATCGCCAGCCGTCGCGTCGCGCGCGGCAGCCGTGTGGTGAGCTCGGTCAACGCGCCCTGGGCCAGCTCGCGCGCCACCGCCTCGCGTGACAGGCAGCCAAGTGCCGCGCCGGCTGCGACCACGCGCTTGATCGCCTCGACGCTGCCGAGTTCGAACGCCACCTGCAGCGGACCGACATGCTCGAGCAACCAGCGGTCGGCCGCCTCGCGCGTGCCCGAGCCGGCCTCGCGCAGTGCCCAGACGGCCTCGCGCAGCTGGCGCGCGCCCGCATGGCGACCGGCCAGCGGATGCGTCGGCGCGGCGATGACCACCAGCTCGTCGGTGAGCCAGGGCTGCACACGCAGGTGCGGGTGCGTCTGCGGACCCTCGATGAAGCCCACATCGACGTCGAAGGCCGCCACCGCCGCGATCACGTCCCGGGTGTTGGCGATCATCATCTGAACCGGACTCGCCGGGTGCGCCGCCTGCCAGCGCGCCAGCAGGTCGGGCAGCAGGTACTCGCCGATCGTCAGGCTGGCCGCCACGCGCAGCGGCGCCTCGTGCGCCCCGGTGAACAGATGCTCCAGCTCGGCCGATTGGTCGAGCAGCGAGGCGGCCAGCGGAATCAGCACGCGCCCGTTCTCGTTCAGCACCAGACGTCTGCCGACACGGTCGAACAGGTCAACGCCCAGCGTGCGCTCCAGTTCGGTCAGCGCCGCGCTGGCCGCCGATTGCGAGCGCGCCACGTGGTCGGCCGCGGCACGGGTCGAGCCGGCACGCGCGGTGGCCGCGAAGACCTCGAGCTGGCGCAGGTTCAGGCGCAGCCGGGTCGGTCCCGAGGTGCTGTTCCTTTTATCGGATTTTCCGGTCATGGTGAGCGATATTGTCCATTTTTCCTTTTCACCTTGGCTGTCTAGCATCGAGGGCGTGCCGGACGCGCGCGGTTGGCGTCGTTCTGCGCTTCGCACCCTCATTGAAACCATGACTCCTCTCGTCAGTCCGCACGGCGGTGCAGACCTGAAGCCGCTGCTGCTCGGTGGTGCGCCGCTCGAACAGGAGCGACAGCGCGCGCTGAGCCTGCCGCGCGTGCGGGTGAGTTCGCGCGAGCGCGGCGACATCATCATGCTCGGCATCGGCGGCTTCACGCCGCTCGACGGATTCATGTCGCACGCCGACTGGCGCAGCGTGTGCGACGACATGCGCACCGCCAGCGGCCTGTTCTGGCCGATCCCGATCACGTTGTCGACCGACCCGGCCACTGCCGACGCGATTGCGATCGGGCAGGACATCGCACTCGTCGACCCGGATGACGGCCACTGCCTGGCGATCCAGCGCGTCAGCGAGAAGTACAGGATCGACAAGGCGCACGAATGCGTGCGCGTGTTCAAGACGATCGACGCGGCGCATCCCGGCGTCAAGATGGTGATGGAGCAGGGCGAGGTCAACCTCGCCGGTCCGATCCGGGTGCTGTCGCGCGGCGGCTTCCCGGAGAAGTACGGCGACCTGTTCATGACGCCGGAGCAGACGCGAGTCTTGTTCAGGTCGCTCGGCTGGTCGCGCATCGCGGCGTTCCAGACGCGCAATCCGATGCATCGCTCGCACGAGTACCTCGCCAAGGTGGCGATCGAGGTCTGCGACGGCGTGCTCGTGCATTCGCTGCTGGGGGCGTTGAAGCCGGGCGACATCCCGGCCGAGGTGCGCACGCGCGCCATCGCAGCGCTGGCGAAGAACTACTTCGTGCCTTCCACCATCGTGCAGGCCGGCTACCCGTTGGACATGCGTTATGCCGGGCCTCGCGAGGCGCTGCTGCATGCGCTGTTCCGCCAGAACTACGGCTGCTCGCACCTGATCGTCGGCCGCGACCATGCCGGCGTGGGCAGCTACTACGGGCCGTTCGAGGCGCACCACATCTTCGACGAGATCCCCGACGGCGCGCTGCAGACGCGACCGCTGAAGATCGACGTCTCCTTCTGGTGCTACAGGTGCGGCGGCATGGCCTCGGGGCGCACTTGCCCGCACGGCGATGCCGACCGCCTGCAGGTCAGCGGCACGCAGTTGCGCAAGTCGCTGTCCGAAGGCCAGAGTGTGCCGCCCGAGTTCAGCCGCCCCGAAGTGCTCGAGATCCTGCGCACCTACTACGCCGAGACCGACGCGCGGCCGGTCGGCGCGGCCGCTGCGTCGAGATGAGACCATGAAGGTGTGCGTCGTTTCGGATAGCCACGACCGCGCCGGTGCGCTGGCGCAAGCGGTGCGCGAAGCCAAGGCGCAAGGCGCCGAGGCGGTGCTTCATTGCGGCGATCTGATCGGCACGCAAACGCTGAGGCCGACCCTGGCTTTGGGGCTGCCGGTGCACATCATCCACGGCAACAACATCGGCGACCCGCAGTCGCTGCACCGATGGGCGGGCGAGAGCAACGGGCAGCTGCGCTATCACGGTGTGGACGGCCGCATCGAACTGGCCGGCCGGCGGATCTTCGTCGTGCACTACGACGACTACGGCTACGCCATGGCCTGCACCGGCGACTGGGATCTGGTGTGCTGCGGCCACTCGCACCGCGCCGAGGTGCGCGCCGTGGCCAATGTCTTGGGCCGATCGACGTGGCTGGTCAACCCTGGCACGGTGGCCGGCCTGGCCGCGCCCTCGACCTGGGTGATGGGCGATCTGGCAGCCATGCGCTTCGAGTTGCAGGAACTGAAAGGCGAGCCTTCGTCGCCGGGTGTGCAGTGATGACGGAGTGATCGGCAGCAGGCTCAGACCTGCGCGCCCCAAAAGAATGGCCGCGAGGCCGTGACGAGACGAGACGACCTTAGGAGACCGACCCATGTTCGCCCAGAACCCGTTTGCCGCCCTGAACGGCGTATTGCCCGCGAGTGCCATGCAGATCTTCATCGTGCTGATGGTGCTGGCCGTGATCGTCGGCACGCTGCTCGACATGGCCCACAAGGGCAGCGCAACCTACTTCTTCGCCAAGGCGCGCAAGACACGCGGCCAGGGCAAGCCGGTGGACAAGGCGTCGATCGCGGTCAAGACCGTGATGGTGGACGTGCTCGCCTCGGGTGAGTTCTGCAACCCGCGGCGTCGCCTCGCGCACTTGCTCACGATGTACGGCTTCATCCTCTACCTCGTCACCACCGCGGTCATGGTGTTCGTCTATCCGACGGCCGCGACGCCGACGCCGGCCCTGGTGGTGCAGCTTTGGTGGCTGGGCGCGTTGATGGTGCTCGTCGGCGGCTACTGGTTCTGGTTCTTCATCCGCGTCGACGTGGCGGCCGAGGGCGGCACGCCAATGCGCGTGATGCGTGCCGATCTCTTCATCCTATCGCTGCTCGCCAGCGTGACCTTTGCCGTCGTCTGGGCTTGGCTGCAGGTGCAGGGCAGCGCGGCCGCCTGGGTCCTGTTCGCGCTGTACATGCTGGCGACCACGGTGCTGTTCGGCGGCGTGTACTGGTCCAAGTTCGCGCACATGTTCTTCAAGCCGGCCGCGGCCTTCGACAAACGTGTCTCGGAGGCCAACGGCACGAATGCCAACCTGCCGACGCAGACTCGGGACGATCCCGCGCAACGCGAGCGGCACTCGATGGAACTGCTGAAGAACGCCCCGATGGACATGGGGCTCGGCATCAAGCGCGAAGCCCCGCGCCACTACTAGACAGCCCGCCGGTTTTCGCCGAACACAACAAGGAGCCAGCTCAATGCCTACCTTCGTCTACATGACGAGGTGCGACGGATGCGGACACTGCGTCGACATCTGTCCCTCGGACATCATGCACATCGACAAGACCTATCGGCGCGCCTACAACATCGAACCGAACATGTGCTGGGAGTGCTACTCCTGCGTGAAGGCCTGCCCGCAGCATGCGATCGACGTGCGCGGTTATGCCGACTTCGCCCCGCTGGGCCACAGCGTTCGCGTCGACCGCGACGAACGCAAGGGCACGATCGCCTGGCGGATCAAGTTCCGCAACGGCACGGAAAAGAACTTCCTGTCGCCCATCACGACCAAGCCCTGGGGTGAGGCGATTCCCAAGCTCGCCGACGTTCCAGCGCCCAGCAAGCAGATGCGCGATGGCGAGCTGCTCTACAACGAGCCGAAGTACATCCGCATGGACGACGGCGGTCTGCGCACGCTTCAGGCCGCAGGTCTCAAACTGAAGATGGGGGTCTACTACTGATGGCCTACGACACAATCATCGAAGACGGCATCGACGTTCTCGTCGTCGGTGCAGGTCTGGGCGGCACCGGCGCCGCCTGGGAGGCCCGGTTCTGGGGACAGAACAAGAAGATCGTCATTGCCGAGAAGGCCAACATCGATCGCTCGGGCGCGGTCGCGCAGGGTCTGTACGCGATCAACTGCTACATGGGCACCCGCTGGGGCGAGAACAACCCGGAGGACCATGTACGCTACGCCCGCATCGACCTGATGGGCATGGTGCGCGAAGACCTGCTGTTCGACATGGCCCGCCACGTCGACTCCACGGTGCATCAGTTCGAGGAGTGGGGCCTGCCCATCATGAAGGACCCGAAGACCGGGCGCTACCTTCGTGAAGGCCGTTGGCAGATCATGATCCACGGCGAGTCCTACAAGCCCATCGTCGCCGAGGCCGCCAAGAAGTCGGCCGACAAGGTCTTCAACCGCATCTGCGTCACGCATCTGCTGATGGACGACAGCCGGGAGAACCGGATCGCCGGTGCCGTCGGCTTCAACGTCCGCACGGGCAACTATCACGTCTTCAAGTCCAAGACCGTGATCTGCGGCGCGGGCGGTGCTTCCAACATCTTCAAGCCGCGCTCGGTGGGTGAAGGTTCGGGCCGGACCTGGTATGCGCCCTGGTCGTCCGCGTCGGCCTACGGCCTGATGATCAACGCCGGCGCCAAGATGACGCAGATGGAGAACCGCATCGTGCTGGCGCGGTTCAAGGACGGCTATGGCCCGGTCGGCGCCTACTTCCTGCACCTGAAGACCTATACGCAGAACTGCCTGGGCGAGGAGTACGAATCCAAGTGGTTCCCAGCCCTGCAGCAGATGGTCGGCAAGGAGTATCTGGACCCGGAAGCGTCGCACCTGACCCACCGGCCGATCCCGACCTGCCTGCGCAACCATTGCATCATCAGCGAAGTGAATGCCGGCCGCGGGCCCATCCACATGGTGACCATGCGTGCTTTCCAGGACCCGCATCTGGAGGAGGTCGGTTGGGAGAACTTCCTCGGCATGACCGTCGGCCAGGCGGTTCTGTGGGCCGCCACCGATGTGGACCCGAAGAACGAGAACCCCGAACTGACCACCTCCGAGCCGTACGTCATGGGCTCACATGCGACCGGTTCGGGTGCCTGGTGCTCCGGCCCCGAGGACGTTTCGCCGCCCGAGTATTTCTGGGGCTACAACCGCATGACGACGATCGAAGGTCTGTTCGGCGCCGGTGACGCGGTCGGCGGCACGCCTCATGCCTTTTCTTCGGGTTCGTTCACCGAAGGCCGTCTCGCCGCCAAGGCGGCCTGCAAGTACATCGACGACGGCAAAGGCGAAGGCATCGTCGTCTCCGATGAGCAGATCAACCGCCGCAAGGAAGAGATCTACAAGCCGCTGGAACACTACAGAATCAACCGCAACGAGATCGTGGCGGGCGATGTCAACCCGCACTACATCAACCCCAAGCAGGGCCTCGACCGCCTGCAGAAGCTGATGGATGAGTACTGCGGCGGAGTGACGGTCAACTACATGACCAACGAGAAGCTGCTGAGCATCGGGCTCAAGAAGCTCGCGATCATGGAGGAAGACCTCGAAAGCCTGGCCGCCAAGGATATTCACGAGTTGCTGCGGGCGTGGGAGCTGAAGCACCGCCATCGCGCCGCCGAGTGCGTCACCCAGCACACGCTGTTCCGCAAGGAGACCCGTTGGCCAGGCTACTACTACCGAGGCGACGCCATGAAGGTGGACGACGTGAACTGGCATGTACTGACGGTCTCGCGTCGCGACCCGAAGACCGGCGAATACACGATGGAGAAGGCGCCTTGTTATCACCTGGTGGGCGATGAGAAGTAGCCCGCATCCCCAGGCCCGCGCGTGAACATCATCGAGAAGACCGACGAGGAGATCCTGGCCCTGGCCAGGCCACTGTGGCTCGACCTCGTCAAGTATTCGAACGAAGGCAAGTACGGTGAGTTCGTCAGGAACTTCTCCAGTTCCCTGGCGCGCGCCATCGATCAGGTGGTGGCGGGCCACCAGTTCGCCAACAGCGAACTGGCGAGAAACCTGTCTGAAGACATCGACTCGCTCGGCATCATCCGCCGCGGCGAACATGTGACGGTCCTGTACCGCCAACGCAGCACCAAGAAGCCCGGCGAATGGCTGGGCAGACTCGTCCTCGGCTACGAGGAAGGAAAGGTCAGGATCTTCGGTGCCTCCATCTTCTGAGCATGTCGTCCGGGAAGGCAAGCTTGTCGAGTTGACCTACAAGGTGACCGACGCGAAGACGGGTCATGTCCTCACCCGAGTCGAGTTCCCGTTGGGTTATGTCCACGGACACAATGAGATCCTCGCCCCTTCGGTTCACAAGGAGCTCGAAGGCAAGGCCGCTGGCGACGTCATCAAAGTGGACATCGATGGCAATCAGATCTTCGGCCCCAGAGACGAGTCGCTGGTCTTCTCCGATGACATCGATAACGTCCCCGAGGAGTACCGGCAGATCGGCACCTCCATCCTGATGGAGAACGACAAGGGCCAGACCCGCAGCTTTCTCGTCACGCACATGGACGACGACACACTGACGGTCGACGGCAACAATCCGCTCTGCGGCAGGCAGATCGTCTTCACGCTCGAGATCCTGACGGTGCGCGATGCCACGGATGCGGAAATCCAGGCGGGCGGGGCCATCCCTGCGGGCGCCGATATCAACCCGTCGCTCCTGAGGCCTGTTTGAGCGGCGGCCCTGCCTTCACGGCTAGAAAGACGAAACATGAGCGACCACAAACCTCCCCCCGCCAAGGTGCCTGACGGCGTGACGCCTTATGTGACGACGCGTCAGATGCCGCCCAACGAGAAGGGCTTCGTCGGATTCGAAACCATCTGGAAGCCGTTCCAGAAGGAAGCCCCGTACAAGACGCCGAAGAAGCCGTAGCCGTCTCTCGCCGCGAGGCAAAGACGACCGGCGCCGGGATATGCATATGAGGCGATATTCCGAGCCGGCCGCGCGCTGGAGGCGACAATCCGCGTCCACGAAAGCGCGCCATGGACCATCTGCATCCCAAGCAAGCCCACGAGATCCTGCAGCAGAACCCGAACACGCTGCTGATCGACTGTCGCACCGAGGTGGAGTTCTTCTACGTCGGGCATCCGGTCGATGCCATCAACATCGAGTGGAACACAGGGGTCGATTTCGACGTCAACCCGCATTTCGCTGAAGAGGCGCTGCGCATGGCCGGCCGCAAGGACCGGCCGATCATCCTGATCTGTCGCAGCGGCAAGCGCTCGGTCGATGCCGGGCTCGAGCTCGAGAAGCACGGCTTCACCAACGTCAGCAATGTGCTCGAGGGCTTCGAGGGCGAACTCGATGTCGAGCACCATCGCGGCAACCTCGGCGGCTGGCGCAAGCACGGGTTGCCCTGGCGGCAGGTGTGACGCTGCCGCGCCGGGCTTGCGGCGTGTGACGCCGCCCGGCTCTGCCACCATTGGCGCTCCATTTCGGCCAGGCCGCCACTACCCGTACGGGTAGTGCCAAGCTGCCCGAACCGGCTATGGACGCGGCCCGCTGGCGCAGCGCTTAATCGGCTGCCGCGACAGGATGGGGCAAGGTGTGCCCTCGGCGTCATGCGCCTGTCGCGGCCACGAAAAGCCACGATGCCCAGCCTGCCACTGCACGATCCGATCGCCGATCCGCATCCCGATGCGGCGCGCGAAACGCGCAACACCACCTGCTACATGTGTGCCTGCCGCTGCGGCATCCGCGTGCACCTGCGCGACGGGCAGGTGCGCTACATCGATGGCAACCCGGACCATCCGCTCAACCAGGGCGTGATCTGCGCCAAGGGATCCTCGGGGATCATGAAGCAGTACTCGCCGGCGCGGCTGCTCAAGCCGCTGAAGCGCAAGGCCGGTGCCGAGCGCGGTGCGGGCGAGTTCGAAGAGATCGAGTGGGAAGAGGCCTTCGCCACGCTGACCGAGCGGCTGGCGCGCATCCGCAGCACCGATCCGAAGCAGTTCGCGCTGTTCACCGGGCGCGACCAGATGCAGGCGTTGACGGGCCTCTTCGCGCGCCAGTTCGGCACGCCCAACTACGCCGCGCACGGCGGCTTCTGTTCGGTGAACATGGCCGCCGGCATGATCTACACGATCGGCGGCTCGTTCTGGGAGTTCGGCGGCCCCGACCTCGATCGCGCGAAGCTCTTCGTGATGATCGGCACCGCCGAGGACCATCACTCCAACCCGATGAAGATCGCGCTGGCCAAGTTCAAGCGCGACGGCGGACGCTTCGTCTCGATCAACCCGGTGCGCACCGGTTATTCGGCGATTGCGGACGAATGGGTGCCGATCCGCCCCGGCACCGACGGCGCGTTCCTGCTCGCGGTGATCCACGAGATCCTGGCCAAGGGACTGTACGACCGCGACTTCGTCGTGCAGTACAGCAATGGCGGCGAGTTGGTCAACCTCGACACCGGCAGCGACGAGTTCGGCATGTTCGTGCGCACCGAGGTGCCTCAGGAAGAAGCGTGCTACGACCCGCAGAACAAGCTGTGGTGGGACCGGCATAGCAACAAGGCGGTGGTCAGTCACACGCCTGGCGCGGATCCGTTCCTGCTCGGCGAATTCAAGCTGGCCGACGGCACGCCGGTCAAGCCGGCGTTCCAGCTGCTGCAGGAACGCGTCAAGGACTACACGCCCGACTGGGCGGCGCAGATCACCGGCATTCCGGCCGACACGATCCGGCGCCTGGCCTACGAGATGGGTGTCACCGCGCGCGACCAGCGCATCGAACTGCCGATCGCGTGGACCGATGCCTGGGGCAAGGAACACGACACCGTCACCGGCAATCCGGTGGCCTTTCACGCGATGCGCGGCCTCGCGGCGCACTCCAACGGCTTCCAGACCGTACGGGCGCTGGGCATCCTGATGTCGCTGCTCGGCACGATCGACCGGCCCGGCGGCTTCCGTCACAAGGCGCCGTTCCCGCGACCGATTCCGCCGTGCGCCCGCACGCCCAACGATGCGCGCGCCGTGCGGCCCGATCGACCGCTCGACGGCATGCCGCTCGGCTGGCCCTCAGACCCCGACGACCTGTTCGTCAACGACGACGGCTCGCCGGTGCGCATCGACAAGGCGTTCTCGTGGGAGTACCCGCTGTCGGTGCACGGGATGATGCACAACGTGATCACCAATGCCTGGCGCGGTGACCCGTACCCGATCGACACGCTGTTGATCTTCATGGCCAACATGTCGTGGAACTCCACGATGAACACGGTCGAAGTGCGCAGGATGCTCAACGACCGGAACGACAACGGCGAGTACAAGATCCCGTTCCTGGTCGTCGCCGACGCGTTCCACTCCGAGATGACGGCCTTCGCCGACCTGGTGCTGCCCGATACCACCTACCTCGAGCGACACGACGTGATGTCGATGCTCGATCGGCCGATCTCCGAGTTCGACGGTCCGGTCGACGCGGTGCGCATCCCGGTGCTGCCCCCGTCGGGCGACTGCAAGCCGTTCCAGGAGGTGCTGATCGAACTCGGCTCGCGGCTGAAGCTGCCGACCTTCGTCACGCCCACCGGTCAGCGCAAGTACCGCGACTACCCGGACTTCATCGTCAACTGGGAGACCGAGCCCGGTTCGGGCATCGGCTTCTTGGCCGGCTGGCGCGGCAAGGGCGGCGAGAAGTTCCTGATCGGCGAGCCCAATCCGCGGCAGTGGGAGATGTACGAACAGCACAACTGCGTTTACCACTACCAGTTGCCGCGCAGCTTCCAGTACATGCGCAACTGGAATCAGGGTTACCTGGAGTGGTCGCGTGCGAACCGCATCACACGCTACGCCGAGCCGATCCTGATCCACCTGTACTCCGAGGTGCTGCAGCGCTTTCGCAGCGCGGCGCAAGGGAAGGGCCTGACGCGCAGACCGCCGGAACATCTGAAGACGCGCATCGCCACCTACTTCGATCCGCTGCCGTTCTACTACGAGCCGCTGGAGTCGCACGTCACCGACAAGCACCGCTTCCCCTTGGCGGCTGTGACGCAGCGGCCGATGGCGATGTACCACTCGTGGGACTCGCAGAACGCCTGGCTGCGGCAGATCCACACCCATAACGTGCTGAACATCCACACGCAGACGGCACGGGCCTCGGGCATCGCCGACGGCGACTGGGTCTGGGTGGAGTCGCAGTGGGGACGCGTGCGCTGCCAGGTCAGCCACTCGGAGGCGGTCGAACCCGGCACGGTATGGACCTGGAACGCGATCGGCAAGCAATCCGGCGCGTGGAACCTGGCGCCCAACGCCAACGAGTCGCAACGCGGCTTCCTGCTCAACCACCTGATCTCCGACGAACTGCCTGCGCAGTACGGCCAGGCGCGCATCTCCAACTCCGACCCGATCACCGGGCAGGCCGGCTGGTACGACGTGCGCGTGCGCGTCACCAAGGCCGACGCGCAGCCGGCACTGGGCAGCGAACCGCAGTTCGAGCCGATGCACCGGTATCCCGGCATGGCGGAACGTCCGCAGCGGCTGCCGGCGCCAATGGTGGGCGCCACGGCCGGGCGGAAGAAGGACCCAGTATGACTCGCAAGCAACTCGCGCTGGTGATCGACCTGAACGTGTGCGTCGGCTGCCATGCCTGCGTCACCAGCTGCAAGGAGTGGAACAACTACGGGGCAGCCGGACCGCTGGCCGACCTGGCGCCGTACGACGCCGATCCGACCGGCACCTTCTTCAACCGTGTGCAGACCTACGAAGTCGGCCAGTACCCGTTCACCGAGACCGTGTACTTTCCGAAGTCGTGCCTGCACTGCGAAGAGCCGCCGTGCGTGCCGGTGTGCCCGACCGGCGCGTCGTACAAGCGCGCGGAAGACGGCATCGTGCTGGTCGACTACGACAAGTGCATCGGCTGCAAGTACTGCGCGTGGGCCTGCCCCTACGGCGCGCGCGAGTTCGACGAGCACGACAAGGTGATGAAGAAGTGCACCCTGTGCGTCGATCGGATCTACGACACCCGGATGTCCGAGGTCGATCGCAAGCCGGCCTGTGTGAAGGCCTGTCCGACCTCGGCACGCATCTTCGGCGACATTCACGATCCGCATAGCGACGCGTCGCGTGCCATTCGCGAGAACGGCGGCTACGCGTTGATGCCCGAGTGGGGCACCCAGCCGGCCAACCACTACCTGCCGAGGCGCACGACGCGCATGCGCATTCACGAAGACGAGCTCGTGCGTGCCGACAATCCGTTGCGCGTCGAAGGGCACCTGCCCAGACCCGCCGACGACGCGGCGACGTTCGACGACGCCAGCTGGTAGGCCCTCGCGATGCGTCCCGCGTTGTCCGTCATCCTGCTGACCACGTTGATCGGGGCCGGTCAGGGCCTGTTCCTGGCCCTGTTCACGGTGCAGAGCTACGCGCTGCTGGGTCTGCTGCCATCGGTGGCCACGATGGGCTTCTATGTGCAGGGCGGACTGATCGCCACGGCGCTGCTGGCCGCCGGGCTGGTGGCGTCGTTCTTCCATCTCGGCCGGCCCGAGCGGGCCTGGCGTTCGGCGACGCAGTGGCGCACGTCGTGGCTGTCGCGCGAGGTGATCGTGCTGCCGGCCTTCATCGGCGTTGTGGTGCTGTACACGCTGGCGCACGGACTGGGTGTGACCCAGCCGATCTTCACGCTGCCGCAAGGCCTGCCGATCGACGCCAGCGTCGTGATCGGCTGCGTGGGCACGCTGCTGGCCTTCGCGCTGTTCGTCTGCACCGGCATGGTCTACGCGTGCCTGCGCTTCCTGGCCGAGTGGCACACGCCGCTGACGCCGCTGAACTACACACTGCTCGGCGGCGCTTCGGGCTTCATGCTGGCCGCAGCGCTTGCGGCGCTTGTCGCCCCGGCGCTGGTGGCGTTCCTGTCGGGCTGGGCCATCATCCTCACCATGCTGGCCGCGGCCGGGCGCATCGCGTCGTTGTGGCGCAACGCGCGACTGAAGCCACGCTCGACGCTGCAGTCGGCCATCGGCATCAAGCACCCGGACGTCGCGCAGCAGTCCAAGGGCTTCATGGGCGGCTCGTTCAACACGCGCGAGTTCTTCCATGGCAGCACCGGCCAGCGGTTGCGGCTGGCCAAGCCGGCCTTCATCGTGCTGGCCTTCGCGGCGCCCGTACTGCTGGCGCTCGCCGGCCGCGGCGCGGCTTCGGCGATGTGGATGCTGGCGGCCTGCATGGTGCAGTTCGGCGGGCTGCTGATCGAGCGCTGGTTCTTCTTCGCGCAGGCTCGGCATCCGCAGAATCTGTACTACCAGGCGGTGTCGTGAAGGCGGCGCGGCGCGGCCTGGTCCTGCTGGTCGGCCTGCTGCTGGTGGCGGGCGCGCACGCAGCAGACGTTGCCACGACGTCAAGCGCAGTGCCATGGTGGGTGTGGCCGCTGGGCCTGTTCGTCGCCTGTTTCCTGATGGGCATCGTCGCTGTGCCGGCGGGCATTGGCGGCGGCACCTTGTTCGTGCCGATCGTTGGCAGCTTCTTCCCGTTTCATCTGGACTTCGTGCGCGGAGCCGGCTTGCTGGTCGCGTTGGCCAGCGCACTGTCGGCCGGGCCGATGCTGCTGCGCAGCGGACTGGGCAGCCTGCGCCTGGCACTTCCGCTGGCGGTGCTGGCCTCGGCGTCGTCGATCGGCGGCGCCCTGCTCGGCCTGGCGATGCCGGCGCAGGTGGTGCAGATGCTGCTGGGCGCCGTGGTGCTCGGCATCGTGGTGCTGATGTTCACCGCCAAGAAGTCCGAGTTCCCGCAGGTCGAGCGGCCGGACGCGCTGTCGCAGGCGCTCGCGTTGCACGGCGTCTTTCTCGACGGTGCCTCGCAGCGTACGGTGCGCTGGCGGGTGCACCGCAGCGTGCCGGGCCTGCTCGTCTTCCTGGCCATCGGCGTGCTGGCCGGCATGTTCGGCATCGGCGCCGGCTGGGCCAACGTGCCGGCGCTGAACCTGCTGATGGGCGCACCGCTCAAGGTGGCGGCTGGCACCTCGAGCGTGGTGCTGTCGCTGGTCGACTCGTCCGCGGCATGGGTCTACATCAACAAAGGCGCCGTGCTGCCGATGATCGCCGTGCCGTCGGTGGTCGGCATGATGCTGGGCGCCCGCATCGGTGCACGGCTGCTGAACGTGCTCAAGGGCTCGGTGATCCGGCGCCTGGTGATTGCCGTGCTGCTGTTCGCCGGCAGCCGGGCCCTGCTCAAGGGCATGGGTGTGTGGCCATGAAGAACCCGGGCGACCTGGCGGTCCAGCCGCCCGAACAGATGCGCTACGCGACGTGGCTGGACTGGGGCACGCGTGTCGGCCTGATCGTCCTGCTGCTCAGCTTCGCGGCCTACGTGCTGGGCTTGGCGCAGTCTCACGTGCCGGTGTCCCGGCTGCCGGAGCTGTGGATCCACCCGGTGGGCCGTTTCCTCGAGTTGACCGGCTCACCCACCGGCTGGGGCTGGCTCGCGCTGGTGCATCGCGGCGACATCGCGGGCCTGTTGGGCATCGCCATCCTGGCCGGCAGCTCGGTGTTGTGTCTGCTCGCACTGGTGCCGCTGTACTGGTCGCGCGGCGACAAGGCCTTCGCGGCCATCTGCCTGGCCGAGGTGGCGGTGGTGCTCGTCGCAGCCTCAGGCTGGATCTCGGGAGGCCATTGACGATGGCCGCCCCGTTCGCGCGCGTGCTGCTGGCTACCGAGCACACCGAGTTCGACGCCGGCGCCGAGAACCTGGCGCTGGCCCTGGCGCGCCACTGCGCGTTGCCGTTGACCGCCGTGCTGCCGATCGTCAGCAACCCGGAATTCGAAGTGGCGGCGCCCGAGCTGTCGGCCCGGTCGGACGCACGGGCCTCGCAGCGCCGCGAGGCGCTGCTGGCGTTGGCCCGTGCGCAGCAGGTCGAGCTCGAGGTCACCGTGCGCCATGGCAGCGAGCTGGACTCGGAGATCGTCCAGGAGGCACTGCAACGCCAGGCCGATCTGGTCGTGATCCGGCGGCGCGGCGAGCGCGGTTTCCTCGCCCGGCTGCTGATCGGTGAGATGGTCAGCAAGGTGGTGGCGCACGCACCTTGCAGCGTGCTGGTGGCGCCGCGCAAGGCGCAGCTGTGGACGCGGCGCGTGCTGGTCGGTATCGACCCGCAGGCGCCCAGCGAGGCGGCTCTGGGGCTGGCCGCCGGCATCGCCGCCGACTGCGCCCTGCCGCTGCGTGTGGTGTGCGTGGTGAGCACCGACGCATTCAGGTCCTCGGCCGAACCCGTGCTGGCTGCATTGCTGCAGAAGGCCCGCGCGATCTGTCCGGCCGCCGATGGCGAGCTGCGCAGCGGACGGGCGCACGACGAGCTGGTGCTGGCAGCCCGGGCCGGCCCGGCGGACCTGCTGGTGGTGGCACGACATCGCGACGACGGCCCTCGGCGTCTGCGCATCGGCAACGTCGCACACAAGGTGATCGGCATGGCCGACTGCCCCGTGCTGGTCCACGTGAAGCCTGCCACCACCGCTGAAGGAGCGACATGAGTGATGCACTGAACTACCTCGTCAAGGCGCGCCCCGCCGCGATGTCGCACTACTTCGCCTTCCTCAAGGACTGCGGCAGGCACCTCGACCCGAAGACACGCGACCTGATCTCGGTGATCACCAAGGTCCATGCGCAGACCGAGCGGGGCTTTCGCCAGTACCTCGGCCGCGCGCTGCGCGACGGCTGCACGCCGGCGGAAGTCCTCGATGCGCTGCTGATGGCCTTTCCGGCGCTCGGGCTGGCCAAGATCGTCTGGGCCGTCGACATCATCCTCGCGATGGACCTGCCGGAGTTCCAGCCGGCCGCGCTCGGCGCCGAAGGCCAGTGGCACGACGTGATGGCGACGGCCGACCTGCCGCCCGACGGCGTCACGCGCGTCGAGTGCGACGGCCGCGGCCTGTTCGTGCACCACGGTGACGACGGCTGGAAGGTGTTCGACAGCCGCTGCCCGCACCAGACGACCAACATCCCGCACCTCGCCCTGCAGGGGACCACGCTGATCTGCCCAAAGCACGAGTGGGCGTTCGACGTTCGCTCGGGCCGCTGCACCGCCAAGGGCGATCGCCCGCTCAGGCAATGGGAAACCCGGGTGGCCGACGGCCGCCTGCTCGCCCGCTGGTGAGCACACCCTCGCCATCGACGCCCTGACCGATTTACCCCGGCTTTTGACCCCTCAACAGGAGACAGACGATGACCCGCTCGCCAAGGAATCTTCTTCGCACCCTTCCCGTGGCCGCCGCGTGCCTGGCCGCAGGCCCGGCACTCGCGACCAACGGCTACTTCCCGCACGGCTACGGCATCAAGGCCAAGGGCATGGGCGGCGTCTCGACCGCGCTGGCACAGGACAGCCTGGGCGGCGCCACCAACCCGGCCGGCATGGTGTGGGCCGGCTCGCGTTTGGACGTCGGTCTGGACGTCTTCATGCCCAAGCGCGATGCCGAGCGCAGCGGGGCCGGCGTACCCACGCTCAACGGCAGGGTCGAGAGCGACAACAGCCGCTTCTTCATTCCCGAGTTCGGCTACAACCGCATGCTCAACGCCAACCTGTCGCTCGGCGTGTCGGTCTACGGCAACGGCGGCATGAACACCACGTACCCGCAGGGCGACTTCAACTGTGGCGGCGGCCCGGCCAACATGTTGTGCGGCAGCGGCTCGCTCGGCCAGGATCTGTCGCAGCTGATCGTCGCGCCGACCGTGGCCTACAAGGTCAACGCGCAGCACGCGGTCGGCCTGGCGCTGCTGCTCGGCTACCAGCAGTTCAAGGCATTCGGCCTGCAGGCCTTCGAGGGCTTGAGCAGCGCACCGGGCAGCGTGACCAACAACGGCTACGACAGCGCCACCGGCATCGGTCTGCGCCTGGGCTACCAGGGCCGCATCACCGATCAGATCAGCGTCGGCGCCGCCTACGCGCCCAAGATGAACATGAGCCGCTTCGACAAGTACAAGGGGCTGTTCGCCGGCAACGGTGACTTCGACATTCCGTCGCACTACAGCATCGGCATCGCGTTCTCGCCGACACCCGCCTGGACGGTGGCGCTGGACGTCGGCCGCATCAACTACAGCGACGTCGCGTCGGTCAACAACCCGAGCTCGGCGCAGGCGCCCCTGGGTGCCGGTAACGGCCCGGGGTTCGGCTGGCAGGACATCGACATCGTCAAGATCGGCGTCGCCTGGCGGGCGTCGGACGCCTGGACGCTGCGTGCCGGCTACAACAAGGGTGACAACCCGATAAGCTCGGCCGACGTGAGCTTCAACATCATCGCCCCCGGCGTCATGAAGGAGCACTACACCGCGGGGTTCACCTACTCGCTCGACAAGGACAACGAGATCAGCGCCGCGCTGATGATTGCGCCGCGTCAGAGCGTGACCGGCCCGTCGATGTTCAACTCGCCGGCCTTGGTGCCGCCCGGGGGCCTCGGCGGCAACGAGACGATCAGCATGAAGCAGTCGAGCTTCGGCTTGGCCTGGGCCCGCAAGTTCTAGGACAGCGCCGGCACGGCGCAACCGGAGACATGGCATGGCACATATCGTCGTGATGGGCGCGGGCATCGGCGGCATGCCCGCGGCCTACGAACTGCGGTCGCTGCTGCCCAAGGAGCACCGTGTCACGGTGGTCAACGCGACCAGCTTCTTCCAGTTCGTGCCGTCCAACCCCTGGGTGGCGGTGGGCTGGCGCGACCGCGAGGCGGTGACCCTGCCGATCGCGCCGTACCTGCAGAAGAAGGGCATCGAGTTCATCGGCAAACCGGTGACGGCGATCGACCCGGCGGCCAACCGCCTGACGCTCGACGACGGACAGGCGGTCCCCTACGACTACCTGGTCATCACCACCGGTCCCAAGCTGAGTTTCGACGAGGTGCCCGGTGCCGGCCCGCATGGCGGGCACACCCACTCGGTGTGCACCGTCGGCCACGCCGAGATGTTCTGGCAGGACTACCAGAAGTTCCTGCTCGATCCTGGCCCGATCGTGGTCGGTGCGATGCCAGGGGCCAGCTGCTTCGGGCCGGCCTACGAGTTCTCGCTGATCCTCGACACCGACCTGCGCCGCCGCAAGCTGCGCCACAAGGTGCCGATGACCTTCGTGACCGCCGAGCCGTACATCGGGCACCTGGGCCTGGGCGGTGTGGGCGACTCGAAGTCGATGCTCGAATCCGAACTGCGCAGCCATGACATCAAGTGGATCACCAACGCCAAGACCACCAAGGTCGAGGCGGGCAAGCTGTTCACCACGCAACTCGACGACCAGGGCAAGCCGATCAAGGACCACGAGATCGCGTTCAAGCTGGCCATGATGCTGCCGGCCTTCAAGGGCGTCGACCCGGTGGCGGCGGTGGCCGACATGTGCAACCCGCGCGGCTTCGTGGTGGTCGACGAGCACCAGCGCAGCAAGAAGTACAGGAACATCTTCTCGGCCGGTGTCTGCGTGGCGATCCCGCCGGTCGAGGTGACGCCGGTGCCCAGCGGCGCGCCGAAGACCGGCTACATGATCGAGACGATGGTCACCGCGCTGGCGCACAACATCGCCGACGAGCTGGCCGGCAAGCCGGCGACCGCCAAGGCGACGTGGAACGCGATCTGCCTGGCCGACATGGGCGACACCGGCGCCGCCTTCGTCGCGCTGCCGCAGATCCCGCCGCGCAACGTCAACTGGTTCAAGAAGGGCAAGTGGGTGCACCTGGCCAAGATCGCCTTCGAGAAGTACTTCATGCGCAAGATGAAGACCGGCAACTCCGACCCGATCTACGAGAAGTACGTGCTGAAGGCGCTGGGCATCGCGCGGTTGGTGAAATAGGCCCGGGCGGCGGCGGCAGCCGCACCCGGATCGACGCGCAAGGCATCGTCGCCGGCTCGGCCTACGATCCGGGCATGACAGGCAGCCTGTGCGAATGGGGATTCGAGTGGCGCCGGCGCCTCCTTCGCCTGGCCTGCGCACCGACGATCATGGCCGCGGCCTTGGTGCTGGCTGCCTGCAGCACCCCGCGGCCCGACGTGCCGTCGCCCGCCAGCCAGGCCTGGCCCCTGCCTGCCGAAACCAGGCTCGCACGGGCCTACGCCGCCCAGCTGGCTGGCCACGAAGACAAGTCCGGCGTGCATGCCCTGCCCAGCGGCATGGAGGCGCTGGGTGTCCGCGCCGCGCTTGCCGAGGCCGCACAGCACACGCTCGACCTGCAGTACTACATCCTGCGCGGCGACACGACGACGCAGCTCCTGATGGCGCGCGTGCTGCGCGCGGCTCAGCGTGGCGTGCGCGTGCGGTTGCTGGTCGACGACCTGGACGCAGCCGGCAAGGATCTCGATCTCGCCATGCTCGCCGCATCGGCGAACGTCGAGGTTCGCGTCTTCAACCCGTTCGCCAGCCGCGGCGCCTTCGGCCTGCCGCAGGTCCTCGAATTCATCGGCAGCGGCCGGCGCCTCAACCGGCGCATGCACAACAAGCTCTGGGTCGCCGACAACGCGATGGCGGTGATCGGTGGGCGCAACCTCGGCGACGAGTACTTCGATGCCAGCGGCGAGGTCAACTTCAGCGACCTCGACATGCTCGTGGCCGGTCCTGCGGTGGGCGAGATCTCTCGCAGCTTCGATGCCTACTGGAACAGCCCGTGGGCGGTGCCGATCCAGGCCTTCGTCCCGGCGTTGCCGGGTCCCGACGAGCTGGCCCTCTTCGAGCTGGACCTGCGTACGCGGGTTGATGGTTTTCGGGACGGGGACTACGCGCGCGCCCTGCGCGAAAGCGGTCTCGGCATCGCCTTGCGTTCCGGCAACATCCCGCTGACAGTGGCGCCGGTGGAGGTCTTCGCCGACCGGCCGGAGAAGGTGGTCGCAGAGACCTCGGACGGCGGCCAATCCTTGTTCGCCGCGCGAATCCGCCCCATCGTCGCCAAGGCCACACGCGAGCTGATCCTCATCTCGCCGTACTTCATCCCCAGCGACGAAGGACTCGAGGCACTGGGCGCGGTGGCGCGCCGTGGCGTGCGTGTGCGCGTGCTGACGAACTCGCTCGCCTCGGCCGACGTGGTGCCGCTCGCCCACGCGGGCTACGCTCGCCGGCGCGAGCGACTGCTCGCTGCCGGCCTGGAACTGCACGAGATGCGCCCCGAGCGACCGGCGTCGATCCGCGGTCGCCTCGGCAGAGCCTCGGGCGCCTACCTGCACACCAAGGCGATCGTCATCGACCGCCGGCACGTGGTGGTCGGCTCGATGAACCTCGACCCCCGATCGCGCCAGTCCAACACCGAGATCGGCCTGTCGATCCAGAGCCTCGAGGTCGGCCAGTCGATTGGCCGGCTGTTCGATGATGCCGTGCGTCCGTCGCACGCGTTCGCCGTCAGCCTGGTCGGCGCCGATGGCGGCACGCCGCAGATTCGCTGGTCGACCGAGGAGAACGGGCGGGCCGTGATCTACGACACCGAGCCGCTGGTCAGCGTCTGGCGGCGGCTGTTCTCGCGGCTGCTCGGTGCGATCGCGCCGGAGGATCTGCTGTAGCGCAGCGGGCGATCCCTGTATCCGGCCGCGCGCGTGCCGCCCGATCTGCCGCCTCGACGGCGGCCGCACCGGTCAGAACGACTGCGACACCGAGTCCATCTGCGCACACCAGTCGCGCAGGTTGTCCAGGCCGACCGGCGCGTCATCGTCGCCACCGGCGCAACGCGGCTGCCAGCCGCGCCGTGTGTGCAGGCCCGGCCCGATGGCGATCGCCCCATCGATGGTGGCGGTGGCGAAGTACACACTGCGCGGCACCACCACCGGCACGTGCGCAGCGCGCGCGGCCGCCACGCCACCCGGAGAATCCTCGATCGCGACAGCCTCCAGCGGCTCCATCGCCAGCTGTCGAAGGCATGACTTGTAGGCTTCGGGGTGCGGCTTCTTGTCGCGCACGTCCTCGCCGCACACGATGGCGGCGAAGCGCTTGTGCCACGCGGCACCGAACTGCAGTCGGAGCAGCGCATCGACGTTGACACGACTGGTGGTGGTGACGATGGCCTGGCGCAGGCCAGCGCGTTGCGCGTCTTCCATCAGCTCGGCGACGCCCGGTCGCAGGGCAATCGGCTGTCGGGCCAGCAGGCTGGCATACAGCGCGTTCTTGCGCGCGTGCAGGTCACGCGCCAGCTGCTCGCGTTCGCCGGCCAGGACCGGTGCGTCGCGGCGGCCTGCCATGTCATGCAGGATGCGCTCGCGCCCGCCGGTGATGCGCAACAGATCGCCGTAGTGCTCGACGCTCCAGCGCCACGGCAGACCCAGGGCCTCGAAGGCCTGGTTGAACGCCACGCGGTGACCGTCGCGTTCGGTCTCGGCCAGCGTGCCGTCGACGTCCCACAGGATGGCCTTCAACATGATGCCTACCGGTAGCGCCGCGTCATCGCCTCGAGCGCGATGGGTTTTATGCGGTCGGCCCAGCCGGCACAACCGAATGCCTCGAAGCGCGCCTGGCAGATGCCCTGGGCCGCCTGGCGCGCGGCGATCAGCGCCTTGCGTGGATCGAACTCGCCCGGCTGCTCGGCGAAGGTCTTGCGCATCGCGCCGGTCATTGCCAGGCGGATGTCGGTATCGATGTTGACCTTGCGCACGCCGCTCTTGATGCCGCGCTGGATCTCCTCGACCGGCACGCCGAAGGTCTGCTTGATGTCGCCGCCGTACTGGCGAATGATGGCCAGCCACTCCTGCGGCACGCTGGAGCTGCCGTGCATCACCAGGTGCGTATCCGGGATCTGCGCGTGGATCGCCGCGATGCGGTGAATCGCCAGGATGTCACCGGTGGGCTGGCGGCTGAACTTGTAGGCGCCATGGCTGGTGCCGATGGCGATCGCCAGCGCATCGACCTGGGTCGCGGCCACGAACGCCTTCGCCTGCACCGGGTCGGTCAGCAGCATGTCGTGGCTGAGCTTGCCGGCGGCACCGACACCGTCTTCCTCGCCGGCCTCGCCGGTCTCGAGCGAGCCGAGGCAGCCGAGCTCGCCTTCGACCGACACGCCCACCGCATGCGCCATCTCGCAGACGCGCCGCGTCACCTCGACGTTGTAGTCGTAGGAGGCCGGTGTCTTGGCGTCCTCCTTCAGCGAGCCGTCCATCATCACGCTGGTGAAGCCCGAGCGGATCGACTGCTGGCACACCGCCGGCGAGGTGCCGTGGTCCTGGTGCAGCACGACCGGAATGTCCGGGTGATTCTCGACCGCCGCCAACACCATATGGCGCAGGTACGGCTCACCGGCGTACTTGCGCGCGCCGGCCGAGGCCTGCAGGATCACCGGGCTGCGCGTCGCTTGCGCCGCTTCCATGATGGCCTGGATCTGCTCCAGGTTGTTGACGTTGAAGGCCGGCACGCCGTAGCCGTGTTCGGCGGCATGGTCGAGCAGTTGTCGCAAGGAGATGAATGCCATCGAGCACCTCGTGGGATGGAAATCAGCGCAGGCCCGCGGCGGCCCTGTGCCCGGTCACGGCGCGACCGTGCAGCAGCGCTGCACCAGATCGGCGAGTGCGATAGGCGTCAGTCCGAAGTGCTCGAACACGGCGGCGGCCGGCGCCGACTCGCCGTAGCTGTCGACACCGAGCGCTGCGCGGCAGTCGTACTGACCCCACCAACGCGTGACGCCGGCTTCGACGCCGATGCGGGGCCAATCACGGCCGCCCAGGACAGCCCTGCGATACACCGCGTCCTGACGGTCGAACAGCGTTGTCGACGGCAGCGACACCACGCGCACCGGCACGCCGCGCGCATCGAGCAGCGCCTGCGCGGCCATCGCCAATGCCACCTCCGAACCGGTGGCCAGGATGGCCGCCACCGCGTGCGGCCGATCGCTCAACACGTAGCCGCCGCGTGCGATGTCGGCCACCTGCTGGGCGCTGCGGGTCTGCGCCGGCAGGTTCTGCCGCGACAGCAGCAACGCACTCGGCCGCTGCGCACTCGTCACCGCGCTCAGCCAGGCCACCGCGGTCTCGGCCGCGTCGCACGGCCGCCAGACCTCGAGGTTGGGGATCACGCGCAGGCTCGCCGCGTGTTCGACGCTCTGATGCGTGGGGCCATCCTCGCCGAGGCCGATCGAGTCGTGGGTGAACACGTGCACCACGCGCTGCTTCATCAGCGCCGCCATGCGGACCGCGTTGCGGCTGTAGTCGCTGAAGGTGAGGAAGGTGCCCCCGTACGGAATGAAGCCGCCGTGCAGCGCCATGCCGTTCATGATCGCGGCCATGCCGAACTCGCGCACGCCGTAGTTGATGTGGCGGCCGCCCTTGGCACCGCCGCGCACCGCGCCACAGCCGGGAAAGTCGGTCAGGTTCGAGCCGGTCAGGTCGGCGCTGCCGCCGATCATCGCGGGCCACCTGGGCGCCAGCATCGACAGCACCTTCTGCGAGGCCTTGCGCGTGGCCAGCGTCTCCGCGCTGTGGCCGAACTCGGCCATGACACGCTCGCGCGTGGCCTCGAAGTCGTCCGGCCATGCATTGCCGAGACGGCGCTCCAATGCATCGGCCAGGTCGGGAAACGCCGCGCGGTAGGCCGCCAGCCGTGCACGCCAGGCGGCTTCGTGTGCGGCGCCGCGCTCGCGCGCGTCCCAGCGGGCGGCGATCTGCGACGGGATCTCGAATGGCGCGTGCGGCCACTCGATGGCCTCGCGCGTGCGGCGAATCTCGTCGGCGCCGAGCGGCTCGCCGTGCGCCTTCGCGCTGCCGGCGCGCCCCGGCGATCCACGACCGATGGTGGTGCGGCAGACGATCAGCGTGGGCTTGTCCGCGCTGTTGCCGGCCTGGGTGAGAGCCGCATCGATCGCGTCGACATCGTGGCCGTCGATGGGGCCGATCACCTGCCAGCCATAGGCGCGAAAGCGTGCCGGCGTGTCGTCGATGAACCAGTCCTTCACCGCGCCGTCGATCGAGATGCCGTTGTCGTCGTACAGCACGATCAGCTTGCGCAGCTGCCACACACCGGCCAGTGCGCAGGCCTCGTGGCTGATGCCCTCCATCAGGCAGCCGTCGCCGATGAAGGCATAGGTGCGATGGTCGACGATCGCATGGCCGGGCCGGTTGAATTCGTCGGCCAGCAGCTTCTCGGCCAGCGCCATGCCGACCGCGTTGGCGATGCCCTGGCCGAGCGGCCCGGTGGTGGTTTCCACGCCGGGTGTCAGTCCGACCTCGGGGTGGCCCGGGGTCTTGCTGTGCAGTTGCCGGAAGCGCTGCAGTTCGGCCATCGGCAGCGCGTAGCCGGTGAGGTGCAGCAGCGCGTACAGCAGCATCGACGCGTGACCGTTGCTCAGCACGAAACGGTCGCGGTCGGGCCACTGCGGGTTGGCCGGGTTGTGCCGCAGGTGACGGTGCCACAACGCGACCGCCATCTCGGCCATGCCCATCGGCGCGCCAGGATGGCCGGAATTGGCCTGCTGCACGGCATCCATCGCCAGCGCACGCAAAGCGCCGGCCAGTGGCTCGCGGCGGCCGTTGTCGGCGCGGATCACGCGGTCGGTCGAGGCGCTGCTGCTCATGCCCGGCGCCTGTTCACAGCGCACCGCGCGCGCGCTTGCGCCGCTCCATCATGCGCCAGATGAACGGCGTGAAGATCAGCTGCATCGCCAGCTCCATCTTGCCGCCGGGCACCACCACGGTGTTGGCGCGTGACATCCATGAGTTGTGAATCATGTTCAGCAGATACGGGAAGTCGATGCCCTTGGGGTTGGCGAAGCGGATCACGCAGATGCTCTCGTCGGGCGACGGGATGTCGCGCGCGATGAACGGGTTGCTCGTGTCGACGCAGGGCACGCGCTGGAAGTTCACGTGCGTGTGGGTGAACTGCGGACAGATGTAGTTCACGTAGTCGGGCATGCGGCGCAGGATGGTGTCGGTGACGGCCTCGGTGGAGTAGCCGCGCTGCTTCTTGTCGCGCCACAGCTTCTGGATCCACTCCAGGTTGATCACCGGAACCACACCGATCAGCAGGTCGGGATGGCGGGCGATGTTCACATCGTCGGTGACGACCGCGCCATGCAAGCCCTCGTAGAACAGCAAGTCGGTGTCGGCCGGCAGGCTCTCCCACGGCGTGAAGGTGCCGGGCTCCTGCTTGTACGGTGCGGCTTCGTCGGCGTTGTGCAGGTACTTGCGCTGCTGCCCGGTGCCCGACTCGCCATAACTGTGGAACAGCCGCTCCAGTTCGGCGAACAGGTTGTTCTCCGGGCCGAAGTGGCTGAAGTTGTGGTTGCCCGCGCGCTCGGCCTCGGCCTGGCGGCGCTTCATCTCCAGTCGGTCGTAGCGATGGAAGCTGTCGCCTTCGATGACCGCGGCCGTGATGCCCTCGCGGCGGAAGATGGTTTCGAAGGTGCGCGTCACCGATGTGGTGCCGGCGCCCGACGAGCCGGTGATGGCAATGATGGGGTGCTTCTCGGACATGACGTGCTTCTCTCAATCGCGAAACAGGCTGCGCGCGGCGAACAATGGCGTGCCGGCATCGCGTGCGGCCGGCTCGTGGTGGTAGCGCTCGATGCGCTCGACTTCGTTCTTCGAGCCGAACACCAGGCCGATGCGCTGGTGGAGCGCCGTCGGCTTGACGCCGAGCATCGGCTGGCGACCGGTGCTGGCGCGGCCGCCGGCCTGCTCCATCACGAAGCCGATCGGGTTGGCCTCGTAGAGCAGGCGCAGGCGCCCGGGCTTGGTCGCGTCCTTGGTGTCGCGCGGATACAGGAACACGCCGCCGCGCATCAGGATGCGGTGCGCCTCGGCCACCATCGAGGCGATCCAGCGCATGTTGAAGTCGCGGCCGCGTGGTCCGGTCTTGCCGGCCAGGCACTCGTCGACGTAGCGTTTGACCGGCGGTTCCCAGAAGCGGCTGTTCGAGGTGTTGATCGCGAACTCGTGCGTATCGGCCGGAACCTGGATGTTCGGGTGGGTCAGCACGAACTCGCCCAGGTTCGGGTTGAGCGTGAAGCCGGCCACGCCGTTGCCGACCGACAGCACCAGCATCGTGGTCGGCCCGTACAGCGCGTAGCCGGCGGCCACCTGCGTGGCGCCGGGCTGCAGGAAGTCGGCCTCGGTCACGTCGCGGCCGCTGTCGACCACGTCCTGCGGCGCGCGCAGCACCGAGAAGATGCTGCCGACCGAGACATTGACGTCGATGTTGCTCGAGCCGTCGAGCGGGTCGAAGGCGAGCAGGTACTTGCCGCGCGAGTAGCTCGGCGGGATCTGCATCGGCTGCTCCATCTCCTCGGAGGCCATGCCGGCGAGGTGGCCGTTCCACTCGTTCATGCGCACGAAGATCTCGTTGCTCAGCACGTCCAGCGGCTTCTGCACCTCGCCCTGCACGTTCAACTCGCCCGCGGGCGGTGGTGGCGCCTGCGTCATCGAGTCGCCGAGGCTGCCGAAGGCGACGATGCGCGCGATCGCCTTGCAGGCCAGCGAGACGTCGAGGATCAACGCGTTCAGGTCGCCGCTGGCCTGCGGATAGCGCCGGCGCTCCTCGATCAGGTAGCGCGTCAGGGTCCAGCGTTTCGACAGCGGCATGGTCGTCTTTCCGGTATGGTTCTATTGCGGCGAGCCGAACACGCGGCTGGCGCGGATGTCGGCCTCGGTGAGCGCGGTCAGGTCCTCGCGCGACAGCACGCGGCCGCGCTCGGCGAACAGGCGGCTCGCCTGCCGCAGGCGCGCGCGGTCGAGCGCGTTGCGCACGCTGCGCGCGTTGGCGAAGTGCGGCTGCGCGATGCGGCGCTGCAGGTATTCGGCAAAGGCGGTGCGCGCCGCCGTGTCGAATCGATAGTTCATGCCGGCGAGCATGCGGTCGGCGATCTGCAGCAGCTCGTCACCGGCATAGTCGGGGAAGTCGATGTGATGCGCGATGCGCGAGCTCAGGCCGGGGTTGGACTTGAAGAACGTGTCCATGCGGTCCTTGTAGCCGGCGAAGATCACCACCAGGTCGTCGCGCTGGTTCTCCATCACCTGCAGCAGGATCTCGATCGCCTCCTGGCCGTAGTCGCGCTCGTTCTCGGGCCGGTACAGGTAGTAGGCCTCGTCGATGAACAGCACGCCGCCCATCGCGCGCTTGAGCACCTCCTTGGTCTTCGGCGCGGTGTGGCCGATGTACTGGCCGACGAGGTCGTCACGCGTCACCGCCACCAGGTGCCCTTTGCGCACGTAGCCCAGCCGGTGCAGGATCTGCGCCATGCGCATCGCCACCGTGGTCTTGCCGGTGCCGGGATTGCCGGTGAAGCTCATGTGCAGCGAGGGCGACTGCGCCGTCAGCCCGTGAGCGGCCCGCAGCCGGTCGATGACCAGCAGCGCGGCGATGTCGCGGATGCGCTGCTTGACCGGCACCAGGCCGACGAGGTCGTGCTCCAACTCGTCGAGCACGGCCTCGACCTGGCTGTGCGCCAGCACCTCGTTCACGGTGGAGGCCGTGGCAGCCGGCTGTGCCGCATTCGCGGCCGGCGGCTCGTGCGCCGTCGTGCCGGGAATCGCGTACAGCGGCGTGGCCATCAGGTGGCCGCCTCGAGCTGGGTCTGCCGCGCGAGTTCGGCGCGCATGGCGCTGATCACCACGCTGTAGTCGGGCTTGCCGAAGATCGCGCTGCCGGCGACGAAGGTGTCGGCCCCGGCGTCGGCGACACGGCGGATGTTGTCGACCTTGATGCCGCCGTCGACCTCGAGCCGGATGTCGCGGCCGCTCGCGTCGATCAGGCGCCGCGCTTGCTCGATCTTGCGCAGCGACGATTCGATGAAGCTCTGGCCGCCGAAGCCCGGGTTGACGCTCATGATCAGCACCAGATCGACCTTGTCGATCACCCACTGCAGCACGTCCAGCGGCTCGGCCGGGTTGAAGGCCAGGCCAGTCCTGCAGCCGGCCGCGCGGATCAGCTGCAACGTGCGATCGACATGCGTCGATGCATCGGGATGAAAGCTGATGAGGTCGGCGCCGGCCTCGGCAAACCGCTCGGCCAACGCATCGACCGGCTGCACCATCAGGTGCACGTCGAGCAGCGCGTGGCTGCCGTCACCGCGCTGGGTGTGCCTCTTGAGTGACTGCGCCACCGAATGGCCGATGGTCAGGTTCGGCACGTAATGGTTGTCCATCACGTCGAAGTGGATCCAGTCGGCGCCGGCGGCGATGACCTTGCGCACTTCGTCGCCGAGGCGCGCGAAGTCTGCGGAGAGGATGCTGGGTGCGATGCGATGGGTGGGCATGGCGGCTCAGCCCTCGTAGCGCTGCGTTTCGGGCCGATCGGTGGCATAGCTGTGCACCGTGTAGCGCAGGCGCCGACCGTCGGACTCCTGGCGCACGAGGCCGAAGCCGGGTTCGACGGCCGGTCGGTTGACGATGAAGCTCATCGCGATGGTCTCGACGTTGCGCGTGCTGTCGAAGGCCATCATCCGGATGTAGTGGTTCGGGAACGTCTTGCGGCAGTGCTGCAGTTCCGTCATCACGCCGGCCGCATCCCGCAGGTCGAACATCGGCATGCCGAACATCTCCCAGTAGGTGTTGCGCGGGTGCGGATCGTCGGTGTATTCGACGCTCCAGGCGTAGCCGCGCTGAAGGCCGTATTCGATCTGCAGCGTGATCTCGGCGTCCGTCAGGTCGGGCAGGAAGCTGAACTGGCCCTGCGTGATGCGGCCGGTGGGATTGGTCATCATGATCGTGTTCTCCGTTAGGCCACCGCCGGCGTCACGGCGTAGTCGGACGTGTCGGTCGACGTGTAGTTGAAGCTGATCTCGCCCCAGGTATCGAGCGCCTGCTTCAGCGGCGTGCAGAACTGCGCTGCCTTGCGCAGGATGTCCGGGCCTTCGTTGATGATGTCCTTGCCCTCGTTGCGCGCCTTCACCATCGACTCGAGCGCCACGCGGTTGGCCACCGCGCCGGCCTGGATGCCCGCGGGGTGGCCGATCGTGCCGCCGCCGAACTGCAGGATCACGTCGTCGCCGAACAGGTCGAGCAGCTGGTGCATCTGGCCGGCGTGGATGCCGCCGGAGGCCACCGGCATCACCTTCTTCAGGTCGGCCCAGTCCTGGTCGAAGTACAGGCCGCGCGGCAGGTCGGTCTTCGTGTAGCTGTCGCGGCAGACGTTGTAGTAGCCCTGCACCGTCATCGGGTCGCCTTCGAGCTTGCCGACGGCGGTGCCGGTGTGCAGGTGGTCGCAGCCGGCCAGACGCAGCCATTTGGCGATGACGCGGAACGAGACGCCGTGGTTCTTCTGCCGCGTGTACGTGCCGTGGCCGGCACGATGCATGTGCATGATCATGTCGTGCTTGCGGCACCAGTTGGCCATGCTCTGGATCGCGGTGTAGCCGATCACGAGGTCGACCATCACGATCACGCTGCCCAGTTCCTTGGCGAACTCGGCGCGTTCGTACATGTCTTCCATCGTCGCGGCGGTCACGTTCAGGTAGCTGCCCTTGACTTCGCCGGTGGCGGCACTGGCCTTGTTCACCGCGTCCATCACGTACAGGAAGCGGTCGCGCCAGTGCATGAAGGGCTGCGAGTTGATGTTCTCGTCGTCCTTCATGAAGTCCAGGCCGCCCTTCAGGCCCTCGTAGACCACGCGGCCGTAGTTGCGGCCCGACAAGCCCAGCTTGGGTTTGGTGGTGGCGCCCAGCAGCGGTCGGCCGAACTTGTCCAGCCGCTCGCGCTCGACGACCAGCCCGGTCGGCGGGCCCTTGAAAGTCTTCACGTAGGCCACCGGGACGCGGATGTCCTCCAGCCGCGCCGCCTTCAGCGGCTTGAAGCTGAACACGTTGCCGATCAGGCTGGCCGTCATGTTGGCGATCGAGCCCTCCTCGAAAAGGATCAGGTCGTAGGCCACCCAGGCGAAGTACTGGCCGGGGTTGTTCGGCACCGGCTCGACCTTGTAGGCCTTGGCGCGGTAGCTGTCGCAGGCGGTCAGGCGGTCGGTCCACACCACCGTCCAGGTCGCGGTGCTCGATTCGCCGGCCACCGCCGCAGCCGCCTCCACCGGGTCCACGCCCTCCTGCGGCGTGATCCGGAAAAGGCACAGCACGTCGGTGTCCTTCGGCTGGTACTCGGCGTCCCAGTAACCCATCTGGCGGTACTTGAGGACGCCGGCGCTGTAGCGCTTCTTGGCGTCGGTGATGACGCCTTCTTCGACAGGTTTGTTCATCTCGGCTCCTACGGCAGCACATCGGTGATGGGCGAATCGAGTCAATATAAGTCTCCACTCAAGTAAGAGCTATTCAGTTCTTGTTTGCAATGACTTAAGCTTCTCCTTAATGAAGAACGTCACCATCCGGCAGCTGCGCGTCTTCGCCGAGGTCGCCAGGCACCTCAGCTTCAGCCGCGCGGCCGCGGCGCTGCATCTCACGCCACCGGCAGTGACGATGCAGGTCAAGGAGCTCGAGGCCCATGTCGGGCTGCCGCTGTTCGACCGGCAGGGGCGGCAGATCGCCCTGACGACAGTCGGCGAGTACATGCTGTCGTACGTGCGCCGCATGCTCTCGGTGTTGAAGGACGCCGAGGACGCGGTGGCCCGTTTCAAGGGACTGCAAAGCGGCAGCCTGACGGTGGGCATGGTCAGTACCGCGGAGTACTTCGTGCCGCGGCTGCTCGCGCGTTTTCGCGCCGAGCACCCGGGTATCGATGTGCGCCTGCGGCTGGGCAATCGCGAGCAGCTGGTGCAGCTGATGCAGCGCAACGAGGTCGACCTGGCCATCATGGGTCGGCCGCCCAAGGAATGGGCCACGCGTGCAGAGCCTTTCGCGATGCACCCACATGTGCTGGTGACCGCCGCCGATCATCCGTTCACCCGGCTCGACCACGTGCCCGCGCTGGCGCTTGCGCACGAGGGCTTCATCGTCCGTGAACCCGGTTCCGGTACTCGCGCAGCACTCGAGGAGTACATCCGCGAGCACCATCTCGACATGCGCGTCGTGATGGAAATGGCCAGCAACGAATCGATCAAGCAGGCGGTGATGGCCGGCATGGGCGTGAGCCTGCTGTCGCTGCACACCATCGCGCTCGAACTCAGGCAGGGCCTGATCGCTGCGCCCGAGGTCGAAGGCCTGCCGGTGATGCGCCGCTGGCACGTGGTGAACAACCTGGCCAAGACACTGTCGCCCGCCGCCGAGGCGCTGCGCTACTTCGTGCTCGAGCAGGGCGAGGCACAACTGGCCGCCGCCTTCGGCGGTGATGCGATGCGGCCGCCGCGACTTCGCGCGAAACGTTGACCTCGATCATTCGTGCGCGTCGTGCGCGGGTCGCGCCGCGCGCGCCACGGCATGCTCGTCTCCAGGTTTGTCCCTAATCCATGGGAGCGATGTCGGGGGCGCTTGCATCGTCGAGAATCGCAGCGGACCCGCGATGCTCAAAGCCATCGCAACAAGAGATCGATCAAATCCCGGAGGCACCACCCATGCAAACCATACACCGGCTCGGCACCGGGCTGCTCGTCCTGACTGCGTCGTTGGCGCAGGCGCAGGACGCCAACCTCGCCCGCAACCTGGCGGCCACCTGCGCCAACTGCCACGGCACCAATGGCCGTGCCATCGGCGACACCGTGAAGCCGCTCGCCGGCGTGTCGGCCGACAAGATCGTCGCAGCGATCAACGACTACAAGAGCGGTGCGCAGCCGGCGACGATCATGCATCAGATCGCCAAGGGCTACAGCGATGACCAGATCAAGCTGATCGCGTCGTACTTCGCCGCGCAAACGGCGAAGAAGTGAGGAGCACGCACATGACACAACACAGCACCTTCTCGCGTCGTCGCGTGATCGGCACCGGCCTGGCGGCGATGGCGAGCCTGCCGTTCGTCGGCTGCGCCACGATGGGCGGCCCGTCGATCGGCCGCGTCGTCATCGTCGGCGGCGGCTTCGGCGGCGCCACCGCGGCGCGTTACCTGCGTATGTGGGGCGGCAATGTCGACGTCACGATGGTCGAGCGCAACGATGCCTTCGTGTCGTGCCCGATCTCCAACCTCGTGCTCGGCGGCCACAAGCAGATGAGCGACATCACGGTCGGCTACGCCGGCCTCGAAGCCATGGGCGTCAAGCGCATCCAGGCCGAGGTGGCAGCGATCGACCCGCAGGCGCGCGAGGTACGGCTGGCCGACGGCCGCAAGCTGCCGTACGACCGCGTGATCGTCTCGCCCGGCGTCGACTTCATGCTCGACCAGGTCGCGGGTCTCGCCGCGCCGGCCGCGCAGGAGCGCTTCCTGCACAGCTGGAAGGCGGGTCCGCAGACGGTGGCGCTGCGCCGCCAGCTCGAGGCGATGCCCGATGGCGGCGTCTATGCGCTGGCGATCCCGAAGGCGCCCTACCGCTGCCCGCCCGGACCCTACGAGCGCGCGTGCATGGTGGCGAGCTACTTCAAGCAGTACAAGCCCAGGTCCAAGGTGCTGGTGCTCGACGCCAACCCCGAGATCACGTCGAAGAAGGCGCTGTTCGAGAAGGCCTTTGCCGACCACTACAAGGGCATCGTCGAGTACCGGGCCAACAATGAGCTGAAATCCGTCGATGCCGCCACCGGCACCGCCAAGCTCGAGTTCGACGACGTCAAGGCCGACGTGCTCAACGTGGTGCCGCCGCAGCGCGCCGGCGACATCGCGCGCACGGCCGGCTTGCTCAACATGAACAACCGCTGGGCCGGCGTCAACTGGTTGACGATGGAATCCACCGCGGTGCCCGGCATTCACGTGCTCGGCGACGCCACGTTCTCCGCGCCGGCGATGCCCAAGTCAGGCCACATGGCCAACCAGCATGCCAAGGTGGCCGCCGCGGCGATCATCCAGCTGCTGAAGAAGGAGCCGGTGAACGCCACCCCGGTGGTGATGAATACCTGCTACAGCTTCGTGACCGCGCGCGACGTGATCCACGTCGCCTCGGTGCACCAGTACGACGTCGCCGACAAGACGTTCAAGACCGTGCCCGGCTCGGGCGGCGTGTCGCAGGCCGCCAACCAGGTCGAGGGCCGCAACGCGCTCTCATGGGCCCAGAACATCTGGGCCGACATGTTAGCGGCGTAGCCGCACAGCGCGTTGCCGAGTGGACGCCGCGGAACCGGCTTCGCCGGGCCGCTGGCGTCGCCCCCTTGAGGGGGAGGCGGCCGCCAGGCCGCTACGGGGGTGGGTCACTTCATTCCACTGATGTAGCTGGAGACCGCTTTGGTCTCGAGCTCGGTGAGCTTGCTGGCGATCGAGTGCATCACGGCGTTGTCGTTGGTGCGCTCGCGGGTGTTGAACTTCTTCAGCTGGTTCTCGAGATACTGGGCGTGCTGGCCCGCTAGCCGCGGCAATGCGTCGGTGCCGTGGCCGTTGCCGCCATGGCAGCTGGCGCATGCCGGAATGCCCGAGAACGGGTTGCCGCGCTGGAAGATGAACCGCCCCACCTGCGCGAACTCGATGTCGTCGGCCGCATGGGCGATCGGCTGGCGCGACTCGAAGTAGCGCCCCAGCGCCGCGAAGTCCGCGGGCGAAAGGTCCTCGACCATCGGGCGCATCGTGTCGCTCTTGCGGCGTCCGGACTTGTAGTCGGCGAGTTGGCGCGCCACATAGTTCGCGTGTTGCCCGGCCAGCCGCGGAAACACCGGACTCGAACTCTCGCCGTCTGTGCCGTGGCAGATGAAGCACTTGCCCTCGACGATCTCCTTGGCACGTTCCGCATCCGATGCGGCGCAGACCAGGGTCGGAACCAGCAACGCCCACGCCAACCACACACCTGCACGCTGTCGCATCACATACCCTCCGGAACAAACGAGTGTCGGTGAATCGTCGGTGCGCGGCCAGCGGAGCGACCCCGAACCGTCAGGCGGAATACCTTCATGAGAGAGCGTGCCTCGGGCGCCCATTCGTCACACTACCCACATGGGCTATCGAGCATCACCCTTAGCGGTAATAGACGCCATCGCGCCCCTACCCCGTAATAGACGCTGCCACGGGGCCGCGCAGAAGTGACACACGTGGGCCGAAAAAAGATACGGGAACGCGACTCGCGCAGGAGACACGCATGCAGTACGACAAGGAATTCGACGCCTCGGGGCTGGCTTGCCCGATGCCCATCGTCAAGACGAAGAAGTCGCTCGCCGACATGAGTTCCGGGCAGGTGCTGCGCGTGATCGCCACGGACCCGGGATCGGTGTGCGACATGCAGGCCTTCGCCGAGCAGACCGGTCACACGCTGCTGTCCTCGGGCACCGAGAACAACAAGTACGTGTTCCTGCTGAAGAAGGCCTGAGCCGTCCAGGCACCCGGCCACTCCAGGAGACTCGATGACTGCGAAGAAGATGGCGATCATTGCCACCAAGGGTGCGCTCGACATGGCCTATCCGCCATTGATCCTGGCGTCCACGGCGGCCGCGCTGGGCTGGGAGGTGCAGGTGTTCTTCACCTTCTACGGCCTGCAACTGCTGCGCAAGGACCTGTCGGGCATCGCGATCAGCCCGATCGGCAACCCGGCGATGCCGATGCCGGTGCCGATGCCGGTGATGGTGGCGGCGCTGCCGGGCATGGAGGCAATGGCCACCTCGATGATGAAGGCGAAGATGAAGAAGAAGGGCGTCGCCTCGCTCGAAGAGCTGCGCAGCGTCTGCCAGGAGTCCGACGTCAAGTTCATCGCCTGCCAGATGACCGTGGACCTGTTCGACTTCCAGAAGTCAGACTTCATCGATGGCATCGAGTACGGTGGCGCCGCGACATTCATGAAGTTCGCCGGCGAAACCGACGTCTGCCTGTTCATCTGACGCATGGCGATGGCCGCAACCGCCAACTCGCTCGCCACGGTGGTCGTCTGGAGCGGATTCGCGCTCGCGTTCGTCTTCGGTGCGATCGCGGCACGCACCAATTTCTGCACCATGGGCGCGCTGTCGGACATCGTCAACATGGGCCACTGGGGCCGCATGCGCATGTGGCTGCTGGCAATGGCGGTGGCCATCGTCGGTGCCGGTGCGCTCGCGCTGGGTGGCCAGTTCGATCTGTCGAAGTCGGTGATGCAGCGGCCGGTGCTGCCGTGGCTGTCGCTGCTGGCGGGAGGCTTGTGCTTCGGCATCGGCATGACGATGGCCGGCGGCTGCGCCAACAAGAACCTCGTGCGCGTGGGCGGCGGCAGCGTGCGCTCGATCGTCGTGCTGGTGTTCCTGGCGATCGCGTCGTACATGACGCTCAAGGGCCTGTTCGGACAATGGCGCGCCAGCTGGCTCGATCCGGTGGCGATCAACTTGGGCGAGCTGGGCTGGAAGGACCAGAGCCTGGGCACCGCGCTGGCCCGCGCGACCGGCCTGGCTCCGCAGACAGCTGCCATCGGAGTCATGGCGGTGATGGCTGGTGCGCTGCTCGCCTTCGTGTTCAAGGACAGACGCTTCCGTGGCAACGGCGTGCAGATCTTCGGCGGCGTGGCGCTCGGCGCGCTGGTGGTCGCCGGCTGGTACGTCAGCGGGCACCTGGGCTACGGCGAGAACCCCGATACGCTGGAGGACAGCTTCTTCGGCACCAATTCGCGCACGATCGAATCGATGAGCTTCGTCGGCCCGCTGGCGTATTCGCTGGAGCTGCTGCTGCTGTGGACCGACAAGTCGCTGCACTTCACCTTTGGCATTGCCAGCGTGATCGGCGTCGCGCTGGGCTCGGCGGCCTATGCCCTGTGGTCGCGCAGTTTCCGCTGGGAAGGATTCGCCTCGCTGTCCGACCTGCGCAACCAGCTGGTCGGCGCGTTGCTGATGGGCTTCGGCGGCGTGACGGCGCTGGGCTGCACGATCGGCCAGGGCCTGACCGGCATCTCGACACTCGCGCTGGGTTCGTTCATCGCGCTGGCCGGCATCGTGATCGGCTCGGTGGCGATGCTGAAGTACACGTTGTGGCGCGAGGAGCAGGCGGCCTGAGCGGCCGCCCGTCGCTGCGGCGACGAGCCCGCAGCTACTCCGCCATGCCGCTGTTGCCGGCCATGCCGAGCAGCTTCGGCGTGTTGACGCGCCGCGGCTTGACGCGCCCGCCCTGGTTCTTCAGCCATGTCTCGACTACCTCCCACACCGGCTTCACGCCGGGCGCGTTCTTCGCCTCCTCGGCCACCGGTGCCCAGCCGGCGACCTTGTAGGTCTTGCCCGACTCGACCGGCCTGTCGCCCAGCCGCATGTCGCTGACGCGCGAACCCATCTTCGCGTTCGGATCCAGCGTGTAGGTCAGGCCGCCCACACGCACCATGTCGCCGCCCTGCTGGTAGTACGGGTCGGGGTTGAACAGGTTGTCGGCCACATCCTCGAGCACGGTCTTGATCGTCTCGCCGCTCATCGGCGTCAGCGTCGCATAGGGATAGGTGATCGCCAGCTGGTCCATCAGCAGCTCGCGCGTGATCGCCTCGCCCGGCAGCAGGCTCGTGCCCCAGCGGAAGCCCGGCGAGAACGCGAGGTCGGCGCCCTGCACGTCGATCAGCGCGTCGCAGATCAGCTGGTCCCAGCTGCCGTTGAAGTTGCCGCGCCGGTAGAGCAGGCCGTCGCTGACCGCGAGCTTCTCGTCGAGCTTCGCCGCGTGCGGAGCACGCATCTTGTCGATCAGCGCCTGCATCGCGGCGTCCGGCGCCAGCGCGTCGGAGAAGATCGGCAGCAGGCGGTAGCGGAAGTCGGCGACCTTGCCGTCGCGAACCTGGAAGTCCATCACGCCGAGGAACTTGCCGTTGCTGCCGGCGTTGGTGACGAGCGTGGTGCCGCCGGCGTTCTTCACCGGCACCGCCACCGGCACGCCGTCGTGCGTGTGGCCACCGAAGATGGCGTCGACGCCGCGTACGCGCGAGGCCATCTTCAGGTCGACGTCCATGCCGTTGTGCGACAGCACGACGACCACCTGCGCCCCCTTGGCGCGGGCCTCGTCGACCATCTTCTGCATGTGCGCATCCTGGATGCCGAACTCCCAGTCGGCCACCAGGTAGCGCGGATTGGCGATCGGCGTGTACGGGAACGCCTGGCCGACGATCGCCACCGGCACGCCGTTGATCGGGCGGATCACGTAGGGCGCGAACACCGGGTCGCCGAAGTCAAGCGTCTTCACGTTCTGCGCGACGAAGTCGACGCGGTGCGCCGCCGCACCGCTACCCGATCCACCCTTGAAGTCCCCTTCGACGATCTGCTTGACGCGCTGCATGCCGTAGGTGAACTCCCAGTGCCCGGTCATCACGTCGACGCCGAGCAGCTTGCAGGCGTCGACCATGTCCTGTGCGTTCGTCCACAGCGACAGCGCCGAACCTTGCCAGGTGTCGCCGCCGTCGAGCAGCAGCGCACCCGGGCGGCTCGACTTCAGCTGCTTGACGAGCGTGGCCAGATGGGCGAAGCCGCCCACCTTGCCGAAGCGGCGCGAGGCGGCGTCGAAATCGAGGAAGGTGTAGGCATGGGCCAGGTCGGAGCCGGGCACGATGCCGGTGGCCTTGAGCAGGCGTTCGCCCACCAGATGTGGCCACTGGCCCTGCATGCCGGCGATGCCGAGGTTGACGCTCGGCTCGCGAAAGCGGATCGGCCGCAGCTGCGCGTGGCAATCGGTGAAGTGCAGCAGCGACACCGCACCCGCACCCTTGAAGGCCGGCGGCAGGTCGTACAGCGCCGCCTGCGCGGTGGCCGCATCGGCCTCGGCCACGCGCGCCAGCGGCAGGCCCGCCGCGGCAGCGGCGCCCAGCACCTGCAGGAAATCGCGCTTGCTCAGGTTCATGATAAGTAGCGGCTTATGTTTGATGCCCGAAAAAGCCCGCTCGCGCGGGCTGGCGAGGGCTTACTGGTTGACGGGTGACTTCGGGTCGAGCAGCAGCGCCATCACGTCGCGCAGCTGCTGTTCGTTGAGCAGTCCCAGGTGGCCGAAGCGCGGCATGTTGGAGCAGGCCGCGTAGGCCTTGCTGTTCCACAGCTTGGCCCAGGTGTACTGCACCATCGCCGCCGAGGCCGGGTCGGCCGGGTCCTTCACGCCGCGCAGCTTGCCGTAGTTCCACAGGCTCGGGCCGATGGTGCCGAACGAGATCTCCTTCTTGTCGATCTGGTGGCAGTTGTAGCAGTTGGCGCCGTTGTCCTTGGGCTGCGCCGACGCATCGGTCCAGGTCATGCCGCGACCGTTCTGCGCCAGCTTCTCGCCCTCGCGCCAGTCGCCCAGGTACTGGCCGCCAGACGGCGGCTTCACACTCGCCAGCGACGCGGCCTCGATCTGCTTGGCCACCTCGGCGCCCGGCGGCGTGGGCGCCGAGCACGCCTGCTGGCCGAGGTCCTGGTTGAGGCGGTCGATCTTGGCGATGCCCTGGTCACGGAAGGAGGCCTTCATCACCGCCAGTGCCTGGCGGTCGAGTTCGGCCGGCGACGGCGTCGTGGCGCAGCCGGCCACGACGACCGCGGCAGCGACGGCGGGAAGGAAACACAGCTTCATCGAGGGACTCCTGCAGATCAGCGCTTGATCGCCGGAGCGATCGACTCGGCACCCTTGGCGTTGACGCCCATGTAGGTGCTGACGGCGATGGTGGCCTCCGAGCCGAAGCCCGGATAAGGGAAGCGCTGCTGGCGATAGCAGTCGTTCAGCCGCAGCTGCATGCTCCACATCTGCCCGTTGCTGACACGGTAGGCCGGCCAGGCCGCGAAACCGACGCCGTCGCCCGGGTTCTTGGTCAGGTTGGGCAGATCCTGCAGGCGGATGCGCTTGCCGTCCTCGCCGTGGCACGAGGCGCAGGAGAAGTCGTACGGCCCGCCGCGGAAGAAGAACACCCGCTTGCCGATCTCGTAGCTGCGGCGCTCCTCGGCATGGCCTTGCGGCAGGTTGAAGCGTTGCCCACGCGAGGCGGCGGCGATGTAGGTGGCCAGCGCGGTGACGTTGGCCTGCTCGCCGCGGCCGAACGCCGTCTGGGCGATCTCGGCGCCATTGAAGCCCTGCAGCACCTCCATGCAGGTGACCAGCCGCGACTCGAGGTCCTGCACACGGCCGGTGTCGGCAAAGTAGCGCGGCAGCTCGACGAATGCGCCCTTCACCACGCCCGGACCCTTGCCGAGATCGCATTGCTCCAGCGAGGCACTCTTCGGCCCGCGCTTCTGCTTCCACAGCTCCTCGCCCTTGGCCTCGAACAGGTCGGCCGGATTGCCGTCCTCGAGCATCTTGCGGTACTCGGCAATGCCGTCGGCAGCCGACTTCTGCTGCGCGAAAGCGGTACCGGCCGCCAATGCGACAGCCACGCTCACAACGATCGTTCTCATGCCGGGTTGTCTCCTGCAAACCGAATATGCACCGAAGCCGCTGCACCGGCGGCATTCCGATTCGGGCGCCGTCGCGGCGCGTGGCCGTGACTCAGGACACCGTGGCTTCGTCGGTGCGCTTGTCGCCCTTGTTGTCGATCCAGTTGACCGCGACCTTGTCGCCGGCCTTGGCACCCTTGATCGTGAACTGCAGGAACGGGTTCTTCGAGACCGCCGGTCCCCACTGCGCGCTCAGCACGGGCTTGCCGTTGTGCGTGGCGGTGACCTCCTGGATGAACCAGGCCGGGATCGTCTTGCCGGCGCTGTCCTTGCGCTGGCCGGTTTCCATCTCGTGGCTCATCAGCACTCGCACGGTGGTCTTGTCACCGGCGGCCTGGGCGCGGATGCGCATCGGATCTGCCATGTCTGTTCTCCTGGTCCTGTCTTCAACCGCCGCAGCCACCGAGAGTGACCTTGACTTCCTTTTGCGCGAACAGCACCTTGCCGTCGCCCATCATCGCCACCGCATAGACGTTGGACGACTGCCCCATCTTGACGCGGGTGGAGAAGTTCGCCTCCACCGCGTCGCTGACGTCGAATGCCGCCGACAGCGCGTTGGGATTCTTCTCGACCAGCAGCAGCAAGCGCTTCACGCCGGGCAGCGCGCAGGCGCAGCCGAGCGGCACGACGGCGCCGTTCTCGGCGATGTCGGGGCCGGTGAGCGTCACGTCCTTGCTCTCGGCCGGCGCACCGCCGCCGAGCGCCTTGACCGCATCGGCCATCGTCTTGGCCTCGAACGCCGCCTGCGCCCAGGCGGCTTGCGCGGCCTGCGGCAGCAGGCCGGCACCGGCCAGCAAGCCGGCCAATGCGGCGCTGCGGGATAGCACCTCGCGTCTCGTCTGCATCGAATGCTCCTTGTGAAATCGAATCATAGGGTCGGAATAACAGGCACTGCTCAGGGATGGCCCGCATCGGCCGTGCCGCCGGCTGCGTGGATTACGCGCAGGCAGGTCATCGACGTCCATCACCGTGATGGGTGATGGGCCATAGCCCTTGTGGGTAATGCAGGCGCTTCGGCTCATCGCAGACCAAGTTCGTCACGGTGTGGCACCGTCGAGGATCCACTGCGCGATACGACGCGCATCGGCCTCGGGCAGCGTCTGCGGCGGCATCGGCACGTCGCCCCAGACGCCGCTGCCACCGGAGCGGATCTTGCCGGTCAGGTAGTCGAGCGCGTCGGCTCGCGCGCGATGGCGTTTGCCTGCGTCGCCGAAGCCCGGGCCGACCAGCTTGCCCTCGGCGCGGTGGCAGGCCGTGCAGGCGTACTGGCCGAGCAGCGCCGCCACATTGGCCCGCGCGGGCGACGCGGCCGAAACGGCGGCCCCCGCGGCCGTGTTGGCGCCGTGCTGCGCACCGACCGGCCGGTTCTGTTCGGCCAGATTGCCGTGGGCCCCGCGCGCGTAGTCGGGCAGCAGCGAGGCGTGCAAGGGTTCGGCCTCGCAGTGGGCCATGCAGGCCGCGGCCCGCACGTCGGGCATCACTTTCGGCGACGTCCGGCCGGGCCACAGCGCGTGCCGCGTCGTCATGCCGTTCCGATTGGGCAGCCGCGCCTGCGTCTGCGCCATGTTGGCGTCCGACAGCACGTAGTCGTCGGCCACCACGCCGCCCAGATTGAGCAGGAACGCCGTGACGGCGTAGACCTCGTCGGGCGTCAGCGACTTCGGCGCATTCCACGGCATCGCGCGACGGATGTAGTCCCACAGCGTCGACAGCGTCGGCACCTTCATCAGCGTGGTGCGACCGGGGAAGGACGGGTCGAGCAGGCGCGCCACGCGGCCGCTCTTCACATCGTCGGCCGTGGTGCCGCCGACCAGCGGCGAGAACACCTCGTTGGACTCGCCGAACACGCCGTGGCAGCTGGCGCACTTGGCTTCCCAGATGTCCTGTCCCTGCGCGACCGAGCCGCGGCCCTTGGGCAGGCCCTTGAAGTCGGGCCGCACGTCGATGTCCCAGGCGGCGATCTCGCTGGCCGTGGCGGCACGACCGATGCCCGGAAACTCGCGCGGCTGCGCGCCGGCCCACGAAACGCCGAGCGCCAGCACGACCGCCAACGCCGCGCGCACCTTACGAGAGCTGCACATTGCGCACCTCGCCGCTCTCGGTGACCAGCCAGGACTGGATCGCGTTGTTGTGATAGATCGAGCGGGTGCCACGTACCGCGCGCAGCTGCTTGTAGGTGGGCTGCACGTAACCGGTTTCGTCGATCGCGCGGCTCTGCACGATCGCGGGTTTGCCGTCCCACACCCAGTCGAGGTTGAAGCGCGTCAGGCACTTGCTCATCACCGGCGCTTCCAGCCGCGCACTGCGCCAGTTGCGGCCGCCATCGGTGGACACGTCGACGCGCTTCACCTTGCCGCGGCCCGACCAGGCCAGGCCCGAGACGTTGTAGAAGCCCTTGTCGAGCAGCACCTGGCCGCCCGAAGGGGTGGTGACCACGCTCTTGCACTCCTGGATGCTCGAGTACTGCCGGTGCAGCCCGTCGGGCATCAGGTCGACGTAGTGGATCGATTCGTCCTTGCTCGCATAGGGCTGGTCGCCGACCTCGATGCGGCGCAGGTACTTGACCCAGCTCACGCCCTGGACGCCGGGCACCACCAGGCGCAGCGGATAACCGTTCTCGGGGCGCAGCATCTCGCCGTTGCAGCCGTAGGCCAGCAGCACCTCGCCGCGCTCGATCATCTCCATCGGGATCGTGCGCGTCATCGAGGAACCGTCGGCGCCTTCGGCGAGCACGTAGCGGCCGCGCTTGAAGTCGGCACCGCACATCTCGAGCACGAGGTTCAGCGGCACGCCGGTGAACTCGGCGCAGCTCAGCATGCCGTGCGTGTACTGCACGGTGGGCACCGCGACGTTGCCCCACTCCATGCCGGTGTTGGCGCCGCACTCGATGAAGTGGAAGCGCGACACCGCGGGCAGCCGCATCAGCTCGTCCATCGTGAAGACCTTCGGCGACTTCAGCAGCGAGGCGTCCGAGCCATTGACCATCAGCCGGTGCTTCGACGGATCGACGTCCCACCAGCCCTGGTGGTGACGCTCGAAGTGCAGGCCGTTGGGCGTGACGATGCCGAACAGCGATTGCAGCGGGGCGAACGACACCGACGACTGCGCCGTCTGCGTGAGCCCGGGGCTCTGTCGGCGCTGCACGTTGGCCTCGTAGGTCGACGGCTTGCCGTAGCCGTCGGTGGCCACCGGCTGGCCGAGGCCCACGGTGTGCGGCGGCGCCTGCAGGATGTGCGGATCGCCGCCGGCGCTCGGCACCGGGTTGGACTGCGCGGCAGCGCTGCCCGCCGCACCGGCGACCGCCGTCGCGAACGCCTGTCGGATGAAGTCGCGACGGCCTTGCCGGGCCTCGCGGAAGACGACGCCGGCATCGGCGCGACGGATGAAGCCTTCGGGCGCCCGGCGCAAGCGGCCGGCACCGTCGGTGACCGACGCGCTGGGGGAATCGTTGTCAGGCGACATGGCTTGTGAATCTGAATATAAGCAACTACAAATGTAATGGATACCGATAGGGATCGAACTCCTGGATTACCCCACCCGGGTATGCGGCCGAGCGTGCGATCCGGCGCTCAGCCGGTGCCGTCGCACTCGACGAAGCAGCTGGCCAGCGCCGGCGGCAGCGGGCAGTCGAGCAGCTTGGCCGCGATGCGCAGCGCCTCGGCGGCCGGCTCGCCCAGGCGGCCGGCGGGCGACAGCTCGACCGCCGCGTCGACCCAGCGCCGCACCAGCACCGGCCGCAGCATCCAGGGCAGCGACTGCACCTGGTGCAGCGCGGCCACCAGCGCGTCGGTGTCGGGCAGCTTGCGCGTCGCGCCCACGTCGGGCCAGGGCTGCATCACGGCGGCCCACCAGCGCTCGCCGCTGGCCTGCGCGCCGGAGATGACGTCGAGGTCGATCTCCGGCGTCGGCACGATGCGCGACAGGAACGCGCTGAAGCGCCCGATGTTGCGCGCGGTCGCGGTGTCGAGCCCTTCGAGGTCGAAATCGGCCGCTGCCGGCTGTGCCAGCGCACGCGCGTCGCCCAGCGCGTGGCGGATCGCCAGCCAGCGCAGCCGGTCGAGCGCATGGGTACGGCCATCGGCCGCCATCAGCCGCCGCGTGGCCTTGAGCAACTGCTGGCGCTGCGCCATCGGACCCTGCGCGATGCGTCGGGTGAACCACTCGATCCACGGCAGGCGCTCGCGCGCGTCGATGGCCAGCGCTTCGGTGCGGATCGCGTCGGCGCCGGGGGTGGCGCCGCACTCGTCGTCCCACACCGCCTGTTCGCGCACGCGGCGCGGCGACAGCAGCAGCGCGAGGACCGCCGCATGCAGCTGGCCCGGCCCGGCGATCTGCGCCCAGCGCGAGCGGCGCTGCGCCTCGGCGACCGGATCGGCCGCGGTCGGCGCTTCGGGCGTTGCGGCCACCGGTACCGCCGGCGGCTCGGGTGGCGCTATCGACTTGTCGGTTTCAGCCATCAGAACGACCCTGCCGGTTCGAAGCGGAACACCGGCGCGAGCAGGTTGGTGGGAAATTGATGGATCGCGCCGTTGTAGACGGTCGACGACTGGTTGAAGCGTTGGCGGGCCTCGAGCAGCTGCGGGCCGAGCTCGAACAGCACCAGCAAGTGGGCCGCCACCTCGTCGCGCGTGCTCAGGTCGGGCTCACCCTCGACCTGGTTGAGCAGCCGCGCGATGGTCGCGCCGAGCGCATTCTCGGCAGCCGCCAGGCTGGCCACCAGCGGCGCACGGGTCGGCCGCTGGCGCACGGCCTGCGCGTTGGTCTGCACCTGCTGGCGCGCGGCCGCCAGCGCATCGAGCATCGGACGGCCGGTGGGCCAAGGCTCCCACAGCAGCTGCATCAGCGCCGCCAGCGCCGCCTCGCGGCGCGCCAGCAACGCGTCGACCTGGGCCCAGGCGTCGGCGATGGCCGCGCGCAGGCCGACGATGCGGTTGTAGGCGCCGACCATCCAGAAGCCGCAGACCGCGAGCCCGAGCGCGAGCATCCAGCGCCCAGGGGTCATGCGTGCGCTCCGCGTCGCCGGCTCGGCCTCATCGGCGCAGCTCGCCGTCGCCGAGCACCACCCACTTCAGCGAGGTCAGCCCCTCCAGGCCGACCGGGCCGCGGGCGTGCAGCTTGTCGGTGGAGATGCCGATCTCGGCACCGAGCCCGTACTCGAAGCCGTCGGCGAAACGCGTGCTGGCGTTGACCATCACGCTGGCCGAATCGACCTCGCGCAGGAAGCGCATCGCGTGGGCATGGTCGCGCGTGAGGATCGCGTCGGTGTGGTGCGAGCCGTGCTGGTTGATGTGGGCGATCGCCTCGTCGAGGCTGGCCACGACCTTGACGCTGATGATCGGCGCCAGGTATTCCTCGGCCCAGTCCGACGGCTGTGCGGCGATCGCGTCGGCGCCCGGCACGCCGGCCAGCAGCGCCAGCGCGGCGGCGTCGCAGCGCATCTGCACCCCCTTGGCGGCGAAGACGGCGCCGATGCGCGGCAGGAACGCCGCCGCTTGCTGCGCATGCACCAGCAGCGACTCGGCGGCATTGCAGGGGCTGAACTTCTGCGTCTTCGCGTTGTCGGTGACGGCCACCGCCATCGCGAGATCGACCTCGGCATCGACGTAGACATGGCAGTTGCCGTCGAGGTGCTTGATCACCGGCATCCTGGCCTCGGCGGCGACGCGCTCGATCAGGCCCTTGCCGCCGCGCGGAATCATCACGTCGACGTACTCGGCCATCGCCAGCAGCCGGCCGACCGCGGCACGGTCGGTGGTGGCGACGAGCTGCACCGCCTCTTCCGGTAGACCGGCCTCGTGCAGCGCGCGCTGCACCAGCGCGGTCAGCGCCAGGTTGGATTGCAGCGCCTCCGAGCCACCGCGCAGGATCACCGCGTTGCCGCTCTTGATGGCGAGCGACGCGGCCTCGATGGTCACGTTCGGCCGGCTCTCGTAGATCATGCCGAAGACGCCGATCGGCACCCGCATGCGGCCGACCTGGATGCCGCTCGGCTGGCGCTTCAGCTCGACGATCTCACCCACCGGGTCGGCCATCGCGGCGATCTGCTCGCAGCCGGTGGCCACGGTGGCGAGGCTCTTCTCGTCCAGCCGCAAGCGGTCGCGCAGCGGCGCGGCGAGCGCGCCGGCGGCGTCGAGGTCGCGCCGATTGGCCTGCAGCAGCGTGGCCTGTTCGGCCCGCAGCAATTGCGCGAGCCGCACGAGCGCGGCGTTACGCGCCGCCAGCGACGCGCGCGCCATCGCGCGCGAGGCCTCGCGGGCCCCGGCGCCCACATGCGCCATGTAGGCAGGAATGTCGTTGGGCGTCATCGCGCGCGCATTCTCTCACCGAGCGCCTTGGCGCGCGAGGCAGCCGGGCGCTTGACGCAGCGGGCCGGCTACAGCGCGGCCAGCAGCAGCAACCACAGCGGCGCGGTGGCGGCAAAGGCGAGCGTCGACACGACGATCGCCGCGGTGGCCTCGGCCTCGCCGGTGCGGTAGCGCTGCGCGAAGATCAGCGCGTTGCTGCCCACCGGCATCGCGGCCATCAGCACCACCACGGCCAGCGCCTGGTCCGTCAGGCCGAACACCCAATGGGCGGCGACCAGCACCAGCGCCGGCATGACGACGAGCTTGAGCAGCGACAGGCCGATCGCGGCGCGCGACGGACCACGCAGCCCGTAGTGCTCGAGCGACAGGCCGATCAGCACCAGGCACACCGGCACCACCGCGGTGCCGAGCACCTGCAGCAGTTCGTCGATCAGCTGCGGCAGGCGCAGGCCGACCGCATTGCAGGCCAGGCCCGCCACCAGGGGCAGCACCACGGGATGCACCACCGTGTTGCGCACGGCCGTGCGCCGCGTCTGCATCATCGCCACCCCCACGTGCGTGCGGGCCAGATCGTGTTCGACCAGCGCGGTCAGCAGCGTCAGCATCACCAGGCCGTGCAGGCTGACGAGCGTGAGGTGCAGGCCGAGACCGCTTTCGCCGAACAGCGCGGCCGCCAGCGGGATGCCCACCTGCACCGCGTTGCCGTAGACCGCGGTGATCGCCCGAGCGCTGGCCCGCGCGGGCGCCTGCATCGCGGCCGCTCGGCGGCGGTTGGCCAGGTAGACCACGAGCAGCAGCAACACCGTCGGCACGAAGAAGGCCGCCAGCGTGCGCCACGGCAGCGTGGCCAGATCGAGCCGGGCCGCCGTGCGAAACAGCAGTGCCGGCACGAAGATCGCGAATGCCACGTTGCCGAGCAGGCGCGCCGCGTCACCCTCGCCCAGCCAGCGCCGCCGGCCGGCCACCCAGCCGATGCCGACGACGATGAACATCGCCAGCAGCTTCTGGAAGATCAGCGCGGTCATGGCGCTACCCTTCGCGCTGCGCGCCGTGCGCTCTTGCCGAACGCCAGCGTCCGCGCCACGGGGCCGGTGAGGGCGGAGTGCCTACTTGCGGCCGTAGTACGCCGTGAAGCTGGCCTGGCCGATCTTGTTGGCGTTGACCATGAAGCCCACCAGCGCGGCGGTGCCATCGGCCGGCGCCTCGATCTTGTCGGTCTTCAGCGCGAACACCGTGAAGACATAGCGGTGCGGCTTGTCGCCCTTGGGCGGGCACGCGCCGCCGAAACCCGCCGCGCCGAAGTCGGTGCGGCCCTGCACGGCGCCGTTGGGCAGCGCCTTGCCGTCGGCCGTGCCGGCGCCCTCGGCCAGCATCGTCGAGGCGGCCGGGATGTTGTAGACCACCCAGTGCCACCAGCCGCTGCCGGTCGGTGCGTCGGGGTCGTACACCGTGACGGCGAAGCTCTTGGTGCCGGCGGGTGCGTTCTTCCACTCGAGCGCCGGCGAGATGTTCTTGCCGGTGCAGCCGAAGCCGCTGAACACCTGCGCCTCGGTGAGCTGGCTGCCGGGCTTGATGGTGGGGCTGCTCAGTGTGAAGCCGGCCGCGTGCGCCGGCGGGGCCGACAGGCCGGCCACGGTGGCGGCCACCACCCGCACGGAATGCCAACGCATGATCATCGCGGTCTCCGATCGTTCTCGATGGCGCGGATGATGCCGCAAAAACGCGGCCGCTCAGGGCGCCGACGGCCAGGGCGCCACGCGCTGCAGCCACACCGCCACGACCGGCCAGGGCGCGTCGAGCCGCAGCTGCTTGTGGCGCGCCGCCGCGCCGCGCTGCAATCGCACCGCGCGCCGCGGCAGGTGCAGCTCGTCTGCCAGCCAGCCGATCAGCGCCTCGTTGGCCTTGCCGTCGACCGGCGGCGCGGCCAGGCGCACGCGCAGCGCGCCGTCGTGCCAGCCGTCGGCGGCCGTGCGACGCGCCTGTGGCACCACGTGGACCGTCAGCCGGCAGCCGTCGCCGTCCGGTCGCAGGCCGGGGCACGGCGGCTCGTCCATCGCCCGCTCAGGCCTTGCGTTTGCGCGCGGCCGTCTTCTTGGCCGGAGCCGCGGCCGTCTTGGCGGGTGCAGCCTTGGCGGGTGCGCCCTTGGTGGATGCAGCCTTGGCGGCTGCAGCACCCGTCACCGGGGCCTCCTTGGCGGCAGCGGTCTTGGCGGCAGCCGTCTTGCCCGCCGCGCCGCCCTTGGCCCCGCGCTCGGGCCGTGGCTCGAACGCGAACATCACCTTGCCTTCCTTGGCGTCGTAGGTGAGGTAGGCCTTGAACTTGCGCCGCGTCTTGTTGGAGACGAAGTTCTCCATCAGGTCGGTACGCCCGCTGGTCAGCAGCTTGCTCATCTGCTCGCGCGCGATCGGCTGCTGCAAGATGATCTTTCCGCTCTTGAAGTCGCAGGTCACGTGCGCGCCGACCGCGTGCTCGCACACGTAGCTGGTGCCGTGCTCGTAGACCTTGCCCTTGCATTTGGGGCAGGCACCGAGCGACTCCTGGGCCGAGAAGTCGACCGGCTCGCCGTCTTCCTGCGCGCGTTTGGCGTCCTCGCCGAAGTCGAACTCGAGCTTCCAGTTCTTGATCTCGTCGTCGAACACCAGCCGCAGCTCGGCCGCGAACGGCCAGCCGGCCTTGGAGCGGAAGCCCTCGAGCGGCCCGATCTTCTTGTGGGCCAGGAAGGCCTCGGCCTCGGCGATCTCGAAGCTGCGCCCGCCCGGGATCTTGGTGATCGAGAACTCACAGGCCTCGCAGGCGAACCGGCGATAGTTCTCCTTGACCACGCCGCCGCAGTTCGGACACGGGGTCTTCAGCGTCGCATAGTCGCCGGGGATGGTGTCGCGGTCGTACTCCTTGGCCTTGCGCACGATGCGCTCGGCCATCGCGGCCACGTCGCGCATGAAGGCGTCGCGGCTCAGCCGGCCGTGCTCCATCTCGGCCAGGCGGTACTCCCAGTCGCCGGTGAGCTCGGGCTTGGTGAGGTCTTCGACATCCAGTCCGCGCAGCAGCGTCATCAGCTGGAAGGCCTTGGCGGTGGGCACCAGCTCGCGGCCGTCGCGGTGCATGTACTTCTCGAAGATCAGGCCTTCGATGATGGCCGCGCGCGTCGCCGGCGTGCCCAGGCCCTTCTCGTGCATCGCGGCGCGCAGCTCCTCGTCCTCGATCAGCTTGCCGGCGCCTTCCATTGCGCTGAGCAGCGTGGCCTCGGTGTAGCGCGCCGGTGGCCGCGTCTTCAGCGCCACCACGTCGACGGCTTCGGTGCGCACCAGTTCGCCCGCCGCCACCGGCACCAGGTTGGCGTCCTCCTCCTGTGCCTCCTTGCCGTAGACGGCGAGCCAGCCCGGATTGACCAGCACCTTGCCGTTGGTCTGGAACGGGTACTCCAGCCCACCCGCCTTGACGGTGGAGATGCGCGTGGTGACCATGAACTCGGCCGGCGGGAAGAACACGGCCAGGAAGCGCTTGACCACCATGTCGTACAGCTTGGCCTCGGCCTCGGTGAGCGACTTCGGCGCCTGCAGCGTCGGGATGATCGCGAAGTGGTCCGACACCTTGCTGTTGTCGAACACCCGCTTGACCGGCTTGACGTAGCCCTCCTTGATCGCCTTCTTCGCGTGCACGGCCAGCTCGCGCAGCGGCCCCGGCAGGTCTTCCTTGGCGATCATCGCGAAGGTCTGCTTCACCACCGGCACGTAGTCCTCGGGCAGCGCGCGCGAGTCGGTCCGCGGGTAGGTCAGCGCCTTGTGCTTCTCGTACAGCGCCTGCGCCAGCGACAGCGTGGTCTTGGCCGAGAAGCCGAAACGGCCGTTGGCCTCGCGCTGCAGCGTCGTCAGGTCGTACAGCAGCGGGCTGCTCTGGTTGCTCGGCTTGGCCTCCTCGGTCACGACAGCCGGCTGGCCGCGCACCGCGGCGGCGATGGCCTCGGCCGACTGGCCGTCCCACAGGCGGTCGGCGCGGGCGTCCGGATCGTCGCCCTTCTTCCACTTCGGGTCGAACCACTTGCCGTCGTATTGCCCCGCCTTGGCGTCGAAGGTGGCACGCACCTCCCAGTAGTCGCGCGCCACGTGCTTGCGGATCTTCTCCTCGCGCTCGACCACGATCGACAGCGTCGGCGTCTGCACCCGGCCGACCGTCGTGAGGAAGAAGCCGCCGTCGCGCGAGTTGAAGGCCGTCATCGCGCGGGTGCCGTTGATGCCGACCAGCCAGTCGGCCTCGCTGCGGCTGCGCGCCGCGTCGGCCAGGCCCAGCATCTCCTTCTCGCTGCGCAGCGCGTCGAAGCCGTCGCGGATGGCCTGCGGCGTCATGCTCTGCAGCCACAGGCGCCGGATCGGCCGCGCCGGCAGCTTCTTGCCGTCCTCGGCGTACTGCACGATCAGCCGGAAGATCAGCTCGCCCTCGCGCCCGGCGTCGCAGGCGTTGATCAGCTCGGTCACGTCCTTGCGGCGCACCAGCTTGACCACCGCGTTCAGCCGCGACTTGGCCTTGTCGATCGGCGCCAGGTCGAAGTGCGGCGGCACCACCGGCAGGTGCGCGAAGCTCCACTTGCCGCGCTTGACGTCGTAGGCCTCCGGCGCCTTGATCTCCACCAGATGGCCGACCGCCGAGGTGACCACGTAGTGCTCGTTCTCGAAGTGGTCGGCCTGCTTGTCGAACTTGCCGGCCGACGGCGTGAGCGCACGCACGATGTCCTGCGCCACGCTGGGCTTCTCCGCAATGATGAGTGACTTGCTCATGACTCCTGTGTGCCCACGTTTTCCATATCCGCAACAGTGCGTGCGCGACCCATGCCTACAATCGGCGCACTTCTCGCGCGCGCACGCACACGCGCGCGCGCCCAAATTCAATGTACCGAATGAACTCAGACAAGCAAGTCTCCACGACGTTCGAAGGCCCGGCCGACTCGTCGGCCGCCCGGCGCGCCAGCGGCCGGCGCATCCAGGTGCGGCGCTCCGGCGTGCACGGCAAGGGGGTCTACGCCCTGCAGAAGATCCGCAAGGGCGAGGTCATCATCGAATACAAAGGCGAGATGATCACCTGGAAGCAGGCGCTCAAGCGGCACCCGCACGACCCCAAGGACCCGGACCACACCTTCTACTTCCACATCGACGACAAGCATGTCATCGACGCCAAGTTCGGCGGCAATGCGGCGCGCTGGATCAACCACGCCTGCAAGCCCAACTGCGAGTCCGACATCGTCGGCGAGCGGGTGTTCATCAAGGCGCTGCGCAAGATCGAGCCGGGCGAGGAGCTGTTCTACGACTACGGCCTGGTCATCGACGAGCCCTACACCCGCAAGGTGAAGAAGCAGTTCGAGTGTCGCTGCGGCGCCAAGCGCTGCCGCGGCACCATGCTGGCCCCCAAGGACTGATGCCGATCGGTCCGTCCACCGCCGACGACACCATGCGCACGCCCGCTGCCGTGAAGTGGGGCGCCGAGAGCCTGTGGCGCGACCTCAACGCGCTGCTGCCGGGCCTGGCCGTCGAGGTGGTCGAGAGCTGCGAGTCGACCAACACCGAGCTGGTCGAGCGCGCCCGGCGCATGAGCGGCCTGGCCGATCAGCAGCTCACCCGCCCCGGCGAGCTGGAGCCGCCGATCAGCGGCCCGATCCCGCTGGCCGAGACCACGCCGCTCGGCCGCCGCGCCAACGACACTCAGCCCTGCCTGCTGGTGGCCGAGTCGCAGACGCGCGGCCGCGGCCGGCTCGGGCGCAGCTGGCAGTCGGCCGAGAACACCTCGCTCACCTTCTCGCTCGCGCTGCGCTTCGAGCCGCCCGACTGGTCGGGCCTGTCCCTGGCCGTCGGCGTGGCGCTGGCCGAGGCGCTCGACCCGCGCACCGATCGCGCCGGCCCGCACGTCGCGCTCAAGTGGCCGAACGACCTGATGTGGTGCGACGGCCCCGGCGCGTCGCGCAAGCTCGGCGGCATCCTGATCGAGACGGTCCCGGTCGGTCGCCGCCGCATGGCGGTGATCGGCGTCGGGCTCAACGTGGCGCCGATGACGGCCGCCGATCTGAGCCACGGCTATGCGCATCTGCAGGAGTTCATTCCCGGCATCGACCCGCCCGCCGCGCTGCGCCGCGTCGCCCGCCCGCTGGTCGCCGCGGTGCTGCAGTTCCAGCGCAGCGGCTTCGCGCCGTTCAAGGCCCGCTTCGAGCAACGCGACGACCTTGCCGGTCGGCCGGTGCACGGTGGCACCGCCGAGCAGCCGATCGACGGTATGGCGCTCGGCATCGACGACCTCGGTGCGCTGCGCGTGCAGGTCGGCGAGACGGTGCAGACACTCAGCGCCGGCGACGTGAGCGTGCGCGCCGCGGCCGACGGCGACGAGGGCCGACGGTGCTGAGAGCGCTGGTGGCGGTGCTCGTCATCGCCAACCTGCTCGCGCTCGGCTGGTCACTGGGCTGGCTCGACCGCTTCGGCTCGGAGCGCGAGCCCGAACGGCTGCACCACCAGGTCAATCCGAAGGCGATCGAGCTGATTGCGCCCGGCGCCGCCAGCGCCGCACTGCCGGCCGCCACGCCGGTGGCGGACCCGCCGCGTGTCGCGGCGCCGACGAGCCTGACGCCGGCGCCGCCGAGTGCGTCGGCGGCCGAGCCGGTGGTCGCCGCCGCCACGGCCGAGCCGTCGCGCGCGACCTGCCTGGAGGCCGGTCCGTTCGTGCCGGCCGAGGTGGTGGCGGCCGAACGCGGCTTGCGCGAACTGCAGGCCAGCGGTCTGGCGTGGACGCAGGTGAAGTCCGAGCGCGGCGGCAGCTTCATCGTCTACCAGGGCAAGTTCGCCGACGAAGCCGCACTGGCACGCCGGCGCGACGAACTGCGCCGCGCGCAGATTCCGTTCGACGAGTTGCGCAACGCGCCCGACCTGCAGCCGGGCCTGTCGTTCGGCCGTTACGACAACCGCGCCGCCGCCGACACCGCGCTCGAAGAGCTGCGCCAGCGCGGCGCCAAGGTCACGCGCGTGGTGACGCTGATCGCGCCGGTGACGGTGACGCTGCTGCGCGTGGAACGCGCCGACCCTGCGCTGGCCAGCCGCCTGACGCAGCTGTCGCTGCCGCCGGCCGGCGCGAGCTTCAGGCCCTGCGCGACCCCGCCTTGACTGCCCCAAGGCCGGCCTTGGCCGGCCGTCCCCCAGGGGGATCAAGGAAAGTGGCAGAGCCACATTTCCTTGAGAGCACGGCCAGCGCCGCCAGCAGCGCGAGCAGCGCGCCGACATCGACCGCGCCACCCCCGCTCGCCGGCTCGGGCACCACGGCGTCCTGCGCCGGACGGTCGGCGCCGAGCGCGGCGGCGGCGCGCACCTCGGCGTTGTCGATCACCTCGGACTGCCGCGCCGGCACCGCATAGGCCTGCGGATCGCTGGCGTAGATGAGTGCCTGCTCGGCGTCGAGCATGCCGGCGCCGCAGGTGGCGGTCGTGCACAGGCAGCGCCCCGGGTTGGCGAACGAGCACTCGCCGATCCACGGCGAGCGCACGTGCGGCCGCGCGCTCACCGTCAGGCCGGCCATCAGGTGGTCGACGTCGAGCGACGGGTTCACGCTGAGCATCAGGCTCAGCGTGCCGGCCACCAGCGGCGCGGCGAAGCTGGTGCCGGCATGGCGCGCATAACCCGGCGGGCCCGGCTCGGTGCGGCCCTGGTTGGCGACCGTGAGCAGGCCATGGTCGGTGAGCAGGCCGCCCCAGGTGCCCCCGCTGTCGTCGCCGCCGACGGTGGCCAGCGTGACCTGCGGGCCGAAGCTCGAGTAGTGTGTCTTGAAGCCGTCGCGGTTGAGCGCCGCCACCGCGACCACGCCGCGGCAGCTGGCCGGCCGCAGCACCGCACCGTGCTCGTTGCCGGCGGCGGCGACCACCACCACGCCGAGCGCGCGCAGCTCGTCGATCGCGCCCTGGTAGGCCGCGTTGCAGGGCGCCCTGCCGCCGAAGCTGATGTTGATGACACGCACCGGATTCGCGTTGCGCGGCAGCAGGCCGCCGCGGCCGTCGGGCACGTCCAGGCCCGCCGCCCAGCGCATGCCGTCGACGATGTCGGACACCGCGGCGCCGCACTTGCCGGCCACGCGTACCGGCACCACGCGGCCGTGCCAGTTGATCGCCGCGACGCCGGCGCCGTCGTCGGTGCGCGCGGCGATCAGCCCGGCCACCACCGTGCCGTGCCACGAGCTGTCGCCCATCGAGCATTCGGCGAACGAGGCGCTCGCGTGGTCACCCGCGCTGACCCAGTCGCCCGGGTCCGACGGATCGGGGTCGCGGCCGTCGCCATCGTTGGCCATGTCGGCGCGGCTGACGAGGTCGTAGCCCGGCAACAGGTGGTCCTGCAGTTCGCCGTGCGCGGTGGTGCCGGTGTCGAGCACCGCCACCGGTGCTGCGGCCTGGCCATTGTTGCGCGACCAGGCGCGCTGCACGTCGGGCACGCCGCGCCGGCGCGACTCGATGGTGTTGCCGTCGCTGCCACCGGCCATCTGCAGCCACCACTGGCCGTTCATGCCGCCGAACATCGGGTCGCTCGGCGTCGTGCTCTGCAGGCGCTGCTCGCGCTCGTCGACCACCGCCCATTCCACCTCGGGCAGCGCGCGCAGCTGTGCAGCCAGCGCCTCGGCCTCATGCGCCGGCCTCGGCTGCACGAAGGCGAACAGCCGTGCCGAGCGCCCGACGCTGCGCAGCGTCAACCCGCTGTCCGACGGTGCGACGACCGCGGCGATCCGTTGCCAGCGCCGTGATTCGGCAGCGGCACGGGTTTCGCTGCCCGCCGCGGCGCCCAGCGCCGCCTCGCGCGCCAACAGGTCGTGGCCGGGCGCATCGCGCAACTGCACGATCAGGCCCAGTGCCGCGGATGACGCTGCAAGCGCAGCCGGCCCGGCCAGCATGAGCACCAGCAGCAGCATCACCGCGATCAGACGCCGCGCCGCGCCACCCTCTGCACAGCCAACGAACAAGCAAGACCTCCCACGCCGAAGGCGCGGTGAGGATTATCGAAGCGCGTTGCCGCGCGCGAAGCTGCTCAGTCGCGGGAGTGCAGACGCCACGCCACAGCGGCGAGCAAGAGCACCCAGATGAGGGGGAGGGCGCCGCCACCACCGCCGCTCGCCGGCGGTGGCTCGGACACCACCACCACCTTGTCGACACTGGCGGTGGCGCCCGCACTGTCGGTGATCGTCAGGCGCGCGGTGAAGCTGCCTGAACCAGTGGTGGTCACCGTCACGGTGGCGGCATTGGTCGGCGCGACCAGCTGCGCGATCGACGCACCGATGACCAGCGTCCAGGCATAGGTGCTGATAGTCTGACTCGGCGCCACGACCGACGACGAGCCGTCGAGCACCGCGTTGTTGCCGACCAGCGGATTGGCCGGCGTCGCGAAGGCCAGCGCCGTGGTCACGCGCGTGCTGGCCGCCTGCAAGACGGCAGCGCGCGCATCGAGCATGCCGGCCCCGCAGGTGTTCGTCGTGCAATAGCACTCGAACTGTTCGTTGGCGTCCGGCGCATGGCAGGCCACGGTCCCGGCCTCGCTGCCGGTGACGGGGAATGCGCGAGCCGTCGACATGATCTGCGCGCGCACCTGCGTCGCGTTGAGCGCCGGGTTGATCGACAGCATCAACGCCGCAGTACCCGCGACCACCGGCGACGAGAAGCTGGTGCCGACCGATTCGTTGAAGCCATCGCTGTAGGTGTTGATGCCGGGCGTGGTGGTGCCGCTGTTGGTCGTCGTCAGCATCGGGAACAGGCAGACGCCGGTCAGATTGACGCAGTTGCCGCCCGGCGCCGAGATGCTGATCTGCGGGCCGACGTCGGAGAAGGCGACCTTGGAGCCGACGTGGCGCAAGCCGCCGACACCGATGGCGCCGGCGCAGTTGGCAGGCCTGCCCACCGCGAGCCCGAAGTCGTTGCCGGCCGCGACGGCGACCACGACGCCTGCGGCAGCCACCTGGCTGATCGCGGCCTCATACAGCGTGCCCGCACACGGCCCGGTGGAACCAAGGCTCAGGTTGATCACCCGCGCCGGGTTCGGATTGACGACCGGATCGTTCGACAGCCCCGCCGCCCACAACATGCCGGCGACGACGTCCGACAGGAAGCCGCCGCACTTGCCGAGCACTCGCACCGGCAGGATGCGCACGTCGCGCCCCGAGCCGGCGATGCCGATGGCATTGTTGGTCGCGGCGCCAACCAGCCCGGCGGTTTGCGTGCCGTGCCAGCTGCTCGGCGACGCGCCACAGTCCAAGAATGCTCCGGTGCCGGCTTCTGCTGCGCTGACCCAATCTCCCGGGTCCGAAGGATCGGCATCACGACCGTCGCCGTCGTTGGCGGTGCTGAAGTCCCTGTTCGTCCCCGGATCGTCGGGCGACACGAAGTCGTAGCCCGGTAGCAGCTTGCCGGCAAAGTCCGGGTGGTCGGGCCGCACGCCGGTGTCGAGCACCGCGACCACGATCGCCGGCGAGCCCTTCGTGACGTCCCAGGCGCCCTCGGCGTTGATCGCCGACACGATGCTGGTATCGGGCGCACGCAGGTACCACTGACCCGCCGGCGGCGTGATCGTGGTCTGGTTGCCCGGGTAACGCGGATCGTTCGGCGCCGCCGTCGCGCGCACGCGCTCGTCGACCCAGGCGTTCTCCACTTCGGGGTCGGCCAGCAGGCGCGCGACCAGCTCACTCGAACGCAGGCCGCGCGCGTGCAGCACCTGCGTGCGTGGCATCACCGCGTCGCCATCGGTCATCGCCATGCCCAGACGCTGCGACAGGCGCGCGGCATGCTGCACGCGCGGCTCGCGGCCCGGCGTGGCGGCCAGCGCCGCCTCGCGCGCGAAGCTGCTGTCGGCCTTGAAGCGCACGATCACGCGCGCGCGGTCCGGGTGCTCGGCCGGCATCGCGGCGCGCCGCACCACCGGCGCCGACGAGGCTGTGTCGCCCGGTGCGGCGGCGATCGCCGGCAGCGCCAGCATGCACAACATCGACAGACATCGGGCCAGGCTGGGCTTCATGCGCAGGCGCTCCATGGGAGACAGGTCGTGGGGAACAGGTTCGTCATCGGGTGCGTCAGCGCGACATCTCGCGCTCGGGTCGCGCGGGTATGCGCTGGCGCGTGTCGCGATCGAGCGACTGCACGAAGGTGCGCGCCTCGCGCAGGCGTTGCATCGCGTCGCGGCAGCTCGTTTCGTCGGGGCAGTCGAGCGTCATGCGATAGACGCGCGGGCCGTCCTGCCCGACATCGCGCACCGGCACGCGGGCCAGTTGGGTGATGCGGCTCGCCACCTCGGCCATCGACGGCCATTCGACGAAGGTGGTGATCAGCACCCGCTGCGCGCCCGGCGCCAGAGG
>JBGAMU010000055.1:0-34745 GCA_044222685.1 Burkholderiaceae bacterium
GTGTTCGCTCTCGTAGGCCTGCAGCACCGACAACTCGCCGATGTCGCGGCCGGCGCGGCGCGCCCGCTCGATCTCGCGCACCAGCACCTCGACACCGTAGAGGCCGAAGTTGTAGCCGTGCGCGGTCACCGGGTGCATGCCGACGGCGGCGTCGCCGATCAGCGCGAAGCGCGGGGCCACGAAGCGCCGGGCGTACACGCCGACCAGCGGATAGTGATGGCGCAGCCCGACGGCGCGCATGGCGCCGAGCCGTCCGTCCGATTGCTGCTCGATGCGCTGTGCGAAGGCGGCGTCGTCGAGCGCCAGCCACTCGGGTGCACGGCTGCCGGCGATGGTGATCACGGCCGAGGCCTGGTTGTCGTTCATCGGCAGCAGCGCGAGCGTGTTGCCGTAGCGGAAGCACTCCCAGGCGACGCCGTCGTGCGGCTTGTCGTGCGCGACGCGGCCGACCACCACGCTGCGGCCGAAGTCGTGCATCGAGGCGCCGATGCCGGCCAGTCGCCGGGTGCCCGACAGCCGGCTGTCGGCGGCCACCACCAAAGTGGCCTGCAGCTCGCGCCCGTCGGCCAGCGTGACGCCGGCCTGCGCGCCCGCGGTCGACAGCGCCGTGACCCGCGCGTCGGTGATCAATCGCACCGACGGATGCGACAACGCCGCCGCCAGTGCGGCACGGCGGATCAGGTGGTTCGGCACCAGCCAGCCGAGCGCCTCGACGCCGCGCCCGGCGGCGGCGAAGCGCAGGCTTTCGGGCGAGTCGCCGTCGAGCACACGCGCCTCGCGCAGCGGTGCGACGGCGGCCTCGTCGAGCCGTTGCCACATGCCCAGGCGCTGCATGATCTGCCGTGCCCGGTGCGTCAGCGCGATCTCGCGGCCGTCGTCGGCGGGTTCGTCGAGTGCCGCACGCGACTGCTGCTCGAGCAGCGTCACCTGCACCCCGGTGGTGGCGAGAGCCGCAGCCAGCGCCAAGCCGGCCGGGCCGGCACCGACGATCAGCACATCCTGTCGTTCGTTCATGGCGGCATCATGCACGGGCCGGTCCCGGGGTGGGTTCATCGGCGTCAAGTCGCCCGCCGCCAGACCAGCGACAACGCCGCCACGTCGAGCAGCACGAACAACGCCAGGCTGTAGAACTCGTAGGGCACGCCGACCAGATTGACCTTGGCGTCGGCGCACGACGCGGTGGCGGCGAACACGTCGGGGAAGAGCGCGTCGAGCCCCGCGCCGGAGAGGATGCGGTCGGCCAACGTCATGTTGCACGACGCCGAGGCCGCCGCGACGAAGTGCTGCCACAGCGCCGCCATCGCGCCGAGCGCGCACAGCGTGCTGATGCCCAGGGCACCGATCCAGCGGCCGGCGGCCGACTGCCACAGCCAGCCCAGCGCCGCCAGCAGCGCCACCGCCACGAAGATCAGGCGCTGCAGCACGCACCAGGGACAGGGCTGCATGTCGAAGCCGTGCTGCGTGACCAGTGCCACCAGCACGGCGCCGAGCGCGACCACGAACACCAGCGCGAAGACCGCGCGCGGGCCCGGCAGCGTCATTGCACCTCGGCGATCAGCTCGATCTCGACGCAGGCGCCCAGCGGAATCTGCGCCACGCCGAATGCCGAGCGCGCGTGCGCGCCGGCCGGGCCCAGCACCTCGCCCAGCAACTCGGAGCAGCCGTTGATCACGAGGTGGTGCTCGGTGAAGGTCGGCGCGCTGTTGACCAGTCCGAGCAGCTTGACGATGCGCTTCACCTTGGCCAGGTCGCCGACGGCGGCGTGCAGCGTGCCGAGCAGCTCGATGCCGATCGCCCGTGCGGCGGCCTTGCCTTCTGCGGTGTCGATGCCCGCGCCGAGTTGGCCGACCCAGGGCTTGCCGTCGCGCCGCGCGATATGGCCCGACACGAAGATCAGCGAGCCGGTGCGCACGAACGGCACGTAAGCCGCGGCCGGCGTGGCCAGCGGCGGCAGCTTGATGCCCAGTTGGTCCAGGCGGGCGTAGATCGACATGGCAGGAGGCCCTCGGGGGTCGTCTGAACGGGGGCTGGCATCCTACACTGGGCCGATGCGGCGCTTGCGCGTGGATCCGGGCTGGTTCGCCGCCGCTGGCTGCCTCGCGTTCGTGGCCGGCGCCGCCACGCAATTGCAGCAGCGCAGCCTGTGGCCGCTGTCGACCTATGTCGCGCTGTGCGGCGTGGCGGCGCTGGTACTGCTGGCGGCCGCCTGGCCGGCACCGCGCGGTTCACGCGCGATCGCCGTGCTGGCGCTGGCCGCGCTGGCCTTCGGTGCCACCGGCTGGCGCGCCCACGTGCGGCTGGCCGACCGCCTGATACCCGCGCTCGAAGGTGTCGACCTGCTCGTCGACGGTGTGATCGATGCGATGCCGCAGGTGTCGGCCGACGGCATGCGGTTCCAGCTCGAGGTGTCCGCCGCCACGCGCATGGACGGTTCTGCGGTAGCCGTGCCGCAGCGTCTGGCGCTGTCGTGGTACCGCGGCTGGGCCGACGAGGCGCTGCTGGCCGGACCGCAGGTCGACTTGCGCGCCGGACAGCGCTGGCGGCTGCCATTGCGGCTGCGGCGCCCGCACGGGCCGGCCAACCCACATGGATTCGACAGCGAACTGTGGATGTTCGAACGCGCGCTCGGTGCCAGCGGCTATGTGCGCGCGGTGGCCGGCGGCGAGCCGCCACGCTTGCTGCTGGACGATGCCGGCCGCCCGATCGAGCGCCTGCGCCAGCGCATCCGCGACGCGGTGGTGCTGCGGATCGGCGATGCGCGCGTCGGTGGCGTGCTCGCCGCGCTGGCGGTCGGCGACCAGGCCGCGATCGAACGCGGCGACTGGGAGCTCTTTCGCCAGACCGGCGTGGCGCACCTGATGAGCATCAGCGGCCTGCACGTGACGATGTTCGCCTGGTTGTCGGCGCTCGCCATCGGCTGGCTGTGGCGGCGCAGCGCGCGCCTGTGCCTGTGGCTGCCGGCGCCGCTGGCCGCGCGTTTGCTCGGCGTGGCGGTGGCCGCGCTCTATGCCCTGGTCGCCGGTTGGGGCGTGCCGGCACAGCGCACCTTGCTGATGCTGGCCTGCGCCGTGGGCCTGCGCACGCTCGGTGTGGCGTGGCCCTGGCCGCTGGTGCTGCTCGGCGCGGCGGTGGTGGTGACGGCGATCGATCCCTGGGCGCTGCTGCAGGCCGGGTTCTGGCTGTCGTTCGTCGCCGTCGGGCTGCTGCTGGCCAGCGAGCCGGCGTCGGGGCCGGGGGAAGTGCCGCACGGCCTGCGCGCCCGGCTGCTGGCGCTGCTGCGGGCACAGGCTGTGGCCACGCTCGGCCTGGCGCCGCTGGCGATGGTGTTCTTTCAACAGGTGTCGGTCGTCGGTTTCGTGGCCAACCTGCTGGCCATCCCGTGGGTCACGCTCGTCGTCACGCCGCTGGCGCTGCTCGGTGCGCTGGTGCCGGCGTTGTGGGCGGCGGCGGGCGCTGCGGTGGCGGCGCTCGTCTGGGTGCTGCAGCTGCTGGCGGCGGTGCCGTGGGCCGTCTGGACCGCAGCCGCCGCACCGGCCTGGGCGGTCGCGGCCGGCTTGCTCGCCGCGGTGATCGGCCTGCTGCCGCTGCCCTGGCGCGTGCGTTGGCTCGCGGTGCCGCTGGCGCTGCCCTTGCTCGCCCCACCGGTCGAGCGGCCGGGCGCAGGCTCGTTCGAGCTGGTGGCGGTCGATATCGGACAGGGGACGGCCGTGCTGGTGCGCACGCGAGCCCATCTGCTGGTCTACGACACCGGCCCGGCGTATGCACGCGAAGGCGATGCCGGCCAACGCCTGGTGGCGCCGCTGCTGCGCGCCCGCGGCGAGCGGCAGATTCACCGGCTGATGCTCAGCCACCGCGACAGCGACCACGTCGGCGGCGCCGCCTCGCTGCAGGCCGCGCTGCCGGTGCAGGCGTGGCACACGTCGCTCGAGGACGGCCACCCGCTACGTGCGCTGGCGCGTGAACACCTGCGCTGCGATGACGGCCAGACCTGGGAATGGGACGGCGTGCGCTTCGAGGTGCTGCATCCGCGCGGCGACGACTATGCCCGCGAACGCAAGCCGAACGCCTTGTCGTGTGTGCTGCGCGTCGAGGCGGCCGATGGCGCCAGCGCCCTGCTCACCGGCGACATCGAGGCGGCGCAGGAGGCGGCGCTGGTCGAGCGTCTGGGCGCCCGGCTGGCCAGCAGCGTGCTGCTGGTGCCCCACCATGGCAGCCGCACGTCGTCGACCGAGGCCTTCATCGACGCGGTGCGACCCCGCGTGGCGCTGGTGCAGGCCGGCTACCGCAGCCGATTCGGCCACCCGGCCGCCGACGTGCTGGCCCGATACGAGGCGCGTGGCATCGAGTTGGTGCGCGGCGACCGCTGCGGCGCATGGATTTGGCGCGAGGGGAAGCCTTCGTGCACACGCGATGTGCAGCGACGATACTGGCACTGGCAGTTGAACCCGGCTGGTGCGGATGTTGCTAAAGCCAGCATGAGCGGAGATTGAGGGCGCATGGGGAGACGATTCGACGAGATGCATGGCGCGGACGGTGCGGCCCGCGCCCACTATGCGAGCTATGCGCGCTGGCTGGCGGGGCAGAGCCTCGAGCTCATGCGCGCGCGCCGCGAAGAGGCCGAACTGATCTTCCGCCGCGTCGGCATCACCTTCGCCGTCTACGGCGCCAAGGACGAGGAGGGTGCCGGCACCGAGCGGCTGATTCCGTTCGACCTGATCCCGCGCATCATCCCGAAGCACGAGTGGGACTGGATGCGCAGGGGCCTGCAGCAGCGCGTGACCGCGCTCAATCGCTTCCTGCACGACGTGTACCACGGTCAGGAGATCCTCAAGGCCGGCGTGATACCGGCCGACGAGGTGCTGCGCAACACGCAGTTCCGGCCCGAGATGGCCGGCGTCGCGGTGCCGGGCGACGTGTACTCGCACATCGCCGGCATCGACATCGTGCGCGCGGCGCAGGCCGACGGCAGCGGCACCTACTACGTGCTGGAGGACAACCTGCGCGTGCCCAGCGGCGTGAGCTACATGCTCGAGAACCGCAAGATGATGATGCGGCTGTTCCCCGACCTGTTCGCCGACAACCGGGTCGAGCCGGTCGCGCACTATCCCGACCTGTTGCTCGAGACGCTGCGCGCGGTGGCGCCGGCCGCGGTGAACGAGCCGACCGTGGTGGTGCTGACGCCCGGCATGTACAACAGCGCCTACTTCGAGCACGCCTTCCTGGCGCAGCAGATGGGCGTCGAGCTCGTCGAGGGACAGGACCTGTTCGTCAAGGACGGCTTCGCCTACATGCGCACGACGCAGGGGCCGCGACGGGTGGACGTGATCTACCGGCGCGTCGACGACGACTTTCTCGATCCGCAGGTGTTCCGCCCCGACAGCACGCTCGGCTGTGCCGGTCTGCTCGACGTCTACCGGCGCGGCAACATCACGCTGTCCAACGCCATCGGCACCGGCGTGGCCGACGACAAGTCGATCTACCCCTATGTGCCGAAGATGGTCGAGTTCTACCTCGGCGAGAAGCCGATCCTGGAGAACGTGCCGACCTACCGCTGCCGCGATGCGCAGGACCTGAAGTACGTGCTCGATCATCTGCCCGAGCTGGTCGTCAAGGAGGTGCACGGCGCCGGCGGCTACGGCATGCTGGTGGGACCGGCGTCGAGCAAGGCCGAGATCGAGGAGTTCCGCGCCCACCTGATCGCCAAGCCGACGAATTACATCGCCCAGCCGACGCTCGCGCTGTCGACCTGTCCGACCTACGTGGAGGCCGGCATCGCGCCGCGCCGGACTGACTCGCGTGGCCCTGAAGGAGGGCTCGCTGGTGGTCAACTCGTCGCAGGGCGGCGGCACCAAGGATACGTGGGTGCTGGAGGTATGAGCATGCTGTCGCGCACCGCCGACCATCTGTTCTGGATGGCCCGCTACATGGAGCGGGCCGAGAACACCGCGCGCATGCTCGACGTCAACTACCAGACCTCGCTGCTGCCGCAGTCGGCCGACCGCGCGGCGCAGGGCTGGCGCGGCATGCTCGGCATCAGCGAGCTGACCGAGGCCTACGAAAAGCGCTACGGCAAGGTCGAGCCGCGGCGGGTGATGAACTTCATGGTCGGCGACGAGACGCATGCGTCTAGCATCGTGTCGTGCCTGAAGGCGGCGCGCGAGAACGCGCGTGCGGTGCGCGGCACCATCACCACTGAGCTGTGGGAGACGACGAACCAGACCTGGCTCGAGTTCAACCGCATGCTGCGCGAGCGCCACTTCGACCGCGACCCCGGCTCGGTGTTCGAATGGGTCAAGTTCCGCTCGCACCTGTCGCGCGGCGTCACGGTGGGCACGATGCTGCAGGACGAGTCGATGAACTTCATCCGCATCGGCACCTTCCTCGAGCGCGCCGACAACACGGCGCGGCTGCTCGACGTGAAGTTCCATGCGCTGGCCGGCGACTACTTCGGCCGTGCGCAGGACGACGACCCGCCGGAGATCGACTTCTATCACTGGTCGGCGATCCTGCGGTCGGTGTCGGGCTTCGAGATCTATCGCAAGGTCTACCGCAACGTGATCGTTCCCGAGCGCGTGGCCGAGCTGCTGATCCTGCGTCCCGACATGCCGCGTTCGCTGGCCAGCTGCATGAACGGCGTGGTCGACAACCTGCGCCTGGTGGCCAACGAGCAGAGCGGCGAGACGCAGCGCCGCGCCGGCCGCCTGCGCTCGGACCTGCAGTTCGGCCGCATCGACGAGATCCTCGCCACCGGGCTGCACGCCTACCTGACCCAGTTTCTCGACCGCGTGAACGACATCGGCATGGGCATCAGCCGCGACTTCCTGGTGCCGGCATGACAGGCGGGTCGAGCGCACGGCCGCTCCGAAGCCGACCCGCCACCCCCCCGGGGGGTCGCGCGCCGTACTCGGCGTGCGAGGGGCTCACATGAGCATTCATGTCGCACTGAATCACGTCACACACTATCGCTACGACCGGATGGTCGGCCTGTCGCCGCAGGTGGTGCGCCTGCGGCCGGCGCCGCACTGCCGCACCAAGATCCTCAGCTACTCGCTGCGCATCGAGCCGGAAGGCCACTTCGTCAACTGGCAGCAGGATCCGTTCGCCAACTACCACGCGCGGCTGGTTTTCCCGGACAAGACCCGCGAGTTCAAGGTCACCGTCGACCTGGTGGCCGAGATGTCGGTCTACAACCCGTTCGACTTCTTTCTCGAGCCGAGCGCGGAGCGCTTTCCGTTCACCTACGACGCGGCACTCAAGCGCGAGCTGGCGCCGTATCTGGCGGCCAAGCCGGCCGCCAGGCGGTTCAAGGCCTTCCTGGCCAGCATCGACCGTACCGAACAACGCACGATCGACTTTCTGGTCGGCCTGAACCAGCGGCTGCAGCACGACATCCGCTATCTGATCCGCATGGAGCCCGGCGTGCAGACGCCGGAGCAGACGCTCAAGCTCGGTGCCGGCTCGTGCCGCGACACCGGCTGGTTGCTGGTGCAGGCGCTGCGACACGTCGGTCTGGCCGCGCGCTTCGTATCGGGCTACCTGATCCAGCTGAAGCCCGACGTCAAGGCGCTCGATGGCCCGAGCGGTGCCGAGACCGACTTCACCGACCTGCATGCCTGGTGCGAGGTCTACCTGCCCGGCGCCGGCTGGGTCGGCCTGGACCCCACGTCGGGTCTGCTGGCGGGCGAGGGGCACATTCCGCTGGCCTGTACGCCGCAGCCGTCGAGCGCGGCGCCGGTCAGCGGCGAGATCGACGAGTGCGAGGTCGAGTTCGGCCACGCGATGGCGGTCACGCGTATCTGGGAGTCGCCGCGCGTCACCATGCCCTATACCGACGCGCAGTGGCAGTCGGTGCTGGCGCTCGGCGCGCGGGTCGACGAGCAGCTGGTCTCCAGCGACGTGCGGCTCACGATGGGCGGCGAGCCGACCTTTGTGTCGGTGGAGGATCGCGATGGCGCCGAATGGAACACCGACGCGCTGGGCCCGACCAAGCGGATCTTCGCGCAGGACCTGGTGCAACGCCTGCGCACGCGCTACGGGCAGGGCGGCTTCCTGCACTTCGGCCAGGGCAAGTGGTACCCGGGCGAGCAGCTGCCGCGCTGGGCGTTGAGCATCTACTGGCGCGCCGACGGCCAGCCGTGCTGGCACGACGCCTCGCTGTTCGCCGACGAGCGCGAGACGCATGCCTATACCGCGGCGGATGCCAAGCGCTTCATGCTGGCGCTGACGCGGCGACTCAACCTGACCGACCAGACGGTGCAGGCCGGCTACGAGGACACCTGGTACTACCTGTGGCGCGAGCGCCGGCTGCCGGTCAACGTCGACCCGTTCGACGCACGCCTCGACGACGAACTCGAGCGTGCGCGCCTGCGCCGCGTGTTCGGCCAGGGGCTCGACGCCGAGGTCGGCTACGTGCTGCCGATCAAGCGCGAGCACGGGCCGGGCCTCGCCGGTGGGCCGTGGGTCACCGGTCGCTGGTTCTTCCGCGACGAGCGCATGTACCTGATGCCGGGCGACTCGCCGATGGGTTACCGGCTGCCGCTCGATTCGCTGCCGTGGGTGACGAGCGAGGACTTCCCGTATCAGGTCGAGGCCGATCCGTTCGCACCGCGCCATGCGTTGCCGGCGGCGACGACGATCCGTAGCCAGTACGCGCCGCACGCGATTGGCGGCGGCTTCGCCGAAGGCGGCACCGTCGCGCTGCAGCGCAACGAGCTGCACTTGCAGTCGCCTGCCAGCGCGGCAGCGACGACCGTCGCCTCCGCCGACCGTGCCGGTGGGTCTGCGGCGGCGGTCACAGCCGCAGCGGCAAAGTCGGGCGCGCCGTTGGCGATGCGCGCGCCCGAGCGCTTCGAGTCGGCGCACTGGATCACGCGCACCGCGCTGGTGGTCGAGGCACGTGATCCGTCGCGGGCCAACGGCCCGCCGAAGGACAAGGACGCCAAACCGTCCGCCGCCGGCAGCGTGCTCTACGTCTTCATGCCGCCGTTGCAGCACCTGGAGGACTACCTCGACCTGCTGGCCGCCGTGGAGGCCACCGCCGCCGAGCTGCAGGTGAAGATCGTGCTCGAAGGCTACCCGCCGCCGCGCGACCCGCGCCTCAAGGTGCTGCAGGTGACGCCGGACCCCGGCGTCATCGAGGTGAACATCCATCCGGCGCACGACTGGAACGAGCTGGTCGACCACACCGAGTTCCTCTACGACGCGGCCTGGCAGTCGCGGCTGTCGAGCGAGAAGTTCATGCTCGACGGTCGCCACACCGGCACCGGCGGTGGCAACCACTTCGTGCTCGGCGGGGCGACGCCGGCCGACAGCCCGTTCCTGCGCCGGCCCGACCTGCTGGCCAGCCTGCTGGCCTACTGGCACAACCATCCATCGCTGAGCTATCTGTTCACGTGACCGGCAACACCCACCGCAGCGAGTTCTGCATCGACAAGCTGTACTCGCCCGACTCGGCCACCGGCCGGCTCGGCCTGCTCGAGCTGCGCGCGTTCGAGATGCCGCCGCACGCGCGCATGAGCATCGTGCAGCAGCTGCTGCTGCGGGCGCTGGTGGCGCGCTTCTGGCGCGAACCCTACCGCGCCGAGTTGGTGCGCTGGGGCACCGAGCTGCACGACCGCTTCCTGCTGCCGACCTTCGTGTGGATGGACTTCGAGGACGTGCTCGAGGAGATGGCACGCGCCGGTGCGCCGTTCGACGCCACCTGGTTCGCGCCGCACTTCGAGTTCCGCTTCCCCAAGATCGGTGAGCTCGGCGCGCGCGGCGTGCAGCTGGTGCTGCGCCACGCGCTCGAACCCTGGCACGTGATGGGCGAGGAGGGCGCCGCCGGTACCACGGTGCGTTATGTCGATTCGTCGCTCGAGCGGCTCGAGGTGCACGCCACCGGGCTGGTCGACCCGCGCCACGTCGTCACCGTCAACGGCCAGCCGCTGCCGTTGCAGCCGACCGGTCGCGTCGGCGAATTCGTCGGCGGCGTACGCTACCGCGCGTGGCGGCCGGCGTCGGCCCTGCACCCCACGATCGGCGTGCACGCGCCGCTGACGGTCGACCTGGTCGACCGTTGGCTGCAGCGCTCGCTCGGCGGCGGCCAGTACCATGTGACACACCCTGGCGGGCGCAGCTACGAGACCTTCCCGGTCAATGCGTACGAGGCCGAGAGCCGGCGGCTGGCGCGCTTCTTCCCGATCAACCACACGCCGGGCCGCACGACGGTGCCGCCGACGACGCGTGGCCTCGAGTTTCCGTTCTCGCTGGATCTGCGCCACGTCTGAGGGGGTCGACATGAAGGCCCGGCCGGGCGCGCCGCAGGCATGATGTGAACATGGCGGACCCGACCTCCGATTCGAGCCACCCGTCCGGCACGGCCCCTGCCGCGCCGGTGCAGGCCGGCGCGGCGACGGCGGGGCGCTACGACGAACTGCGTGGCGCGCTGGCAGAACCCGGCACTCCGCTGCGCGGCTTCGTGCCGCATTGGCAGCAGCTGTTCGACACGCTCAAGGTCGACGGCGCCGTCGACGCGGCCGAACTGGCCTCGCGCGCCGCGCGCGTGCTGTGGCGCGTGCGCGAGGACGGCGCCACCTACAACGTGCACGCCGAGGGCGTCGATGCGGTGCACGCCTGGCCGCTGCAGCTGCTGCCGTTCATCGTGCCGGCCGCGGAGTGGGCCGCCATCGAGGCCGGTGTCAGCCAGCGCGCGCGGCTGTTCAACGCCACGCTGGCCGACATCTACGGGCCGCAGACGCTGCTGCGCGAGGCCGTGCTGCCGCCGTCGCTGGTGTTTGCGCACCCGCAGTACCTGCGGCCGGTGCACGGGCTCGTGCCGCCCGGCGGCGTGTTCCTGCACGTGGCCGCGTTCGACCTCGCGCGTGGGCCGGAAGGCCGCTGGTGGGTGCTGGCGCAGCGGCTGCAGGCACCGTCCGGGCTCGGTTATCTGCTGGAGAACCGCCTGATCGTCGGCCAGGAGATGCACGAGGCCTTCGCCGCGCTGCGTGTGCAGCGGGCTGGCGCGTCGTTCCTGTCGCTGCTCGACGGCCTGCGGGCACTGACGCCGGCGGGTGACCGCGCGCGCATCGTGCTGCTGACACCGGGCCCACGGCACGAGACCTACTTCGAGCAGGTGTTTCTGGCCCGCTACCTGGGCATCACGCTGGTCGAGGGCGGCGACCTGACGGTGCGCGACCGCCAGCTGTTCCTGAAGACGATGCAGGGCCTCGAGCGCGTGCATGTCGTCCTGCGCCGGGTCGACGACGAATGGGTCGATCCACTCGAGCTGCGCAGCGACTCCGCACTCGGTGTGCCCGGGCTGCTGCAGGCGCTGCGTGCCGGCGAGGTGGTGCTGGCCAACGTGCCCGGCGCCGGCGTGCTCGAAAGCCCCGGGCTGGCCGCGTTCTGGCCCGGCGTGGCGCGTCGCCTGCTCGACGAGGAACTGCTGCTGCCCGCGTCCACGCACTGGTGGTGCGGCGAGGACTCGGTGTGGCAGGCGCAGCGCGCGCGGCTGGCCGACTTCGTGGTCGCGCCGACCTTTCCGGCCAGCCCGACGACGCAGAGCTTCCAGCCGGTGGTGGCGGCCTACCTGGATGCCGCGGCACGCGCCGCGCTGGCCGCGCGGGTCGACGCCGACCCGGCCGCCTTCACGCTGCAGGCGCGTGTGCGACCGTCGGAGACGCCGGTGTGGGACGCCGGCTCCATCGAGCCGCGGCCGGCCGTACTGCGGGTCTTCGCCTTGACCGATGGACGCGGTGGCTGGCAGGTGCTGCCGGGAGGCATGACCCGGGTGGCGATGCGGCGGGACCGCACGTTCGACCCCTGGTTGTCGATGCAGCACGGCAGCGCCAGCGCCGACACCTGGGTCATCGCACGCGGCGAGGTCAGCCGCGTGTCGTTGCTCGGCGCGCCGCTGTCGGCGAGCGACCTGCAGGCGCAGCAGCGCACGGTGACGAGCCGCGCCGCCGAGAACCTGTACTGGCTCGGCCGCTACACCGAGCGTGCCGAGTTCGTCGCCGCATTGGCGCGGCTGGCGCTCGAATCGTTGCGCCCGGCCGGCGAAGCCATCCGCACGCTGCTTGGCGAACTGGCCGACTGGCACGGCCTGGTGCCCGATGGCACGCCGACGCCGGTGCAGTCGTTGCGGGTGTTCGAGCGCGCGCTGGTGAGCGCGCTGCCGGCGGCGGCCGGCTGCACCAGCGTGGGCTACAACCTGCGCGCGCTGGTGGCCTGCGGACAGGCGCTGCGCGAGCGCCTGTCGCCCGACCACTGGCGTCTGATGCAGGAGCTCGACAACCACTTCGAGCAGCACGTCGCATCGGCCCTCGGCGGCCCGGCGCAGGCCGGTGGTGCCGCGCCGGTGGCCGACGTGGTGGGTGTGCTCGGCCGTACCGCGATGCATCTGAGCGCGGTGACCGGCGCGCAGACCGACCGCATGGTGCGCGACGACGGCTGGCGGCTGATGTCGGTCGGCCGCCAGGTCGAGCGGCTCGACACCCTGTGCCATGCGCTGGCGCGTGGCCTCGAGCTGCGCCTGCACGAGTCGGAGGCCGGCTTCACGCTGCTGCTGACGCTGTTCGACAGCGTGATCACCTACCGCGCGCGCTTCCAGGCGCGCCGCGAGCTGCTGCCGATGGTGCACCTGCTGGTCTTCGACACCGACAACCCGCGCTCGCTGGCCTGGGTGGCGCGCACGCTGCGCGACCGCCTGCGCAAGCTGTCGCGGCACGATGCCGCATGGGCCGACGAGGTGGCGGCCGGCCTGCCGGTGCCCGAGGCGTGGTCGATCGACGCGCTGTGCGCGCTCGATGCCGATGGCCAGCCGGCCGCGCTGATCGCGGCGCTGCACACCTGCGTCGACACCGTGCGCAACCTGTCCGACGCGATCGGGCATCGCTTGTTCGCCCATGTCGCGGGTTCCGACCACAACGTCTGGCAATAGAGCCGCACCTTCATGACACCGCCCACGACCTCGCCGCGACAGGCCGCCTTGCACGTGCGCCACGAGACACGCTACGAGCACGGCGCGCAGGTGGTGCTGGCGCACCACCTGGCGCACCTGCGGCCGCGCGAGACCTCGCGGCAGACGGTGACCGACTGGCAGCTGCAGATCGACCCCTGGCCCGACGGCGCCGAGCGCGCCTGCGACGGCGGCATCGACGTGTTCGGCAACTGGCGCCATGCCTTCAGCCATGCGCGCGTGCACGAGCGCCTTTCAGTCGTGTCGACCTTCGATGCCCGGGTGACGCAAGCCGACGACCCGGGCTCCGGTCTGCCGTGGGAAGACGTGGCGGCACGGCTGCGCTACCGCGCGGGTGCGGTGATGCCCGAGGCGTGCGAGTTCGCGCTCGGCTCGCCGTTTGCGCCGCGTTCGGCCGAGTTCGCCCAGTTCGCCGGCGACCTGTTCTCGCCGCGACGGCCGCTGGTCGAGGCCGCCACGGCCTTGATGCACCGGATCCACGGCGAGTTCGACTACCGCGTCGACATCACCGACGTCGGCACCGACGCGTTGCGGGCCCTGCAGCTGAAGCGCGGCGTGTGCCAGGACTTCGCGCACGTGATGATCGCCGCGCTGCGTTCGCTCGGGCTGGCGGCGCGTTACGTCAGCGGCTACCTGCTGACGCAGCCACCGCCGGGCCAGCCGCGGCTGGTCGGCGGCGACGCGTCGCACGCCTGGGTCTCGGTCTGGTGCCCGGGGGCGGAGTGGGTCGACCTCGATCCGACCAACGACGTGGCCGCGGGCTGCGACCATGTCACGCTCGCCTGGGGACGCGACTATGGCGACGTGGCGCCGCTGCGCGGCGTGATCCGCGGCGGCAGCAACGCGCGGCCGCTGGTGTCGGTGGCTGTGACGCCGATCGCTGCGGACTGAAGCGTCGCTAGCCGCGCGCCGCCGCCACCGCGCGGCCGAGTTCGATCACGGCCAGCGCGTAGTAGCTCGACTGGTTGTAGCGCGTCAGCGCGTAGAAGTTCTGCGTGCCCGCCACATACGACGGGCTGCCGCTCTCGCCGTTGTGCAGCTCGATCAGCGCCAGCGGCCCCAGGTGCTGCTGCGCCGCGTCGCCGAGCCGGGCACCGCGCGCGGTCATCTGCTCGGCGCTGAAGGTCGGCACGATGTCGGGCACCAGCAGCAGCGCGCGCTCCAGCGTCGACGACGGCGGCTCGACCGGGTAGTGGGTGGGCATCTGCCGGCGCCAGCCGTGTTCGGCCAGATAGTTGGCCACGCTGCCTGCCACGTCGGCGGCGCTGCCGTGCAGGTCGACGCGGCCATCGGCGTCAAGGTCGGTGGCGTAGTTCAGCACGCTGCTCGGCATGAACTGCGGCAGGCCCATTGCGCCAGCGTACGAGCCCTTCACTGCCGGCGGATCCCATGATTCGCGCCGCGCCAGCCGCAGGAAGTGGCCGAGCTCGGAGCGAAAGAACGGGCTGCGATCGCTGCGCCCGGTGGGAAAGTCGAAGCTCAGCGTGGCCAGCGCGTCGAGCACCCGGAAGTTGCCGGTGACCCGCCCGTAGAAGGTCTCGACGCCGACGATGCCGACGACGATCTGCGCCGGCACGCCGAAGCGTTGCTCGGCATCGTCGAGCCACGACTGGTTGTCGCTCCACCATTGGCGGCCGGCTTCGATGCGGCGCGTCTCGACCATGCGCGCCCGATATGCCGACCAGTTGCGCGCCGACGGCGAGGTCGACGGCATCATCAGCTGGGCCACCGCCGGCACGTAGCGCGCTTGCGCGAGCTGGGCCTGCACCCAGTCGGGCTCGAGCGCGTGCGTCTCGGCGAAGGCCAGCGCAGCGGCCGTCACGTCGACGCGTCGCGCGTAGTTCGGGCCGCCAGCGGGCGCGGTATCGGCGACCCGGCGGCGCAGCGCAAAGGCGGTCGGATGCGCGGCCAGCAGCAGGCTGGCGAAGGCGGCGGTACGGCGGTGCATGCCGCGATTATCGGGTCCGGCTGTCGGTCACCCGAGCGCTGAAGCGCCTGTCAGCCGATCCGGCGCAGGCGGGCAGCCTCGAAGGCGAAGCGGACCCACCAGCGCGGGTCGGGGCGGCGACGCGCCTGCGGACCATAACGCTGGCGCTCCAGCGCCTCCAGTTCGTAGGCGAGCAGGTCACTGCGGTCGCGCAGGCGCTCGCGCACCAGGCTGGCGAGATGGCGCGGTGGGTGGTGCGGCAGCGCCTCGATGCCCAGCGGCGCCAGCGCATCGCGCACGCGCTGCTGCAGCTTCTGCCAGGGATCCTGGCGCCTGCGGTCCCACAGGGCCCAGCCGGCGCCGGCCAGTGCGGTGCTGGTCAGCAGGCCCAGCAGCACGAGGCCGAGGTCCTGCCAGTCGGGCGCCTGGATGCCCAGGCGCTGCAGCAGATCGAACTGCTGCGTGCGCGAATAGTTGAGCACCCACTGGTTCCAGCGGTTGTTCACCGCTTCCCAGCCGGCGCGCAGCTCGGCCATCAGCTCGGGGTTCATCGTGCGCAGCGCGCCGGCGACGATGCCGGCGGCAGGCTGCAGGTTCTGGCTGATGCTGACGCGCTCGGGCGCGACGGCAGCTGTGGGATCGGCGCGCAACCAGCCTCGGCCGGCCTGCCAGTACTCGGCCCAGGCGTGCGCGTGGCTCTGGCGCACGATGAAGTAGCCGTCGACCGGCCGCGGATCGGCGCCCTGGTAACCGGTGACCACACGCGCCGGCACGCCCATCGCGCGCATCACGACGACGAACGAGGTGGCGAAGTGCTCGCAGAAGCCGTAGCGCCGGTCGAGCCAGAACTCGTCGACGGCGTCGCGCCCCGACGGCCCCGGCGCCAGCGTGTAGCTGAACTCCGCGCGCCGGATGTGCGCCATCAGTGCCGCGGCCAGCCCGCGCGCGTCGCTGCGCGGCAGTCCCGACTGGCGCAGGAAGTCCAGCGCCCAGGCGCGGGTGCGCAGATTGAAGCCCTCGGGGAGGTGCGTGTAGTCCTGCTGCTCGACGACGCTCATCGAGGCGCCGTGCTCGAAGCGCGGCCAGGCCTGCGCGCTGAAGCGCAGCCGCTCGGTCACCAGGCGGTCGCTCTGCCACTGCAGGTCGGGCCGCAGCGTCAGGTTCCAGCCGTCGACGCGCGGGGCGCTGTCGGCCAGGTCGGGCGTGATCTCCAGCATCGGCAGCATCGCCAGCCGATGCGGCTCGAGTGTCATCTCGTAGCGCACGCCCGTGCCGAAGGTGCGCAGGTCGGCATCGCGCCGGGCCAGGCTGGCTAGGTTGAGGCTGCGCCGGCGCCACTCGGTGCCGTCGAATACCGACAGCACCGGTCCGCGGAAGTACAACGACGACGGGCTGAGCGCCACGCCGTCGTCGAAGCGCACCCGAAAGGCGATCGAGTCGTCGTTCGCCACCTCGGCCACCGCGCCCAGGCGCAGCGTGCCCGACAGGCCAGTGCGACCCATCGCGTCCTGCGGCATGCCCCACAGCGGACCCATGCGCGGAAAGAGCAGGAACAGCGCCAGCATCAGCGGCGCACCGAGCAGCGCGCTGCGCGCGGCCAGGCGGCCCGCCTGCAGCAGCGTCGGCTTGCCCACCGGCATGTGCGCCAGCACCAGCGAGGTCATCAGCCCCCACACCGACAGCAGCATCGCCAGCGCCGTCAGCAGCGACTGCGAATACAGGAAGTGCGTGAGCACGAGGAAGAAACCGAGGAAGAACACCACCAGCGCATCGCGTCGCGCGCGCAGCTCGAGCGTCTTCAGCGACATCAGCACCACCAGCATGGTGACGCCGGCCTCCTTGCCGAACAGCGTCTGCTCGGTCCAGAAGGTGAGCGCGATCGCCATCACCAGCAGCGCACCGATCGGCAGGCGCCCCGGCATGCGCAGGTTGGCCAGCGCCAGGTGCGCGCGCCAGACCAGCACCAGCGCCGTCAAGGCGGCACACCACCACGGCAGGTGGTTGCCGTGCGGCAGCACGGTCCAGCCGATCACCGCCAGCAGGAACAGCGTGTCGCGCGTGTCGCGCGGCAGATGGCGCCAGCCAGGCCAACGCGGCAGTGCGCTCTGCATCAGTGCCATCGCCGACGTCCCGTCACCACAGCGCCAGCGCCTCGAGCGTGGCGCGGCGCTGCGCGTCGCCTTGCGCCGGCGGCAGTTCGACACCCGGCATGCGCAGCCCGAAGGCGAGGCCCAGCCGCTCGGCGGCCAGCGTCCAGGCGGCCAGGCGCGACAGCCGCGCCTCGACGTCGGTGAGTGCGGCGCCGTCGAAGTCCAGCCACAGCTCGCGGTTGGTGCTCTCGCTGGTCTCGCGGCTGACCAGCTCGCCGGTGCGCGCCGCCTTCTTCCACACCACTTGGCGCATCGAGTCGCCGCGGCGGTAACTGCGCACGCCGTCGAACTCGCCGCCTTCGGCCGCGCGCGTGGCCTGGCTGGCACCGGGCACCGACTGCGTGCCGGGCAGCGGCGCCGGCGGATCCTCGGGCCGCGGATAGGCGAGCACCGTCGCCGACGGCCGCCACAGCGTCCAGGCGCGGAACAGGCCGAGCGGGAAGCGCGTCTCGGCCATCAGGGTCGGCAGGCGCGACAGGCCGCGCTGCGGCGGCGCGAAGCGCACACGCGCCGTCGCGCTGCCCTGCGCCGGCACGTCGCACCAGGCGAACGAGTAGGGTCGCACGTGGCGCACCGCCAGGCCGATGCCGTGGCGCGCGGCGCCCGGATTCGTCAGCACGATGTCGAGCTCGGCGCTGTCGCCGAGGAACACCGGCGGCGGCTGCTTGACGCGCAGCGTCAGCCCGCGCAACGTGGCATGCGTGAGGTGGATCGACACCAGCGCGCTGCCGGCCAGCAGGAAGGTGAGCAGGTAGCCGAGGTTGAGCTGGTAGTTGATCGACGCCACCAGCATCAGCATTAGCGTGACGGCAAACGCGAGTCCGGCCTTGGTCGGCACGATGTAGATGTTGTTCTGCGTCAGCGTATGGCTGTCGCTGAGCGGCAGGCGGTTCTCCAGCCAGTGGCGGACGCGCGCGGTGATCACGGCAACGGAATCGACTCCAGCATCGCGCGCACCTGCTCGGCGCGCCCGCGCCCGGCGCCCGACGCCGGCACCAGCCGATGGGCGATGGTCTGCGCCGCGATGGCCTGCAGGTCGTCGGGGGCCACGTAGTCGCGCTGCGCCATCAGCGCGCGTGCGCGTGCGGCCCTCAGCCAGGCGATGCCGGCGCGCGGGCTCAGGCCCTCGACGAACCATTGGCCCGAACGCGTGGCGGCGATCAGCGCCTGCAGGTAGTCCAGCAAGGCAGGCGAGGCGTGCACGCCGTGCACCTGCTGCTGTGCGGTCACCAGTGTCTCGGGCGACATCAGCGGCTGCAGCCGCTCGATCGCGCCGCGGCGGTCCTCGCCGGCCAGCAAGGCGCGCTCGGACGCCCGATCCGGATAACCGAGCGTGATGCACATCAAGAAACGGTCGAGTTGCGACTCGGGCAGCGGGTAGGTGCCCAACTGGTCGGTCGGGTTCTGCGTCGCGATGACGAAGAACGGCCGCGGCAGCGCGCGGGTCTCGTTCTCGACGGTGACCTGCTGCTCCTCCATCGCCTCCAGCAACGCGCTTTGCGTCTTCGGGCCGGCGCGGTTGATCTCGTCGGCCAGCAGCACCTGGGCGAACACCGGTCCGCGATGGAAGACGAAGGCTTCTTTGCTGCGCTCGTAGACGCTGACGCCGACGAGATCCGACGGCATCAGGTCGGCGGTGAACTGCACGCGCGAGAACTTCAGGCCCAGCGACACCGCCAGCGCGTGCGCCAGCGTGGTCTTGCCGACGCCGGGCACGTCCTCGATCAGCAGGTGGCCGCCGGCCAGCAGGCAGGCCACGCAGTCTTCGATCTGTGAGCGTTTGCCGACAATGATCGTGCTAATCTGATCAACCAGCGCGGCAAGCTGGCGAGGAAGTTCGTTGGACGCCATGCGCGGCACCTTACCCGAAAAGCATCAACCGCCAGAATGACCACCGCGCTGTTCACCCACCCCGAGTGTCGTTTGCACGATATGGGTCGAGGCCACCCGGAATGCGGCCATCGGCTCGACGCCATCAGCGACCACCTGCGCGCCACCGGGCTCGACATGGCGTTGTCGTTTCACGACGCGCCGCTGGCCGAGCTCGATTCGCTGCGCCGCGCGCATACCGCCGGCTATGTGAGCGAGCTCAGCGATTCGCTGGCGCAGGTGGAGGCCAGCGGCGAGACGCGGGCCTTCGACCCCGACACGATCGCCTGCCCGCAGACCCGGCGCGCCGCCTTGCGCGCCGCCGGCGCGGCGGTGGCGGCGACCGAGGGGGTCTTCCGCGGCGAGTACAAGACTGCCTTCTGTGCCGTGCGGCCGCCCGGCCACCACGCCACGCGCGACGAGGCGATGGGGTTCTGCTTCTTCAACAACGTGGCGGTGGGCGCGCGCCACGCGCTCGACGTGCTCGGCGTGGCACGGGTCGCGATCATCGATTTCGACGTGCACCACGGCAACGGCACCGAGGACATCATCGCCGGCGACGAGCGCGTGCTGATGGCGAGCTTCTTCCAGCACCCGCTCTATCCGGGCAACGGCACGGTGCCCAAGGGCACCAACATGGTCAACCTGCCGGTGGCGCCGTACACGCGCGGACCCGAGATCCGCGAACTGATCGACGCGATGTGGATGCCGCGGCTGGAGGAATTCGCTCCCGAGATGGTGTTCATCTCGGCCGGGTTCGACGCACACCGCGAAGACGATCTGGGCCAGCTCGGGCTGGTCGAGGCCGACTACGAGTGGATCACGCGACGCATCAAGGGTGTCGCCGACCGCCATGCGCAGGGGCGCATCGTGTCGTGCCTGGAAGGCGGCTACAACCTGAGCGCGTTGGCGCGCAGCGTCGCCGCCCACCTGCGCGTGCTCGCCGACGTCTGAGTCTCATGCCACCGCGTGAGTCGTTCGGCGAGCTGCTGGCCAGCCTGCAGCGGCCGAGTGCGCTGGCCGAGCTGGCCGTGCTGCTGCTGTGCCTGGGCCTGGCCTTCGGCATCGTCTGGCTGGCACGCCGCCGCGGCGATGGCGGCATCTGGTTCGGCCGGCGCGGTGTCGACGGTGTGCTGTTCCCGCTGCTGGCGCTGGCGCTGACCTGGACCGCGCGGCTGCTGCTGGCGCGCCACCAGCACATCGCGCTGCTCAACCTCGCGGTGCCGATCCTCGCCAGCCTGGCGATCATCCGCACGATGGCGCGTGTGCTGCACGTGGCGTTTCCCAAGTCGGCCCTGGTGCGCAGCCTCGAGCGCACCGCGTCGTGGCTGATCTGGCTGGCGCTGGTGCTGTGGATCACCGATCTGCTGCCGGTGGTGCTGGCCGAGCTGGAGGCCTTGCACTGGAAGATTGGCGGCAGCAACGTCTCGCTGCGCAGCCTGCTCGAAGGCACGTTGACCGCGCTGGCTGCGCTGCTGCTGGTGTTGTGGCTGTCGGCGGCGATCGAGGCGCGCTTGCTCGCCGCCAGCGGCGTGAACCTGTCGGTGCGCAAGATCGCGGCCAACGCGACGCGGGCGCTGCTGCTGCTGATCGGCCTGCTGCTGGCGCTGTCGGCGGCCGGCATTCCGATCGGCGCGCTCGGCGTGCTGGGCGGCGCGGTCGGCGTCGGCATCGGCTTCGGCCTGCAGAAACTGGCGGCCAACTACGTGTCGGGATTCGTCATCCTGGCCGAGCGGTCGCTGCGCATCGGCGACGTGGTGAAGGTCGACAACTTCGAGGGCCGCATCACCGACATCACGACGCGCTACACGGTGATCCGCGCGCTCAATGGCCGCGAGTCGATCGTGCCCAACGAACTGCTGATCACCCAGCGGGTGGAGAACTTTTCCTTCGCCGATACCAAGGTGGCGCTGACGACGACGGTGCAGATCGCCTACGGCAGCGAGACCGACCGGGTGTTACTGGCGCTGCAGGCGGCGGTGCAGGGCGTGCCACGCGTGCTGGCCGACCCCGCGCCCTCGGTACAGCTGTCGGCGTTTGCCGCCGATGGCCTTGAGCTCACGATCGTGTTCTGGATCGCCGACGCCGAGAATGGCCAGGGCAACGTGCGCAGCGACGTCAACCTGGCGATCCTGCGTTGCCTGAACGATTTGAAGGTCGAGATTCCGTTCCCGCAGCGGGTGGTCCACCAGGCCTGAAACGGCCGGAACCTCCCGGTTCAGGCGGGGTGCAGATTGCACGAGCCGATCGCCCCGGGTCCAGGATGCAACGAACTGTGAACTGCTGACTCTCAAGTCGGTGCGTGGCCTGCCGAGAATGAGCCACACACACACGAAGGCGAGGGGAAGCGTTGTCAGCGCAGGCGTCGACAGCGGGTCGGATCGGCGGGGCGCGCGCATGGTTGCGCGGCCTGACCGTGATCGAGCTCACCGTGGCGCTGGCCATCCTGGGCGTGCTGACGGCGATCGCGGTACCGGCCTACCAGGACTACCGCACCCGCATGCGCAACGACCAGGCACGACGTGATATCGCGACCATGGCGGCGGCCGTCCAGCTCTACATGCAGGACTCGCGAGCCTACCCGCCCACGCTGGCCGACGCCGGGTTGGGCGCGCCGCTCGACCCCTGGGGCAACCCTTACCGGTATCTGAGCCTGTCGACGCCGGGCGCGCGCGGTCTCGCGCGCAAGGACCACTCGCTGGTGCCGATCAACACCGACTTCGATCTCTACAGCATGGGCCGCGATGGCCGCAGCGCGCCAGCGTTGACGGCGCAGATGAGCCGCGACGACATCGTGCGCGCCAACAACGGCGCCTTCATCGGGCCCGCCTCGGAGTACTGACCGGTGACGCCGCGTCAGCCGGCACTGCGCGCTGCAGCACACCGATGAAGATCGAAGGCCTGTTCCTGCGCAGCCGTGCGGGCCGACGAATCTTCTGGACGCTGCTGGCCGCCGCCGCGGTGCCGATCGCCTTGTTCGGGCTGCTGATCCGCGACACGCTGAACGAACATTTCGCCGCACAGGCCGAACGCCAGCGTGTGCAGATCGCCAAGTACGCCGGCATGGGCGTGCTCGACAACCTGGTGGTCGCACGCACGGTGCTCGAGATCCTCGCGCGCACCGAACAGATCGATACCGACTCGCGCCTGGGCAATCTGCGCGGCCGCGTGCTGGTCGACGTCGCTGTCGTCGATGCCCAGGGTGGCTGGCAGGCCGGCAGCCAGGCGCTGTGGCACCGGTGGAAGCATGCCCTGTCGGCGTTCGATCAGCTGGAGCTGAATGCGCACGACGGCGCCCGGATCCTGCTCGGCCACGATCTCGATGCCACGCCGACAATGCCGGTGCTGATGCTGATCCACCGTGCCGAGCAGCCCGGTCGCATCTGGATCGCCGAGATCGACAGCGGTTTCCTCTTCCGCGAACTGCTGGCCGACAGCGCAGACGCAGGCGTCTGCGTGTTCGACGCGCATGGTCATGCGATCGTCTGCCCTGCACAAACCGCGGTGACGACCGACGCATCGACGCCCGCGGAGGCGCAGGCGATCCCGACCGCGCTTCGTTCGGGCGCTTGGAACCTGTTCCTGAAGTCGGATTTCGGGGTCGCGGACTGGACACTCGTGCCCCAGCACTCGGCTGCGCACGACGCCGTTGCTTCGCCCTCGCTGACGCGCACCGTCACGCTCGGTACGGTGATCACGCTGCTGATCGTCGTGATGCTGGCACTCGTGCAGGTGCGCCGCACGATGATCCCGCTCGAACAGCTGACCGCCGGCACGCGCCGCCTGGCCCAACGCGACTTCGCCGCCCGCGTGGTGCACGCGGACCGCGACGAATTCGGCGAGCTGGCACGTTCGTTCAACCACATGGCCGAGCAGCTCGGCCGTCAGGTCGACGCGCTGCAGGTGCAGTCGTCGATCGATCGCGAGATTCTGAACGGGCTCGACGTGGCGCGCATCCTGCAGCAGGTCGCGCGGCGCATGCGGCAGCTGGTGCCCGGTGCGCAGGCCTCGGTGGTCGAGCTGGACCGTGCCGCGCGCATGCCCGCCCGGGTGCACCATGCAGAGGGCGCGGCCACCGTGGTCAATCTGGTCGCGGTCGACCCGCAGTGCGCCGCGCTCGGCGCGCCCGACGGCCTGCACCCATGCGACCCGCCTCCGGCGTGGCTCGTGCGGGCCCTGCACGGACCGGCCACGACGCACTACGTGCAGTGCGCCCGTGTGGCGGGCCAGGTCATGGCGGTGCTCGTGCTCGGGGTGAACAACACGACGGTCGACGATGCCGATACGCTGCGCGAGATCGACGATCTGTGTGATCGAGTCTGCGTGGCACTGGCTTCGGCCGAACGCGAGCGGCTGCTGGTTGAACGCGCCACGCGCGACGGCCTGACCGGGCTGGCCAACCGTTCGGGCTTGCTGGAGCATCTCGAGCGCCTGGTCGCAGGGCCGGCGACACCGGCGTTCTCGCTGCTGTTCATCGACCTCGACCGCTTCAAGGAGGTCAACGACGCGCTGGGTCACCTGGCCGGCGACGAGATGCTGCGGGCGATGGCGCATCGGCTGCGCGATGCTGCACCGATGCATGCGTTGGTGGCTCGCCCCGGAGGCGACGAGTTCGTGATCATCGTGCCCGGACCGCGCGCGACGGCCGAGTCGCTGGTGCAAACGGTGCTGCGCTTGCTGGCGATGCCGTTGACGCTGGAAGGGCGCATGGTCGTACCCGGTGCCAGCATCGGCCTGGCGCACGCGCCCGACGATGGCCGCACGGCGTCGGACCTGCTGCGGCGTGCCGACATGGCGATGTACAGCGCCAAGGCGGCGGGCGGCGGCCGTTCGGCCTGGTTCGCGGCGACGCTGGACGAGCAGCTTGCCGAGCGCACGGCGCTGCTCGACGAACTCAACCATGCACTCGACCGCGACGAGTTCGAGCTGTTCTATCAACCGCGCGTCGCGGCGCGCACGGGCGTCGTGCGCTCCGCCGAGGCACTGCTGCGCTGGCGCCATCCGACGCGCGGGCTGGTGCCACCGGCGCGTTTCATCGATCTGCTCGAGGAGACCGGGCTGATCGATCGCGTCGGGCTGTGGGCCATCGATACGGCATGCCGCCAGCTCGTGGCGTGGCGCGCAAGAGGCCTTGTGCTCGATGCGCTGGCGGTCAACGTGTCGACGCGCCAGCTGAAGTCGCCCACCTTCGTCGACCAGGTCGCGGCGACACTCGCACGCCATGGACTGCCCGCCTCATCGCTCGAGCTGGAAATCACCGAGAGCATCTTCATGGGCGACTCGAGTGCCGCCGTCGCCGCGGTGCACGCGTTGAGCCAGACCGGCATCCGCATCGCGCTCGACGACTTCGGCACGGGCTATTCGTCGTTGTCGTACCTGCAGAAGCTGCCGATCGGCATCCTCAAGGTCGACCGCAGCTTCGTCACCGAACTCGGCCAGCGCGACAGCGCGATGGCGGTGACGCGCTCGATCATCGCGTTGGCGCGTGCCCTGCACCTGCAGGTCGTGGCCGAGGGTGTCGAGACCTGGCAGCAGACCGAGCTGCTGGTCGAACTCGGGTGCGACGAGCTGCAGGGCTACCTGTTCGCCAAGCCGCTGGCGCGTGACGACTTCGCCCGCCACGCGGCGCGACCCGCCATCCAGCTGAGGGCGCCGCGCTCCAGCGAGGTCTGAGTCAGGCCGCCGCGACCGGGATCTTGCCGATGCGCGCCTGCCATTCGCGCGGGCCGGTGTTGTGCACGCTGGTGCCGCCGGAGTCGACCGCCACCGTGACCGGCATGTCCTTGACATCGAACTCGTAGATCGCCTCCATGCCGAGGTCGGCGAAACCCAGCACTCTGGACGACTTGATCGCCTTGGCCACCAGGTAGGCGGCGCCGCCCACGGCCATCAGGTAGGCACTCTTGTGCTTCTTGATCGCCTCGATCGCCACCGGGCCACGCTCGGCCTTGCCGATCATCGCGATCAGGCCGGTCTGGCTGAGCATCATGTCGGTGAACTTGTCCATGCGCGTCGCGGTGGTGGGGCCGGCGGGGCCGACCACCTCGTCGCGCACCGGGTCGACCGGGCCGACGTAGTAGATGACACGGTTGGTGAAATCCACCGGCAGCTTCTCGCCGCGTGCCAGCATGTCCTGGATGCGCTTGTGCGCGGCGTCGCGGCCGGTCAGCATCTTGCCCGACAGCAGCAGCGTGTCGCCCGGCTTCCAGCTCGCCACCTCGGCCTTGCTGAGCGTGTCGAGGTTGACCTTCTTGCTCTTCTGGTAGTCGGGCTGCCAATGCACGTCGGGCCACAGGTCCAGGCTCGGCGGCTCCAGGTAGGCCGGCCCCGAGCCGTCGAGCACGAAGTGCGCGTGGCGCGTCGCCGCGCAGTTGGGGATCATCGCCACCGGCTTGCTGGCCGCGTGGGTAGGGTAGGTGGCGATCTTCACGTCGAGCACGGTCGACAGGCCGCCCAGGCCCTGGGCGCCGATGCCCAGCCCATTGACCTTGTCGTACAGCTCGATGCGCAGTTCCTCGAGCTTGCTCTTCGGCCCGCGCTGCAGCAGCTCGTACATGTCGATCGGCTCCATCAGCACTTCCTTGGCCAGCAGCATGGCCTTCTCGGCGGTGCCGCCGATGCCGATGCCCAGCATGCCCGGCGGGCACCAGCCGGCGCCCATGGTGGGCACCGTCTTGAGCACCCAGTCGACCAGGTTGTCGCTCGGGTTCATCATGATGAACTTGCTCTTGTTCTCGCTGCCGCCACCCTTGGCCGCCACCTGCACGTCCACCGTGCGCCCGGGCACCAGCTCCATGTGGATCACCGCAGGCGTGTTGTCCTTGGTGTTCTTGCGCTCGAACTGCGGGTCGGCCAGCACCGAGCCGCGAAGCTTGTTGTCGGGGTTCAAGTAGGCGCGGCGCACCCCTTCGTTCACCGCGTCGGCCACCGAACCGCCGAAGCCCGCCAGCTTGACGTCCATGCCGATCTTGAGGAACACGTTGACGATGCCGGTGTCCTGGCAGATCGGACGGTGGCCCTCGGCACACAGGCGCGAGTTGGTGAGGATCTGCGCGATGGCGTCCTTGGCGGCCGGGCTCTGTTCGGCGGCGTAGGCGCGGGCCAGGTGCTGGATATAGTCCGCCGGGTGGTAGTAGCTGATGTACTGCAACGCATCGGCAATGGATTCGATGAGGTCGTCGGCCTTGATCGTTGTGGTCATGATATTGAGGCGTGATGCGGCAGCTGAGGGATTATCCCAGACCGGCTGAGTACGCTCTGTCACGCCGCAAGGGTCAGCCTTCGCCGAGCGCCTCCCATTTCACCTGGAATTCGATCTCCTCCTCGCCTCCCGATCGCTCGTGTTCCACCGTGAAGCGAGCAGAGGCAGGAACGTAGATCCGCTCCCCGTCGATCTGGATCTCGAACCTTCCGCCGTTTTCGATGGCGTCCGCCAGCCGCCGCAGCTTGGCGACGAATTCCACGTTCGAATAACCGCGCTCGACATCTCTTTCCTGCTTGTCGTTCATGTTCAAGCCCCTCGTACCATCGCCAGCACCTTGCCCGCATCGAGCGTGCGCGCCTTGTCCTGGATCGCCGGCAGGTGTTGCCGTTGCAGCTTGCGCCCCTCGTCGATCACGCTGGCGTACGCGTCCTTCAGCATCTGCGCCGACAGCTGCCGTCCGCCGGCGTAGTAGCGCTTGGCGACATGGCCGAGGGCATAGGTGCTGGCGAAGCTCATCCCGGAACTGACAGCCTGGTTGCCGACCCCGCGGGCGAGGCCCCCGCCCAACTTCCCGAGCAGGCCGCCGAGCAGCTTGCGGCCGGCCTGTTCCATGAACTGCGAGGTCAGGCCGACACCAGCGGTGGCCAGGAAGTCCTTCACGTGCCCGCGGTCGAGCTCGTAGCCATGTTCCTTGCCGATTCGGTAGACCAGCTTCATCTGCAGCGGAATGATCGCCATCGTCGAGAGGGCCTCGGGCAGCAATTCGAGGGCGCCATTGACGACTGACGCGTTCAGGATCGCCCGATCGAGTTCGGCGTCATCGACGGCAACCTGGCCCGGCGTGGCCGTCACCGGCGCGGCGCCGGCCGCCAGGGGCACCGAGGCAAGCTCGTCCGCCACCTGCGAAAACTCCGCCGCCGCGGGTGTTGCCAGGCTCAGCGCGGCCCGCGCCTCGTCCAGGAAAGCGCGCTCGGCCACGGATTGGACGCCATCGGCGTCACAGACACAGACGGCCATTTCATAGGCGAGCTGCCTGGACGCCGTGCTGCCAAGGCCCGTTGCCACGGTGGCCAGTGACACGCGCTTGAGCAAGACGTCTTGATAGAGGGAAGGCAGGTGCAGGCTCTCATCGGCGGCCAGTCCTTGCGCGATGCGCTTGATCTCCGCACGTTCGCGCTCGTGCTTGTCACCGTCGACAAAGGCCGCCAGCAGGCTCACGGTCAGAATGCCCTGGATTTCATCTTGGTTCATGTTTCTTGTTCGTCTGGTGGAAGAACCGTGTGGGACCGCGCTGCGCGCGAATGGTTCTGCGCACGCAATGCCAATCAAGACCTTGGCCCTTTCCCCATGCGCGGTCGGGGATGGCAGGTCGCGCTTATCCTGCAGGCGGCGCGATGGCCATCCCGCGGGACGCGCGGCGACTTGCAGGCGCCTCGGGTCGTTCTTCCGTGTAGCCAACAATGCTTGAATGAAGCCTGACACCACCGCTGGCAGCAACGCCCGCAGCCCCTCGCCGGCTTGGCAACGTTTTATCCAACACGAATCCTCCGGCGGCCTGGTGCTCGGCGCCGCTGCGCTGGCAGCGTTGCTGCTCAGCAATTCGCCGTGGGCGCGCCACTACTTCGAGTGGATCCAGATGCGCGGCGAGGTGCGCATCGGCGGCGACGCGCTGGTGCTGGCCAAGCCCCTGATGGTGTGGGTCAACGACCTATGGATGGCGGTGTTCTTCTTCCTCGTCGGGCTCGAGATCAAGCGCGAGTGGACACAGGGTGAGCTGGCCGACCGGCGCCAGGCGATGCTGCCGATGGCGGCTGCGCTCGGCGGCATGGCCGTGCCCGCGATCATCTACGCCGTAGTCAACTGGGGACAGGCGACGGCGTTGCGCGGGTGGGCGATCCCCACCGCCACCGACATTGCGTTTGCGCTGGGCGTGCTGAGCCTGCTCGGCCGCCGCGTGCCGGTGTCGTTGAAGGTGTTCCTCACCGCCGTGGCCATCATCGACGACCTCGGTGCGATCGTGGTCATCGCACTCTTCTACACCGACCAACTCTCGTTGACGATGCTCGGCGGAGCCGCCGCGGGCATCGCGGCGCTGGTCGCCCTACGGATGGCTCGAGTCGAACGCGTCGAAGCCTATGTGCTGGTGGGCGTGCTGATCTGGCTGTTCGTGCTCAAGTCCGGCGTGCACGCCACCTTGGCCGGGGTGATCGTCGCGTTGGCCATTCCGACGAACGGTCAGCACGGCCGGCGGCCGGCGCTCGAGCTGGAGCACGGCCTGCATCCCTGGGTGGCGTTCGGCATCCTGCCTTGTTTTGCCTTCGTCAATGCCGGCGTCTCGTTGCAGGGCATGGGCCTGTCCACGCTGGCAGATCCGGTGACGCTGGGCATCGTGCTGGGCCTCGTGGTTGGCAAGGCAGTAGGGGTGTTCGGTGCCGTCTGGCTGATGGTGCGTCTGCGGCTGGCGCAGCGCCCCACCGACGCCAGCTGGGGGCAGGTGGCCGGCGTGGCGCTGCTGTGCGGAATCGGCTTCACCATGAGCTTGTTCATCGGCATGCTGGCCTTCGAGGGCCAGGATCCGGCCTACGAGGCCCGCGTCAAGCTCGGCGTGTTGTGCGGCTCGCTGCTGGCCGGCGTGGCCGGCGCACTGGTGCTGCGCGTCGCGGGCCGCCGCTGAGCGCGCGTTCAGTGACCCGTGTTTTGTGGTACCGGTGCCATCAACCGGTCGGACAGCGCGATGGCCAGCGCCGAGAACAGGAACGCGATGTGGATCACCGTCTGCCACAGCAGCACCTTGTCGCTGTAGTTGGCGGCGTTGATGAAGGTCTTCAGCAGGTGGATCGAGCTGATGCCGATGATGGCCGTGGCCAGCTTGACCTTCAGCACCGAGGCGTTCACGTGGCTGAGCCACTCCGGCTGGTCCGGGTGGCCTTCCAGGCGCAGGCGCGAGACGAAGGTCTCGTAGCCGCCGACGATCACCATGATCAGCAGGTTGCTGATCATCACCACGTCGATCAACGCCAGCACCACGAGCATGATGATGGTCTCGTTCAAACTGGTGACCGCAAAGTCGCTCTTGTAGCCGATGCTGACGACGAGCTGCTCCAGTGCCGCCTTGCCGCCGAATGCCGCTTCGATCAGGTGGACCAGCTCGACCCAGAAGTGGAAGACGTAGACACCTTGCGCCAGGATCAACCCCAGGTACAGCGGCAGCTGCAGCCAGCGGCTGGCGAAGATCAGGTTGGGCAGGGGGCGAAGGCGGGTCTCGGTCGGGTCGGTCAGGCGGGCCATGTCGTGGGTGGGCAGTGCATGTCGGCCCGGACCAGGCCCCGGGCAAGGGCGGCGCGATTCTAGTGGCGCATCTGGAGATACGCTGGGTAGAGTAAGCACTTCGTCAGCGCGGTGCGCGACATTGCCCCCGAACCGATTTCCCAACCATCGGTCAGCCACAGGAGACAACGATGAGCGAGACCCATGTCTATTCCCCCCCCGAAGCGGCCGTGAAAGGCGCGGCCGTCTCCGGCATGGCCGCCTACGAGGCGCTGTGCAAGGAGGCCGAAGCCGACTATGCCGGCTATTGGGCACGCCAGGCTCGTGAGCACCTGCGCTGGAAGAAACCCTTCACCAAGACGCTCGACGACAGCAAGGCACCGTTCTTCAAGTGGTTCGAGGACGGCACGCTGAACGTGTCCTACAACTGCCTCGACGTGCAGGTCGAACGCGGCCTGGGCGGCAAGACGGCCATCATCTTCGAAGCCGATGACGGCACGGTGACGCGTGTCACCTATGCCGAACTGCTCGAGAAGGTCTGCAAGGCGGCCAATGCACTGCGCGCGCTGGGGGTGAAGAAGGGCGATCGCGTCGTCATCTACCTGCCGATGTCGGTCGAAGGCGTCGTCGCCATGCAGGCCTGTGCCCGCATCGGCGCGACGCATTCGGTGGTGTTCGGCGGCTTCTCCGCGCAGAGCCTGCGCGACCGCATCGAGGATACCGGTGCCGTGATGGTGATCACCGCCGACGAGCAGATGCGGGGCGGCAAGGCGATCGGCCTGAAGAGCATCCTCGACGAGGCGCTCACGATGGGCGGCTGCGACGCCGTCAAGTCGGTGATCGTCTATAAGCGCACCGGCGGCGCCGTCAACTGGAACGCCGGCCGCGACAAGTGGCTGCACGACGTGATGGCCGGGCAGAGCGCCACCTGCGAACCCGAATGGGTGGGGGCCGAGCACCCGCTGTTCCTGCTCTACACGTCGGGCTCGACCGGCAAGCCCAAGGGCGTGCAGCATTCGAGTGGCGGCTATCTGCTGCATGCGGTGCTGACGACGAAGTGGACCTTCGATCTGAAGCCCGACGACGTCTTCTGGTGCACCGCCGACATCGGCTGGGTCACCGGCCATACCTACATCGCCTACGGGCCGCTGGCCTGCGGCGGCACCGAGATCGTCTTCGAGGGCGTGCCGACCTATCCCGACGCGGGCCGTTTCTGGAAGATGATCGAGCAGCACAAGGTCAGCATCTTCTACACGGCCCCCACCGCGATCCGCTCGCTGATCAAGGCCGCCGAGACCAACCCGACCACCCACCCGCGCAACTACAAGCTGGGCAGCCTGCGGCTGCTCGGCTCGGTGGGCGAGCCGATCAACCCGGCGGCCTGGGAGTGGTACCACCGCGAAGTGGGCGGCGGTCGCTGCCCGATCGTCGACACCTGGTGGCAGACCGAGACCGGCGGCCACATGATCACCCCGTTGCCGGGTGTGACGCCGCTGGTGCCGGGCTCGTGCACGCTGCCTTTCCCCGGCATCACAGCCGCCATCGTCGACGAGACAGGCGGCGACGTGCCGAACGGACAGGGCGGCATCCTGGTCATCAAGAAGCCCTGGCCGGCGATGATTCGCACCATCTGGGGCGATCCCGAGCGCTTCCAGAAGAGCTACTACCCGCCTGAGCTGAAAGGCTACTACCTGGCCGGCGACGGCGCCAGCCGTGACGTGCAGCGCGGCTACTTCACCATCACCGGCCGCATCGACGACGTGCTCAACGTGTCGGGCCACCGGCTGGGCACCATGGAGGTCGAGTCGGCGCTGGTGTCGCACACCGAGCTGGTGGCCGAAGCTGCCGTGGTGGGCCGGCCGGACGACATGACCGGCGAGGCGGTGTGCGCGTTCGTCGTGCTCAAGCGTCCGCGCCCGACCGGCGACGAGGCCAAGCGCATCGCCAACGAACTGCGCAACTGGGTGGCCAAGGAGATCGGCCCGATCGCCAAGCCCAAGGACATCCGCTTCGGCGACAACCTGCCGAAGACCCGCTCGGGCAAGATCATGCGCCGCCTGCTGCGCTCGATCGCCAAGGGCGAGGCCATCACGCAGGACACGTCGACGCTGGAGAATCCCGCCATCCTCGAGCAGCTGTCGCAGAGCTTGTGAGCCGCAGCGCCGTCACCGCCGGCTGACCGGCGCACCCAAGAGAAAAGGCCCCGCGATGCGGGGCCTTTCTTCATGGCAGGACTCGGCTCTTACTTGACGGTCAGCACCCAGGTGGCCAGTGTCTTGGCTTCCTCGGCATTGACCTGCGGATTGGCCGGCATCGGCACCTGACCCCATACGCCCGTGCCGCCCTTCTGGATCTTCTCGGCCAGCTTGGCGACCGCGTCCTTCTGGCCGGCGTACTTGGCTGCGACGTCCTTGTAGGACGGGCCGACCAGCTTGGCGCTGGTCTGGTGGCAGGCGAGGCAGTTCTTCTTCTGGGCCAGCTCCGCGTTCGCGAACGCGGCCGGGGCCGCCAACATGGCAAGAATCGACACAGCAGCGAGCTTTTTCATGGTTTCCTTTCTGGGCGATGGACGAGTGACGGTTACAGTGACCTGAACGTCATTTTATGGTGCCCGGTTGACGCGCCGCTTTCAGCGGGCGGCCGGGTGGGGAGCAAGACCATGGCTTTCGTGATCGTCGGGTGCCTGCTGCTGGCGATGAAGCTGCTCGAAGTGGGCTTCGCATCGACCTGGTCGTGGTGGGTGATCCTCCTGCCGTTCGCCTGCGCCGTGGCCTGGTGGTCGTTCTCCGACGCTGTCGGCCTGACGCGCCGGCGCGAGATGGACAAGCTCGACGAGCGCAAGGAAGAACGGCGGCGCCGCCAGATGGACGCGCTGGGCCTCAACTGGCGCCGCAGCAAGCGGGTCGCCGTGATCCGCGAGACACGCAAGGTCGAGCCGCCGCCGATGGCAGCGCCCAAGAAGACCACCGAGGAAGAGCGCCACAACCGCGACGTGATCACCGCGTTCCTGCCGAGCCGGCAGGAGATGCCGCCGAACCACAAACCGACCGAGAAGGCCGGCTGAACCGACCGCGCGGCTACTTCGCGTCGTAGCGGTCGAGCACCGCACCGAAGCTCGCGCTCGACGCGTTCCTCCAGAACTTGGCCAGCACCCCCCGGGTGTAACGCGGCGCAGGCGCCTTCCAGGCCGCGCGCCGTCGCGCAATCTCGGCGTCGGCCACGTTGAGCTGCAGCAGCAGCTGGTGGGCGTCGATCGTGATCGAGTCGCCCTCGTGGATCAGCGCGATCGTGCCGCCTTCGTAGGCCTCGGGCGCCACATGGCCGACCACCATGCCCCAGGTGCCGCCGGAGAAACGGCCGTCGGTGATCAGGCCGACCGATTCGCCCAGGCCCTGGCCGATCAGGGCGCCGGTCGGCGCCAGCATCTCCGGCATGCCCGGTCCGCCGCGCGGCCCCAGGTAGCGCAGCACCATCACGTCGCCCGGACGGATCTGCTTGGCCATGATGGCCGCCAGCGCCGACTGCTCGTCGTCGAACACCCGCGCAGGCCCGGTGATGACCGGATTCTTCAGCCCGGTGATCTTGGCCACGCAGCCTTCGGGCGCGATGTTGCCGCGCAGGATCGCCAGATGGCCTTCGGCGTACATCGGGTCGCCGATCGGTCGGATCACATCCTGGTTGGCGCGCGGCGTGTCGGGGATGTCGGCCAGGTTCTCGGCCAGCGTCTTGCCGGTGATCGTCATGCAGTCACCGTGCAGCAGGCCGGCCTTGAGCAGCAGCTTCATCACCTGCGGGACGCCACCGGCATGGTGCAGGTCGATCGCGAGGTACTTGCCGCTCGGCTTCAGGTCGCAGATTACCGGCACCTTCTTGCGCATGCGCTCGAAGTCGTCGATGGTCCACGGCACCTCGGCCGCGTGTGCGATGGCCAGGAAATGCAGCACCGCGTTGGTCGAGCCGCCGGTGGCCATGATGACGGCCACCGCGTTCTCGATCGCCTTCTTGTTCACGATGTCGCGCGGCTTGATGTCCTTCTTGACCGCCTCGACCAGCACCTGCGCGCAGCGGCGCACGTTGTCGACGATCTCGCTCTCCACGTTGGCCATGGTCGATGAGTAGGGCAGGCTCATGCCCAGCGCCTCGAAGGCCGAGCTCATGGTGTTGGCGGTGTACATGCCGCCGCAGCTGCCGCTGCCCGGAATGGCGCGGCGCTCGATCTGGCAGAAGTCTTCCTCGTTCATCTTGCCGGCGCTGAACTGGCCGACGGCCTCGAACACGCTGACGATGTTGAGGTCCTGCCCCTTGTAGTGGCCAGGCAGGATGGTGCCGCCGTAGACGTAGATCGCCGGCACGTTGGCGCGCAGGATGCCCATCATGCCGCCGGGCATGTTCTTGTCGCAGCCGCCGATGACGAGCACGCCGTCCATCCACTGGCCGCCGACGCAGGTCTCGACGCAGTCGGCGATGACTTCGCGCGACACCAGCGAGTACTTCATGCCTTCGGTGCCCATCGCCATGCCGTCGCTGATGGTCGGGGTGCCGAAGATCTGCGGGTTCGCGCCCGCCGCCTTGAGGCCTTCGACCGCGGCGTCGGCCAGCTTCTGCAGGCCCGAGTTGCACGGCGTGATGGTCGAGTGTCCGTTGGCCACGCCGATCATCGGCTTGGCGAAGTCGCCGGGCTCGTAGCCCATGGCGTAGTACATCGATCGATTGGGCGCGCGCGCCACGCCCTCGGTGATGTTCTTGGAGCGGCGGTTGGCAGGGCTCATGGATGCGTCCTCGGTGCGGCTGTCACGGCTCGTATCGTATACGCTGGCCACGAACGGGCCGCCGCTTTGCGGCGACAATCGCCGCCGTCGTGAACGTCGCAGGAGTGAGTCCGTTGCTGGTGCATCCGCAGTTCGACCCGATCGCGCTGGACCTGTCGCGTTTCGGCGTGCCGGTGAGCATCCACTGGTACGGGCTGACCTACCTGGCCGCCTTCGCGCTGTTTCTGTGGCTGGCCACGCTGAAGGCGCGCCAGCCGCAGTTTGCCGACGCAGGCTGGACGCGCCGCGACGTCGAGGACATGCTCTTCTACGGCGTGCTCGGCGTCATCATCGGCGGCCGGCTCGGCTACGTGCTGTTCTACAAGCCGGGCTACTACGCGGCGCATCCGCTCGAGGCCTTCGCCGTCTGGAAGGGCGGCATGGCCTTTCATGGCGGCCTGCTTGGCGTGATCGCCGCGCTCGCGCTCTATGCCCGCATGCGCGGCCGGCCGTTCCTGCAGGTGAGCGACCTGGTGGCCCCGTGCGTGCCCACCGGCCTGGCGGCCGGGCGCATCGGCAACTTCATCAACGGCGAGCTGTGGGGGCGTGCGGCCGACCC
>JBGAMU010000056.1:0-25335 GCA_044222685.1 Burkholderiaceae bacterium
GCCCGGCCGGCGCACGCCGCCACGGCGCGGCGCGCGCCGGCCACACAGCGGTCGACCAGTCCACCAGCGCTGCCGCCGCCGAGGCGGCAGGCAACACGGCCGTGCAAGCGGCGACGCGGCCATGCATCGGCGGCAGCGATGCCACGGCGTCGGCCGAGGTCGACGACCCGACGAACCCGTTGATCGCAGCGGACCCATCGACATGGCCGCCGAGCGCGCCTGCGCCGGCCGCCGTGACGCCGGCGACAACGGGCACGACCGTGGTCGAGGTCACGGCCGACGGCGCAGCCCTGGCCGAGGACGAAACGGCCCCGCCGCGCCGCCTGCTCGACAGCACCGCATCGCGCAGCGGCGTCGGCCGCGCCGCGCAGGGCGCACACGCGACGCGCGAGTCGGTGGCGGGCGGCGACGAGGGCGGCAAGGCCGTCGGTGCGCGCAGCCCGGTGCTCGTCGCAGACGATTCCCGAACGGAGCACACCACGCTCCCGGCCATCACCCGCGAGCCGGCCGCACGGACCAGCCGCGACATGCCGGACCTGGCGGCGAACGGGCCGCTGCCGACCGCCCTCGCCCGCTTCGACAGCACAAGCGCCGCCGCGCGGCCCGCGGCCGCCGCTCAGGCCATGCTCGACGCACCGGTCGCCAGCCGCGAGTTCGCTCCCGCGCTCGGTGCGCAGGTCGCGCTGTGGGTGCGCGACGGCGTGCAGGAAGCACGACTGCATCTGCACCCGGCCGAGCTGGGACCACTGGCGATCCAGATCGCGCTCGACGGCAGTTCGGCGCAGATCGATTTCCATGCCGCCCATGCGCTGACGCGCGATGCCATCGAGGCGTCGCTGCCGGCGCTGGCCGCGTCGCTGCGCGAATCGGGTTTCACGCTCGCCGGCGGCGGCGTGTTCGGCCAGGGCGCCGGCGGCGGCGCACCCGGCGAACGCGGCGCCGCGCCAGGGTCGGAAGCCCGTACGCTGCCGCAGCCGGCGGGCGAGCCGGCCACGAAGGGCGCGCTGCCCGAGCCGCGCACACGCGGCTGGCGGCGCGGCCTGCTCGACGTGTTTGCCTGACCGGCCGACCCCGAGCCGCCGAGTCAGCCCCGAAAAGCCCGCTTATTCCGCACGCCCGGGTGGCCCTGCGGTTCGAATAATCGACCTCGAACGCCACCGCCTCGTGCGCGTGGATTCCAGCTGGAGAACGCATGGCTACCGCCGCCCCACCCGCGAACGAAGTCGCCGAGGCCCCACCGGTCAAGGTCGGCGGCAAGAAGAAGCTGCTGATCATGATCGGCGCGGCCGTGCTGCTGCTGCTCGTTGCCGGCGGCGCGGGCGGCTTCTATTTCTGGCAGCAGAAGAAGGCGGCCGCGGCGCAGGCCGAAGCCGGCGACGAGGGTGCGGCCGACGTCGAGGAAGCCAAGCCCAAGAAGAGCCACGACAAGAAGGCCGGCGCACCCGTTTTCCTGCCGCTGGACCTGTTCACGGTGAACCTGGCCGACCGCGAAGCCGAGCGCTATGCGCAGGTCGGCATCACGCTGGAGGTGGCCGACAGCAAGACGAGCGACCAGCTCAAGGCCTACATGCCGGCGATCCGCAACGACATCCTGATGCTGCTGGCGCACAAGAAGGCCGAGGAGCTGCAGGAGCGTGACGGCAAGCTGGCGTTGGCGCGCGAGATCAAGCGCGCCGCCGCCAAGCCGCTGCAGTCCGACGACGGCAAGCGCGACGACGGTCACGACAGCGAGGACGACGAGCCGGTGCGCGCCGTCCATTTCTCGGCCTTCATCATCCAGTGACGCGATGAGCCGCTCGCGATGAACCAGCAGATCCTGTCGCAGGACGAAGTCGATGCCCTGCTCGAGGGCATCACCGGCGAGAGCCAGAAGCCCGAGGTCGAGGAGGCGCCTGCCGACGGCGTGCACCAGTACAACCTGGCCAGCCAGGAGCGCATCGTCCGCGGCCGCATGCCGACGATGGAGATCATCAACGAGCGCTTCGCGCGCAACTCGCGCATCGGCCTGTTCAACCTGATCCGCAAGAGCCCCGAGGTGTCGATCGGCGGCATCAAGATCCACAAGTACTCGGCGTTCCTGCGCGAGATCGTGGTGCCGACCAACTTCAACATCATGTCGGTGCGGCCGCTGCGCGGCTCGGGCCTGGTGATCCTGGAGCCCAACTTCGTGTTCGCCGCCATCGACGCCATGTTCGGCGGCGCCGGCAAGTTCCACACCCGCATCGAGGGCCGCGACTTCTCGCCGACCGAGCAGCGCGTGATCCAGCGGCTGGTCGACACCATCACCACCGAGTACAAGAAGGCCTGGGTCGGCATCTACCCGCTCGAGCTCGAGTACCAGCGCTCGGAGATGCAGCCGCAGTTCGCCAACATCGCCACGCCGAGCGAGATCGTCGTGTCGAGCTCGTTCACGTTCGAGTTCGGCGACAGCAGCGGCACCATGCACCTGTGCATCCCCTATGCCACGCTGGAACCGATTCGCGACGTGCTGTATTCGAGCGTACAGGGCGACGCGACCGAACCCGACCGGCGCTGGGTGAACCTGCTGAAGCAGGAGATCCAGTCGGCCGAGGTGACGCTGACCACCGAACTCGCCACCGCCGACACCACCGTCGAGCAGCTGCTCGCGCTGAAGGCGGGTGACTTCATCGAACTCGACCTCGATCCGCTGGTGCAGGCCAAGGTCGACGGCGTGCCCGTCTTCACCTGCCACTACGGCACTTCGGGCGGCAAGTACGCGATCAAGATCGACCGACTATTGACCGGCCCGCAACGCGGCTGGTTGGGAGAACAGCATGTCAGCTGACAACGCCGCACCGGCCGACGCGACGCCAACTGCGGCGACGCCGAACGCCGAGGAAGACAAGATGGCCGCCGAATGGGCCGCCGCGCTGGCCGAAGCCAAGCCCGGGCCGGCCGGCGAGGTGGCCGCGCCGAGCGACAGCGTGGCACCGGCCGCGTTCGCCAGCTTCGGCGCCAGTGCGGCGCCGGCGGCGCCGAGCGACATCAACATGATCCTCGACATCCCGGTCCAGCTGACCGTGGAGCTCGGGCGCACCAAGATCCCGATCAAGCACATCCTGCAGCTCGCGCAGGGCTCGGTGGTCGAGCTCGAGGCGATGGCCGGCGAGCCGATGGACGTGCTGGTCAACGGCTACCTGATCGCGCAGGGCGAGGTGGTCGTCGTCAACGACAAGTTCGGCATCCGCCTGACCGACATCGTGACGCCGAGCGAACGCATGCGCCGTCTGTCGAAATGATCCCCCCCGAAGCGCCTTCGGCGCCTCCCCCCAGGGGGCGACACCGGTGGCCCGGCGAAGCCGGTTCCACGGTGTCCGCTTGGTTGGCATGAATCAGTCGCTGACTTCGTTGCTTGGCTTCGCGGCCGTCATCGCGCTGATTCCGGTCGCGCTGTGGCTGCTCAAGCGCAGCCCGATCGGCGGCGCCGCGGCGCATGGCGTGCTGCGCGTCGTGGCGATGCTGCCGATCTCGACCAACCAGCGCCTGCTGGCGGTGGAAGTGGGCAGCGGCGAAACACGGCGCTGGCTGGTGCTGGGCGTGTCGCCGGCCGGCATCCACACGCTGCACACGATGGAGCCGCCGCTCGATGCGTCCGGCGCGCCGCAGGCGCCCGCCGCCGCACCGTTTGCCCAGCTGCTGGCGCGGCTCGGGTCCGCCAAGGGTGTGGAGGGTGTGCCGCCCGCCCCGGGGAGCTCCGATGCGCGCTGAGCGGGCATCACTTCTGTCGCCGCGCGCACGGGGCGTCTGCCAAGGCCTCGCCGTCTCGGTGTTGTCGGCCGTCGGCAGCGCGGCTTTAGCGCAATCGGCCGCACCGGGTTCATCCAACCTGCCGCTGGTGGTGGCCCAGGGCGCGGCCGGCACCAGCTATTCGGTGCCGGTCCAGACGCTGCTGTTCTTCACGGCGCTCAGCTTCCTGCCGGCGGTGCTGCTGCTGATGACCGGCTTCACCCGCATCGTGATCGTGCTGTCGCTGCTGCGCCAGGCGCTCGGCACGCAGGCCGCGCCGCCGAACCAGGTGATCATCGGCATGAGCCTGTTCCTCACCTTCTTCGTGATGGGGCCGACGCTGGACCGCGTGTACACGCAGGCCTACGAGCCGTTCCAGGCCAACCGCATCGGTTTCACCGAGGCGCTGGCACGCGGCGAGGTGCCGATGCGCGAGTTCATGCTGAAGCAGACGCGCCAGGCCGACGTGGCCCTGTTCGCCAAGCTGGCCAAGCTGCCGGCCGAAGTGAAGAGCGAGGACGTGCCGTTCAAGGTGCTGGTGCCCGCGTTCGTGACCAGCGAGCTGAAGAGCGCGTTCCAGATCGGCTTCCTGATCTTCATCCCGTTCCTGATCATCGACATGATCGTCGCCAGCGTGCTGATGAGCCTGGGCATGATGATGCTGAGCCCGGTGCTGGTGGCCCTGCCCTTCAAGCTGATGCTGTTCGTGCTGGCCGACGGCTGGAACCTGCTGCTCGGCTCGCTCGCCGCCTCGTTCGTCACCTGATATGACCCACCCCCGTAACGGCCTACGGCCGCCCCCCCTCAAGGGGGCGCTGCCAGCGGACCGGCAAAGCCGGCTCCGCGGCAGCCGCCTGGTTGCGACGTGGCGGGCGTCGACTCTGCAGTTACTCCGCCACGGCGGTTGACATGGATTCGCAACAGGTCTTCACGCTCGGCCAGCAGGGCCTGTACATCCTGCTGCTGGTGGCCTCGCCGCTGCTGGTGGTGGTGCTGGCGGTCGGCCTCGTTGTCAGCATCTTCCAGGCCGCCACGCAGATCAACGAGGCGACGCTGTCGTTCGTGCCGAAGATCGTGGCCGCCGTCGCCACGCTGGCGGTGGCCGGCCCGTGGATGCTGACGACGCTGGTCGAGTACATCCAGCGCACGCTGCAGAGCATTCCGTCGGCCGTCGGCTAGGCGTCGGCGCGCGCATGCTGACCGTCACCGAAGCGCAACTGGCGGCGTGGATCACGCCGCTGCTGTGGCCGTTTCTGCGCGCGCTGGCCCTCTTTGCCTCACTGCCGGTGTTCGGCCAGCGTGTGGTGCCGGTGCGTGTGCGGGTGGCGCTCGCCTTCTTCATCGCGCTGGCGGCGCAGCCCTCGCTGCCGGCCATGCCAGCGGTCGCGCTCGACTCGCCCGCCGCTGGGCTGCTGGTGGTGCAGCAGATGATCATCGGCATCTCACTCGGCTTTGCCGTGCGCATCGTGTTCGCCGCCGTCGAGATGGGCGGCGAAGCGGTGGGCCTGCAGATGGGCCTCAATTTCGCCAGCTTCTTCGACCCTGCCACCGCCGCACAGACCACCACCGCCGGGCGCGTCTTCGGCTCGATGGTGGCGCTGCTGTTCATCGTGATCAACGGTCACCTGGCGGTGATCGCGGTGCTGATCGAGAGCTTCCAGTCGTTCCCGGTGGCGCCGGAGCCGTTCCAGTTCCTGCGCCAGATGCAGCCGCATGCCTGGGCCGCGGAGATCTTCAGCCTCGGCCTGTGGATCGCGCTGCCGCTGATGGGCATGCTGCTGTTCGTGAACATCGTGCTCGGCGTCATTTCGCGCGTGGCCCCGCAGATCAACGTGTTCGCGGTGGGATTCCCGGTCACGCTGGGCGTCGGCCTGATCGGCATGCTGCTCACGCTGCCGCTGATGCAGGCGCCGTTCACGATGGCACTGGAGCGGATGCTGGCGAACTTCAGGTAGTCGTTGACGTTCGGCCCTTGGCGCATTTGCGCCGGACCGCTTACAGACCGAGCACTGCACATCGCGTCAGGCGGTACCCGCCCGGGGCTCATACTGGGTCGGCCCTCGCCTGCGGCGAGGACTCCGCTGCGATGCTCGCGCCGAGGTCGCGCCGCCGAACTCGCTACGCGACCTGCGGCCGCTGCGCTCAACCATCGTCGGCGAGTCAGATGTTGAAGCGCGCTGCGCGCGCCGACCTCGACGCTGCGCTTCTCGCCGACCCACAAATCGCCCCGAGCGGGTACCGCCTGCCGCGATGCAGCGCTCGTGGCGTTTGCCGAAGGAAGCCGGTGCCGCTGGGCGAAGTTGGGCTCGGGCAGGTTCGGGCTCGCCTTCCTCGCTCCAAGGAGGCGAGCGAGTGGCCTCTCGCGAACGGCAACAAAGCGCCGGACGCGGCCGTTCAGCTCCCCACGAGCCCGTTGCGGATCGCGTAGACCGTCAGCTCGGAGTTGTTCGCCAGGCCGAGCTTCTCCAGCACTCGCGCCCGATACACCGACACTGTCTTCGGCGACAGGTTCAGCTGCTCGGCGATGTCGGACAGGCGCTTGCCCGAGGCGATCATCGTCAGCGTCTGCAGTTCGCGGTCCGACAGGCGCTCGTGCGGGTTCTCGACCACCGGCGCGGTCAGGCTCTCGACCAGCATTTGTGCGATCTCGGGCGTCACATATTTGCGGCCCTGCGCCACGGTGCGTACCGCCTGCACCAGCTGCTGTGGGTCACCGCCCTTGTTGACGTAGCCGTAGGCCCCGGCGCGCAGGGCACGCAGCGCGTACTGGTCTTCGGGGTACATGCTGACCACCAGCACCTTGATCGGGTTGCCCTCGTCCTTGAGCGCGTGCAGCACGTCCAGGCCGCTGCGGCCGGGCAGGTGGATGTCGAGCAGCAGCACGTCACCGTCGGTGCCGCGCATCAGCGCGCGCAGCTCACCGTAGTCGCCCGCCTCGCCGACGACCTGGATGTCGACCGCATCGGACAGCGTGTCGCGGATTCCGCGCCGGATCAGCGCGTGGTCGTCGCAGAGGATGACGCGGATCACAGCTCGCCCCAGCCGGACGGATCGTGTTCGCGGTCGACGTGCGCCGGCGGCTCCTGCTCGTGCACGTGCGCCTGGGCCAACGCGTCCTGCAACGGCACCGACAGCAGCAGCGTCGTGCCGGCCGAGGAACACGAGATGTCGATCCAGCCGCCCACCGTGCTGGCGCGCTGGTGCAGGCCGCGCAGGCCGAAGCTGCGGGCCTTGCCGAGGTCGTGCTCGGTCAGGCCCTGGCCGTTGTCGCTGACCTCGAGCGACAGCACGCCGCCCGACAGCGACAGGTCGACCGACACCCGGGTCGCCCGCGCGTGCTTGCTCACGTTGGTCAGGGCCTCCTGCGCGAAGCGATACGCCACCAGCGGCACGCCCGGCGGCAGCTGGATCGATTCGTGGCTGGTGCGGAACGTGCACGGCACCGCGTTGCGCCGCTCGAAGCGGTGCGCCATCCACTGCAGCGCCGGCACCAGGCCCTGCTCCAGGATCGCCGGGCGCAGGTTGTGCATGATGCGCTGGCTGGCGCCGATGGCATGGTCCAGCGTCTCGATCGCAGTGGCCACGCGGTGCTGCACCTCGGGTGCGCCGGAGTGGCGCGCCATCCACGCCAGGTCGTACTTCACGGCCGTCAGCGAGCCGCCCACGTCGTCGTGGATCTCGCGCGCAATGGCCGCGCGCTCGAGCTCGATGCTCGCCTGCAGGTGCTGCGCCAGCTCGGCCAGCCGTTGGCGCGACGCGGCCAGCTCGGCGTCGGCGCGCAGCCGGGCCTGGCGCTCGCGGTTGGCCTCGATCGCGTTCTTCACCGCCGGCGCCAGCCGCGCCAGGTTGTTCTTCAGCAGGTAGTCCGACGCGCCGTCGCGCATCGCCCGCACCGCGGTGTCCTCGCCGATCTGGCCCGACAGCAGGACGAACGGCAGCACGCTGCCCGAACGCTTGAGCAGCTCCAGCGCCTCCAGGCCGCTGAAGCCGGGCAGGTTGTAGTCGCACAGCACCACGTCCCATGGCGACTGGTGCAGCGCCTGCAGCAGCTCGGCCTCGGTCTCCACGCGCAGCGCGTGCAGCACGTAACCCGCCTTCTGCAGGTGGGCGCAGGCGAGCTGGTGGTCGACCTCGGCGTCCTCGACGTGCAGCACGCGCAGCACGCCGGGCGCTGTCACCACGCTGCCGTCGACGGGGCGGTTCATGCCCACAGTATGTCAAAGCCGGCGGGCCGATCTGCCGCCGCGGCGGTCAGAGACCGAAATGCGTGGCTTATGCCGCCGTCTTCGATTGAATGAAGACGACCCTGCGACCGAAGAATCGGGTTGCCGGTCGCCAACGCGGCCGGGCCCACCGTGGAGTATCGATGGTCGAAAACACCGCTTCGCCGGAACCACCCGGCAGCGCCGTTCCCACCTTGATGGCCGCCGACCTGCAGGACCACCTGATGATGGCGTCCAACGATCTCGATCGCCTGCAGCGCCTGCTGTCCGATGCGGCACAGACGTTGATGACGCACTTTCACGATGCGTCGCATCACATCAACGACGTGACGCAGCGCGCCGGCGCGACACCGCAGTTCGACCCGACACCGCTGCGCAAGGCGCTGGTCGACCTGGGTGGTGCCGTCACCGCACTGCAGTTCCAGGACATGGCCTCGCAGCTGATCGCCCACACCGACAAGCGTCTGCGCAGCTGCGCCGACCGGCTGGCGCGTGACGCGTTGGCCGACGACGGCGACGAAGGTGCGGCCGTCGAGCCGCCGCCGCTGCGCCCCAACCCGGTCACGCAGGACGAGGTCGACGCGGGTTCGATCACGCTGTTCTGAGCGCCGCCTTCCACACCGCACACCCTCATTACCCCCGGAGTCCCGAGATGCATTCAATTCTTGCCGTCGACGATTCGGCATCGATGCGCCAGATGGTCAGCTTCACGCTGAAGAACGCCGGCTTCACGGTGATCGAGGCGGTCGATGGCCAGGACGCCTGGGAGAAGGCCAACAACCGCGACTTCCAGCTCGTGCTGACCGACCAGAACATGCCGCGGCTGGACGGCATCGGCCTGACCAAGAAGCTGCGCGAGAACCCGCGCTTCAAGACCACGCCGATCCTGATCCTCACCACCGAGTCGAGCGACGAGATGAAGCAGAAGGGCCGCGCCGCCGGCGCCACCGGCTGGCTGGTGAAGCCGTTCGACCCGACCAAGCTGATCGAAGTGATCGGCAAGGTCATCCGCTGATCGACGCGATCGACCGCGCCCCTACTCCAAGGCATCCATGGCAGACCACACAGCATCCGGCGCGAGTGCCGCCGCTGGCATCGACCTGAGCCAGTTCTACCAGGTCTTCTTCGAAGAGGCCGGCGAAAACCTGGCCAACATGGAGCAGATGCTGCTGGGTCTGGACGTGGCGCAGGCCGACGACGAGGAACTCAACGCGATCTTCCGCTGCGCCCATTCGGTGAAGGGCGGCGCCGCGACCTTCGGCTTCCAGGACGTGGCCGAGCTGACGCACCAGATGGAGACGCTGCTCGACAAGCTGCGCCGCCACGAGCTCGTGCCCACCCCGGCGATGGTCGACGTGCTGCTGGCCGCCGGCGACGCGCTCAAGGCCCAGCTGGCGCGCCACCAGGGCGCGGGCGGCGAGGTGGTCGACACGACGCAGCTGCTGTCCGACATCGCGGGGCTGGCCAAGGGTGCCACGGCGCCTGCATCAACAGCGGAGCCCGCGCCTGCGCCAGCGCCTGCGGCGTCGGCGCCATCGAGCGCCGCGCCCACGCCGCTGTCCGCCGCGCAGCCGTCCGCCCGCCTGCTCGAGCTGACGGTCGGCCCGCTGCCCGACCCGTCGGTGGCCGACAACCTGCTCGACCTGTTCAAGGAAATCGCCGAACTCGGCACGCTCGAGCCGCTCGACGCCGGCCACGACGCCGACGGCATGCGGCGCTTCAAGATCACCACCGCCAGCAGCGACAACGACCTGCTGGACCTATTCACTTTTCACGTGCCGCGCGAGGCGCTGAAGATCGGCCCGCTGACCCAGGGCTACGGTTTCCACAAGAACGCGCCGGGCGCGCCGCAGGAGCCGGCCGCCGATGCGGGCTACGGCTTCTTCGACGACGCCCCTGGCGCGCCCGGCGGCAAGCCTGCCGCGGGCAGCGCATCCGTCCCCGCAGCCGCCGGTGAGCCGGCAGCTGCCGCCGCGCGACCGGCCGCCACCAGCGAACCCGCCCGCGCCGCACCAGCGGCCACGCCGACGGCGCGCGGCGCCGACAGACCCGGGAGCGCCAACGTCGACGCCACCACGCTGCGGGTGGCGGTCGACAAGGTCGACCAGCTGATCAACCTGGTCGGCGAACTCGTCATCACACAGGCCATGCTGGCGCAGACCAGCCAGGCGCTCGACGGTGCCCAGCACCAGAGCCTGGTCGCCGGCCTGGCCGACCTGCAGCGCAACACGCGCGACCTGCAGGAAGCGGTGATGTCGATCCGCATGATCCCGATGTCGGTGGTGTTCAACCGCTACCCGCGCATGATGCGCGACCTCGCCGGCAAGCTCGGCAAGAAGGTCGAGCTCGTCACGCAGGGCGAAGCCACCGAGCTCGACAAGGGCCTGGTCGAGAAGATCACCGATCCGCTGACGCACCTGGTGCGCAACTCGTGCGACCACGGCATCGAGCTGCCGCACGAACGCATCGCGCGCGGCAAGACGGCGCACGGCACCCTCACGCTGGCCGCCAGCCACCAGGGCGGCAGCATCCTGATCGAGGTGCGCGACGACGGCCGCGGCCTGAATCGCGACAAGCTGCTGAAGAAGGCGCGCGAACGCGGCCTCGACGCGCCCGACTCGATGACCGATGCCGAGGTGTGGGCGCTGATCTTCGCACCCGGCTTCTCCACCGCCGACGTGGTGACCGACGTGTCGGGCCGCGGTGTCGGCATGGACGTGGTGAAGAAGAACATCACGGCGCTCAACGGCACGGTCGAGATCGACTCGGCCGAGGGGTACGGCATGAGCGTCAAGGTGCGCCTGCCGCTCACGCTGGCCATCATGGACGGCATGAGCGTGGGCGTCGGCGACGAGTGCTACATCCTGCCGCTCGCCTCGGTGGTCGAGTCGTTCCAGGTCGAGGACGGCGCCATCAAGACGGTCGGCGGCGCCAGCCGCGTGGTGCAGGTGCGCGAGGAGTTCCTGCCGGTGATCGACCTGGAGAGTGTGTTCCAGGTGCCGCGTGCCGAAGGCGCCGCCGGCAACCAGATCATGGTCATCGTCGAGGCCGAGAGCGGCCGCGTCGCGATGCTGGTCGACGAGCTGCTCGGCCAGCAGCAGGTGGTGGTGAAGAACCTCGAGTCCAACTACCGCAAGGTCAGCAACGTGTCGGGCGCCACCATCATGGGTGACGGCCGTGTCGCGCTGATCCTCGACGTCGGCGCACTGGTGCGCCAGTCGCGCCACTGACGCAACCTGCCCACCGACATGAGCCAGACCCTCCTCACGCTGCTGCGGCGCTTCGACATCCGCACCCGCATGCTGGGTGCCATCGCGATGGTGCTGGCGCTGCTGGCGCTGCTGGGCGGCACCGGCCTGTGGAGCCAGGCGCGCATGGCGGGCCTGGCCGACGATTTCGCGCGCGGCACGCATGCCGACGCGCTGCGGCTCGGCGCGCTGCGCGCCACCCTCGGCGACGTGCGGCGCTACGAGAAGGACATGGTCGTCAGCTACGAGAAGCCCGACCAGGTCGGCGCCTACAAGCTCAAGTGGCAGCAGGCCATCGAATCACTCGTCCGACAGGCCGACCTGCTGATCGTCGATCACGACGCTGACACCGCCAACCACTCGCGGCAGCTCAAGTCGCTGATGGCGCGCTACGTCGAGAAGGCCACCCCGGTGGTGCGCCAGGTCGAGGCCAGCGGCTACGACACCGCCGGCGTGGCCAACAAGATGCTGGGGCCGGCCAAGGAGGCCGTCCATGCGGCCGAGCGCGAGCTCGATGCCTTGACGCAGGTACTGGAGCGCAAGGCTGAGGCCAGCGAACAGGCGCGCGCCGACGTGGCCCGCTGGTCGCGCGGCCTGTTCATCGGCGTGCTGGCGCTGGCCATCGTGCTGGTCGTGCCGCTCACGCTGGCCAACATGGCCTCGATCTGCCGGCCGATCGATGCGGCCCGCCACCTGGCCGAACGCATCGCCACCGGCGACCTGAGCAGCGCGGTCGGTGACACCGGCCACGACGAAGCGGCGCGGCTGCTGGGCGCGCTCGGCCAGATGCAGGCGTCGCTGCGCCACATCGTGGCGCAGGTGCATCAGAGCGCCGAGTCGATCCAGGTCGCCGCCGCGCAGGTGGCCTCGGGCAACCAGGATCTCAGCACACGCACCGAGCAGACCGCCAGCAACCTGCAGCAGGCGGCCAGCTCGATGGAGCAGCTCACCGGCACCGTGCAGCAGAGCGCCGAGTCGGCCGCGCAGGCCAATCAGCTCGCCACGTCGGCCAGCGCGGCGGCCGAGCGCGGCGGCGAGGTGGTGTCGCAGGTGGTGCACACGATGGACGAGATCAGCGCCAGCAGCAAGCGCATCGCCGACATCATCGGCACCATCGATGGCATCGCGTTCCAGACCAACATCCTGGCGCTCAACGCGGCGGTCGAGGCCGCGCGTGCCGGCGAGCAGGGACGCGGCTTTGCCGTCGTCGCCGGCGAGGTGCGCGCGCTGGCCCAGCGCAGCGCCGAGGCAGCGCGCGAGATCAAGGCCCTGATCGGCAGCAGTGTCGACCGCGTCGAGGCGGGTTCGCGGCTGGTGCAGGACGCCGGCGCGACGATGGGCGACATCGTGTCCGGCGTCAAGCGCGTGTCCGACATGATCGCCGAGATCACCGCCGCCGCCGGCGAGCAGAGCACCGGCATCAACCAGGTCAACGGCTCGGTCGCACAGCTCGACCAGATGACGCAGCAGAACGCCGCGCTCGTCGAGCAGGCGGCCGCCGCCGCCGATTCGTTGAGGGATCAATCGCAGCACCTGGCGCGCGTCGTCGCCGGCTTCCGGTTGGATTCCACGACTTGAGGCCCCCCATGCCGCGCCGACCCTCAGGTGTTGCCCCGCATCGGCCGAGAGCCGATGCACCGGTCTTCGGACCGCGTCCGTCTTTCTGCAGTTCAACCCGTTGTTCAGGAGTCAACCCCATGCGTGCACTGTTCCCCTCCATCTCCATCGCCCTCGCCCTGGCCGCCGGTCTGTGCGGCGGCTCCGCGGCCGCCGCCGGCGCCAACGCCACAAAGGAAGAAGCCACCGCGATGGTCAAGAAGGGCGTGGCCTTCATCCGCAGCAGCGGCAAGGACAGCGGCTACGCCGAGATCACCAACAAGGCCGGCAAGTTCGTCGACCGCGATCTCTACCTGGTGGTGTACGGCCTGGACGGCACCGTGCGTGCGCACGGCGCCAACGAGAAGATGGTGGGCAAGAACCTGATCGAGCTGAAGGACGTCGACGGCAAGGCCTTCGTCAAGGAGCGCGTCGAACTGGCCCAGAGCCAGGGCACGTTCTGGCAGGACTACAAGTTCACCAACCCGGTGACCAAGAAGATCGAGCCCAAGCAGATGTACTGCGAGAAGCTCGACGACACCGTGGTCTGCGGCGGCATCTACAAGTAAATCCCGGCCCAGCGCCCTCGCAGTACCAGAGGCAACCTCCATGCGTCTACAGACGAAACTGATGCTCGGTCCGTGGATCACCACGGCCATGCTGCTGCTGGCCGTGCTGTGCTCGGCCGGGTTGCTGTACCAGTACAGCCACCAGGGCAAGGCGCAGCAGGAGTCGGCCGCCGTCGTCGAGGCGATGCTCGACCAGACGCAGACCGGCCTGGCCAAAGAACTCGCCGCGCTGTACCGCACGATGACGATCGTCGCCTCGGTTCCCGAGGCCAGGCTCGCCGAACAGCGCCGCGCCCTGCCAAAGGACACCCAGCGCCTCGTCGAAAAGGCGCTCGACGTGTCGCAGCGCATCGGCAGCGCCGACGCGGCGGCGGCCGCCAAGCTGATGCAGGAGGCGGCTGCCCGTTTCGTCAAGGCGGCCGACATGGCACTCGACATGGGCAGCGTCGACGCCAACACCGGCATCGCCGCACTGCAGACCGCCGACGCCGAGCACCAGCGGGTGGCCGCGGCGATCGCCACGCTGTACGACATCTCGCGTGATCACCATGCCCGCGCCGCCGAGTCGCTGCGCCAGCGCGCCCAGTGGCTGACCATCGTAATGGGCGTGATCGCGCTGGCCACGGCGGGCGTCGCGCTGGTGGTGTCGGGCGTGCTGAAGCGCCGCATCGTGCGCGACGTGCGGCGGGTCTCGCACAGCGCCAGCCGCGTGGCCGACGGCTGGCTCGACCATGTCGAACACGACGACAGCGACGACGACATCGGCCAGCTGCTGCGGGCCCAGGCCACCATGGTGCAGCACCTGCGCGAGATGGTGTCGCAGGTGACGCACAGCGCGGGCTCGATCCGCGGCGCGAGCGCCGAGGTGGCCAGCGGCAATACCGATCTGAGCCAGCGTACCGAAGAGGCCGCCGCCAGCCTGCAGCGCACGGCGTCGTCGATGACCCAGCTCACCAGCAACGTGCGCCAGAGCGCCGACGCCGCCGCGCAGGCCAATCAGCTGGCCCGCTCGGCGTCCGACGCGGCGCAACGCGGCGGCTCGGTGATGACGCAGGTGGTGTCGAACATGCAGGACATCGCGACGTCGAGCAACCGCATCGCCGACATTATCGGCACCATCGACGGCATCGCGTTCCAGACCAACATCCTGGCGCTCAACGCCGCGGTCGAGGCCGCGCGCGCCGGCGAACAGGGCCGCGGCTTCGCGGTGGTGGCGGGCGAGGTGCGCGCACTCGCGCAGCGCAGCGCCGAAGCGGCGCGCGAGATCAAGACGCTGATCGGCGCCTCGGTCGACAAGGTCGAGTCCGGCACACGGCTGGTGCAGGATGCCGGCAAGACGATGGACGAGATCGTCTCCGGCGTGCAGCGCGTCAGCGACATCATCAGCGAGATCTCGGCCGCCGCCGGCGAACAGACGAGCGGCATCGAACAGGTAAACGGCGCCGTCAACGAGCTCGAGCGCGTGACGCAGCAGAACGCGGCGCTGGTTGAGCAGAGCGCGGCTGCGGCCGAGTCGCTGCTCCAGCAGGCGCAGAAGCTCACTGTGGCGGTGGCCGACTTCAAGATCGACGGCGCGCAGGCCTCGGCCCGGACCAGCGCGTCGCCGTCGCCGATCGTACGCCAGCGGGTCGGCGCGAGCAGCGCACCGGCACATGTGGCCGCAGCCTCGAAGGCCATCACGAAGGCGCGCGCGGCCACGCCACCCAAGGCCGAGCCGGCCGCTCACCGCTTCGACCAGCCCGCCGTGGCCGCGCAGCCGTCGCCGGCGGCCGCCGCCGACGGCGAGTGGGAATCCTTCTAGACCGCCGACACGACATCCAACGCACCGGGAGAACACAAGTGGAGATGATCAAGGAAGGCCAGCACATCGCGCGGCAAGAGGGCGCGCAGGAGATGGCCACGCTGGCGCATGCCGGCGAGTACCTCACCTTCCGCCTCGGCGGCGAGGAATACGGCATCGACATCCTGCGTGTGCAGGAGATCCGCTCCTACGAGCCGCCCACGCGCATCGCCAATGCGCCGGCCTATCTGAAGGGCGTGGTCAACCTGCGCGGCGTCATCGTGCCGATCGTCGACCTGCGGGTGCGCCTGGGCTGCGAGAGCGCCGAGTACAACACGTTCACCGTGGTGATCGTGCTCAACGTCAAGGGCCGCGTGGTCGGCGCCGTCGTCGACTCGGTGTCCGACGTGATGGAGCTGCCCGCCGAAGCGATCCGCCCGGCACCGGCGATGGCCACCACCGGCCTGGACAGCGCCTGCCTGACCGGCATTGCCAGCGTCGGCGAACGCATGCTGATCCTGATGGACATCGAGGCCCTGATGAGCAGCCCGGACATGAGGTTGATCAACGCCGCGTCCTGACAGGTCAGTGACGGTACGGCGGCGACAAGACGACACGAAGCCGAGATGCGCAATTGGAAACTGAAAACCCGCCTGGCGGCACTTGCCGGCGTGCTGACGATGCTGGTGGCCATGGTCGGCGCAGCGGGCATCTACGGTGCGTCGAGCATCGAGCAGGCATTGAGATCGGTCTACGAAGACCGCACCGTGCCGATCGGACAACTCGGTGAAGTGCGCGACAAGATGCTGCGCAACCAGCTGGCGATCGCCACGGCCCTGCTGCACCCCACCGCCGAGGAGACGCAGAAGCAGCTGAAGCTGGTCGAGGCCAACGCCGATGCGATCACCCGGCAGTGGGATGCCTACATGGCCACCTACCTCACACCGGATGAAAAGCGGCTCGCGGCCGAATTCGCCGAAGCGCGCGGCAGGTTCCTCGCCGAGGCGATCAAGCCGGCGATGCAAGCGCTGCGCAGTGGCGACATCAAGGCCGCGCAGCGCATCAGCCTCGAAGTCACCCCCGCCCTGTACGACAAGGTGGACAAGACGCTTGACGAACTGGTGGCGCTGCAGATCCGCGAGGCGAAGGCTCTCTATGAATCGGCCGAAGCCGACTACCGGCGCACGCGCGCGAGCATCATCGCCGGCGTGGTTCTCGCGCTGCTCCTGGCAGCGGGCCTGGGCACGGTGGTCATCCGTTCGGTGACGCGCCAGCTCGGTGGCGAGCCGTCAGAGGTGGTCACGCTGGTCAATGCCATTGCCGAGGGCGACCTGGCCCATCCGATCGCCGTGCCCGCCGGCGCCGATGCCAGCGTCGTCGGCTCGATGGCGCGGATGCAGGCCGGCCTGGCGCGCACGGTCGGCCAGGTGCGCCAGTCGAGCGACTCGATCGCCACCGGCTCGGCGCAGATCGCCTCGGGCAACCAGGATCTCTCGCAGCGCACCGAGGAGCAGGCGTCCAACCTCGAGCAGACCGCTGCCTCGATGGAGCAGTTGAATGCGACGGTGCGCAACAACGCCGACACGGCGCGCCAGGCCTCGCAGCTGGCCGCCTCGGCCAGTGCGGCCGCCGCCAAGGGTGGCGACGTGGTCGGCCGCGTGGTCTCCACCATGGGCGACATCACCGACTCCAGCCGCAAGATCGCCGAGATCGTCGGCACCATCGACGGCATCGCGTTCCAGACCAACATCCTGGCGCTCAACGCCGCGGTCGAGGCCGCGCGCGCCGGCGAGCAGGGCCGCGGCTTCGCGGTCGTGGCCGGCGAGGTGCGCGCGCTCGCGCAGCGCAGCGCCGATGCCGCCAAGGAGATCAAGTCGCTCATCGGCACCAGCGTCGAAAAAGTCGACGCCGGCTCGCAGCTGGTGGGCGAGGCCGGTCGCACGATGACCGACATCGTGCAGCAGGTGCAGCGTGTCAGCGACCTGATCAACGAGATCACCTCGGCCACCACCGAGCAGACCAGCGGCATCGGCCAGGTCAACGACGCGGTGACCCAGCTCGACCAGGTGACGCAGCAGAACGCCGCGCTGGTCGAGCAGTCGGCCGCCGCGGCCGAGAGCCTCAAACAGCAGGCGCAGCAGCTCGTGCAGGCGGTCGCGGTGTTCCGCATCGGCGCGGGTTCCCACGTCGCGCGACCTGCACAGGCTGCCGCCGGGCCCGTCGGCGCGGCCACCGAGTCGGCGCGTGCCACCCGCGCGTCGCCGCCGAAGCCCCACAAACCCGCCGTCTCGGCCCGGCCCGACGACGCCGGCTGGCGCGGAGCCGAGCGCCGCGGTCCCGGCCGTGCCACCAACGTGGCGCGACTGCCGAAGAAGACCGCCGTGGCGGTCCCCAGTGCATCGGCCATGCCGGCCCGCGCCGACGGCACCGACGGCGAGTGGGAGAGCTTCTAGGAGCCGCCGGAGATTCAAACCGAGCAGCAAGAAGATCAGCAGCAGGGTGACGGGGCACGACGATCTTCATCCTCTCGGTCGCGCGTCCCATGGCCTCGAACTGGCCACTCCAAGGTGATGTAGTAGCCGGCCGGGAACTTCACCTGCTCGGCCATCGCCTTGCGCGCGTCGGCCACGTCGGAGCCGATGTCGCGGTCGCGGATGTCGACGAAGATGTAGGCCGAAAGCAGCGCGCCACCTGGCCCAGCGGCGCCGTTGCACCGCCCATGATCGGCACCTATCTTCTCGGGCGCAGAACAGGTGGAACAAATCTGAGCGCTTCAGCAGCGGTCCACTCTCGGGCAGCATCGGCGGTCGGGAAGATCCGGTACGGCTGGCGGATGTACCCCAGCGAAATGAAGTGATGGATGGCAGCAATGATCCTTGCGTCAACGACGACGGCGGCAATCACGATGCGTGGGTTTGTCCGCATCGGCCCGACGTGCATCGCGGCGATCTCCTCGGTTGCCTCGTCGGTGATCTCATAACTTCCGACGTCGAGGTAGTCGGTGATGGCGTAGCGCAAATCGTCGAACCTAGGATCGGCGCAGATTCGATCGAATGAGTGCCGCCGCTCGGCGATGGTGACGTCGCCAAGATACCGGCGATAGACGCCGCGTGGCTCCCAGCTTAGCTCGTAGGGCATCGTTCCGGCTCTTCAGGTTTGTTGGGCGTGAACCAGCAGGAGTTGCTCCACCGACGGACAGCCGTGCGCGAGTCAACCCGCTTCGGCCAGCAGCGCCGCGATCGCCGCACCGACGGTGAGATCCTCCTCGGCACCAAAGGCGTGACGGCGCACGCGCCCCAGGCGGTCGATCAGCACGAGGCTCGGCGTGCCTTGCAAGCCGTAGCGGCGCATAGTGAGCGGAACCGGATCGCCCGCGTCTACGGCGGCGGCATCCACCCCCACGGCAAATCGGATGCGGTTCTCATGCAGAAACGCTTCGAGCGACACCGGCGTCATCGCCGCGTGGTGCTCGAAGACGGTATGCAGGCCGATCACCGCCACGTCGTCGGCGGCAAAGGTCTTCTGGATACGCTGCACCTGCGGCAAGCCGTGGTGCACACAGGCCGGGCACAACATCTGAAAGCCATGCAGCACGACCACACGGCCGCGCAGCATGTCCGGCTGCAGCGTCGCGCCTTCGTGGTTGAACCACCGGCTCGTCGTCCAGGCCGCCGCCGGCTCGCCGGCATGCAGGAGGCCCAGGCGCGAAGGCCAGGCGCCCGCCGCCGGACCCGGCGACTTCGACGGCGCCATCACTTGCGCCAGACGGAGAAGACGTAGTCCTTGTCCTTCTGGGCCGTGTGGCACTGGTAGCACGCCGTGGCAGCGTTGGCACCGACCGCGCGCTCGGAACTGGAGTCACCCTTGAAGCCTTCGAAGCCCCAGCCGCCGGTGGCCTTGTAGCGGCGCGAGTCCTTCACCATCACGCCCAGCACCTTGCGCGGCCCCTCCTGCACCGTGTTGTCGGCCGACACCGCCGTCAGCAGGTCGAACGCAATCACGGCGCCGTCGGCAAACTTGCCGCTGGCATAACCCTTCTCGGCCAGCTTGTTGGCGTACAGGTGGTGGACACCGCCGAAGCTGTCGTACAGCGCATGACCGGGCTGGATCACCATGCTCTTCACATGCGTCCACTGGCGGTAGCCCTTGGGGTAGGGCACGGGCGGCGCATCGGCGCCGAGCGCCGGTGCGGCGATGACGGCCGCCAGGCAGGCAATCAGGCTGACGAGCAACTGGCGCATGGGGCACTCCTACAATGATGTCGACGATGAATTCAAGCGGCGTGGATTCGAGCCGCTTGCATTGCATCACCGCACCGCGCGCCTGAACAGCAGGCACCAAACGGTGCCCCGGGTACCCGACGGTGTCCAACTGGCAAGCCGCATGCACGACAGCTCACCCACCCCCGCCGATGACAGTGGCACGCCGGCCGCACCGCCGGTGGCGCGCATGGTCGAGGACATCGTGGGCTGCAAGTGGTCCCTGGCGGTCATCGATGCCGTGCGCCGCGGCGTCTGCAGGCCCGGTGCGCTGGAGCACAGCATCGACGGTCTGTCGAAGAAGGTGCTCAACGAGCGGCTGGCCAAGCTGGTGCGCTACGGCATTCTCGACAAGCACAGCTATGTCGAGATGCCGCCGCGCGTGGAGTACCGCTTCACGCCCTTCGGCGAAAAATTCTGCGGCCTACTCGACGGCATCGAGGCCCTACAACGCGAGTTGCGTCGCTGAGCCTGTAGGGAGAATACGCAACACCTTTCGTGTGTCGCATGCGCGAGGCCTCAGCGTGTGAGCAGCCGGGCGCTACAGGCCGTGCTTGGCATGGGTCAGGATCGTCGCGACCTCGATCGAAACCCGCGCGAACGGTGAGCCCTGATCCGATGAGACGTTCGGCGTCGGCGTACTGACCGCCGTTGATCGTCCTGGCGAGCCCGCGGCCACCTTGTGAAGCTCGGCGTGCTTACCGAGCAACTGCACGAACAGCGGCTGCGAGCGAGCCGCACCTGCATCGCGAGAAGGACGACAGGAATCCGACTGGCACCTAGGGTTGCACGCCGATCACTGCGCCGCGCGGCGCAGCGTATCCACGACCGGCCGGCGCAGCACCTCGCGCAGGCCGAACCAGCCGGCCGCCAGCGCCAGCGCGGCGCCGGCCAGCGTGCCGATCAGCGGCACCGCCGGCGAGACGTTCCAGGTGAACTCGAACACGTAGCGCGCCAGCAGCGAGCCGACCGCCATCGCCGCCAGCGAGGCCAGCAGGCCGGCCAGCGCGCCCACGCCGAGCAGCTCGACGCGCTGCACACGCGCCAGCAGCCGCGAGCCGGCACCGAGCGCGCGCATCACCGCGTACTCGCGCGCGCGCGCCTCGCGCGTCGCCGTCACCGCGGCGAACAGCACCACCAGCCCGGTGGCGAGTGTGAACGCGAACAGGAACTCGACCGCGCGGATCACCTGGTCGAGCACCTGCTGCACCTGCGCGATCGAGGCCGACACGTCGATGTTGGTGATGTTCGGGAAGTCGCGCGACAGCGCATTGTCGAAACCGGCCCGCGCCGGCGCACGGAACGCGCTGATGTAGCTGACCGGCACGCCCTCGATGCGCGACAGCGGGAACATCACGAAGAAGTTGACGCGCATCGAACCCCAGTCGACCTTGCGCACGCTGCTGATGCGGCCCTCGCGCAGCTGGCCGCCGATGTCGAAGGCGATGCGGTCGCCGAGCTTGAGCTTGAGCGTCTGCATCAGGCCCTCCTCGACACTGAACGCGTCGGCCTCGTCGGCCGCCCACTGTCCGCCGACCACCTCGTTGTGTGCCGGCGGCGCGGCCTGGTGGCTCAGGTTGAACTCGCGCTCGACCAGGCGGCGGGCCCGCTCGTCGACGTACGACTCGGCCGACACCGCGTTGCCGTTGACGCTGACGAGGCGGCCGCGGATCATCGGGTACCAATCGAAGCGGGCAACACCGGCCTCGCGCAGCCGCGCCTGGAACGCCTCGGCCTGATCGGGCTGCAGGTTGAGCACGAAACGGTTCGGCGCATCCGCCGGCGTGGCGGCGCGCCAGCTGGCGATGAGGTCGGTGCGCAAGAGCACCAGCAATGCGAGCGCGAGCAGGCCGACGCCGAGCGCCGACACCTGCAGCACCGCGAACGCCGGCCGCGCCGCCACCTGCCGCGTGGCCAGCACCAGCCAGCGCGGCGCACGCGACTCGGGCACCGCGCGCTTGAGCACCCGCACCGCCGCCCACGACAGCCCGGCGAAAAGCGCCACCGCGACCGCGAAGCCGCCGACGGCCAGGCCGCCCAGCTTGAGGTCGGACGACGCGGCCAGCATCAGCGCCACGAAGCCGGCGCCGCCGGCCAGCAGGATCAGCAGCGACGCCGGCTTCAGGCCACCGAGGTCGCGGCGGATCACGCGCAGCGGCGGCACGCGAGCCAGCTGCAGCACCGGCGGCAGGCCGAACGAGGCCAGCAGCGTCATGCCCACACCGAGGCCGAACAGCGCCGGCGCAAAGCCCGGCGGCGGCAGCGTCACGCGCAGCAGGCTGCCGAGGAACCAGACGAAGGCGAAGTGCACTGCCAGCCCGAGCAGCACGCCCAGGCCGCTGGCGAACAGGCCGACGCCGCCGAACTCGAGCAGATAGGTCCAGCCGATCGCGCGCTGCGGCGCGCCCAGCACACGCAGCATCGCGCAGTCGTCGAGATGGGCTTCGGCGAAACCGCGCGCGGCGATCGCCACCGCCACCGCCGCGAGCAGGGCGGCGAGCAGCGCCACGAGCTTGAGGAACTTCTCGGCGCGGTCGAGCGTCTGCCGCATCTCGGGCCGGCCCGACTCGAGCGCCTCGACGCGCAGCCCGCGCAGCTGCTCGGCCTTGACGCGCTCATCGGTCCAGCGCACGAATTCGCGCACCGCGGCGTCGCCGTCGCGCTGGTTGCCCGCCACCGCCAGCCGGTAGGTGATGCGGCTGGCGGGCTGCACCAGCCCGGTGGCGGCGAGGTCGCGCTCGTTGAGCATCACGCGCGGCGCGAAGCTCATGAAGCCGGCGCCGCGGTCGGGCTCGAGCACGATGACGCGCTCGATCGTCAGCGCCGAGTCGCCCAGCAGCAAGGTGTCGCCGATGCGCAGCGCCAGTGCGTCGAGCAACGCGGCGTCGACCCACAGCCGGCCGGCGGCGGGCGCGGCGGCGAGATCGACCTCGCGGCCGTCGGCGTCGCGCAGGCGCAGCACGCCGCGCAGCGGGTAACCATCGCTGACCGCCTTGACCGCGACCAGCCGGGCCGCACCGCCGCGCGCCTCGGGAGCGCGCGCCATGCTCGGAAAGCTGGTGCTGGTGGCCACCGCGAGCTTGAGCGCGCGCGCCTGCTCGGCCAGCGCCGGCGGCGCCGGCTGGTCGCTGGCCACCACGGCGTCGCCGCCGAGCAGCGCACGGGCGTCGCGCGCCAGCGCGGTGTTCAGGCGGTCGGCGAAGAATCCCACCGCGGTGAGCGCACCGACGGCCAGCATCACCGCGACCACCAGCAGCCGCAACTCGCCGGCGCGGAAATCGCGCATCAGTTGGCGCCAGGCCAGCGCGGGGATGTTCACGGGCAGCGGCGGTACGGTCATGGCCGCGACGGTACACGAGATGCAAGCCCCAGGCATCGCGCGGACATTGACCGCCGGGCCGGCACGGGCGGCGGATCGAACGCTGTGTGCAAGCCATTCGAAGCCCGGGGCCATGCGCCGGTGCTGTAATCCGGCCATGACCTCGACCCCTGCCCCGTTGCCCAGCGTATTCGTCTCCCACGGCTCGCCGATGATCGCCATCGAGCCGGGTGCCGCCGGCGCGTTCCTGCGCCGCCTGGGGCCGGCGCTCGACCGGGCGTTTCAGCGCCCGCGCGCGATCGTCGCGGTCTCGGCCCACTCGCTGACACGCGAGCCGATGCTGCTCGCCGCACGCGAGCACGAGACGGTGCACGATTTCGGCGGGTTTCCCGACGAGCTGTACCGCCTGCGCTACGACGCGCACGGCGCGCCGGAGCTGGCCGCGCGCGTCGGCGCGCTGCTCACCGCGGCGGGCCTGCCGTCGCACGTGGTCGACCAGGGTGGGCTCGACCATGGCATCTGGGTGCCGCTGCGCTACGCGTACCCCGACGTCGACGTGCCGGTGCTGCCGCTCGCCTTCCCGCCCGACTGGTCGCCGGCGCGCCTGTTCGCGCTCGGCCAGGCGCTGGCGCCGCTGCGTGCCGAAGGCGTGCTGGTGCTGGCCAGCGGCAGCATGACGCATAACCTGCGCATGGTGTTCGGTGCCGGCCGCCCGCCGGTCGACGCGCCCGAGGTGCCGCAGAGCGCGGCCTTTCGCGACTGGTTCGCCGCCCGCAGCGCGGCCGTCGACTGGCCCGCGCTGCTCGACTACCGCGCGCAGGCGCCGCACGCGGCGCTGATGCACCCGAGCGACGAGCACCTGCTGCCCTGGTACGTGGCGGCCGGCGCCGGCCACGAGGGGCCGGCGCTGCGCGTGCACGATAGCCTGACCTACGGCTGCCTGGGCATGGACGCGTATGCCTTTGGCGCGCCGGCGCCGGCGCTGCAGGCCGCACTGGACGCCGGGCCGCCGTCGCACTGACACTCTCGCGCGTGAGCCCGCCGCGCATCGCCCGCTCGATCGACACGCCGCGCCTGCGGCTGCGGGCGAGCGAGGTGGCGCTGACCCACGCGGTGGCCGACTATTTCGCCCGCAACCGCGCGCACTTCGCGCCCTGGGACCCGCCGCTGCCGTCCGGCCACGGCGAACCGGCGTTCCATGCGCGGCAACTGGCCGAGCAACGCGAGCTGTTCGCGTCGGGCCTGGGCTGGACCTTCTGGCTGCTGCCGCGCGACGCACCGCGCCGCGTGATCGGCAAGATCACGCTGTCGAACATCCTGCGCGGGCCATTCCACAGCTGCCACCTCGGCTACGGCCTCGACGAGCAGGCGCAGGGACACGGCCTGATGCAAGAGGCGCTGGCGGCAGTGATCGCGGCCGCCTTCGCGCCGAAGGCGAACCTGCACCGCATCCAGGCCGCGGTGCGGCCGGAGAACGCGCGCAGCATCGCGCTGGTGCAGCGCCTCGACTTCCACGACGAGGGGCTGGCGCGGGCCTACCTCTTCAACGGCGGCCGCTGGCGCGACCACCGCATCTTCACGCGGCTGAACGACGCCTTCGTGCTGCCGGCCGACTGGTAGCTACCTCGACGCCGGCACGCTGCCGACGACGCCCTGCACGAACCAGTCCATCGTCGCGATCCGCTCGTCGTCGAGCGCACCCGCGGCCAGGCGCGTCTTGCCGGCGTTGTCGACCAGCGGCGCGGCGAAGACCGTGGCCTGACCGGACAGCAGCGCCGCACGCGCCGCGTTCACCGCCGCCACCTGCGCCGCCGGCAGGCCGGGGTTCAACGCCGACAGCTGCACCATGCCTTCGCGCAACCCGCCCCACACCGGCTGCGGCCTCCAGGTGCCGGCGATCACCGCGCGCGCCACCTGCGTGTAGTAGTCGCCCCAGTGGTGGGTCACCGCCGCCAGCTGCGCCTTCGGTGCGAAGGTCGACATGTCGCTCTGGTTGGCCAGCAGCCTGACGCCCTGCTCCTCGGCCGCCAGCGCCACCGCGGGCGAGGCGGTGTGGTTGGTCAGCACGTCGGCACCCTGGCGGGCCAGCGTGAGCGCGGCGTCGCGCTCGCGCGCCGGGTCGAACCAGCTCTGCAGCCAGACCACGCGCACGCTCGCCTTCGGATTGACCGAGCGCATGCCGAGCGCGAACGCGTTGATGCCCTGCACCACCTCGGGCACCGGGAACCCCGCCACATATCCGGCGACGCCGCTGGCGCTGTTCATCGCCGCCAGCCGGCCGGCGAGCCAGCGCGCCTCGTAGTAGCGCGCGTTGTAGGTGTTCAGGTTCGGCGCGGTCTTGTAGCCGCCGGCATGCTCGAAGCGCACGTCCGGGAATTCGGCGGCGACGCGCAGCGCGCCTTCGAGGTAGCCGAAGCTGGTGGCGAAGATCAGCCGGTGGCCCTGGGCGGCCAGGTCACGCATCACGCGCTCGGCATCGGGCCCCTCGGCGACCGACTCGACGACGGTGGTCTTGACCTGCGCGCCGAGGTTGCGCTCCATCACGCGGCGGCCGAGATCGTGCTGATAGCTCCAGCCGGCCTGCCCGACCGGGC
>JBGAMU010000057.1:0-26350 GCA_044222685.1 Burkholderiaceae bacterium
AGAGGGCGTGGCGGCCGACTGGCCCGACCGCCTTGGGCAGCTCTTCACGCAACTCGGTCGGACGCGCGACCGCGACGTGATGCTCGACATGCAGCCACGCCTGCGCACCGCCGGCATGCCCGAGTTCACGCTGCCGGCCGCGCCTGAGGAAGACGTGGCACGCGATGCGCTGCGCACGGTCCAGAGCACGACGCTGTGGCTCGAGTTGCTCGGCTTTGCCACCGGCGCGGCGACGCCAGCCGCACCGCGCGCGCGCAGCCTGACGCGGCGGGCGCGTACGCGGCTGGCCCGGCTGCATCGCCGTCTGAGCGAGGACGCGAAGATCTTCGCCGCGCTGGACGATAGCGAACGACACCGCTTCCGCAAGCGGCTCAAACGCCTGCGCTACGGCATCGAGCTGACGGCGAGCCTGTTCCCGCCGCGGCCTGTCCGGCAGCTGCTCGATCGACTGAAGCCGGCGCAGGAGTTGCTCGGCCAGTACAACGACATCCAGCTCGCGCAATTGCGCTACCAGTGCGCTGCACAAACCGATGCGCGGGCCTGGTTCGCGGTCGGCTGGCTGGCGGCGAGCCGATCGCATCTGCTGCTCGACACGGCGCGCGCGCTGCAGGGGCTGCTCGCTGCGCCGAAGTTTCTCCGATGACGGATGGCCGGCGGCTGCCCTGGCCAGAAACCGTTTATACTGTTTATATCGTTTTCAGCCGACGAGGTTCTCGATGGTGACTCGACAGCGTTCCACCCCGACCCGGGCGCCGCGCAAGGCGCCAGGGCAGAAGGCGGCGCCGCGTGGTGCGGCGGCTAAGAAGGCCGCGCCGAAGTCCACCGCGCCGTCGGCCGAGGCCGACAAGACCGGTGCCCCGAAGACCAAGCACAAGCTGGTGCGCGACAGCTTCACCATCCCGAAGAACGAGTACGCCATGCTGGCCGCCCTGAAGGAGCGCGCCACGCGGCTGGCCCGCCCGGCCAAGAAGAGCGAGATCCTGCGCGCCGGCGTTGCCCTGCTCGGCACGTTGAGCGACTCAGCCTTCCTCGCCGCCGTGGGCGCGGTGCCCAGCCTGAAGACCGGCCGCCCGGGCAAGAAGAACAAGACCTGATCGCTCCGCCGAGCGTGGCGACGTCGCCACGCCGATGGTCCGATCATGATGTCGGGCGTGCCGTGTCGGCGCCAGCCACGCGCGGGCGCTATGCTTCACCGCATGCGCCGCGCGGATGGATCTCATCGCCATGGTTGACGGCACCTTCATCGCCGCCATCGACATCGGCTCGAACAGTTTCCGGCTCGAGATCGGTCGCCTCGAGAACGGCCAGATCGTGCGCGCCGAGTACCTCAAGGAGACGGTGCGCCTCGGCGCCGGGCTCGACGAGGCGTCGCGCCTGAGCGCGGCGGCGATGCGGCGTGGCTGGGACTGCCTGGCGCGATTTGCCGAGCGCGTGCGCGGCTTCGACGCGCGACAGGTGCGCGCGGTCGCCACGCAGACGGTGCGCGAGGCGCACAACCGGGCCGAGTTCATCGCCGGTGCGGCGGCGCGGCTCGGCTTTCCGGTCGACGTGATCTCTGGCCACGAGGAGGCGCGGCTCATCTACGCCGGCGTCGCGCAATTCCTGCCCGAGACCGACGACGCGCGCCTGGTGTTCGACGTCGGCGGCCGCTCGACCGAGGTCATCCTCGGCCAGGGCCGCACGCCGCGCCATGTCGAGTCCTACCTCGTCGGCAGCGTCGAGCTGTCGCTGCGCTACTTCGCCGACGGCCGGCTGAGCACGAAAGCGTTCGACGCCGCCTGCATCGCCGCCGAGGCCGAGCTGGAGGATGCGGCCACGCTGCTGGCCGGCCGGTCGATGGCCACCGCCTACGGCGCGTCGGGCACCGTCGGCGCGGTCAGCGACATCCTGCGCGCCGAGGGCCACGCCGACGGCGTGATCACGCCGCGTGTGCTCGATGAGCTGATCGCCCGCCTGGTGCAGGCCGGCCAGGTCGATCGCGTCGTGCTGCCGGGGCTGAAGGACGATCGTCGCCCCGTCATCGGCGGCGGCCTGGCGATCCTGCGCGCGGTGTGCCGCGTGCTCGGCCTCGAGCGCATCGAGCCGGCGCGCGGCGCGCTGCGCCACGGCGTGCTGCTCGAGCTGCTGCAGCGCGACGCGCCGGCCGGCGATGTGCGTGTGCTGACCATCGCGCGGCTGCAGGAGAAATTCGGCGTCGACACCGTGCAGGCGCACCGCGTCGCCGAGATGGCGGTGTGGCTGTTCGCCGCGCTGCATCCGCGGCCGACACCGGAGACGCAGCGCGCCAGCGCGCAGCTGCGCTGGGCCGCCGAGCTGCACGAGATCGGCATGGCGATCTCGCACGAGGATTTTCATCGCCATGGCGCCTACGTGATCGAACACGCCGATGCGGCCGGCTTCGCCGAGCACCAACAGCAGCGCCTGGCCACGCTGCTGCTGGCGCAGCGCGGCGGCCTGCGCAAGGTGGAGCCGGCGCTGTCGGACCCGCTGCTGCGCGACCAGGCGCTGGCGCTGCGCGTGGCGGTGGTGCTGTGCCACGCCCGGCGCGACCCGACTGCCGGGCGGCTGCAGCTGATGCGCAGCGAGCCGGGTTATCGCTTCGTGGTCGAGGCGGCGTGGGCCGAGGCGCATCCGCAGTCGATGCACCTGCTGCGCGAGGAGCAGAAAGCCTGGGCGCGCATCACCTGGCCGTTCGAGGTCGCCGTCGGCTGATGCCTCTACGGGCCGGTACAGTCACATGGTGTCGGGCGACTGCACGCACAGCACAAAGGTCTCGGCGCGCGACTCGGCGTCGGCCGGCCGGTTGCGCAGCCACCAGACCGCGCCCTTGCGAAAGGTCCACGGCGCTTCGCTGCCGGTGAGCAGCAGCGCCGCCAGCCGGCCGAGCGCGGGCTGGTGCCCGACCAGCAGCACGGTGCGGCGCGCGTTCGGCCAGCCCGAGGCCTGAAGCAGCGCCTGCGCGTCGCCGTCGGGGCCGAGCGCCGGCTCGGTGGTGAACTTGCGCTCCAGCTTGGCCGCCGTGCGCTGCGCCCGCTCGGCCGGGCTGACGAGGATGCGCACCGCGTCGGGCATCTGCCGGTGCAGCCACAGCGCCACGCGCGTGGCCTGCCGCTCGCCGCGCGAGGTGAGGCGCCGCGTCAGGTCGTCATCGTCCGTGCCGGCCTCCTCGGCATCGGCGTGCCGCCAGAGGATCAGGTCCACTTCGCCTTCCTCGCGGTCGGTGCCGCCTGCCCTGTGTAGCGCTCGGCGAGCGCCTGCTGCGCCGACGCGGCGCCCTTGCGGCGGCTCTTGGCGACGCGGTTGTACGAGCCGTCCGGCGCCATGATCCAGGCATCGCTGCGGTCGTGCAGATACGAGGTCAGCGTCTCGTCGATCAGGCGCTGGCGCTGCGCCGGGTCGGTCACCGGCCAGGCCAGCTCGATGCGGCGGAACATGTTGCGGCCCATCCAGTCGGCGCTCGACAGGTACAGCCGCTCGTCGTCGCCGGCGCGGAAATAGAACACGCGCGAGTGCTCGAGGAAGCGGCCGATGATCGAGCGCACCTGCACGTTGTCGCTGAAGCCGGGCCGCTGCGCCGGCACCACGCAGGCGCCGCGCACGATCAGGTCGACCTTGGCGCCGGCGCGCCCCGCCTCGGCCAGCGCCAGCGCGAGCGGCTCGTCGGTGAGCGCGTTCATCTTCAGCACGATGCGCGCCGGCCTGCCGGCACGCGCCGCGGCGGTGACGGCATGCACCTGCTCGATCATGCGGCGGTGCAGCTGGAACGGCGCGAGCACCAGGCTGTGCAGGCCGCCGATGCGGTTCTGGCTGGCCAGGTGCTGGAACACCTGCTCCATGTCCGCGGTCAGCTGGTTGTCGGCCGTCATCAGGCCGACGTCGGTGTACAGCCGCGCGGTGCGCGTGTTGTAGTTGCCGGTCGACAGGTGACCGTAGCGGCGCAGACGACGGCCCTCGCGGCGCGTGATCAGCAGCATCTTGGCGTGTGTCTTCAGGCCGACGATGCCGTAGACCACCTGCGCGCCGAGCGACTCGAGCTGCTCGGCCCAGTTGATGTTGGCCTCCTCGTCGAAGCGCGCCATCAGCTCGACGACGACGATCACCTCCTTGCCGCGGCGCACCGCCTCGAGCAGCAGCTCCATCAGCGCCGAGTCGGAGCCGGTGCGGTAGATGGTCTGCTTGATCGCCAGCACCTGCGGATCCTGCACCGCCTCGCGCAGCAGCGTGACGACCGGCTCGAACGACTCGAACGGGTGGTGCAGCAGCACGTCGCCGGCGCGCAGCCGCTCGAACATCGAGCCCTCGGCCGGCACCGTGGCCGGCCAGGCCGGCCGATGGGCGGCGAAGTGCAGGTCGCTGGTCGGCACCAGCTCGATCAGCTGCGCCAGCCGCACCAGGTTGACCGGCCCGTTGACGCGGTACAGCGCCTGCTCGGGCAGCTGGAACTGGTTCAGCAGGAACTGCGCCAGCGGCTCCGGGCACGAGGTGGCCACTTCGAGCCGCACCGCCATGCCGAACTGGCGCTGGGTGAGGCCCAGCCGCAGCGCCTGGCGCAGGTTGGTCACCTCCTGGTCGTCGATCGCCAGGTCGGAGTCGCGCGTCAGGCGGAACTGCGAGAAGCCGTCGAGCTTGCGGTCGGGGAACAGCTCGTGCAGGTGCGCGCGGATCACGCTCGACAGCAGCACGAAGGCCTGGCGCGATTTGCCGGCCAGCTCGGCCGGCAGCCGGATCACGCGCGACAGCACACGCGGCACCTTGACGATGGCGATGTCGTTCTGCCGGCCGAAGGCGTCGCGGCCGCCCAGGCGCACGATGAAGTTGAGCGACTTGTTGGCCACCTGCGGAAACGGATGCGCCGGATCCAGGCTCACCGGCACCAGCAGCGGCCGCACCTCACGGGCGAAGAAACGCGCCACCCACTCGCGCTGCGCCACGTTGCGCTCGCCATGCGACAGGATCACGATGCCGGCCTGGGCCAGCGCCGGCGTCAGCTCGTCGTTGTACAGCGCGTACTGGTCGTCGACCAGCCGGTGCGCGGCCTCCGACGTCTCGGCCATCGCGCGCACGGCGGCGGCGTGCGCGGCGCCGGCCGGTGCGCCGGCCAGCTCCTGGATCGTGTCGGAGACGCGGATCTCGAAGAATTCGTCGAGGTTCGACGACACGATGCACAGGTAACGCAGCCGCTCGAGCAACGGCACCTCAGCCCGGCGCGCCATGTCGAGCACCCGGGCATTGAAGGCCAGGGTGCCGAGGTCGCGATGCAGCAGCGCTGCCGACGGCGGCGGGTTCACCGGGGCGAATCTCGTCGTTGTTCATGACAAGCCGATGACAAGCCGGCAGGGAATGTGTCACCGGCATGACGGGGTCAGTTCGGTGCACCCGCTGCCAGCAGGTGGCGGCGATAACGCGGCGGCAGGTCGTCCAGCCGCATCAGGACGGGCAGGTCGGCGCAGCCGAAACCGGCATCCCATGCCGGCGGACCCATCACGCGCGCGCCCAGGCGCAAGTAGCCCTTGAGCAGCGGCGGCAGCTCGACGGCCGGGTCGGGCTCGAGGTGCTGAAGCGGAAACGGCAGTCGCGGCACGACGCGCAGGGCCGGCTCGACCAGATGCGAGCGGCTCAGGGCCTGCCACAGACTGGCCGCCGCGCGGCCGCCGTCGCGGCCGACCGGCAGGCTGCAGCAGCCGAACATCCATTCCAGGCCGTGCTGCTCCATGTAACGTGCCAGCGCCGACCACAAGGCCAGCACCACGCCGCCATGGCGAAAGCGGGCGTCGACGCAGGCGCGGCCCAGTTCGGCCAGGCGCGGCCGCAGCGCGTGCAGCGGCGACAGCTCGAACTCGTGCTCGCCATAGAGGCCCCCGGCCGCTTGCGCCTGCAGCGGCGCCAAGACCCGATAGGTGCCGACAACCTGGCCATAGCAGGGCTCGCGCACGAGCAGGTGGTCGCAGAAGGCATCGAACTCGTCGGCGTCCAGGCCGTGCTGGCGCGACGGCACGCGGGCGCCCAATTCGCCGGCAAACACCCGGTAGCGCAGGCGCTGCGCCTCGCGCACCTCGGCCCAGGTGGCGGCCCACTCCACCGTGAAGCCGGCGCTGTCGGCCGGGCTCCAGGCGCGCCGACGGTAGCCAATCGAGGGCAGCGTCGCGCTGCCCGGCAAGACGATCTGTTCCAACATGCCGACTCCAAAGTGGTGCATGTGGACCGACTCTGCCGCTGTCGCGTGACAGGTGCGTGGCGACGCCGTGGCGAACGCATGAATCGGCTGGTCCGGTGCGGCGGCCACGGGCCGCGCGCCGCCGTGCGGGCTCGATCGACGATTTAAGAATCCGGGTCGAACGGTCACGAAACTGTCATACGCCGTCTCTAGAGTGTGCTGACACCGCAAAAGGCAACGCAAGGAGTACTCATGAACACGATGTCAATTCGTTTCGCACCGGTCGTCGCGCTGGCCCTCACCTCGGGCACCGTGATGGCGCAAGACGTCACCGGCGCGGGCGCCACCTTCCCCGCGCCCATCTATGCCAAGTGGGCCGATGCCTACCACAAGGCCTCGGGGGCCAAGGTCAACTACCAGTCGGTGGGCTCGGGCGCCGGCATCAAGCAGATCACGTCGAAGACAGTCGACTTCGGCGCCTCCGACATGCCGCTGACCGACGAGGAGCTCGCCAAGAACGGGCTGATCCAGTTTCCGACCGTGATCGGCGGCGTCGTGCCGGTGGTCAACATCCAGGGCGTCAAGCCCGGGCAGATCAAGCTCACCGGCACCCTGCTCGGCGACATCTACCTGGGCAAGATCACCAAGTGGAACGACCCGGCGCTGGCGGCCGTCAACGCCGGCGTGCCGCTGCCCGACGCGGCGATCTCGGTGGTGCGCCGCGCCGACGGCTCGGGCACCAGCTTCATCTTCACCAACTACCTGTCGAAGGTGAACCCGGAGTGGAAGGCCAAGGTCGGCGAGGGTACGGCCGTCAACTGGCCCACCGGCGCGGGCGGCAAGGGCAACGAGGGCGTCTCCGCGTTCGTGCAGCGCCTGCCCAACTCGATCGGCTACGTCGAGTACGCCTACGCCAAGCAGAACAAGATGACCCACACCTTGCTGAAGAACCAGGCCGGCAACTTCGTGACGCCCGACGATGAGAACTTCAAGGCCGCCGCAGCAGGCGCCGACTGGGCCAAGACGTTCTACCAGGTGCTGACCGAGCAGCCGGGCAAGGACACCTGGCCGATCAGCGGTGCCACCTTCATCCTGATGCACAAGGCGCAGGACAAGCCGGCACAAGGCCTGTCGACGCTCAAGTTCTTCGACTGGGCCTACAACAACGGCGACAAGATGGCCGGTGAGCTCGAATACGTGCCGCTGCCGGCGTCGCTGAAGGCCATGGTGCGCAAGCAGTGGGCCGAGGTCAAGGACGGTTCGGGCAAGGCGGTCGCCGCCTTCCAGTGAGCACACGGCGCCACCTCGCGGTGGCGCGCCGCTGCGACACACCGGGTTTTCCACGTTTGATCGGACGACCATGACCGCCACGCTGCCAGCGACCCATCCGCTGCAAGAATCGCCCATGGATCGAGTGGGGTCTGCCAACAACCCGCCGCCCCGTCGCCGTCAGGCGCCGTGGGCGGATACGGCCTTCGCCATGCTCGCCCATGGCGCGGCCTGGCTGACGCTGGCGCTGCTGGTGGGCATCATCGGATCGCTGGTGATCGGCGCCGCGCCGGCGATCAAGGAGTACGGGCTCGAATTCCTGATCCGCCGGGAATGGGACCCGGTGCAGAACCGCTACGGCGGGCTGGTCATGATCTACGGCACGCTGATGACGTCGTTCATCGCGCTGGTGATCGCCGTGCCGGTGAGCTTCGGCATCGCCCTCTTTCTCACCGAGCTGTCGCCCGGCTGGCTGAAGCGGCCGCTCGGCACCGCGATCGAGCTGCTGGCCGCGATCCCGTCGATCGTCTACGGCATGTGGGGCCTTCTGGTGTTCGGCCCGATCCTCGCCACCTTCGTGCAGCAGCCGCTGCAGAAGGCCTTCGCCGGCGTGCCGCTGCTCGGCACGCTGGTGTCGGGGCCGCCGGTGGGCATCGGCATCCTGTCGGCCGGCATCATCCTGGCGATCATGGTGATCCCGTTCATCGCCGCGGTGATGCGCGACGTCTTCGAGGTCACCCCGCCGATGCTCAAGGAATCGGCCTACGCGCTCGGCTCGACCACCTGGGAGGTGGTCTACCGCGTCGTGCTGCCCTACACCAAGACCGGCGTCGTCGGCGGCATCATGCTGGGCCTGGGCCGCGCGCTCGGCGAGACGATGGCGGTGACCTTCGTGATCGGCAACTTCAACCAGCTGGACTCGCTGTCGCTGTTCCAGGCGGCCAACAGCATCACCTCGGCGCTGGCCAACGAGTTCGCCGAGGCCGGCGAGGGCCTGCACCAGGCGTCGCTGATCTACCTGGGGCTGATCCTCTTCTTCATCACCTTCGTCGTGCTCAGCCTGTCCAAGCTGCTGCTGGCGCGCCTGCAGCGCAACGAGGGGACGAGGGCATGAACCAGGCGTCGTTCGACCCGGCCAAGCTCGCCATCTACCGCTCGCGCAAGCGGGTCAATCGGGTCGCACTCACGCTGTCGCTCGGCGCGATGGCCTTCGGCCTGGTCTGGCTGATCTGGATCCTGGTGCAGACGGTGGTGCTGGGCATCGGTGGCATCAGCCTGAGCCTGTTCACCGAGATGACGCCGCCGCCGCAGGCCGACGTGGGCGGCCTGGCCAACGCGATCTACGGCTCGGTGCTGATCGCGTCGGCCGCCACCGCGATCGGCACGCCGGTGGGCATCATGGCCGGCATCTACCTGGCCGAATACGGCCAGCGCAGCTGGCTCGGCCGCGTGACGAGCTTCATCAACGACATCCTGCTGTCGGCGCCGTCGATCGTGATCGGACTGTTCATCTACTCGGCGATCGTGGCGCGCTTCAAGTCGTTCTCCGGCTGGGCCGGCGTGCTGGCGCTGGCGCTGATCGTCATCCCGGTGGTGATCCGGCAGACGCAGAACATGCTGTCGCTGATACCCAACTCGCTGCGCGAGGCCGCCTACGCGCTGGGCACGCCGAAGTGGAAGGTCATCTCCAGCATCACGCTGAAGGCCGCTCGCGCCGGCGTGGTGACGGGCGTGCTGCTGGCGGTGGCGCGCATCTCCGGCGAGACCGCGCCGCTGCTGTTCACCGCGTTGTCCAACCAGTTCTGGACCAGCAACCTGGCCGAGCCGATGGCCACGCTGCCGGTGACGATCTTCAAGTTCGCGATGAGCCCGTACGAGAACTGGCAGAAGCTCGCCTGGGCCGGCGTGTTCCTCATCACGCTGGGCGTGCTGGCGCTGAACATCGTGGCGCGCGTGATGTTCCGCAACAAGACCTGAACCGAGTGAGCACCATGGACGCAAGAGTGAATGCCCCGGTGGGCGAGAAGACCAAGATCGCGGTGCGCGACCTCAACTTCTACTACGGCGGCTTCCATGCGCTGAAGAACATCAACCTCGACATCCCGGAGCACAAGGTGACGGCCTTCATCGGCCCGTCGGGTTGCGGCAAGAGCACGCTGCTGCGCACCTTCAACCGCATGTTCGAGCTCTACCCCGAACAGCGCGCCGAAGGGCAGATCACGCTCGACGGCGAGGACATCCTGCATTCCAAGCTCGACGTCAGCCTGATCCGCGCCAAGGTCGGCATGGTGTTCCAGAAGCCGACGCCGTTCCCGATGTCGATCTACGACAACATCGCGTTCGGCGTGCGGCTGTTCGAATCGCTGTCGAATTCCGAGATGGACGAGCGGGTCGAGTGGGCGCTCAAGAAGGCCGCCCTGTGGAACGAGGTCAAGGACAAGCTCGACCAGAGCGGCGGTGGCCTGTCGGGCGGCCAGCAGCAGCGGCTGTGCATCGCGCGCGGCATCGCGATCAAGCCCGAGGTGCTGCTGCTCGACGAGCCCTGCTCGGCGCTGGATCCGATCTCCACCGGCAAGATCGAGGAACTGATCACCGAGCTGAAGTCGGACTACACGGTGGCCATCGTCACCCACAACATGCAGCAGGCGGCGCGCTGCTCCGACTACACGGCCTACATGTACCTGGGCGACCTGATCGAGTTCGGCGCCACCTCCGAGCTCTTCATGAAGCCGAAGAAGCGTGACACCGAAGACTACATCACCGGGCGTTTTGGCTGATGATGGCGCGGCGAACCCTCGAACCCCAGGCCGACGGCGGTACCCCATGAACGACAAGCATCTATCGACGCAGTTCGACGCCGAGTTGAGCGACATCTGCACCCGCGTGCTCGAGATGGGCGGCGTGGCCGAGTCGCAGGTCGCGCAGGCGATCTACGCGCTCACCCACTTCAGCGGCGAGACGGCGAGTCAGGTGCTGGCCCGCGAGGAGCAGGTCAACCAGCTCGAGATGGTGATCGACCGCGACCTGTCGAGCATCATCGCCCGGCGCCAGCCGACGGCGCGCGACCTGCGGCTGCTGATCGCGGTGTCGAAGACGATCGCCAACCTGGAGCGCGTCGGCGACGAGGCGGCGCGGGTGGCGCGCACGGTGCAGCGCCTGCTCAATGCCGGCGTGTCCAGCCGCATGCGGCTGCCGGTGGCCGACCTGGCGTTCGAGTCCGACCTCGCGATCAAGCAGCTGCGCATGGCGCTCGATGCGTTCGCCCGGCTCGACGTGGAGGCGGCACTCAACGTGCTGAAGAACGACGACCAGATCGACCGCGAGTTCGACGGCCTGATGCGAAAGCTGATCACCTACATGATGGAAGATCCGCGCACCATCTCGGCCAGCATCGACCTGGTGTTCGTCGCCAAGGCGATCGAACGCGTCGGCGACCACGCCAAGAACATCGCCGAAGGCATCATCTACATCGTCAAGGGCACCGACGTCCGCCACAACTCACCGGCGGCCATCGAGTCGATGGTCCGATAGTGGTGGCCTGCCGATGAGTCAGATCCTGGTGGTCGAGGACGAGCTGGCGATCGCCGAGCTGGTGTCGATCAACCTGCGGCATGCGGGTCATGAGGTGACGCTGGCGGCGTCGGCCGAGCAGGCGCAGGCCGCCGTCGATGCGGTGCTGCCCGACCTGGTGGTGCTCGACTGGATGCTGCCCGGCGAGTCGGGGCTGTCGCTGGCCCGGCGCTGGCGCGCCGACGAGCGCACGCGCGGCCTGCCCGTCATCATGCTGACCGCGCGTGGCGGCGAGGCCGACAAGATCTCCGGCCTCGACGCCGGCGCCGACGACTACCTGACCAAGCCCTTCTCCACCCAGGAGCTGATGGCGCGCATTCGCGCCGTGCTGCGGCGCAAGGCACCCGAGGCGCTCGACGAGGCGGTCGAGATCGCCGGCCTGCGCATGGACCCGGCGACGCGCCGGGTGCTGTTCGCCGGCAAGGACATCCGGCTCGGCGCCACCGAGTTCCGCCTGCTGCACTTCCTGATGACGCATCCCGAGCGGGTACACAGCCGGCGCCAGCTGCTCGACCGCGTGTGGGGCGACCATGTCTTCATCGAGGAACGCACGGTCGACGTGCACGTGAAGCGGCTGCGCGACGCGCTCGCGCCGGCCGGCTGCGCCTGGATGATCGAGACCGTGCGCGGCGTGGGCTACCGGCTCGTCCGCCAGCCCGACACGATGCCGGCTTGAGGGTCGCCGCCGCCGTGCCATGGCTGCTGCCACGGGTGCTGCTGGTGATCGCGATCGTCGCGGTCGCCGCAGAAGCGGGTCATGTGGTGGGCCTTCGGCTCGGCGGGCCACACGCTGGCTTGCTGCTGGGAGCGATGGCCGGAGCGGCCGGGGCGGTGTCGCTCGACGCGCTGCATGCCCGCAGCTTCATCGGCTGGCTGCGCGACGCACCGCATGGCGGTGCGCCGGAACACTCCGGCTTCTGGGGCGAACTGGGTCATCGCGTCGATCGCTCGCTGCGCTCGCTGGAGCGCGACCTGCAGGCCGAGCAGCGGCGCATCCGGCAGTTCCTGTCGGCGATCGACGCGTCGCCGAACGGCGTGGTGCTGCTCGACGAGAAGGACCAGGTGCAATGGTGCAACTCGACGGCGGCCGATCACCTCGCGCTCGACCCGGTGCGCGACCAGCAGCAGCCGATCACCAACCTCGTGCGTGCGCCGCGCTTCGTGGAATACCTGCAGACCGGCGACGCCGGCGCACCCGTGCACTTCTCGATTCCCGGGCGGCCGATGATGTTGTCGGTGCTGGCACGGCCCTATGGCGACGGGCATCGGTTGCTGCTGACGCAGGACATCACCGAGCGGCTGCGCACCGACGACATGCGCCGCGACTTCGTGGCCAACGTGTCGCACGAGATCGGCACGCCGCTCACGGTGCTGGCGGGCTTCATCGAAACGCTGACGCAGATCCAGCTCACCGAGCCGGAGCGCCGACGTGCCCTGTCGGTCATGACCGAACAGACGCGCCGCATCCAGACATTGGTGGGTGACCTGCTGAACCTGGCACAGCTGGAAGGCAGCCCGCGGCCGCCGATCGACCACTGGGTCGACGTCGGCGCGCTGCTGCGGCGGGTGGAAGCCGACGCGCGCGCGTTGTCGGCCGGTCGGCAGCAATTGCAGTTCGAGCCTGGCGACGGCGGCGCCATCGCCGGCAGCCAGGCCGAGCTGTACAGCGCGCTCGGCAACCTGGTGACCAATGCCGTGCGCTACACGCCGGCCGGTGGCAGCATCAGCGTGGCGTGGGTCCCGCGTGCACACGGCGGCGCGGCCTTCGAGGTACGCGACAGCGGCCCCGGCATTGCCACCGAGCACCTGGCGCGGCTCGGCGAACGCTTCTACCGCGTCGACAGCGGCCGCTCGCGCGATACCGGCGGCACCGGACTCGGCCTGGCCATCGCCAAGCATGCGGTGCGTCGCCACGGCGGCGAGCTGGAGGTCGAGAGCCAGCCGGGCGCCGGCTCGACCTTCCGCCTCGTCATACCGTCGGCGCGCGTGCGCTGCGGCGAGGCGGCACGCGAAACCGCGTCGCCGCCGGCCTGATGCCAATCCACAGGAGGAACCATGAACGACACACGGCACAACGTGCTCTTCATCTGCACCGGCAACTCGGCCCGCTCGATCATTGCCGAGGGGCTGCTCACCGCGCTCGGCGCCCGTTGCGGCTTTCACGGCTATTCGGCCGGCAGCCACCCCAAGGGCCGCGTGCACCCGCTGGCCCTGCAGACGCTGGCCCGGCACGGCATTCCCGCCGACGGCTTTCGCAGCAAGAGCTGGGACGAGTTCGCCGCGGCGGGCGCACCGGCGCTGGACTTCGTGATCACGGTGTGCGACCAGGCCGCGGGCGAGGTCTGTCCGTTCTGGCCCGGACAGCCGATGACGGCGCACTGGGGCCTGCCGGACCCGGCGGCGGTCGAGGGCAGCGACGAGGCCAAGGAGAAGGCGTTTCGCGAGACCTTCATCGCGATGAAGCGGCGGATCGAGCTGATGCTGGCCCTGCCGCTGGCGAGCCTGGACCGCCTGGCGCTGCACCAGCAGGTCAAGGACATCGGTCGGCTGTGACCGTGCCGTCCACCGGCGTCGCGCACCGCCTGGCCTACGGCGCCCGCCGATAACGCAGCAGCCGGCCGCGGAAGCTCGCGTCGTCGGCCAGACGCGTGTCGACGAGTGCGAAGCCGTGACCCGCCATGCGGCGGTTGAACGCCGCCCGGTTGCCGCGATCGGGGTCGACGATCAGCACCTCGGCGGTCGGCAAGGCGTGCCGTTGAATGAAGCTCGACAGATGGCCGGATTCGTCGCGCTCGTACAGCACGTCGCTGCCGATGATGAGGTCGAAGCGGCCCTGCACGATCGGCCGCCGCGCCAGCACGGGTGCGTCGACCGGCGCCGACCAGTGGCCATGCCGGTACGGCAACGGCGGCAGCGCGTTGAGCGAGATGTTGCGCCGCAGGAAGGTGGCCGCCAGCGGGTGGCAATCGGACGCGGTGACGTCGGCACCGCGCCGATGCGACACCAGGCTGGCCAGCGCCAGGCCGCAGCCGACCTCGAGGATGCGCTCGCGTGCCACCAGCGGGCGCTCGGCCATGCGGGCAGCCAGTTGCAGCGCCGAGGGCCAGAGCTGCCCGAACAGCGGCCAGGCGGCGCTCGAGATGCCGAGCGCCGCCGCCTCGCCGAGCACGTCGACGAATTGCTGGCGGTCGAGCAGCGAACGGATCAGCAGATCGTCCGCCCCGCGGACCGACACCGTCTGTCGACGGGTCCTGTAACCCTGTTGCGCCGGCATGCAGCGGCCCTGGTGGTGGCCTGCGCCCTGCGGATTCGAGCAGAGCCGGTCGGCTGGCGAGCGTCGGTCTGCCCGCGGTGCGGCAGTGTATGCGAGTCCTCGCATCGCGCACCAGCCGCGTGCGTTCGTCACGTCACCCGCGACTGTCCCGATCGGGCTTGATTCACGTCACGTCGAGCCCCCGGGGCAACCCTAGACTTTGTCGACTCATCAGCCGCTCGTATGGACAAGCACTATCTCAATCCGCTCTTCCTGCCGGAGTCGATCGTCGTCTTCGCCGGCTCGCCCGACGACGCCACCGGCCAGGCGCCGCAGGCGCCGATCGTGCACGCCGCATTGCGCGAGCATCCCTTCAAGGGCTCGCTGCAGTTCCTGGACATCCATACCAGCGGCACGCTGGCCGACTTGGCGCAGTCGCGCGCCGATCTCGCCGTCATCGCGCTGCCGCCGCCCGACGTGGCGGCCGCGCTCGACATCGCCGGGCGCATCGGCTGCCGCGCCGCGCTGGTGATCTCCAGCGGCATCGACGCCGAGCAGGCCGCCGAGCTGAAGGCGATCGCGCGCCGCGAAGGCATGCACCTGCTGGGGCCCAACTGCCTGGGCATCCAGCGGCCGCACCTGCAGCTCAACGCCAGTGCCGCCGGGCCGATGGCACGTGCCGGTTCGCTGGCGCTGGTGTCGCAGTCGGGCGCGCTGACGACTTCGATGCTCGACTGGGCGCAGCGCAACGCGGTGGGTTTCTCCACCGTGGTCTCGCTCGGCCCCAACACCGGCGTCGACATCGCGCAGGTGCTCGACTTCCTGGCCCACGACGGCCGCACGCAGAGCATCATCGTCTACCTCGAAGGCATCTCGAGCGCGCGCCGCTTCATGAGCGCGCTGCGCTCGGCGGCCAACGCCAAGCCGGTGGTGGTGCTGAAGGCCGGCCGCCGGCCGGCCGGCAACGAGGCCGCGCAGACGCACAGCGGCGCCATCGTCGGCAGCGACGACGTGTTCGACGCCGCGTTGCGTCGCGCCGGCGCGGTGCGGGTGCGTTCGTTCGTCGAGCTGTTCTCGGCCGCCAAGTGCCTGGCCTCGCGTTCGCGACCGGTCGGCCGGGCGCTGGCCATCGTCACCAACGGCGGCGGGCCCGGTGTGCTGGCGGCCGACTGGGTCAACGAGATCCATCTGCAGCTGGGCCGCCTGTCGAGCGAGTCGGCCACCGCGCTGAAGCCGCTGCTGCCGCCGCTGGCCACGCTGAACGACCTGATCGACCTGTCGGAAGAGGCGCGTGCCGAGCACTACCACGCCGCCATCGAGGCCGCCGGCCGCGACCGCCAGGTCGACGGCGTGCTGGTGATCTTTTCGCCCAAGGTCGGCGTCGACTCGACCGAGGTCGCGCGCCGGGTGGTCGCGCTGAAGACCACCATCGGCAAGCCGCTGCTCGCCTGCTGGATGGGCGACGCGTCTGTCGCCGAGGCGCGCGTGCTGCTCAACGAGGCGGCGATCCCGAGCTTCCGCACGCCAGAGGCGGCGGTCGGCGCCTTCGGCAACATCGCATCGTTCTATCAGAACCAGCGTCTGCTGCAGCAGACGCCGCCGCCGCTGTCGACGCTGGCCAAGCCCGACATCGAGGGCGCGCGGCTGCTGCTTGAGAGCGTGCTGGCCGAGCGCCGCAAGGTGCTGACCGAGATGGAGTCGAAGACGCTGCTGTCGTCGTTCCACATCCCGGTGACGCAGACCATCCTCGCGCGCAGCGCGCACGAGGCGATGATGACGGCCACGCAGCTCGGCTTCCCGGTGGCGCTGAAGATCGACTCGCCCGACATCAGCCACAAGTCCGACGTGCAGGGCGTGGCGCTGGGCATCCTCAACGGCCCCGGCGTGCGTGATGCCTACAACGACATGATGGAGCGCGTGAAGCGGCTGCGCCCCGACGCGCGCATCAACGGCGTCACGGTGCAGAAGATGGCCGCCGCGCGGCGCGGGCGCGAGATCAACATCGGCCTCGTCACCGACGATCCGTTCGGCCCGGTGATCGCCTTCGGCGCCGGCGGCACGATGATCGAGCTGATCAACGACCGCGCGATGGAGCTGCCGCCGCTCAACCAGTTCCTGGCGCGGCGGCTGATCGAGCGCTCGCGCGTGGCCGAGACGCTGGCCGAGTGGCGCGGCGCCAGCGCCGCCGACATGGAGGCGCTGGAGCAGGTGCTGCTGCGTGTGTCGGAGATGGTGTGCGAGCTGCCGCAGCTGCGCGAGATGGACATCAACCCGATCATCGTCGACGAGGCGGGCGCGATCGCGGTCGACGCCCGCATCGTGATCGACAGCGTGCCGCAGCCGGTGGCCGGCGGCGGCAGCCTCGACTACAACCACCTGGCGATCCTGCCCTATCCGGCGCGCTACGAACAGGTGTGGCCGCTGCGCGGCGGCGGCGAATACACCGTACGGCCGATCCACCCCGACGATGCGCAGATGCTGCAGGACCTGGTGCAGCACCTGTCGCCCGAGAGCCGCTACTTCCGCTTCGTCTCGTCGATCCACGAGCTGCCGCCGTCGATGCTGGCGCGCTTCACGCTGATCGACTACGACCGCGAGATGGCGCTGGTGGCGGTGGTGAAGGAGCGCACGGCGCAGGCCGACGGCGTGATGCGGGAGACCGAACGCATCGTCGGCGTGTCGCGCTACATCACCAACCCCGACCAGACGAGCTGCGAGTTCTCGCTCGTCGTCGCCGACGACTTCAACGGCAAGGGCCTCGGCTCGCGGCTGATGCAGAGCATCATGGACGTCGCGCGCGAACGCGGCCTGACCGAGATCGACGGCCTGGTGCTGGCCAACAACGCCGGCATGCTGAAGCTGATGCGCGGCCTGGACTTCCAGGTCAAGCCGTTCGCCGACGACCCCGACTTCCGCCTCGTCACGCACGCGCTCTAGTCGGGAGCACGCCGGCACGAGCGCCGGTTCGTTTCAGGCCGGCGCGTCGAGCACCAGCTGCGTCTGCGTGACCACTGCGCAGAGCCTGCCCTCGGCATTGCGGATCTGCGTCTGCCAGACCATCGTCGTGCGGCCGCGGTGCAGCGCCACGCACTCGCCGGTCACCGTGGTCTGCACACGGGCGCCGGCGATGAACTTGGTGCTCGAGTCGGTGGTCGTCGTGCGCTTGCCGCCGCTCAGGTTGGCGAACGTGCCCACTGCGCCCAGCGTGTCGGCGAACGCCATCGACGCGCCGCCGTGCAGGATGCCGCCGGTGGTGCACAGGTCCGGCCGCACCAGCATCTCGGCGCGCACCCGCTCGGCCGTCACCTCGGTCAGGCGGATGCCCATCAGCCCCGGCAACAGCGGTTCGAGCAGGCGCTGCAGGCTGGCGATGTCGGTACTCATGTGTGTCCTCCGCCCAAGGCGAGCCGTCAGTCGGCCGCCTGCACAACCGCCGTCGCGCGGCGCTGCGCATGATCGAGCCGCTCGGCCAGCACCTCGGGCTCGACCGGCTTGGTGAGATGTTCGTCGAAGCCCGCGCGCAGCGCCTGCTGCAGGTCCGACGCGGTGCCGTAGCCGGTGAGCGCGATCAGCCAGGTGCCTTGCGTGCGCTCGTCGGCGCGCAGGCGGCGCGCCAGCTCGTAGCCGTCGACGTCGGGCAGCCCGATGTCGAGCAGGGCCACGTCGGGCACGAACGACTGCAGCACCTGCAGCGCCGCGTGGCCGGTCGACGCGGTGCGCACCAGGTGGCCGTCGAGCGACAGCAGCATCTCGAGCGAACGGGCCGCATCCTCGTTGTCGTCGACGATCAACACGCGCAGCGGCACGGTGGCGGCGCGCGCCGGTGGGCGCGCCGGCGGCACCGGCTCGCCGGCCAGCACCTGCGGCGCCCGCGGCAGCGTGACGACGAATTCACTGCCGTGCCCGGGGCCGGCGCTGTGCGCCGTGATGCGCCCGCCGTGCAACTCGACGATGTTGCGGGCGATCGCCAGGCCGAGGCCGAGCCCGCCCTTGGCCCGCTGCAGCGCCTGCTCGCCCTGCACGAATCGCTCGAAGACAAACGGCAGCAGCGCGGGTGCGATGCCGTCGCCGTCGTCGCTGACGGTGATGTGCACGTTCTCGTCATCGCCGTCGAGCCCCAGGGCGATGCGCCGGTCGCCCGCGGTGAACTTGATCGCGTTGGTCAGCAGGTTGGTCACCACCTGGGTCAGGCGCGGCGCATCACCCAGCACCCACAGCGGCTGCGACGGCAGCGTCAGCTCGAGCGGCCGTTCGCGCGCGCGCAGCAGCGCCTGCACCTGCTCGCCGGCCTGCGACAGCACGCTGCGCAGGTCGAAGTGCTCGCGTTTCAGCTCGATCTTGCCGGTGGCGATGCGCGACACGTCGAGCAGGTCGTCGACCAGCCGCGACAGGTGGCGCACCTGCCGCTCGATGACGCTGCGCTCGCGCAGCGACCGGTCGTCGTGCCGGCGCGCCATGATCTCGAGCGAGGTGACGATCGGCGCCAGCGGATTGCGCAGTTCGTGCCCGAGCATGGCGAGAAACTCGTCCTTCACGCGGCCGGCGGCCTCGGCCCGGCGCAGCGCGTCCTGGGCGTCGGCGTACAGGCGCACGTTGTCGAGCGCGAGCGCGGCGCGCTGGGCGATCTGCCCGACCAGCGCCGCGTCGGCTTCCTGAAAGGTGCGGCCGGAGTCGGCGTGGATCGCCGCCATCGCGCCGATCGTGCGGCCGCGCGCGACCAGCGGCGTGACGCAGACGGCGCGCAGGCCGACGAGTTCGGCGAAGGACGCGAACATCGGGTCGCCGGCAAAGAACTCCTGCGGCCGCTCGATGTTGAGGTAATGCAGGCTGCCGGTGCGGATGACCCACGGGAACGAGCCCACGGTGTCGGCGGAGGATTGATGCGTGCGCACGAACTGCTCGATGGCCCGCGCGCGCTCGGGGTCGGTGTGGTGCGTCAGCTTGCGCTGCAGCCGGCCGTCGGCGTCGAGCAGGTCGATGCGACAGGCATCGGCCAGGTCGGGCACGACGATCGCGGCGATCGCCTGCAGCGTGGCCTCTTCGTCGAGCGTGGCCGACAGCAGCGTGCCGGCCTGCGCCAGCCGCTCGAGGCGGCGCCTTGTCTGCTCGGCCGCGGCGTGTGCGCGCCGCTCGGCGTCGAGCAGCTGCTGCCGGTCGGCTTCGTTGCGCTGGCGCTGCGTCGAGGCCGAACGCAACGCCTCGGCAACCGCCTCGATCTCGATCACGTCGGACCGGATGGCCGGCATCGGCGCGCCCTGGCCGATCGCCAGCGCCGCACTGCGCAGGCGCGACATCGGCCGCGAGACGCTGCGCGACACGAACCACGCGGCGGCGCCGCCGAGCAGCAGCGACAGCAGGATGCCGCCGCCATAGGCGAGCGCCGACGCCTGCACGGCCGACTCGATGTCGGCCCGCGGCACGCCCAGCGCGACCGTCCAGCGCGCGGCGTTGACGCGCGCCAGCGCGGTCTGCACGCGGTCGCCTTCGAGCGACTCGGTGACGCCGGTCGACGCCTCGCGGTCGCCCAGCGCGTCGATCATGGCCTGCATCGAGGGCGACGGCGCGGTGCCGAGCTGGCGCTCGTGGTCGCGCGAACGGGCCACGCGGTGACCGGCGGCGTCGAACACCGACACGATCCAGCTGTCGGGCACCTGCTGGCGCTGCACCACCTGCAGGATGGCGTCGGGCCGCACGATCGCGCTCAGCACGTAGCGCAGCGTGCCGTCTTGCGTCACCGGTACCCGCACCGGAATGCCGAAGCGGTCGCCGTGGCCGCGGGCCAGCAGGCCGATCGAAGGTTGCCCCGAATCCAGCAGCTTGATGAAGCTGCCGGCCTCGATGACCTGCAGCTCGCTGCGGCCGAGAGGGTAGGTGGTCGTGAACAGCACCTCACCGTTCGGCCTGAGCAGGTGGATGGCCCACCACTCCGGCCGCGCCTTCAGCACCTGGCCGGCCAGCTCATAGGCGCGCGGCAGGTCGGCCACGCCCGACGCAGCGATCGGCACCGCTTGCGCCAGCACCTCGAGCGCCGACACCGTGAGGCGCAGCTCGTTGTCGATCGCCGTGGCCATTGCCCGGGTGATGTTCAGCGTCGACTCGCGGGTCTGCTCGCGCTGGCGCTCCAGCAGCACCGACAGGGCGAGCGCCGACGCCAGCGCCAGCGGCAGGATCGCGGCGCCGGCCAGCAGCTGGAGGCGGACACGAAGGGGTGACTTCGGCATCGTCGGCAGCAGACCGTCGTGGGGGCGGGCAGCCCGCTCCCGGGGCGCCTTCGAGACGAGAGCGGCAAGGTTACGGGTTCCCTTCGCATGATGCAAAAGGGGAATTGGCCCATCGCCGCCGCGCCGGGCGGCGTGCACCCACTTCGCGGGTCTCGCGCAGGCGCTAGGGCATCCGCATCGCCTGCGCCAGGTGCGAGTAGGTTGCGCCGACGCGACGCAGATGACGCGCCTCGGGGTGGGTAAGCAGCCACAGCTCGGTCTCGGCCTCGTCGAGCGCCTCGGTCAAGCGCACCACGTCGCGCCGGCCCTCGGCAAGAAACAGCGGCACGATGCCCACGCCCAGGCCGAGCGCGACGAGCTCCAGCACCGACAGGATGCTGCTGACGCGAAAGCGCGGCTGCACCTTCGGAAAGTGGCGCCGGCGCCAGACCACCGACGGGTGCTCGGGCAGCGCATCGTCGGGCGCGACCCAGTCGGCCCGACCGGCCTCGACGTCGGCCAGGCGCCGCACCGCGCCCTTGCGCGCGGCGTACAGGGCGACGCGGATCGGTCCGATCTGCTTGCCGACCAGGTGAACCGGCGGGCGCTTGGTGGCGCGCACCGCGATGTCGGCGTCGCGTCGCGTCAGGCTCGCCAGCTCGTTGCCGGTGTGCAGCTCGTAGCCCAGCAACGGATGCTGCGCCTGCAGGCTGCGCAGCGCAGGTGCCACCAGGCCGTGCAGGATGGTGTCGGTCGTCGTGATGCGCACCGTGCCGGCGATCTGCGCCGGCGTCGCCGCCACGGCCGAACGCGCCGCCTCGAGCGCGCTTTCCATCTGCTCGGCATGCCCGGCGAGCTGCCGTGCCAGTTCGGTGGCGAGGTAACCGGCACGCGTGCGCTCGAACAGCGGCCGCCCGAGGCCACGCTCGATGCGCTGCAGCGCACGGAACACGGTGGAGGCATCGACGCCGAGCCGCTCGCCGGCCGCGGCGAGGGTGCCGCCGCGCAGCAGGGCCAGGGCCACTTCGAGATCGGCCGCCCCCATTTCGTATTGCGTTCCTGCAATCATCGTTTGCCTCGGCGCGTATTTCCGTTTCCGATTCGCAATCCTACAGTGGCGTCCTCCCGTAACCCTTCTTCCTGGAGCCTGTGATGGACAAGTCTTCTCTTCCGCCTTCCGCGTCGCTCGGCATCGCCGTGCTGCGCATCAGCCTCGGCACGATGTGGATCGCACATGCGCTGCTGAAGCTGCTGGTCTTCACGCTGCCCGGCACGGCGCAATACTTCGCGAGTATCGGGTTCCCCGGCTTTCTGGCCTATCCGGTATTCGCCGCCGAGTTGCTCGGCGGCTTGGCGCTGGTGCTGGGCATCTATGCGCGCCAGGTCGCGCTGGCGCTGGTGCCGGTGATGGCGGTGGCGGCCTGGGTCCACGCGCCGAACGGCTGGGTGCACACGAGTGCCGGCGGCGGCTGGGAGTATCCGGTGTTCCTGATCGCCGCGTCGATCGCGCTGTGGCTGCTCGGCGACGGCGCCGCCGCCCTGCGGCGCAGCCCGCGTCTGGTGCCGACGCACCCCTTCGCGCAACTGGAAGGGGCACGATGAGCGCGCGCCTGGTCCTGGTGTCGCATGCGCTGTGCCCGTACGTGCAGCGCGCCGCGATCGTGCTGGCGGAAAAGGGCGTGCCCTTCGAACGCCGCGACGTCGACCTGGCGCGCAAGCCGGCGTGGTTCACGCGGATCTCGCCGCTCGGCAAGACCCCGGTGCTGCTGGTCGACGACGAGGCGATCTTCGAGTCGGCGGTGATCTGCGAGTACCTGGAGGACACCACGCTGCCGCGCCTGCACCCTGCCAACGCGCTGCTGCGCGCGCGGCACCGCGCCTGGATGGAGTTCGGCTCGGCCGTGTTGAACGGCATCGCCGGCTTCTACAACGCGGCCGACGACCGTGCGCTGGCCGCGCGCGCGGCCGAGCTGCGCGGCCGCTTCGAGCGGCTCGAGGCGGCGCTCGGCGACGGACCGTATTTCGCCGGCGCGGCCTTCAGCCTCGTCGATGCGGTGTTCGCGCCGGTGTTCCGCTACTTCGACCTGTTCGATGCCATCGACGACTTCGGCTTCTGGCACGATCTGCCGCGGCTGCAGCGCTGGCGCCGCGCGCTGGCCGAGCGGCCGTCGGTGGCGGGCGCGGCGGCACCGGACTACCGGCAGCGGCTCGCCGATTTCGTGCGTGCGCGCGGCTCGGCGCTGTCGGCGCGCCTGGCGCAAGCCGGGTCGCGGCGAGCGGCGGCATGAACGGTCGGCGCGCGGCGTCGCGACCGCGCGGCGGCGCTCAAGGGCCGCCGTCGTGCAGCCACGCCGCCAGCAGCTCGCCGACCAGGCTGTGGGCGCGGCCGAAGCCGGCGATCAGCCGGGCCGACACCGGCTGCAGCGCGAACAGTGAAAAGTCCGCCAGCTCGAAGGTCACCGCCGCGTCGGCAAAGCGCGCCAGATAACAGGCCCGGGCCGCGGCGTATTCATGGCCGTCGCGCGGCAGCTCGCGGGCATCGGCCTGCAGGCTGACGCGCGGCAGCGCCTGCGGCGGGGCGCCGCCCCGCGCGCTGGCCGTGACGAGAAGGCCCACCCGCGGGTGCACGCGCATGTCCTGCGTGTGCGTGGCCAGCGCGCTGACGTGGATGAACAGGTCGCCGGCGCCGCGCGGCAGCACGAACGGCACCATCGACAATGCCGGCTCACCGCGATGCAGCGTGCCGAGCGCTGCCACCGGCTCGGTGGCGAGCAGCTGGCGCAGGCGGGCGGTGTCGTCGCTATCCATCGGGCCGCACTGTCGTCGAATTCGCCGGCGACCTCAAGCCGCCGGCGCACCGAGCGGCGTCAATGTCCGCCGAAGAAGCCGATCGCCACCAGCGTCAACAAGGTGAAGCCGCAGGCGATCAGCACCAGGCCGAGGATCTTGGAACCCAGGGTGAGGGGACGCGACGGCGCCTGCACCAGGTGCTTCTCGAGCTCGCCGCTGGCGACCAGCCGCTCGTATTGCGCCGGATGATCGCGCTTGAATTCCTCGACCGTCAGGCTGCCGGTGAACATCACCACATCGGGCGGCGGCAGCTTGTCGGGGCGGAAGTGGTTGTTGAAGAAGTGCACGGTGAACAGGAACACCGCCGCCAGGAAGGCCTCCTCGCCGTGCACCAGCGTGCCGACGTTGAACACCCAGCCCGGCAGGTAGGTCGCCGTCACGTGCGGCAATGCCAGCATCAGCCCGCTCCAGCCGATGATGTTGACGCCCCAGAACACCGCCCAGTAGTCGAACTTCTCGAAGTAGGCCCAGCGCTCGAACTTCGGCCGTGGCCCCTTGCCGACGAACCACTTGAACATGCCGACCGTGTCGTCCCAGTCCTTCCAGTTCGGCAGCAGCGAGTCGGGGCCGAACCAGCGGAACGTCTTGCGGTCGCGCACCAGCAGCTTCCAGGCGACGTAGCAGAAGTGGATCATGAAGATGCTGACGAACAACGCTGCACAGACGCGGTGGATCAGGCCCACCGTGTTGGCGCCGCCCAGCATCTTGGCCAGCGCAGGCGCCCACTTCGTCTCCGAATACAGCGCCGTGATGCCGGTCAGCACCAGCGTCATCGTCACCAGCGCGAACAACAGGTGGCCGATGCGCCAGCCGAGCGCGAAGCGCTGCACCTGCCGTGTGTCGCCCAGCGGCAGCGCCGCGGTGTGCACGTAGGCGCGGGTGACGCCGTCCTTGCGGTCCTTCCACTCGCGGTAGTACCACAGGCCGCAGTGCGTCCAGAAGAATGCGAACACCGCGATCAGCAGGCCGACCATGAACTTCTCGGCCACCCACATCTGCGGATAACGCTTGAAGTCGCTGCCGTGCGCGTGCGGGCCGAAGCTCACGAAGCCGGCGGTGGCCAGCGGGCGCTTCTTGCCGTCGTGGCACTTCTGGCAGGTCTCGAGCCGGTTGTCGGCGTGGACCTTGGACTCCTTGTCGTCAACCTTCAGGATGCCGTGGCTGCCGTGGCAGTCGTAGCACTTCGCCGCCGCCGGGTCGCCGAGCTGGCTGCGCTGGCCGTGGTAGGTGTCGCGGTACGACTTCAGGTTGGCCTTGTGGCAGGTGCCGCACTCCTCGGCCACCAGCAGTTTGAACGACGCCAGCGAGGTGTTGGTGATCTCGTGGTTGGTGTGGCAGTCGGTGCACACCGCAGCCTTGCCATCGGTCTTGCTGGCGATCTGCTTGCCATGCACCGAGTCCCGGTAGGTCTCGATCTGCTCGTCGTGGCAGGTGCCGCACAGCTCGGGGATGCGGCGCCGCCACTCGACGTAGGCGCGGCTGGTATGGTCGGCCGGCACCGCGAAGCTGTGCGTCTCGTGGCACTGCGCGCACTGCGCGTGCGACTTGCTCGGGTCGTCCTTGTTCTTGCGGGCGTGGAACGACTGTTTGTAGGCGTCGACGTTCTTCGCCACGCGCTCGAATCCGGCGTCGGCCTTGCCGGCCGCCTTGGCCTCGTTCCACAGCTTCTCGTGGCAGCTGGCGCAGTCGACGGTCGACGGCGCGGTGAGCGCATGCGACGCCTTGTTGTCGACCACGTTGGTGTGGCAGTCGACGCAGGCCATCTTCTTGTGCACGCCGCCGCCGTACGCCATGTGGTCCACCGCGGCGAGCGCACGCGGCTTGCCACCCGCCACCGGTACCTCGATCTTCTTGCCGACCTTGTGGCATTCGAGGCAGCCGTCGTTGGGCAGCTTGGCGGCATCGGCCGCCAGCGCCGGCGCCGCGAGTGCCCCCGCGGCCAGCAAACCCAGGAGCCCACGACGCCAACGCGATGCGATGTTCATCTCTTGCTCTTCTCGACGACGGCCCGCGGGAATCGAGCCGATTCGCACCTCGCGCCCTCGTCGCGGCAGGTGGACCCGACAAATGTCAAGACCACTCTAGTGCAGGACATCCCGCCGTCCACGCGCGGCAGGCGCGTCTTCTTCACCTGGATCAAATGCAGGCGTCGTGCTGTTGCCGGCCGCCGACTGGGGCGGTGCCCCGACGCGTGCGGGGCGCGGCGGCGTGCGCGGATCAGCGGGTTGCCGGTACGCGCCCGCTGGCGAGGTAGGCGGCGCCGAGCAGCATCTTTTGCACCGCGAGTGCGCCGATGTGCCGCTCGAGTTCGTGCCACGGCGCGTCCAGCCCGCGCAGCGACGTCACCGAGCGCAGCGCCGCCGGCAGCACCAGCGCATTGAGCACGAAGGCCGGGCCACGCGCCCATTGCAGCCCGCAGGCGACGACCCGCGCGCCCGGCTTCAGATGCGCGACGACATGCGCCACCGCGTCCGGACGACACAGGATGTCGTGCGTGAAGTGAAAGAGCGCCGCGTCGGCGCGCCCTTGCAGCGGCGCCGCCTCCACCGGCGAGCACAGCAGCGTGACCTGGCGCCAGCCGTGCCGTGCCACCCGCTCGCCGGCACGCGCGATCATCTCCGGGCTCTGCTCGATGCCGATCACCGCCCCGTGCGGGCCGACGGCGTCGACCAGCGCCGGCAGGCTGAGGCCGGTGCCGCAGCCGACGTCGAGCACCGTCTCGCCCGGACGCGGCGCGAGATGCGCGATGGCGGTCCGCCGGATCGGCTCGAACAGCGCCAGCTCGAGGTCGTAGACGCGGGCGCGGCGCCGGTACTGCGCCAGCGCCGCATCCCGGTCCGGCCCATCGGAGGGCCGGCCGGGGGGTTTGCTGCCGCCGGGGTGGGTGCGTCGCGCCATCGGGCCACTGTATGTCCGGACGGCCCTGGGGCAAGTCCGCGCGGCGCATGGCCGCGTCCGCCCGTAGGATGCGTTCTCCTCGCCGGGGACACCACCATGCAACGCAGCACCGACCGCTTCCTGACCACGCACACCGGCAGCCTGCCGCGGCCCGAC
>JBGAMU010000174.1:0-10369 GCA_044222685.1 Burkholderiaceae bacterium
ATCGCGGTCAGCGACGCGGCACGGTCCCGCTGCCGTGGGCCGCGCGCAGGAAGTCGAAATCGACGCCCCGGTCGGCCTGCGTCACCGTCTGCAGGAAGAGCCGGCGATAACCGCGCTCGGCGGCGGGCTCGGGCACCGGCGCGGCGGCGGCGCGGCGGGCGAGCTCGGCGTCGTCGACGTGCAGCGTCAGCTCGCGCCGCTCGACGCTCAGCGTGATGCGGTCGCCGCTTTGCACCCAGGCCAGAGGCCCGCCGACCGCGGCCTCTGGCGTGACGTGCAGCACCACGGTGCCGAAAGCGGTGCCGCTCATGCGGCCGTCGGAGATGCGTACCATGTCCTTCACGCCGGCGCGCGCGAGCTTCTTCGGGATCGGCAGGTAGCCGGCCTCGGGCATGCCCGGCGCGCCCTTGGGCCCGATGCGCTTGAGCACCAGCACGTCGTCGGCGCGCACGTCGAGGTCGTCGGCGTCGATGCGCGCTGCCAGATCGGCGGCATCCTCGAACACCACGGCGCGGCCGCTGTGTTCCATCAGCGCGGGCAGCGCGGCCGACTGCTTGATCACCGCGCCGCCGGGCGCGAGGTTGCCGCGCAGCACCGCGATGCCGCCGCGCGGGTAGATCGGCCGGTCCATCGGGCGCACGACATCCTGCGCATGCGGCGGCGGCGACGCGTCGATCACCTGGCCGAGCGTGCGGCCGCTGACGGTGAGCGTGTCCAGGTGCAGCAGCGGCTTCAACTCGCGCAGCAGCGCGACCAGGCCGCCGGCACGGTGCAGGTCGTCCATGTAGTGAGCGCCGGAGGGCTTCAGGTCGATCAGCACCGGCGTCTCGCGGCTCATGCGGTCGAGCGCATCCAGATCCACCGCGATGCCCAGCCGGCCGGCGATGGCGGTCAGGTGGATCAGCCCGTTGGTCGAGCCGCCGGTGGCCAGCAGCACACGCAGCGCGTTCTCGATCGCCGCCGCCGTCATGATGCGATCGGGCGTCAGCGCGGCGCCGATCATCGCCACCGCGATCCGGCCGCTGTCCTCGGCCACGCGCAAACGGTCGGCGCTGACCGCGGCGGCGGTCGCGCTGCCGGGCACGGCCATGCCCATCGCCTCGGTGATCAGCGCCATCGTGCTGGCGGTGCCCATCACCGAGCAGGTGCCCACGCCGGGCACCAGCTGCGCATTGACCTCGCTGATCGCGTCGCGGCCGATCTCGTCGGCCCGAAAGCGCGCCCAGTAGCGGCGGCAGTCGGTGCAGGCGGCGACGCGCTCGCCGTGGAACGAGCCGGTCAGCATCGGCCCGGTGACGAGCTGAATCGCCGGCCGGCCGGCCGACGCGGCGCCCATCAGCTGCGCCGGCACCGTCTTGTCGCAGCCGCCGATCAGTACCACCGCGTCCATCGGCTGCGCGCGGATCATCTCCTCGGTGTCCATCGCCATCAGGTTGCGCAGCATCATGCTGGTCGGCGAGGCGAACGACTCGTGGATCGAGATCGTCGGGAACACCATCGGGAGCGCGCCGGCGAGCATGACGCCGCGCTGCACCGCCTCGATCAGCTGCGGCGTGTTGCCGTGGCAGGGGTTGTAGGCGCTGCCGGCGTTGACGACGCCGACGATCGGCCGCGACAGCGCGTCATCGCCGTAGCCCGCGCCCTTGATGAAGGCCTTGCGCAGGAACAGGCTGAACTCGGGGTCGCCGTAGCTCGTCAGCCCCGTCTTCAGGCCGGATGGCTTGTCGTCTGGCGCGGGCGTGTCGGCCATCAGGTGATCGGCGCCGGGTTGAACAACACCAGCGCATTGTGCAGCTTCCACTGCTCGGCCCAGGTCTGGCGGCCCGAGGCGACCTCGAGCATCAGGTGGAACAGCTCCCAGCCCATGCTCTCGATCGAGGCCTCGCCCTCGGCGATGCGGCCGGCGTTCAGGTCCATCAGGTCGTGCCAGCGCGTGGCCAGCTCGGTGCGCGTGGCGACCTTGATCACCGGGCACTCGGCCAGGCCGTAGGGCGTGCCGCGGCCGGTGGTGAAGACGTGCAGGTTCATGCCGGCGGCCAGCTGCAGCGTGCCGCAGATGAAGTCGCTCGCCGGCGTGGCGGCGAAGACGAGGCCGCGCTGCTCGCGCTTGAGCTTCTCGCCCGGTGCCAGCACATGCGCGATCGGCGCCGTGCCGCTCTTGACCACCGAGCCCATCGCCTTCTCGACGATGTTGGCGAGGCCTCCGGCCTTGTTGCCCGGCGTGGTGTTGGCGCTGCGGTCGGCGCTGCCGCGCGCCAGATAGGCGTCGTACCAGCCGAGCTCGCGCACGATCGCGTCAGCCACCTCGGGCGTGGCGGCGCGTGCGGTGAGGTGCGCCACCGCGTCGCGCACCTCGGTGTTCTCGCTGAACATCACGGTGGCGCCGGCGCGCACCAGCAGGTCGGCGGCGAAGCCCACCGCCGGGTTGGCGGTGACGCCGGAGAACGCGTCGCTGCCGCCGCACTGCACGCCGACCACCAGCTCGCTGGCCGGGCAGGTGGTGCGCCGGCGCGCGTTCAGCCGCTCCAGGTGCACCGTGGCCTGGCGCAGGATCGAATCGATCATCGACTGGAAACCGACGTGCGCGTCGTCCTGCAGGCGCACCACGTCGAGCGGCTCGGGCTCGCCGCGCCGGTCCTCGATCGCGATCGTGCCTGGCGGCAGCAGGCGTTCGGGCTGCAGCTTCTCGCAGCCGAGGCTCACCACCATCACCTCGCCGCCGAAGTTGGGGTTGGCGCTGATGTGGCGCAGCGTGCGGATCGGGATCACCGCGTCGGGCGCGTCGATCGCGACGCCGCAGCCGTAGGAATGCTCGAGGGCGACGACGCCATCGACCTGCGGGTAACGCGGCAGCAGTTCACGCCGGATGCGATCGACCGCATGGTCCACCACGCCGGCCACGCACTGCACGGTGGTGGTGATGGCCAGCAGGTTGCGCGTGCCGACCGAGCCGTCGGCGTTGCGGTAGCCCTCGAAGGTGTGGGTGTCCAGCGTCGGCAGCCGCGGCTTCGGTGCGGTGGCCATCGGCAGCTCGGCCAGCGAACGGGCCTCGGGCATCTGCAGCAGCCGCTCGTGCACCCAGCGGCCGGCGGTGATGTCGCGCAGCGCGTGGCCGATGGTGACGCCGTAGCGCACCACCGGCTGGCCGGCGGAGATGTCGGCCAGCGCCACCTTGTGCGCCTGCGGCACCTTGTCGAGCGTGACCAGCCCGTCGGGCAACTCGCTGCCGGCCGGCAGGCCGCCGTCGTTGGCCACGATCGCGACGTTGTCGCGCGCGTGCATGCGGATGATCAGCGGCGGCGCCATCGCAGCGCTCCTACGGCACGGCGCCGCGGGTGTTCACATGGAGGGCATACAGCGAGTGACTCGCCGCCATGAACAGCCGGTTGCGCCGCGGCCCGCCGAAGCACACGTTGGCGCAGCGCTCGGGCAGGTGGATGTGCGCCAGCGGCCGCCCGCCGGGGTCGTAGACCATCACGCCGTCGAGCGCGGCGGCATCGCTGCCGCGAGCGCCGTTGCTGCCGAAGCCGCACCACATGTTGCCCTGCTCGTCGAGCGCGACGCCGTCGTACGCGCCGGGGCCGCCGGCGTCGACGTACAGCCGCTTGTTCTTCAGCTTCGCGCCGTCGACGTCGTAGGCCCAGATCTTGCGATGCGGCGTGGCGCGGCTCTCGACCACGTAGAGGATCTTCTCGTCGGGCGAGAAGGCCAGCCCGTTGGAGCCCTGCAGGTCGTCGAGCACCATCACGAGCGAACCGTCGGCGGGGTCGATGCGGTAGACGCCGTGCGGCAGCTCGGGCGTGGCGGGCTCGCCTTCCCACCAGCCGAGGATGCCGAACGCCGGGTCGGTGAACCACACCGCGCCATTGCGCTGGCAGACGATGTCGTTCGGCGAATTGAGCCGCTTGCCCTGGTAGCGGTCGGCCAGCACGGTGATCGAGCCGTCGTATTCGGTGCGCGTGACGCGGCGGGTCAGGTGTTCACAGCTGAGCAGCCGGCCCTGCATGTCGCGCGCGTGGCCATTGGCGTGATCGGACGGTTTGCGGAACTCGCTCAGCGCGCCCGAGCAGTCGTCCCAGCGCAGGATGCGGTTGTTCGGAATGTCGCTGAACAGCAGGAAGCGACCGTCGGCGAACCACACCGGCCCTTCGGCCCAGTAAAGGCCCGTGGCCAGCTGCTCCACCGTGGCCGAGAACAGGCGTAGCGCGAGGAAACGATCGTCGAGCACCTCGATGCACGGATCGGGCAGGCGGGCGCTGGGCGTGTAGGGGCAAGCCGGTCCGGCATCCATGGTGCGGCGAACCTTCACTCGAACGGGCCGGTGCGCACGAAGGCACCGCCCTGGTAGATGACCGCCGGATCGCCACGGTCGAGCGTCGGCTGGCGTGACTCGGCCGCGGCGCGGAAGGGCTCGGAGCTGTCCTGCGGGCGGAAGCCGAGGTGGCGCGCCGATGTGTTGTCCCACCAGGTGGTGGTGTTGTCCGACATGCCGTAGACGATGGTGTGGCCGACCACCGGCGCGCTGAGGCAGGCGCGCACCAGGCGTTCAAGGTCGTCATAGCTGAGCCAGGTGGCGAGCATGCGCCGGTCCTTCGGCTCGGGGAACGACGAGCCGATGCGCAGGCACGCGGTCTCGATGCCGTAGCGGTCGAAGTACAAGCGCGACAGGTCCTCGCCCCAGGCCTTGGACAGGCCGTACAGGCCGTCGGGGCGCACCGGGTCGGCGGGCGAGATCACCTCGTCCTGGCGATAGAAGCCGGTGACGTGGTTGGAGCTGGCGAACACGATGCGCTTGACGCCGTGCTTGCGCGCGGCCTCGTACAGGTGGTAGGCGCCCACGATGTTGGCGGCCAGGATCGGCTCGCGGGTCGCAGCTCTTCGCCGGGCGCGGCCGTGCCGAGGTCGGCGATGTCCGACACGCGCAGCGTGCGGCAGCACGACTTCAGGCGCCGCCGCAGCTGCACGCCCAGGGCGCCGGCAGCGCCCGTGAGCAGCAGGCGGTTCATCGGGATCGGGATCATCGTGGTCGGCTCGGGCTGCGGCGGCGGCACCGGCGCCAAGTGCACCGGCAGCGGCCGCGGGTTGATGGGGTTGCGAGGACGCCGCGCTTGGTTGTATGTTGTCGTACAACAGCATCATCGTCGTCGCGGTCGGTGCCTGTCAATGCAACCGAGATGGGGTGTTTCCCGAGGTCCGATGCAGAGCGTCCTGTCCAGCCATCGCCGTCCGCGCACCCTGGCCCTCGAGCTGGTCGATGCGCTCGGCGACCGCATCCGCGACGGCGCGCTGACGCCGGGCGACAAGCTGCCCACCGAGGCGGCGGTGATGGCCGAGTTCGGCGTCAGCCGCACCGTGGTGCGCGAGGCCATCTCCAAGCTGCAGGCCGCCGGCCTGGTCGATACGCGGCATGGCGTCGGCAGCTTCGTGGTGGGCGCGGTGCCGGCGGCGGGTTTTCGGCTGCGGCCGGAGGCGATGGCCACGCTGCGCGACGTGGTGGCCGTGCTCGAGCTGCGCATCGGCATCGAGACCGAGGCGGCCGGCCTGGCCGCGCAGCGCCGCACCGGGCGCGACCTGGCCCAGCTGCGCGAGGCGCTCGACGGCTTCGAGCAGGCGGTGCGCGCCGGTCGCGACGCGGTGCCGCAGGACTACCAGTTCCATCTCGGCGTCGCGCGCGCGACGCGCAACCCGCACTTCGCGCCGATGCTCGATCTGCTCGGCACGATGATCATCCCGCGCGCGCGGGAGCGCAGTTCGGAGTCGAAGGCCGAACGCCGTGCCTACCTGATGAAGGTGAACGCCGAACACGAAAGCGTGCTCAGCGCCATCGCCGCGCAGGATGCCGACGCCGCGCGCGCGGCGATGCGCACCCACCTGGCCAACAGCCGCGAGCGGCGCCGCCGCTCGGCGCTGGACCACAAGGAGGCGTGAGGCGCCTGCCGGTTGTACGATGACAGTTCACCCGCGCCAGACCGGACGCGCGAGCCCAAGGAGACCCATGAAGCCCAAAGTCCTGCAGTACGGCCGCCTGATGCCTTCGCTCGAGAAGCAGCTGGCCGACACCTTCGCCCACCAGCGCCTGGTCGACCAGCCCGATGCCAAGGCCTTCCTGGCTGCGCACGGCGCCGAGTTCACCGGCATCGCCACCGCCGGATTCGCCGACGCGGCGCTGATGGCGGCCTGCCCGAACGTGAAGGTGATTTCCAGCTTCGGCGTCGGCGTCGACAAGATCGACCTGCCCGCCGCGGCGGCACGCGGCATCCAGGTCGGCAACACGCCCGATGTGCTGAACGACTGCGTGGCCGATCTGACGCTCGGCCTGATGATCGACGTGGCGCGCGGCATCGGCGCCTCCGAGCGCTACCTGCGCCGCGGCGAGTGGCCGAAGGGGCCGTATCCGCTGCAGCGCAAGGTCAGCGGCAAGCGCGTCGGCATCGTCGGCCTCGGCCGCATCGGCAAGGCGATCGCCAGGCGCGCCGAGGCCTTCGACATGACATTGAAGTACCACAACCGGCGCCCGGTGGCCGACACGACGATGGGCTACGAGAAGTCGCTCGTCGAGCTGGCGCGCTGGGCCGACTTCCTGGTGGTGATCGTGCCCGGCGGCGCCGCCACGAAGCACCTGATCAATGCCGGGGTGCTCGACGCGCTCGGCCCCGAGGGCTACCTGATCAACGTGGCGCGCGGCACCGTGGTCGACGAGCCGGCGCTGGTGCGCGCGCTGGTCGAGCGCCGCATCGCCGGCGCCGCACTCGACGTGTTCGAGGCCGAGCCGCAGGTGCCGGCCGAGCTGATGACGCTGGACAACGCGGTGCTGGTGCCGCACATCGGCAGCGCCACCGTCGAGACGCGTGCCGCGATGGCGCAGCGCGTGTTCGACAACCTGACGTCCTTCTTCGAGACTGGTCGCGTGATCAGTCAAGCCACCTGAGGGCTCCATCATGAGAGAAAACCGACTGCGCACCCTGTGGCAGAACCAGCAGGTCGCCATCAACGGCTGGCTCGCCGTGCCGAGTGCCTTCAGCGCCGAGGTGATGGCGCACCAGGGCTGGGACACGCTGACCATCGACCTGCAGCACGGCGTGATCGACTACGCCGCGATGGTGACCATGCTGCAGGCGATCAGCACGACGGCCACGGTGCCGATCGTGCGGGTGCCGTGGCTGGAGCCCGGCATCGTGATGAAGTCGCTCGACGCCGGCGCCTACGGCATCATCTGCCCGATGGTGAACACGCGCGAGGATGCGCAGCGCCTGGTCGCCTACACCCACTACGCACCGCGCGGCACGCGCAGCTTCGGTCCCATCCGCGCCACGCTGTACGGCGGCGCCGACTATGCGCAGAAGGCCAACGACACCATCGTCGCCTTCGCGATGATCGAGACGGCGCAGGCACTCGACAACCTCGACGCCATCCTGTCGGTCGAAGGGCTGGACGCGATCTACATCGGGCCATCGGACCTGTCGCTGGCGCTCGGCTGCCGCCCGGTGTTCGACGACGTCGATCCCCAGGCGGCGCAGGCCATCGCGCACATCCTCGAGCGAGCCAAGGCGCATGGCGTCAAGGCCGGTGTGCACAACGGCGTGCCTGACGTGGCGCTCAAGCGGGCGGCGATGGGCTTCAACTTCGTCACGCTCGGCTCCGACGCGCGCATCCTGGCCGCCGGCTCGCAGCAGCTGCTGGGTCCGATGAAGGCCGGCCTGTCGCGGCCGGGCTGAGGCCGGCCGCGAGCCGCGTCAACCGACGCGGCGCCGCGCGGCCATCTCGGCGCCCATAGCGCGCTGCATCACGGCATTGCTGCGCTCGCGCGCCGCCGGAAAGACGATGTCGTCCTCGAGCGGGACGTGGCTGTCGTGGATGGCGATGAATTCCTGCGCCGCCGCCTGCAGCGGCTCCAGCGCGTCCGGCGTCCACGTGTGGGCCGAGTCGGCCAGCGTCTGCAGTGCCGGACCCAGGCGTTGCCAGACGGCTTCCATCTGCTGGTGGTCGGCGCGGATCTGCCGTGCGGCGGCCACGAGGTGCGGCTGGCCGCTGGACTCCAGCAGCGGCAGCACGTGCAGTTCCTCGTCGACGTGGTGGGCCGGCGCGGCGATCGCGAAGTAGCGGAACACGTCGTGCGCGGCCGAGCGTGCGTCGTCGTCGCGACCCCGCTCGCGCAGGTGCACGAGCAGCCGGCCGAGCAGGTCGAGCGAGCGCTGCACGCGTTCGTGGCAGGCCGAGAGCAGGGCGAAAGGGGCTTCGAAGCCGGCCTGCGGACTGTGCAAACCCGGCAACTGGACGGTCGAAATGACACTCATGGATGCATTGTCGGTGTGCAGTCCCGCCACGGCCGCAACAGGGCTTGATCCAGCGCAATCGGTGTCGCGTGGGCTTGCACCACAGTGACTCACCTGTCAGATCGTTCCCTTGTCAAGCATCGTGGATTCGAAGGTTTCCGATGAGATCGTGTTGGTAGCGCCGGCCGCTGCGGCCCGGCCATCGCGCGCCAAGGCGCCGGTGGCCCGCCGGGTCGCCCCGATCGATCCGGCACTGCTGTCGCGAGGCTGGAACACGCTGCTGGGGCCGAACGGTGCCAACGCCGATACCCGATTGCTCGATGCGATCGCCCGCTCGCGCCGCGTGACGGCCGGCGAGCTGGTGTTCTCCCGCCAGGAGCGGGCCCATGCCGCCGTGATGCTGGTCGAAGGCGATGTCGCCCTCGGCCTGCGTCTGGCCGACGGCAGCTTCGAGGTCGAACGCATCGTGCACGCGCCGGCCTGGCTCGACCTGGGTTCGGTGTGGCTGTCGGCGACGCATTCGATCGACGCGCAGGCCAACGGGCCAGCCGTGGTGGTGGAGCTGCCGCGCGAACCGCTGCGCCAGCTGCTCGAGCGCCATCCGGGCCTGTCGCTGCGCATCATCCAGGGCCTTGCGCGCGAACACCAGGCGATGGTGACGCACACCCACGGCCTGATGCACCTGGCCGCGCCGGCGCGGCTTGCCCAGTGGCTGCGCCAGAACGCCAAGCCGTCGTCCACGCCCGAAGGGCAGGCCGTCGTGCGCCTGGCCGAACGCAAGCGCGACCTCGCGGCGCAGCTCGCCATCGCCCCCGAGACGCTGTCGCGGCTGCTGCGCAGCTTCACGCGGCAGGGCGTGATCGATGTGGCCGGCTACACGGTGCACGTGCTCGACCGCGCCGCGCTGGACCGGATGGCGCAAGTTTAGCTACCCCCCGGAGCGCCTGCGGCGCTTCCCCCCCGGGGGGCGACACCGGTGGACCGGCGGAGCCGGATCCACGGTGTCACTTGGTTGGGCGGGTGCTTCCGGTCGCGATCAGCCCGGAGGGCTGGCCTGCTGCAGGAGCTGGGCCACCACGGCCAGGGCGATCACTGCGGGCTCCTTGCCGGTGATGCCGGGTACGCCGATCGGGCAGGTCATGCGCGCAATCACGTCGGGCGCGATGCCGCGCTCCTCGAAGCGGTGCACGAAGCGCGCGCGCTTGGTCTGGCTGCCGATCAGGCCGAAGAAGGCGAAGTCGCCGCGGCGCAGGATCGCCTCGGCGATGCGCAGGTCGAGGTCGTGGCTGTGCGTCAGCACCAGGAAGCTGGCGCCGGGCGGGGCCAGCGCGACCTCGGCCTCGACCGGCTCGACGCAGACGCGGCTGATGTGCGGCGGCTCGGCGCCGGGCGGGAATTCGTCGTCGCGCTCGTCGATCCACCAGACCCGGCAGTCGAGGCCGGCGAGCAGCGCGACGATGGCGCGGCCGACATGGCCGGCGCCGTAGAGCTGCAGCGCAAAACGCGGCCGCGTGTCCGGCCAAGCGGCGAGCGCGGCGGCATCGAGCACCGAATAACGCAGGGTCAGTGCGCCGCCGCAGCACTGGCCGAGTGTCGGGCCGAGCGCGATCGACTGCGTGTGCGCGCTGCGCTCGCCCGCTGCGAGCCGGCCGCGCGCGTGTGCGATGGCCTGCAGCTCGAGATGGCCGCCGCCGATGGTGCCGAGCACCTGGCTCGCACTCACCACCATGCGCGTGCCGGCATCGCGCGGCACCGAACCGCGCGCGTCGAGCACCTCGACCACCATCGCGGCGCGGCCGGTCGCGACCCAGTCGTGCGCCGACTCGCGCAGTGGCACGGTCATGCAGCCGGGCGGCCGTCGCGCACCGCCTGCACCGCGTCGAGCACGGCCTCCGACGTGGCCGGCGCGCGCAGCGGCGGGTCGACGCGGTGGTCGCCGACCGCCGACACCGCGTCGCGGATCGCGAAGAAGACCGAGAACGGCAGCAGCAGCGGCGGCTCGCCGACCGCCTTGCTGCGGTGGATGCTGTCGGCCACGTTGTCGGCCTGGAACAGCGCCACGTTGAACACCGGCGGGCAGTCGTTGGCGGTGGGAA
>JBGAMU010000058.1:0-24952 GCA_044222685.1 Burkholderiaceae bacterium
ATCGGCAAGCCATACTTCCTGGCGAACGCGAAGTCGCGCTCGTCGTGCGCCGGCACGCCCATCACGGCGCCCTCGCCATAGGCCATCAGCACATAGTTGCCGATCCACACCTCCACCGGCGCGCCGGTGAGCGGATGCGACACGTGGAAGCCGGTGGGCATGCCCTCCTTTTCCATCGTGGCCATGTCGGCTTCCATCACCGAACCGGTCTTGCACTTGTCGATGAAGGGCTTGAGCTCGGGCTTGTCGACCGCCAGCCGCGCGGCGAGCGGATGCTCGGCGGCGACGGCGACGAAGGTGACGCCCATGATGGTGTCGGCGCGCGTGGTGTACACGCGCAGCTGCTTCGCCTGGCCGTCGATCGTGTACGGGAAGCCGAAGTTGACGCCGTAGCTCTTGCCGATCCAGTTCTCCTGGATCAGGCGCAGGCGCTCGCTCCAGCCGGGCAGCTTGTGCAGCGTGCTGTCGAGCAGCTCCTCGGCGTACTGGGTGATGTTCAGGTAGTAGCCGGGGATCTCGCGCTTCTCCACCGGTGCGCCGGAGCGCCAGCCGTGGCCGTCGATCACCTGCTCGTTGGCGAGCACCGTCTGGTCGACCGGATCCCAGTTGACGACCTGCGTCTTGCGGTAGGCGATGCCCTTTTCCAGCATCTTCAGGAAGAACCACTGGTTCCACCTGTAGTACGCCGGGTCGCAGGTCGCGAGCTCGCGCGACCAGTCGATCGCCAGGCCGAGCGCCTGGCACTGGCCCTTCATGACGCGGATGTTCTCGGAGGTCCACGCGGCCGGGGCTTGCCGGCTCTTGATCGCCGCGTTCTCGGCCGGCAGCCCGAAGGCGTCCCAGCCCATCGGCATCAGCACGTTGAAGCCCTGCATGCGCTTGTAGCGCGCGAGCATGTCGTTGATGGTGTAGTTGCGCACATGCCCCATGTGCAGCCGCCCGCTGGGGTACGGCAGCATCGAGCAGGCATAGAACTTCTTCTTCCTCGGGTCTTCGACGACGCGGTAGGCATCGCTCGCCGCCCACTGGGCCTGCGCGGCGGCCTCGACGTCGCGGGGGATGTACTTGTCGTTCATCCCCGCGATTGTAGGAGTGGCTACCTGGCCGGCGGCGTCGCGCTCGACTCGGTGACGAAGCCCACGCGCGACAGGCCGCCGTCCTGCACCACGCCGATCAGCTCGGCCACGCGGCCGTAGGGCACAGTCTTGTCGGCGCGCAGCTGCACCTCGGTGGCCGGGTTGCGCACGGCGGCCTCGCGCACGCGCAGACGCAGCGCCTCGAGCGTCACCGGTTCGTCGCCCCAGAACGTGCGGCCCTGCGGGTCGATCGCCAGCGTGACGAACTGCTGTGCGTCGGTGGGCTTGGCACCCTCGGCCTTGGGCAGGTCGAGCTTCAGGCTCGAGGTCATCAGCGGCGCGGTGATCATGAAGATCACCAGCAGCACCAGCATCACGTCGATCAGCGGCGTCATGTTGATGTCGCTCATCGGCCGCGAGGCCTCGGCGCGCTCCAGACGACCGAACGCCATGATCAGGCCTTGTCGGACGGCGCGGTCAGCGCCATCTCGCGCAGGTCGTGGGCGAAGCCCTCGAGCTCGGCCTCGCAGGCGGCGACCCACTTGCCGTACAGGTTGTAGGCCAGCACGGCGGGGATGGCCACTGCCAGGCCGGCAGCCGTCATGATCAGTGCCTCGCCGACCGGGCCGGCGACCTTCTCGATCGTGATCGAGCCGGCGGCCGAGATGCTGACCAGCGCGTGGTAGATGCCCCAGACGGTGCCGAACAGGCCGATGAAGGGCGCCGTGCTGCCGATCGAGGCCAGCAGCACCTGGCCGAACTGCAGGTGGGCCAGTGCGCCGTGCAGCGCGTCGCGCAGGCGACGCGTCAGCTGCGATTCGAGCCGGCCGCTGGTCTCGAGCGTGCCGCTGCCCGGCAGCGCCGCAGCGGCCTGCAACAGCGGCCACAGCACCTGCTCGCGGTCGAGCGCAGCGAGCCGTGAACGGCCGCTGGCCAGCGACTCGGCGGCCCAGAAGGCCGGCACCGCGCGCGCGATGTCTCGGCGCGCACGCTGCAGGACCCAGAACTTCCACAGGATCACGACCCATGCGCTGACCGACATCGCCAGCAGCAGCATCGCGACGGCGCGGCCGACGCCGTCGGTCTGCTGCCAGAACTGCTGCAGGCCCTGCATCAGCGCAAGCCGAGCACGTCGTGCATGTCGAACAGCCCGCTGCTCTGGCCGGCGAGGAAGCGCGCCGCGCGCAAGCTGCCCTGCGCGTAGTTGGCGCGGCTGGCCGAGCGGTGCGTGATCTCGATGCGCTCGCCGGTGCCGGCGAACAGCACGGTGTGGTCGCCCACGATGTCGCCGCCGCGCACCGCGGCAAAGCCGATCGTCGACGGATCACGCTCGCCGGTGACGCCTTCGCGCGCATAGACGGCGCACTGCGCGAGATCGCGCCCGAGCGCGCTTGCGACCACTTCGCCCATGCGCAGCGCCGTTCCGCTCGGCGCATCGACCTTGTGGCGGTGGTGGGTTTCGATGATCTCGATGTCGTAACCCTGGGCGAGCGCCCGCGCCGCCACGTCGAGCAGCTTGAAGACGACGTTGACGCCGACGCTCATGTTGGGCGCCATCACCACCGCGATGTGGGTCGCGTGCGCGGCGATCTCGGCCTTCTGTGCCGGCGACAGGCCGGTGGTGCCGACCACCGCCGCCACGCCGAGCTCGCGGCAGACCGCCAGATGCGCCAGCGTGCCTTCGGGGCGGGTGAAATCGATCAACACGCGGGCATTCGCGAGACCCTTGCGCAAGTCGCTGGTGACGGCCACGCCGCTGGGCCGGCCAAGGAATGCCGCTGCGTCCTGCCCGAGCGCCGCACTGCCGCTGACGTCGAGTGCGCCGACGAGACGGCAGTCGTCGGACTGCAGCACGGCCTCGATCAGCATGCGGCCCATGCGGCCCGACGCGCCGGCGACGGCGATCGGCAGTCGGTCGACCGGCGCGTTCAATTCGGCTCCAGCGGCGGGTAGGTACGGGCCGGGCCGAGCACGCCGGGCCCGGCCTCCTGAGGCGGCTTGGCCGGCACCGGCAGCGCCTTGCGCTGCTCCTCGGTCAGTTCGAGCGGCACCGGCGCGCCGCGCGCACCTGGCCGGCTGATGGCCGCGACGAACTCGCGTTCAGCCGGCACGTCGTCGGGCGCGTCGAGCTTCTTCAGCTGCTCGCCGTCGAACCAGGCCACGATGCTGCGGCGCTGCGGTTCGGTGCCGGGTCGCCTGATGGTGAACACGTAGTCCCACCGATCGGCGTGGAACATGTCGGTGACCAGCGGCGAGCCCAGCAGGTCGCGCACCTGAACGCGGCTCATGCCGGGCTTGACCAGTGCCAGCTGCTCCTTGGTGACGACATTGCCCTGCACGATGTCGATGCGGTACGGCGTGATGAGACCGAGCACGTTGTCCTCGGACTGCAGCGATGCGCAACCGGCGAGGCCCAGGGCGAACGCCGCGCAGACCAGGGCCGGCCGCAGGCGGGAGGGTGTCGAAAGGCCGGGCATGAATCGGGGGCTCTGGCGCTGTGCAGCAGCAAGCGGCTGGCTATGATGGTGCGATTCTATCGGCCCGATTCCCGGCGCCCCGATGGCGAGTGCGCATATGACCCATGTCGAGGAACTCAAGAGCAGCGGACTGAAGGCGACGCTGCCGCGCATCAAGATCCTGGAGATCTTCCAGAAGACTGCGCTGCGCCACATGACGGCCGAGGACGTCTACAAGGCATTGCTCGCCGAGGGCGCCGACATCGGGCTGGCCACCGTCTACCGCGTGTTGATGCAGTTCGAGCAGGCGGGGCTGCTGTCGCGCAGCCACTTCGAGTCGGGCAAGTCGGTGTTCGAGCTCAACCAGGGCCAGCACCACGACCACCTGGTGTGCCTGACCTGCGGCCGTGTCGAGGAGTTCTTCGATGCGCAGATCGAGCAGCGCCAGCGTGCCGTTGCGCAGTCGCGCGGCTTCGAGCTGGACGAACACGCGCTGTCGCTGTACGCCACCTGCACCAAGAAGGCCTGTCCGCATCGCCCCCCCGGCAAGTGAGGGCGGCCGACGGGCAGCGCGTCCTCAGGTGCTGCCGCGCTCCATCGCCTTCTGGTGGCGGGCGATGAATTCCTGGTAGGTGTCGATTCCGCGCAGCTGCAGGATGGTGTTGCGCACCGCCGCCTCGACCAGCACCGCGAGGTTGCGGCCGGCGTCCACCGCGATCACCACCTTGCGCACGGGAATGGCGAGGATCTCCTCGAACAGCGGCTCGTAGGGCAGGCGTTCGAACTCGCGCTCCATCGTCTCCTTGCGCACCAGGTGCACGATGAGCTTCAGCCGCATCTTGCGACGCACGGCGGTCTCGCCGAAGATGGCCTTGATGTCGAGCAATCCGATGCCGCGCACCTCGAGCAGATTGGCCAGCAGCTCGGGGCAGCGGCCCTCGAGCGAGGTCTGCGACACCTTGTATAGGTCGACGGCGTCGTCGGCCACCAGGCCGTGGCCGCGTGAGATGAGTTCGAGGCCGAGTTCGCTCTTGCCGAGGCCCGATTCGCCGGTGAGCAGCACGCCCAGGCCCAGGATGTCCATGAACACGCCGTGGCGCGTCGTGCGTTCGGCGAAGTGCTGCGCCAGGTAGCTGCGCACCACGTCGATCACCTGGCCGGCGGATTCACCGGTGACGAACAGCGGGATCTCGGCGCGGTCGCACATCGCCACCAGCCGCGGCGGCGGCGTCACCCCGTCGGCGGCGATGATCACCGGCGGCTCGAGCGTCACGATGCGCGAGATGCGGCGCTCCTGGTCTTCGGCCGACACCGACGACAGGTACGCCACCTCGCGCCGACCGACGATCTGCACCCGGTAGGGATGGATGTAGTTGAGGTAGCCCACCAGGTCGGCCGCCGACTGCGCATCGCGCACGGCTGCATCGTCGAAGCGGCGCTCGGGGTGGGCGTGGCCGGCGATCCACTCCCAGTGAACGGCCTCGCGCTGGGCCTCGAACAGGGCTTCGGCGCTGACGGAGGTGGGTTTCATCGGGGTCCGCGCCGCAGGGTGAGGCGTGGAGGGCGGCCGCTCAGGCCACCGATTTCAGGGCCTGCCAGTCGTGGATCAACCGGTGCACGGTGGTCGCATCGGGCTCGGCCTTCAGACGCTCGCGCAGCTCACGGTCGGACAGCATCTCGGCGATCTCGGACAGGATCTCCAGGTGCCGCTGCGTCGCCGCCTCGGGCACCAGCAGGAAGATCAGGAGGCCGACCGGCTCGTCGTCCGGCGCGTCGAAGGCGATCGGTTCGGCCAGTCGCAACACGGCGGCCAGCGGGTTCTTCAGCCCCTTGATCCGCCCATGCGGGATCGCCACGCCGTGGCCCAGACCGGTGGAGCCGAGGCGTTCGCGGGCGAACAGGTTGTCGGTCACCGTCGCGCGGGCGATCGCGTGCAGGTTCTCGAACAGCAGACCGGCGTGCTCGAACGCGCGTTTCTTGCTGGTGGCCTCCACGTTCACCAGCACATTGCTGGCGGGCAGGATGGCGGCGAGACGATTCATGGTGGTTGAACCCCGGAGCGACCGCTGTGTGCCGGTCGCAACGACGAGCCCCGTGACAGTTCGAAGAATTATAGAAACGCATTGCTGCACTGCACAGTGGACAGGGCCCGCGCCTGCGGGGTGTTGCTAAGTTACCGAAATAGAGACCCGCCCCAATGGAAAACGGCCCCGAAGGGCCGTTCGTCATCCCGCCGGCGTGGCGCCGGCGCTAGGCGGCCAGCCGCTTGGCGGCGGCGTGGTGGTGGTCCTGCATGCGGTCCTTGTGCCGGCAGACCTGCCGATCCAGCTTGTCCATCAGCTGGTCGATGGCGGCATAGAGGTCCTCATGGGCCTGTTCGACGAAGATGTCGCGACCCTTGACGTGCAGGGTCACCTCGGCTCGCTGCCGTCGTTCCTTCTCGCGCAGCTTTTCGACCGTCAACAGCACATTCACATCGACGACCTGATCGAAGTGCCGTGTCACGCGGTCCAGTTTGGTGAGTACATATTCGCGCAGAGCGGGCGTGACTTCCAGATGATGCCCGCTGATCGTCAAGTTCATCAAAGCCTCCTTCCGACGGTTGGGGAACCGGCTCGCCGGTTATCGAAGCACGCCGCGAGGCGGCTTCGATGCGCGACGGGTCGAACCCAGTGTGCGCCCGAAAAAGCCCGCGTGACAACCCCATATCGGCGTGTAGGATGTGTGGGTTGTGAGCGGACAAGACACCGCCTCGCCGACGCGCCGCGGGCCACGCCGTCGAGCCGTCCGAGCCGGCGACCGATGTGATAATTCCGCGGTCGCCAACGCCCGGAGCCGTCGCTTGGACCTGCCCCATCCGCGCTGACTGACCCCGCCGATTGACCGGCTGCCCGCACGCGGGCCCGGCGGTTGGGCGAGGCGGTCACCCACATGCCCCACCCCGCCGGGCGCCTTGCCACCGAGCAGGTGTTCGCGTGCCGGAGAGCCCAGATGCTCAACGTCTTCTCGCTCGTCAACGGGCGGCTGTTCCAGGAAGAGATCGAAAGTGCCGACGGACTGGCCGCGGTGCGGCCGATCTGGGTCGACCTGGAGGCACCGACACCGCAGGAAAAGCAGTGGATCGCAGGCCGCTACGGCCTGGCGATTCCCGAGGACATCGTCGACGAGGACCTCGAGGAGTCGGCCCGCTTCTACGAGGAGGACAACGGCGAACTGCACATCCGCTCCGACTTCCTGATCGACGACGACGCCACCTCGCGCAACGTGCGGGTGGCGTTCGTGCTGAAGGACGGCGTGCTGTATTCGGTGCACGCCGAGGACCTGCCAGTGTTCCGCCTGCTGCGCATGCGGGCGCGCCGCATCCCGGCGCTGATCGAGGACGCCAAGGACGTGCTGCTCAAGCTCTACGACGCCGATGCGGAGTACTCGGCCGACGCGCTGGAGGGCATCTACGACAGCCTGGAGCTGGTCGGCAACGGCGTGCTCAAGCAGGAGGTCGACGACAAGGCCGCCGCCTCGGCGCTGGCGGCCATCGCCCGCCAGGAAGACCTGAACGGACGCATCCGCCGCAATGTGATGGACACCCGCCGCGCGCTCAGCTTCATGATGCGCAGCCGCATGCTCAACGCCGACCAGTTCGAGGAGGCGCGGCAGATCCTGCGCGACATCGATTCGCTCGACTCGCACACCGCGTTCCTGTTCGACAAGATCAACTTCCTGATGGATGCGATCGTCGGCTTCATCAACATCAACCAGAACAAGATCATCAAGATCTTCTCGGTGGCGTCGGTCGCTCTGCTGCCGCCGACGCTTATTGCCAGCATCTACGGCATGAATTTCCAGGCCATGCCCGAACTGCGCCAGCCCTGGGGCTACCCGATGGCGCTCGGGTTGATGGTGGCCTCGGTGGCCGCGCCGTTCATCTACTTCCGCCGCAAGGGCTGGCTGCGCTAGCCTGCGCCGGCGCGGCGCTGCAGCCAGCGCATCAGCGCACCCAGCACCGGCAGCTTCGCGTACAGCTCCTCGGCGGCGTCCCAGTAGTCACGATGCCGGGTGACGCGTCCGTCGGCAGCGAACTCGATGTGCGACGCTCCGCGGATGCGCAGCGGCGCGCCAGAGGCGCGCTGGAAGTGAAAGTCCCAGACCAGTACGCAGGCATGCGCGTCGCACACCGCATCGATGATCGCAAAGCGCGGCGAGCGCAGCGTCGCGAACATGTGTTCGAAGATGTGCTCGATCGCGGCGCGTCCCTCGACTTCGTTGAACGGGTCCTTGAAGCGGGCATCGTCGGCATACAGGACACCGATGTCGCGCAGGCTGGCGGGCGTGAGCTGCTGATACCACTCGGCAAGCCGGGCCACCCGCGCGTCGTCGATCGACACCACGCCGACGTCAACCCCGCAACACGCGGCCGACCACCCGCAGATACAGGCCCTGCCCGAGCGCGCGCAGCGCCTTCATGGCCCAGGTGAACTGCCAGGGAAAGTGGATCTCGAAACGGCCCGCGCGCCAGCCGTTCACGATGGCAGAGGCGGCCTGCTCGGGAGTCAACAACGCGGGCATCGTGAAGGCATTGTGCGCCGTGAGCGGTGTGCGCACGAAGCCCGGGTTGATCAGCGACACCGCCACGCCGTGCGGCGCCAGGTCGAGGTACAGCGTTTCCGCCAGGTTGATCAATGCCGCCTTGGTCGGGCCGTAGGCCAGCGCCTGCGGCAGGCCGCGATAGCCGGCGACGCTGGCCACGATGCTCAAGTGGGCCTGCGCCCCACCCGCCGCCTGGCGCAGCAGCTGCGGCAGCACGCCGGCCAGCCAGTGCAGCACGCCACCCACATTGACCTGCTGGTGGCGCAACGCCTCGTCGAGGTCGAACTGCGTCGCGCTCATCGCGCTGTAGTGGCCGGCGCAGTACATCGTCAAGTCGATCCGCCCGTGCCGCCGCACGATCGTGTCGCAGGCCGCGTGCATGCTGTCGCGCGAGGTCACGTCGACGGCCACCGCTTCGCTGCCGGCATGCCGGGCGACGAACTCGTCGAGCGCGGCGGTATTGCGCGCGGAGACGATCACCGTGGCGCCCAGCGCGTGCAACTGGTGGGCGGTGGCACGTCCAATGCCGCTGGACGCGCCAACCAGCCAGACCAGCCGGCCATGCCAGTCGGTGATGCGGGCGTTCAGCGACATGCCGCGTTCCTCATGGGCGCTGGAACGCCAGCAGCACTTCGCCGAACCGGATACCGAACTTGCTGATCGTGGCCCGGTTGATCAGCGTGCGCTCGTCGACGAGGAACATCCAATCGTCGAACTGCACCTCGACCTCGCGGCCGTCGACCGGCAGGCGCAGCGTGTAGCGCCACTGCAGCGCGTTGCCGGCGGCCTGGCCCACGGCCTCGCCGACCACGTCGTCGGCGCGGCCGGTGTAGCGGCCGCCCGGGCTCTTCCTGAGCCGCCAGATCCGATGCTGTGTCGTACCGTCGCTGAAACGGAATCGTTCGTCGAGTTCGCCTTCGTCACCCGTCCACCGGCCCTGCAGATCGACGGTGAAGCGGCGCGTCACGCGGCCACTGCGGTCGGTGACGATGCCGTGCGCCACCAGCGGACCGTTCAGGTAACGCGCCAGGTCGAGCACGGGCGTCTCGGTGGCGTAGTCGCTCACCTGCGGTGCGGCGCAGCCGGCCAGCAGCGCGAGCGACAGCAGCACGGCGTACCACCACCGGGTCATGCGCGGATTCGACATGTGCATCACTCCTGCCCCACCTGGGGCCTGCGCCAGCGCCACAGGCCCCAGGCGGCCAGGGCCTTCAACATGCACGGCAGCAGGCAATACGCCCAGGTCAGTGCCTGCAATGCATCTGCGTCCTGCGTGCCGGGGCGATAGCCCAGGCGATCCAGCACAGGCAGCACCAGGCCGGCGGCGAGCGCCAGGTTGAGCTTGGTCGCCGCCGTCCACCAGCCGACGTAGCGGCCCTCGTGCAGCTGGCCGTGACCCGCGCGCTGGATCACACCGGTCAGCAAGGCGCTCGGCGCCGCGAGATCGGCGCCGAGGGCGACGCCGCTGCCGACGCACACCGCGGCAAACGCGGCCACGTCGCCGGCGCCCAGCCAGGCGGCACCGGCGAAACTCACGATGGCCAGCGCCATGCCGGCCAGCCAGCCGCTGCGCAGGCCGAAGCGCGCAATCCAGCGCAGCCACAGCGGGAACGAGACGGCCGCAGCGGCGAAGTACAGGCCCAGCAGAAGACCCTCGTGGGTGGCGGCCTGCAGCCGATCGCGAATGAAGAAGAGCACCAGCGTGGCCGGGATCGCGCTGGCGACGCCGTTGGCCATGTACAGCGCGAGCAGTGCGCGGAAGTCGGCCGTCCGCAGGGGCAGCCGCCAGTCGTCGACCGTGCCGACAAGTGCGACGCCGGCGCGAAACGGCGCCTGCGTCAGCGCCCACAGGCCGGCGACCAGCAACAGCGCCAGCGCAAAGCCGGTCGCGCCCAGCCCCAACCAGCCCGGCATCACGCTGGCGAGCAGCACGCCGGCCAGCGCCAGCCCTTCGCGCCAGCTGGCGACGCGCGCGCGGGTGGGGGCATCGCCGCCGAGCCGCGCGCCCCACGCCTGGTGCAGCACCGCCAGGGTGCTGTAGCCGAGATAGGTGACGACGAGGGTCGCCGCGCACCACACCAGCAGCGCAGCGGCCGTCAGAGGGGGTGGGAAGAAGAGCGCCAGAAAGCCCACCAGCAGCACCGCCGCCGCTGCGGCAGCCAGACGCAGGCTGTCGCGCCGCGAGCGCGCCAGCGCGCGGTCGATCCAGCGCCCGAGCCAGGGGTCGACGACCGCGTCGAGCGCGCGCGCCGACAGAAGCACGACGCCGAGTGCGGCCAGCGACACGCCGAAGCGGCCGGCGTAGTGCCCCGGCAACACCACGTACAGCGGCAGCGCGACGAACGACAGCGCAGCCGCGAGCGCACCGTAGCGCACGCCCGCGAGCACACCGATCGCCGGACCCGCAGCGTGTGGCGATGCGCGATGGCTCGTCATCGCGTGCCGCCGGTGCCGAAGGTGCCGAGGCCGAGCAATTGCTCGCGCAAGCGCGGCTCCGACGTGGCCGGCGCCAGCCAGATGCCGAAGAAGAGCCGGCCGAAGTCGGCGTCCTCGACCGAGCCGAGCGAGCGCGCATTGTGAAAGAAGAGCGTGCGCCCGGCGGCCGCGTTCACACCGGTCAGCCGATCGCCGGCGGCCACGTCGGGGAACAAGCGTTTCAGCGTCGCCAGCCAGCGCTGGGTCTGCTCGACCGTGGGCTTGCCGATGCGCTGCATCTCGTCGAGCGAGCGCTGCGCAATCTTGTCGCCCGCCAGGTCGCGGGCGTACTCCAATTCGAGGCCGAACGGTTGCTGCACGATGTCGTCACGCGACAGTGGCGCGGCGCTCCACAAGCGGATGTCGTAGACCGCCAGTCCGAGAAAGCGCAGCGTGGCGTGGCCGGACAGCCGCGCATCGGGCAGGTGCTGCGCGATCTCCGGAGGAGGTGGCCGTCGCGCGGGCACCGCGCCCAGCACCGGCGGCAGCGCAGCGAGTGCGAGCACGCAAGCCCGGCGCGTGACGGTGCCGGGGCGGCTCATCGGCGATGCTGCAGCGTGAATTGCACGACGTCGGTCTGGCCGCTGTCGAAGGCGGCCTCGCAATAGGCGAGGTAGAAGTTCCAGATGCGCAGGAAGCGGCGATCGAAGCCCAGTTGCAGCACGGTCGCTTCCTGGTGCTGGAAGGTCACCCGCCAGCGGCGCAGTGTCTCGGCATAGTCGGGGCCGAACGGCAGTTCGTCGACGACCACCAGTCCGGCGCGCTCGGCCTCGGCGCGAAACGCGGCGCGGCTCGGCAACAGGCCACCCGGAAAGACGTACTGCTGGATGAAGTCGGTGCCCGACAGGTAACGCTCGAACAAGTCGTCGCGGATCGTGATCGACTGGATGCAGGCGCGACCACCCGGCTTGAGCTTGTCGCGCAGCAACGCGAAGAACGACGGCCAATAGGCGTGGCCGACCGCCTCGAACATCTCGATCGAGACGATCGCATCGAACGGTTCGTCTGCAATATCGCGATAGTCCTGCAGGCGCAGTTCGGCCCGCGACGACGCGCCCGATGCGGCCAGCCGGGCCAGCGCGAAGGCCAGCTGCTCGGTCGACAGCGTCACGCCGGTGACGCGGCTGCCGAAGTCGTGCACCGCGCAGTCGGCGAGCGCACCCCAGCCGCAACCGACCTCGAGCACACGCGCGCCCGGTCGCGCGCCGCACTGCTGCAGCGCACGCCGCATCTTGGCCTGCTGGGCTGCCTCGGTGCTTTGCGTCGGGTCGCCGTCGAACCAGGCGCTCGAGTAGCTCATCGTCTGGTCGAGCCACAGGCGGTAGAACGCATTGCCGAGGTCGTAGTGGGCGTGGATGTTGCGGCGACTGCCCTCGCGCGTATTGCGATGCCGCAGGTGGCGCAGGCGGTGAATCCAGCCGGCCCACGACTTGCCGTACACCAGCGGCTGCAGCGCGTCGCGGTTCACCATCGCCAGCCGCAACAGCGCGGTCAGGTCGGGGCTGGTCCACTCGCCGGCGACGAAGCTCTCGGCGAAGCCGATGTCGCCGCTGCGCAGCGCCGCCGCCAGCGGCTGCCAGCTGTCCATGCACAGCGTGGCGTGCGGGTGTGTCGCCGACGGCTGGCCGCAGCGGACCCATTCACCGCCCGGCAGCCGCAGATCCAGGCAGCCGTGCTGCAGGCGGCGCAGCATCGCCAGTACCGGGCGGACGGCCCACGGCGGCCGACGATGCGCCGGGGCGGGCGGCGCCGCTCGCGCCGCATGGCGCAGCGACAGGATGGGCAGGTTCGATCTCATCGGGTCAAGGCCACCGAGGGTGGACGCGGCTTCGGGAACCAGGGCACGCGCTTGATCCACAGGCGCAGCGCGTGCCAGTGGATGCGCCACAGCACGCCGCAGACGGCCAGCGGCATGCGCCACAGCACGCGGCGCAGACCGGCGGCCGTGAGCAGGCCGGACACGCCGCCGACGCTCGTCGTCAGCAGAGGGCCGGCGTCGTCGTCGACGTCGACGCGCACGAGCACACGTCCGCCAGGCCCGGGGTCGGCCAGGTCGGTGCGCATGAAGCGGAAGCGATAGGTGCCGTGCACATCGCAAAACGGCGATACGTGGAACACCTTGCTGGCGGTCTGCTCGACGCCGAAGGCGAGCTGGGGCCCGTCGAGCACATAACAATGGCGCTCGCCGAAGGTGTTGTTGACCTCGGCGACCACCGCCCGCAGCGTGCCGTCGCGCCGGTGGCAGTACCAGAAGCTGACCGGCTTGAAGGCATGGCCGAGCACACGCAGCGAGGTCTGCAGCCAGATCTCGCCGTCGACGCCGTCGATGCCATGCGCCGCCAGCGTCGACTCGATCCAGGCCAGGCAATCGGGGCCGCCGGCGCCATGGTCGGCGTCGTGAAAGGCCACCCAGCCGCGGCCATTGCGCCGCAGCAGTGCGCAGGGCGCGTCGCGCAGCTGGCGCAGCGGCAGCATGACGAACCAATGGGCATAAGCGAGTGCGTGTGCCGTCGGTCGCAGCCGTGCGTGCCGCACGGTGCCGACGACGAGTCGTACGCCCGGCGCGGCGCTGACCCCGGCGTGCGTCCCGCCGGTCACGCCGCCTCCGGACGCGGCAGCGCGTCGTCGGCGAGCCGCTCGCGCAGCCGGTGGGTCACGCGCTGGGCCGACTGCAGGCCGTCTTCGTGGAAGCCGTGACCGGCCCAGGCGCCGCAGAACCACACGCGGGCGGCACCCTGGATCGTGTCGAGCCGGCCTTGCGCGGCGAGCGCGTCGACATCGAACACCGGATGATCGAACTCGTGCTCCTCGATCACCGAGTCGGCACGCGGTTCTCGCAACGGGTTGAGCGACACGATCACCGGCTGTTGCCACGGCAGCGGTTGCAGGCGGTTGATCAGGTAGTGCAGGCACACGCGGCGTTGCCCGTCGGCCTGGCCGGACTCGAAATTCCAGGCGGCCCAGGCCCTGCGTCGCTGCGGCAGCAGCCGAGTGTCGGTGTGTAGCACCGCCCGGTTGCGTTGATAGCGGATGGCGCCTAGCACCGAGCGTTCCTCGGGCGTGGCATCGGCCAGCAGGGCCAGTGCCTGCGGGCTGTGGCAGGCCATCACCACCTGGTCGAAGCGTTCACTGCCTTGTGCGTGACGGACCCAGACCCCGGCGTCGCCGCGCCCCGGCGGCACCCGACGGACCTCGTGCACCGGGCAGTTCAGGCGCGCGTCGCGCAGGCCGTCGACGATGCGCCGGACGTACTCGCGCGAACCACCCACGACCGTGCGCCACGCCGGTCGGTCGCTGATTTGCAGCAGGCCGTGATTGCGGCAGAAGCGCAGCAGACTGAGCGCCGGGAATTCGAGCATGCGGTCCGTCGGACACGACCAGATGCTGGCCACCATCGGCAGCAGGTAGTCCTCACGGAAGGCATCACCGAAGCGATGCCGGCGCAGGTACTCGCCCAGCGTCAGCGTCGCATCGAGTGCGGGGGCTGCGTCCAGTTGATGCGTCGCCAGCCGGTTGAAGCGCAGCACCTCGCCGAGCATCCGCCAGAAGCGCGGCCGCAACAGGTTGGCGCGCTGGGCGAACACGGCGTCCAGATCACTGCCGCACCACTCGAAGCCGGTCGACGGACGCTGGATCGACAGCGACATGTCCGACGCGGCGGTCTGCACGCCGAGTTCGGCGAACAGCCGCGTCAGTCCGGGATAGGTGCGCTCGTTGTAGACCAGGAATCCTGTGTCGACGCCACCGCGATGGCCGTCGAGCGCGGCCTCGACCGTCCGCGCGTGACCGCCGAAACGGCCGGCGGCCTCGAACAGCGTCACCCGGCCGAGCGAGTCGAGTTCACGCGCGGCGACCAGGCCGGCGATGCCCGATCCGACAACGGCGATTCGTCGCACGTGGATCGTCCCTCAAGCGAAAAGGCGCGCGGCCCGGGGGCCGCGCGCCGCGCGATACAAAGTTGCCGTGCAGCGCCCCCGCGCGAAGGAGGGAGGGAGGGAGGAGGAGAAGAGTCGCCCGGGGATTTCTGTCGCGGAACGCGCCAGGCTGCACAGCAAGAAAGACACTGATGGCAGCAGGGCTCCACACTCCATCGACCCCACTGCCTGCATGCGGATTCCGACAACGTCGGCATCGGCACGATGAGCATGTGACTGGGCGTGTGGAGCAAAGTTCCCGGGCGGTTCGGCGCGGCGTCGCATCGCGGTCATGGAGTGATGTGAACTGATCGGTCACAATATTAACTGATCAGTCTATACCTGTCCAGTGGGGCGGGCCTCGCCCAGCGGTGCGCCGTCTCGTCGACACCGCCACCTAGAATCGCCGCGTTTCGCGAAGGACCTCTACATGCTCTATCCCGACCTGTTCAAGCAACTCGAGGCCGTGCGATGGAACATGGACCGCGACATCGCGTGGGAACGCTTCGATCCCTCGCTGCTGAGCGACGAGCAGGCGCAGACGGTGAAGATGAACGCGATCACCGAATGGGCGGCGCTGCCGGCGACCGAGATGTTCCTGCGTGACAACCGGGACGACAGCGACTTCTCGGCCTTCATGAGCGTGTGGTTCTTCGAGGAACAGAAGCACTCGCTGGTGCTGATGGAGTACTTGCGCCGATTCCGGCCGGACCTGGCGCCGAGCGAGCAGGAGCTGCATGAGGTGCGCTTCGAGTTCGACCCCGCGCCGGCGTTGGAGACGCTGATGCTGCATTTTTGCGGCGAGGTGCGGCTGAATCACTGGTACCGGCGTGCGTCGGAGTGGCACACCGAACCGGTGATCCGGCAGATCTACGACACGCTGGCCAAGGACGAGGCGCGTCACGGCGGCGCCTATCTGCGCTACATGAAGCGCGCGCTCGGCAAGTTCGGCGACGAGGCACGCGCCGCGTTCAGCAAGGTCGGCGTGCTGATGGCCAGCGCGCGCCGTACCGCGCAGGCGCTGCATCCGACCAATCTGCACGTGAACAGCCGGCTCTTTCCGCGCGACACGGTGCAAAGCCGCCTGCCCGATCCGGCCTGGCTGGAGCGCTGGCTCGACTCGCAGATCCAGTTCGACAGCGTCTGGGAGGGCAAGGTGGTCGAGCGCATCCTGCACAACCTGGGCCTGCTGCTGGAGCGCAGCTTTGCCAGCGTGCAGGAACTCAACCGCTATCGCAAGGAAATGGCCGCCGCGCTGGCCGCGGCGCGGCCGGCCTGACGTCGTCGCTCAGGCTGTCTTGCCCGCCGCCGACGCCATGCGGGCCTGATCGCGCTTGCGATCCGCCGTCACGCGTTGGGCACTCGGCCGCTCGTTGATCCGCGCGACATAGGCCTTGTGGTCGATGCCGGCGGCGAGCAGCAGGTCCTCGCCGTAGATCGCCTTGGTCGCCATCGCCACCACCGGCAGGCTCACGTAGCCGCAGCAGTCGGCCATCGTGAATCGCTCGCCGGCCAGATACGGCGACAGGCGCGCCAGCTTGGCGAACGCCGCGATGTTGCGGCCGAGCAGCTTGCGCACCCGCGCCTGCTGCGAATCGCCGACCGTGCCGCCGAAGAACGCCTGCGGATAAAGCTCGCGCGCCACCAGTTCGAGGTGCAGGTCGACGAAGACGCAGAGCTCGCGCACCTTGGCCGCCTCCCACGCGTCCGCCGGCAGCAGCGCGGGCTCGGGTTGAATCGCCTCGAGGTATTCGAGGATCACCTGGCTCTCGCACAAGGCGCCACGTTCGGTGGTCAAGTACGGAATCTTGCCCAGCGGCGAACAGGCGAGTACCGCTTCGCTCGGGTTGCCGGTGGTGACGAGCGCCTCATCGAACGCAAGGCCTTTTTCCAGCAGCGCCATCTTGACCTTGTTGTAGTAGTTCGAGATCGCAAAGCCATGCAGGGTGAGCATCGGTCGTCTCCTTTGGGTGGCGCAGTCTACGGCCGAGGTCGATCGGCCGGCTGGCGCGTCGGCGACAGCGCGTCGGCCGCCTTCGCGGCCTGGTCACGCCCGCCGCGGTGGACCACCGCGATGCCGATCGTCACCGTTGCCAACGCGACGATCAGCCGGGTGGTCAACGGCTCGCCCAGCAGCACGGCGCCGGCGACCAGGCCGAGCACCGGGGTCAGCAACGTGAAGGCCGACAGCTGCGTGGCCGGATAGTGCCGGATCAGCCAGAACCACAGCAGGTAGCTTGCAAAGCAGACGATGACGGTCTGGAACACCAGCGCAGCCAGCGGCAGCGTGGTCACTCGGCTGGGCCATGTCTCGGTCGACAGCCATGCCACCAGCGCCATCAGCACGCCCGAGACGACGAGCTGGTAGAACAGCGTCTTCTCGGCAGCGGCCTGCGACAGCCGCGTGGCGCGGATCAGCAGCGTCGTCGCGCCCCACAGCGCGGCGCCCAGCACGCCCAGCGCGTCGCCGATCCATTGCCGCTCGCCCGCCGACGGTTGCTGGAATCCTTCTGCAAAGGCCCAGGCCACGCCGGCGAACGCCGCCACCAGGCCGGCCAGCTGGTGCGCAGAGAGTCGTTCGCTACGTGCGATCAGCGGCATGCCGAGTGCCACCACGAACGGCGCCAGGTAGATGAAGACCGCCATGCGCGAGGCCGTCGTGAACTGCAGGCCGACGAAGATGCAGCCGAACTCGAGCGCGAACAGCAAGCCGGCGCCGAAGCCGGCCGCCAGCGTGCCGTCACGCTCGAACAGCGCGATCCCGCGCAGGCGCGCCCACAGCAGCACCAGCACAGCGGCGCCCAGCGAACGCACCGCCACCTGCGTCAACGGCGGCATCTCGGCCAGGGCCACCTTGCTGCTGACCTGGCCCAGACCCCAGACCGCGCAGCACAGCAGCAGACAGGCGATCGCGATTCCGTCGAGGCCGGGCTTGCGCGGCGTCATCGACCGATCCCTAGCGCGTGGCGTGGCGCCGGCCACGCGTCAGCAGTAGCGCACAGAGGGCACCCGCGAGCGCACCCGCCAGGTGAGCGCCCGGCGCGACGGCGAAGTCCCATTGCGGGGTTCGTCGCAGCGCCCCCCGCCAAGGTTCCTCGAGCAGCAACTTGATCGCCAGGCCTACCAGCACGGCAGCGCCGAGCCCGCGCTCGCGCGGGGTGGACGACCGCCACAGACGCAGCGCCACCACCACGACGCCGGCATGCAGCACACCCGACAGCCCGGCGTAGCGCTGCAGCGCCGGCTGAGCCAGCAGCGCCAGGTGCGTCAGTGGCCAGGCGGCCGCCCAGGCCAGCGCATCCGCACGCGTGGCGCTCGCTCGAATGCCGAGCCAGCCGATCACCGCCAGCCCCGCCAGGTTGACGGCCAGATGGGTCGCGCTCAGGTGCACCCAGGCTGCGGTGAACCAGCGCCAGGGTTGGGTGGCAGCGAGGCCGGGCTGCCAGTTCCAGGTCTCGGCGGCGCCGAAGAACCAGACCAGCACCGCGCCAGCGGCCAGGCCGCCGGTGAGCGACAACCAGGCTCGGGCATCGGCAGGGTCGGCCGAGCCGCTCAGGGGTGCGGGCACCACGCGATTCAGCCGAACACGGCGCGCCACAACGCCACGATGGCGTCGCGCTGGGTCGTCAGCAGGTGGGCATCGAAGTGCGTCGGCTGCTCGTCCAGTCGAGCGCGGTGCTGCGCGCGGCGCAGTTCGCGATAGGCGTCGGCCGCCCGGGCGCCGACGCCGTCGGGCAGCAGACCCTGCGCCTGCGCGCGCTGCAGCAGGGCGATGTTGCCGACGTTGTCGAGCAGCGTCGGGTGATCGTGGGCGTGGGCCAGCACCAGATACTGCACCGCGAACTCGGCGTCGAGCATGCCGCCGACGCTGTGCTTCACGTCGTAGCGGCCGGCGGCCACGGGATAGGCCGTGCGCACCCGCTCGCGCATCGTCACCACCTCGGCGGCCAGCGGCTTCAGCTCGCGCGCAGTGGCCAGCACGCGGGCACGCGTCGCGTCGAAACGGCTGGCCAGCTCCGGCGTGCCGGCGCAGAAGCGTGCCCGCGTGAGGGCCTGGTGCTCCCAGGTCCACGCCGTGTTGCTGCCGCGCCCGTCCTGGTAGCGCTCGAACGCGTCGATCGACGTGACGAGCAGGCCCGAATTGCCGTTCGGCCGCAACGCGGTGTCGATCTCGAACAGCGCGCCCGCAGGCGTGCGGATCGTCAGCCAGGTGATCAGCTTGCGCACGAACGCGCCGTAGACCTCCTGCGCCCGATCGGGGTCGGCTTCGTCGCTGTCGTCGTAGAGGAACACCACGTCCAGATCGCTGCCGTAGCCGAGTTCCTTGCCGCCGAGCTTGCCGTAGGCGATGACGGCGAAGCGCGGTGCGTCGCGATGGCGCGTCTTCAGCCGCGCCCAGGCCCAGCGCACGGCGCATTCGAGCACCGCGTCGGCCAGTGCCGACAGGTCGTCGGCCACCTGCTCGACGGTGATCAGCCCCTCGACGTCGCGCACCAGCGTGCGGAACACCTCGGCGTGGTGGGCGTGGCGCAAGGTGTCGAGCAGCGCCTCTTCGTCGGCCTGGCCACTGCGTTCCCACGCCGCATGGCGCTCCTCGAGATCGCTGCTGAACGCGGCGCGGTCGAAGCGCTGGTGCAGCAGCCGTGGATCGGCCAGCTCGTCGATGACGCCAGGGTGCCGCATCAGGTACTGCATCGGCCAGCGCGCCAGCCCGAGCAGGCGCAGCAGCCGCTGCATCACCTCGGGCCGTTCGGCCAGCAGCGCCACATAACTCTCGCGGCGCAGCAGCGGCTCGAGCCAGTCGATGAAGCGCAACGCCGCCTGCAGCGTGCAGGCCTCGGTCTTCACCGCCGCCGCGGTGCGCTGCACCAGCCGGCCGAGCCGCAGCTTGCTTTCGTCACGCAGCGCCTGCACGCGCGGCTTGGCGGCCCAGCGACGCACACGCTCGGCCATCTCGGCGGGAAGCGCCTCGAGCAGCGCCTCGGCGTCCAGCGGAAGCGGCCCCGGACCACAGATCTTGCAGTCGCCGTTCTTGCGCGGCGCCGCGCCCGGAGCCTGCCCGTCGTGCAGCAGGGCGTCGAACTCGTTGGCGACGAACTCGCGCATCTCGCTCAGTTCGTTGAGCAGCCGGCACGGGTCGGCCGCGCCGGCCGGGTCGAGCGAGCGCGCGATCCAGTCGAGGTCGCCGTCGACGGTCGGCAGCACATGCGTCTGCTGATCGTCGAGGTACTGGATGCGGTGCTCGATGCGGCGCAGGAACACATAGGCGGCGTCGAGCCGCACGGCCGTCTCGGGCTTCATCAGGCCGCGCGCCACCAGGCGCTGCAGGCCGCGCAGCGTGGAGCGTGTGCGGATCTCGGGATACTGGCCGCCGCGCACCACCAGCAGCAGCTGCACGATGAACTCGATCTCGCGGATGCCGCCACGCGACAGCTTGACGTCGTTGCTGCGCTCGGGGCGGCCGGCGGCGCGGCGCTGCGCCTCTTCGCGGATGCGCCGGTGCAGCTGGCGCAGCGACTCGAACACGCCGTAGTCGAGATAGCGGCGGTAGACGAACGGCGCGACCAGCGAGCGCAGGGCCAGCGTGCGGCCGCCGGTGATGGCCGCGCGCGGCGCGACGACGCGGCTCTTCAGCCACGCGAAACGCTCCCATTCGCGGCCCTGCACCTGGAAGTACTCCTCCAGCATCGGCAGGCTGACCACCGGCGGGCCCGAGTTGCCGTTCGGCCGCAGCGCGAGGTCGACGCGGAAGACCAGACCGTCGTCGGTGACCTCGCCGATCAGCGTGTGCAGCCGCTTGGCGAGGCGGCCGAAGTACTCCTGCGTGCTCACCGGGTCGGCCCCGTCGGTGTGGCCGTCCTCTTCGTACAGATAGATCAGGTCGATGTCGGACGAGACGTTCAGCTCGCGGGCGCCGAGCTTGCCCATGCCGACGATCCAGAAATCGATGCGCTGCCCGTTCGCGTCGCGCGGGCAGCCGCTGCGCATGTCCTCGTCGGCCAGCGCCGCGGCCAGCGCACGCTCGAGCGTCACCTCGGCCAACGTGGTCATCGTCGAGGTCACCACCGACAGCTCGGCCGCTTGTTCGACGTCGAGCACCGCCAGCCGCTCGATCACCACGTGGCGCGCCACCCGCAGTGCCGAGCCGAGCGTACGGCCACGGCCGACCAGCTGGTCGATCAGGGCATCGATGGCCCGCGCGTCGGGCGCTCCCGGCGGCAGCAGCGCGCATTCGTCGGCGAAACGTCTGCGCACACGTTGCACGAAGCGGCTGTAGTCGGCGGTGGCCCGCGGCCCGTTGATGGCCACAACGTCCACATCCTCGGCCGGGCGATGGCGGTCCACGTCGTCCTCAGAGGGTCTGTGCTAGATTGAAACGGCCCCGGGGGCGGCCACCATGCCTCCCACGCGCCTGCGTGGCCGGATCGGCCTGTCGCGCACGGTGCGGGTATCTCCTCATTCGATGTCCCCCAACTCCGCCGTCGTTGCCCCGCGCCGACCTTTCTGGCGAGCATCGACCCGTGCCTTGCGGCTGCTGGTCGTCGGCCTGGCGATTGTGTGGAGCCTACTGCTGTTGGCGTGGCTGACTCTCCACTGGGGGATTTTGCCGCACATCGACGATTGGCGGCCGCGCATCGAGGCGGCGGCCAGTGACGCGCTGGGCGTGCCGGTGCGCATCGGCCGCATTCAGGTGCGCTCGGGCAGCTGGGTACCGGCGGCCGAGCTGCACGACGTGGTGCTGCACGACCGCGACGGTCGCGAAGCGCTGCGCCTGCCGCGTGTGGCCGCGGCACTCTCGGTGCCGGCGCTGCTGGCGTTCGAACTGCGTTTCCAGCAATTGCTGATCGAGGATGCGCAGCTCGAAATCCGCCGCGACGCACAGGGCCAACTCTTCGTCGCCGGTCTGCCTATTGGCGGTACGACGACAGGCGACAGCGGCCACGCCGCCGCCGACTGGTTCTTCCGCCAGCAGGAGTTCGTGATCCGCCGCGGTTCGTTGTCGTGGCTCGACGAGCAGCGCGGTGCGCCGCCGTTGCAGCTGACCGATGCGGTCGTCGTCGTGCGCAACGGCCTGCTGCATCACGAACTGCGCATCGACGCCACGCCGCAGGCCACCTGGGGCGAGCGCTTTGCGTTGCGTGCCCGCATGAGCCAGCCGCTGATGGCGCGCAGCGGCGACTGGCGGCAGTGGCGCGGCACCGTGCATGTCGATCTGCCGCACGTGGACGTGGCACTGCTGCGCCAGTACATGAATCTGCCGTTCGAGTTGCGCGAGGGTCGCGGCGCGGTGCGGGCCTGGCTCGATGTGAACGACGGCGTGGCCGGCGCCGCCACCGTCGACATCGCGCTGCGCAACGTGGCCTTGCGCCTGGCCGCGCAGGTGGCGCCGATGGAGTTCGAATACCTGCGCGCGCGGCTCGACGGCGAACAGGGCGAGCAGCACGCTCGGGTCGCCGCGCGCCGGCTGGCGTTCGCCACCGCCGACGGCCTGGTCTGGCCCGAAAGCGTGATCGAGGCGAGCTGGCGCACCGCGCCCGCCACGCCGCAGGGCGCGGCGGAGGTGGTCGCCGGCGAGTTGAGCGCCGACCGGCTCAACCTCGCGCAACTGTCCTCGCTGGTCTCGCGCGTGCCGCTCGGCGAAGGCGTGCGCAAGATGCTGGTCGAGCTGGCGCCCCGCGGCACGGTGCACGACCTGGTGGCGCGCTGGGACGGCCCGCTCGACGCGCCGCGCCAGTACCAGGTGCGCGCGCGCATGAAGGGCTTGTCGATCGCGGCGGCGCCGGCCGCAGCCGACGGTGTCGGCCGACCGGGCTGGCTCAACGCCGACGTCGACCTGCGCGCCAGCGAGCTGGGTGGCGACGCGCGGCTCACGCTGGCCGACGGGGCCTTCGAGTTCCCCGGCGTGTTCGAGCAGGCCGTGGTGCCGTTGCGCCGCTTCGATGCGCAGCTCGCCTGGCGCATCGGACCGATGGGTGTGAACGGCCGGCCGATCGAGCTGCAGGTCAAGGAAGCGCGATTCGACAACGACGACGCCGCCGGTGAGTTGACGGCGACCTGGCGCTCGGGCGACGGTGCCGGCTTCGGCCGCGGCGCGCGTTTTCCCGGTGTGCTCGATCTGCAGGGCAAGCTGACCAACGGGCGTGCCGACCGCGTGGCGCGCTACCTGCCGCTCGGCATGCCCAAGCCGGTGCGCGAGTACGTGCAGCACGCGGTGCAAGGCGGCAAGGTGCCGTCGGCCACCTTTGCCGTCAAGGGTGATCTGTGGGACTTTCCGTTCTACCGCGCCACCAGCGATCGCGAGGGCGTGTTCCGCATCGCCGGGCAGGTCAGCGACCTGACGCTGGCCTATGTGCCGGACCACCCGGGCGACGGTGCCGGCGAGCCGGCCTTTCAGTCGCCCTGGCCGGCGATCACGCGCGCCGAGGGCGAACTGCTGTTCGATCGATCGAGCATGCAAATCCGCAACGCGCAGGGCCGCATCTTCGGCGTCGAACTGCGCGGCGTGCAGGGCGGCGTGCGCCATCTCGGCCAGCAGCCGACGCTCGAGCTGGAAGGCCAGGCACGCGGTCCGCTGCCCGACATGGTGCGCTACGTCAACGCGACGCCGGTGGGCGAATGGATCGGCGGCGCGCTGTCGCAAGCGAGCGTGCAGGGCGCTGCCGAGCTGCGGCTGGCGCTGAACCTGCCGCTCGCCGAACTGTCGCAGTCCACCGTCAAGGGCAGTGTCCAGCTAGGCGGCAACGACATCCGGTTGCGGCCCGATACCCCGCAGCTGGCGGCCGCGCGCGGGCGTGTCGAGTTCACGCAGCGCGGACTGCAGATCGTCGGCGGCAGCGCGCGATCACTCGGCGGCGAGCTCGCCCTCGAGGGTGGCACGCAGCCCGACGGCAGCCTGCGCTTCACCGCTCAGGGCGTGGCCAGCGCCGAAGGCCTGCGGCGAGCTGGCGAGCTGGGCCTGCCATCGCGGGTCGCCCAGGCGCTGCAGGGTCAGGCGCCGTACCGCCTGCAGCTCGGCTTCGTCAAGGGGCATTCCGAGTGGTCGCTGACCAGCCCGCTCAGCGGCATGGCCATCAACCTGCCGGCACCGCTGGGCAAGCCGGCCGAACCGGCGCTGCCGTTGCGTGTGCAGGCGACCCTTCAGCCCGACTCGCTGGCGGCGGGGGCGAGCGCGCGCGACCAGCTGCGCGTCGAACTCGGCACGGCGGTGCAGGCGCTCTACCAGCGTGACGTCGCGGGTGAGGTGCCGCGCGTGCTGCGCGCGGGCGTCGGCATCAACCAGCCGGCGCCTGCGCCGGTGACGGGGGGCCAGGTGCAGGCGGAGTTCGCGAGCCTGGATGTCGACGCCTGGCGTCAGGCCGCCGCCCGCCTGATGCCGTCGGCGCCGGGCACGGGGCCTGGCGGCGACGGCGGGTACCTGCCGCGCGTCTATTCCGTGCGCGCGCGCGAGCTACTGGTCGGATCGCGTCGCATCACGCAGGCGAACATCGATCTGAGCCGCGTCACGCGCGACGACGAGGACACCTGGCGTGCGCAGCTCAATGCCGATCAGTTGGCCGGGCTGATCGAATACCGCGAGCCGCGCACGGCGCAGGCGGCGGGCCGCGTCTTCGCCCGCCTGAGCCGGCTGTCGCTGCCGCCGGCCGAGGCCGACAGCGTGGGCCAGCTGCTCGACCAGGCACCGGCCACCGTGCCGGCGCTCGATATCGTGGTCGACGACTTCGAGCTGCGCGGCAAGCACCTCGGGCGGCTCGAGATCGAGGCGGTCAATCGCGGCGTTGCCGCCGGCGACGCCGCGCGCGAGTGGCGGCTGAACCGCCTGCTGCTGCGCACACCGGAGGCCACGCTCAGCGCGACCGGGCAATGGGCCGGGGCCGGCGGCGCGGCCCGCCGGCGCACGGCGCTCGACTTCCAGCTCGAGCTGGCCGACAGCGGCGCGTACCTCGAGCGCCTGGGCTATGGCAAGACGCTGCGCGGCGGCAAGGGCCGGCTGCAGGGTCAGCTGGCCTGGGCCGGCTCGCCGCTCGGCTGGGACACCAAGAGCCTGGACGGGCAGATGAAGCTGTCGCTCGATGCCGGGCAGTTCCTGAAGGCCGACGCCGGTGCGGCCCGGCTGCTCGGCGTGCTGAGCCTGCAGGCGCTGCCGCGGCGCCTGCTGCTCGACTTCCGCGATGTCTTCGAGGAGGGTTTCGCGTTCGACAACATCGGCGGCGACCTGCGCGTCAATGCCGGCGTGCTGCACACCAACAACCTGCGCATGCGCGGCGTGCAGGCGGCGGTGTTGATGGAAGGCCAGGCCGACATCGGCCAGGAGACCCAGGACCTGCGTGTCTTCGTGGTGCCCGAGATCAACGCCGGTACCGCGTCGCTCGCCTACGCGGCGATCAACCCCGCGCTCGGCCTCGGCACCTTCGTCGCGCAGTGGTTGCTGCGCCGGCCGCTGATCGCG
>JBGAMU010000004.1:0-97652 GCA_044222685.1 Burkholderiaceae bacterium
TCGCCTTCGGCGAGGGCTCCGCTGCGATGCTCGCGCCGAGGTCGGGCCGCCCCGCTTTACACCCCTCGGGTACGATGCGCACCCATTGCGGTCGCCGGGGGGCGGCCGCTGTCAGGAGTGCTCATCGTGCAGGTCGTCTGCCTCGATCTCGAAGGCGTGCTGGTGCCCGAGATCTGGATCGAATTCTCCAGGCGCACCGGCATCGCCGCGTTTGCCCGCACCACACGCGACGAGCCCGACTACGACAAGCTGATGCGCTTTCGCATCGGCCTGCTCGACGAGCATCGCCTCAAGCTGCCCGACATCCAGCGCGTCATCGGCGGCATGGCGCCGATGGAAGGCGCCCGCGCGTTCCTCGACGGCCTGCGCACACGGTTCCAGGTGGTGATCCTGTCGGACACCTTCTACGAGTTCGCCGACCCGCTGATGCAGCAGCTCGGCCGGCCCACGCTGTTCTGCCACCGGCTGATCGCTGACGCGGCCGGCCGCATCGTCGACTACAAGCTGCGCCAGCCCGACCAGAAGCGCCAGGCCGTCAACGCGCTGAAGGGCCTGAACTTCCGCGTCATCGCCGCCGGTGACTCGTACAACGACACCGGCATGCTGCAGGCGGCCGACGCGGGCTTCTTCATCCATCCGCCGGCCAACGTGGTGGAGCAGTTCCCCCAGTTTCCGGTGACACGTTCGTACGCCGAGCTGGGCGCGGCGATCGACGCCGCCGCGCAGCGACTGGCGCCGGCATCATGACCACCGACACGCTCGAGCGGCTGGCGCCGGCGCGCGACGCCGACATCGGCATCGAGGCGGTGAACCATGGCGCCGATGCCGTCTACATCGGCGGGCCGGCGTTCGGCGCACGCGACAAGGCGAGCAACGACATCGCCGACCTCGAGCGGCTGGCCGCGCATGCGCATCGTTATCACGCGCGGGTGTACATGACGCTCAACACCATCCTGCGCGACGACGAGCTAGAGACCGCACGCCGCATCGCGTGGCAGGCGTGGGAGGCCGGCGTCGACGCGCTGATCGTGCAGGACATGGGGCTGCTGCAGATCGACCTGCCGCCGATCCAGCTGCATGCCAGCACGCAGACCGACGTGCGCACGCCCGAGAAGGCGCGCTTCCTGCAGGACGTGGGCTTCTCGAAGATCATCCTGGCGCGCGAGCTCGACCTGCCGCAGATCCAGGCCATCCGCGCTCAGGTGGACCGTGCGACGCTCGAGTTCTTCGTCCACGGCGCGTTGTGCGTCGCCTATTCGGGCCAGTGCTTCATCAGCCACGCCCACACCGGCCGCAGCGCCAACCGCGGCAACTGCTCGCAGGAGTGCCGGCTGCCCTACACGGTGACCGACGCGCAGGGCCGTGTGATCGCGCACGAGAAGCACGTGCTGTCGATCCAGGACAACGACCAGAGCGCCAACCTCGCCGCGCTGGTCGATGCCGGCATCCGCAGCTTCAAGATCGAGGGCCGCTACAAGGACCTCGGCTACGTGAAGAACGTGACGGCGCACTACCGGCAGTTGATCGACGCGCTGCTCGAGCAACGCCCCGGGTTGCGCGCGGCCTCGTCCGGACGCACCACGTTCCTGTTCACGCCCGACCCGCAGCGCAACTTCAACCGCGGCGCGACCGACTACTTCGTCAACGGCCGGCGTGACGACCTGGGCGCGTTCGACACCCCCAAGTTCGCCGGCGCCGCGATCGGCACCGTCACGCGGGTCGGTCGCGACGGCTTCGACGTCGAGTTGAACGACGACACGCTGGCGCTCAACAACGGCGACGGCCTGACCTACTACGACCTGCAGAAGGAGCTGATCGGCCTGCAGGCCAACACCGTGCAGCCGCTCGGCGGCCGCGCCTGGCGCGTGGTGCCCAACGAGACGGTCGACACGCTGAAGGACCTGCGCGCCGACGTTACCGTGCACCGCAACCGCGACATGGCCTGGGAGCGGCTGCTCGCGCGGCCGACGTCGGAGCGGCGCATCGCGCTGCGGCTGCGCCTGGCCGATACCGCCGACGGCTTCGAGCTGGCTGCGACCGACGCCGACGGCCATGCCGCCAGCGCCCGCGTGGTGCACGCCCACCAGCGGGCAAACGACGCGGGCAAGGCCGATGCGACGATCCGCGAGCATCTCGGCAAGCTCGGCAACACGGTCTTCCGCGCCGCCGACATCGAGATCCAGTTCGGCGAGCCCTGGTTCGTGCCGGCCAGCGTGGCCAACGCGCTGCGCCGCGAGGCCGTGTCGGCGCTCGAGATCACGCGCGCGGCCGCGATGGCGCGGCTGCCGCGCGCCACGCCGGTCGAGCCGCCCGCTCCCTACCCCGGCGACGCGCTGAGCTACCTGGCCAACGTGTACAACCAGTCGGCACACGACTTCTACGTCGCGCACGGCGTGCGCATCGTCGATGCCGCCTACGAGAGCCACGAGGAGCTCGGCGAGGTGAGCCTGATGATCACCAAGCACTGCGTGCGCTGGGCCATGAGTCTGTGTCCCAAGCAGGCCAAGGGCGTGACCGGCGTGCAGGGCACCGTGCGCGCCGAGCCGCTGACGATGCAAAGCGGCGGCGACACGTTGACGCTGCGCTTCGACTGCAAACCCTGCGAGATGCACGTCGTCGGCAAGATCAAGCGGCACATCTCGGGCCAGGTGTCTCTGGCGCCGATCAAGTTCTACCGTTCGCGATCGACGATCCCGGCATGAGCCGTGGCACGCCGACGCACCGCGTGCTCGCGCTGGGCTGTGTGCTGCTGCCCGTCTGTGCCGCGGGGCAGACGCCGGCGCCGGCGGCCGAAGCGGCACCGCCGCCCGCGCCGGCGGCCTCGGCGCCGGCCGTGTCGCCGAGGGCGGCTCCGGCGGCGCCCGCCGCGGCGCCGCCTTCTCAGCGTGTCGAGATCACCGGCGGGCGCGGCAGCGACAGCGAGCAGCGCCGCCAGTCCACCGCGGCCAAGATCGTGATCGGCCGCGAGGAGATCGAGCGCCAGGGCGACTCGACGCTCGGCGAGATCCTCAAGCGCCTGCCCGGCGTGACGATCGGCGGCGCACCGGGCCGCGGTGGCGCGATCCGCTTTCGCGGCCTGGGCGCCGGCTACACGCAGATCCTGCTCGACGGCGACCGCGTGCCGCCGGGCTTCTCGCTCGACTCGCTGAGCCCGGACCAGATCGAGCGCATCGAGATCCTGCGGGCGCCCACCGCCGAAACCGGCGCGCGCGCGATCGGCGGCACCATCAACATCATCACGCGCGAGGGCTACACCAAGAAGGTCAACGACGTCCAGCTCGGCACGCAGCTCGAGAGCGGCCGGCCGGGCTTCGGCGGCGGCTGGACGCGCAACGACAAGCTGAACGACAACTGGACGCTGAACGTCTCGACCTCGCTGCGCGGCAGCGAGCAGGAGTACCAGAGCCGCACCACCACCACCGACCAGGACCTCGCCACCGGCGCCGTGACGCGCCAGGCCGAGGAGAGCAACTTCGCGGTCGAGAAGAAGTACAACGTGCATCTGAGCACGCGCGCGCAGTGGCAGGGCCCGCGGGGCGACATGGGCTTCCTGGCGCCCTTCGTCACCGCGAGCCGGGGAAAGATCGACCGACGCAGTCGCATCGACCAGCCGATCGGCGTCGACCCGCCGGCCTACGACACCGCGACGTCGCACACCGACTGGGACTTCTCGATGGCACGTCTGATCGGCCAGTGGCGCCAGACGCTGGCGGACGGCCTGCGCGCCGAATGGCGCGGCAACGGCGGCGAGTCACGCAGTTTCAACCACACGGTGCGCGACGAGTTCGGCGCCGTGAACGCCACCGTCGACGACACGGCGCGCATCCGCGACCGCTCGTTGAACGGCGGCCTGAAGCTGTCGAAGCTGCTCGACAACGACCACAGCCTGGTCGGCGGCGCCGAGATCGAGGCGGTGCGCCGTCTCGAGACCCGCACCTCGCTGCGCGACGGCAACCCGCTGCTCACCGACTTCGGCGAGAACCTCGAGGCGTCGAGCACACGCGGCGCGCTCTATGTGCAGGACGAGTGGACGATCAGCCCGAACTGGGCGGCGCACGCCGGCCTGCGCTGGGAAGGCATCACCACGCGCGGCACCGGCGCCGACGGCGCGACACCGAGCAACCGCAGCAGCGTGTGGACGCCGCTGCTGCATGCCGTGTGGAAGCCCGATCCGCAAAGCCGCAGCCAGCTGCGCCTGAGCCTGACGCGCAGCTACAAGGCGCCGTCGATGGGCCAGCTGCTCGGCCGGCCGTCGCTGTCGAACCGCTTCCCGGTGCCCGGCGCCAACACGCCGACCAGCCCCGACCGCGCCGGCAACCCCGATCTCAAGCCCGAGCTGGCCAGCGGCGTCGACATCGCGGTCGAGCGGTATCTCGGTGCGGGCGGCGTGCTGAGCGCCAACCTGTTCTACCGTCGGTTGACCAACTACATGCGCAACGTGACGACGCTGGAGGCGGTGTCGTGGGCGCCGGTGCCGCGCTGGGTGTCGCGGCCGCAGAACATCGGCGACGCCATCACGCAGGGCCTGGAGCTGGAGGCCAAGTTCCGGCTCAGCGAGGTGATGGCCGACGCGCCGCCGCTCGAGCTGCGCAGCAACCTGAGCGCCTTCCGTTCGCGTGTGAAGAGCGTGCCCGGCCCCGACAACCGGCTCGACCAGCAACCCGACGCGACCGCCAACCTGGGCGCCGACTACCGCGTCCGCGGCCTGCCGCTCACCGTCGGCGGCAACTTCAACGTGACGCCGGGCTACGACACGCGCATCTCCGACGAGCAGAGCGCGCTGATCGGCCTGAAGCGCGTGTTCGACGCCTATGCGTTGTGGACCTTCCAGCCGGGTGTGGCGCTGCGTCTGTCGGCGAGCAACCTCGCGCCGCGCGACTACCTCACCGGCGGCAGCCTCGACTTCGAGTCGACACCCGGCGTGACCACGCGCGAGACCTCCAGCACGGTGGCCAAGTCGTTCACGACCTGGCAGCTGCGGCTCGAACTGAAACTGTGACCCCGGCTCAGGCGGGCTGCGCCGTCGGCTGCTGCCCGACCGGCTGCCAGATCGCCGCATGTTCGCGCAGCCAGGCCCGCGCCGGCGCGTCGTCCTGCTGCGACGGATGGAAGTCCGCGCGCAGGTAACGCCGCCATGCCGGCAGCAGGCCACGCAGCACGCCGCCGCGGCCGAGCAGGAAGCGCCAGCCGCTGGTCCAGGTGGCCAGGCGCCAGAAGCTGCCGTCGTGCCACAGGTTGTTGACGGTCTGGCGCAAGGCGTCGAGCAGGAAGTAGACGGTCGCGGTGCGGAACAGGCGCAATCGCCAGGTCTCGTTGCCGCCCAGCGCGCGGTAGAGATCGAACGCGGTGCTGCGGTGCTCGCTCTCCTCGCACGAGTGCCACAGCCACAGGTCGGCCAGGCGCGACTCGGTGCCCTGCAGCACGTCGGGCCGCGAGAGCAGGTACTCGGCGAGGATCGCGGTGAAGTGCTCGGTGGCTGCGGTCAGGCCGACCCAGGCGCGCACGTCGACGCCCTCGAGCCGCTGCATGCGGCGTTGCGCACGCGGCGCCCAGCGGTTGACCAGCCCCTGATCCGCCAGATGGTCGTTGAACAGGCCGTGCAGCCGCCGGTGCGTGGCCTCCTGCCCGATGAAGGCGCGCGCCTCGGCCTCGAAGCGCAGGCGCTCGGCCTCAGGCAGCTGCTGCACGCCGGCACGCACCGAGTCGATGAAGAACTGCTCGCCGACCGGAAAGCTCATCGACAACGCGTTGAACCAGGCGGTGCGGAACGCATCGCCGGCGCACCAGTGACGCGGCAGCGGGGTTTCCAGGTCCACCAGCAGGCGGCGCACGATCAGGTCGGTCATCGGGGGCGGGAAGCGGCATGCGACAGCGCAAAACATACCACTGCGCGCAGGTCGCCGCGCGCCCCGGTGCATGATGGCGGTCATGGTTCCGCTCTCGATCCTCGATCTCGCCCCCATCGTCGAAGGCAGCGACGCCAGCGCGGCGCTGCGCCACAGCCTCGACCTCGCCCAGCACGCCGAGACCTGGGGCTACCGCCGCTTCTGGGTCGCCGAACACCACAACATGGACGGCGTGGCCAGTTCGGCCACCGCGGTGCTGATCGCGCACCTGGCCGGCGGCACGAAGACGATCCGGGTCGGCTCGGGCGGCATCATGCTGCCCAACCACGCGCCGCTCGTCATCGCCGAGCAGTTCGGTACGCTGGCCACGCTGTTCCCGGGCCGTATCGACCTCGGCCTCGGCCGTGCGCCGGGCACCGACCAGCTGACCGCCCGCGCGCTGCGCCGCCACCTGCACAGCGACCAGGAAGACGGCTTCCCGCAGGACGTGCTGGAGCTGATCGGCTACATGGAGCCGGCGCAGCCCGGCGCGCGCGTGCGCGCGATTCCCGGCATCGGCACGCAGGTGCCGGTGTGGATCCTCGGCTCGAGCCTGTACGGCGCGCAACTCGCCGCCTACCTGGGCCTGCCGTTCGCCTTTGCCTCGCACTTCGCGCCCGACATGCTGGAACAGGCGCTGGAGATCTACCGCGCCACCTACCGGCCGTCGCCACGCTGGCCCGAGCCGCATGCGATGGTCGGCGTCAATGTGGTCGCTGCCGACAGCGACGCCGACGGCGCGCGGCTGTTGACGTCGATCCAGCAGCGCTTCCTCGGCATGCAGCGTGGCGTGCGCGGGCCGCTGCCGAAGCCGGTGGACTCGATGGATGGGCTGTGGAACGACGCCGAACGCGCCGGCGTGCAACGCATGCTGGCCGCCACCGCGAGCGGTGGCCCCGAGAAGGTGCGGCGCGAGCTGCAGGCGATCATCGACCGCACACGCGCCGACGAGCTGATCATCGCCGGTGCGATCCACGATCATGCGGCGCGGCTGCGCTCGTACGAACTGCTGATGCACATCGTGGCGGCCTGATCCGTGCCCGCGGCCCCCGCTCGCGGGCAACCGGCACGACATCGAGGGTGTCCGCCTATCATTCGCCCATGATCGCCAACCTGTCGTCAGACGGTGTGCGCCCGCTGGGGCGTGCCGTGCTGCACTGGCTGGCCGACTGGGCGCGCATCGTCCGCTTCGGCGCCGTGATCGCGGTGCTGGCACTGTCACCGTCGAGTTATGCGCGCGACAACCGGCCGGCCATGGCGCGGCAGATCGTGCAGGGCACGGTGCCGCAGCTGTGGTGGTTCACGCTGCTGAGCTCGCTGATCAGCCTGGTGCTGATCCGCATCGTGGTGGTCACTGCGCTCAGCTATGGCCTGACGCGCTACGCGCTCGAGATGGTGGTGCGTGTGCTGGTGCTCGAGCTGATACCGCTCACGGCGGCATTGTTCGTCGCGGTGCGCTGCACCCTGCCCGATGGCGAAGAACTGGTGGCGATGCGCCGCAGCGGCGCGCTGGATGCGCTGGCGCGCCAGGGCATCGAGCCGATGCGCCGCGAAGTGCTGCCGCGGGTGCTGGCCGGCGTGTTCAGCGTGGTGACGCTGGCTGCGGTGAGCTGCGTCGTGTCGCTGCTGCTGGCGTACGTCGTGGTCTACGGCTTCTCGCCCTGGGGCTTTGCCGGCTACACGCGCACGGTGGGCCATGTCTTCGATCCGGCGCTGTCGCTGATCTTCGCGCTGAAGACGCTGCTGTTCAGCCTGGCGGTGTCGGTGATCCCGATGGCCTCGGCGCTGATCGACCCACCGCCGTCGCGCTCGCGCACCAGCGCCGAGATCCGCGGGCTGATCCGCATGTTCGCGTTGCTGCTGCTGATCGAGATCGCCTCGCTGGTCGGCAACTACTACTGATGGTGACCGTGAAGGACGCCTCCGACCCGGTTGCGCCGGTGCGCCACCTGGAGCTCAAGGCCACCGCGCTGCTGGTGCTGCTGGTGATGCTGGTGGCCGGCTCGGTGCTCTACCTCATGTATGCGCGCGGCGCCTTCGAGCCGACGCAGCGGCTGGTGCTGGTGGCCGACGATTCCGAGGGCGTGGGCGTCGGCATGGACCTCACGTTCTCGGGCTTTCCGATCGGCCGCGTGCGCCGCATCGAGCTCGGCGACGATGGCAAGGCGCGCATCCTCGTCGACGTGCCGCGACGCGACGCGCACTGGCTGCGCCAGTCGAGCGTATTCACGCTGGTGCGCGGGTTGGTGGGTGGCACCAACATCCGCGCCTTCAGCGGCATCATGACCGACCCGCCGCTGCCCGACGGCGCGGTACGCGCGGTGCTGCGCGGTGACTCGACCGAGGAAATCCCGCGCCTGGTGGCTGCGACGCGCGAGCTGGTGATCAACCTTACCGCGCTCACGTCCGAACAGTCGGCACTTCGTGCGAGCCTGGCCAACGTGCAGGCCACCACCGAGAGGCTCAACGGTCCGCAGGGTGCGATGGGCGTGCTGTTCGGCGACGACAAGGCCGCCAGGCAGCTGACCGCCGCGTTGGCGCGCACCAATGCGCTGCTGGCGCGCTTCGACGCGATGGCAGTGAAGGCCGATACGCAGGTGTTCGGCGCGGGCGGTGTGCTGCCCGAGTCGCGCGAGACCGTCCTGCAGTTGAAGGCGCTGCTCGGCGACGCGCGCGGCAGCCTGCAGAAGGTGGATGCCATCCTGGTCGACGCGCAGGCAGTGGCCGGCAACGCGCGGGTGGCCACCACCGACCTCGGCGCGTTGCGCGCCGACGTGGAGGCCAGCTTGCGCAAGGTGGAAAGCCTGGTCAACGAGGTCAACCGCAAATGGCCGTTCGCGCGCGACACCGAGATCCGGCTGCCATGAGCGCAGACCGCAGACGCGTCGGCGATCGCCTGCTGGCGGTCACCGCGCTGCTGGCGCTCGCCGCCTGCGCCGGCACGCCGGCGCCACCCGATTGGCAGACGAATGCGAAGGCCGCACTGGAGCACGCGACATCGGCCTACCTGCAGGGCCACAACGCGCTCGAGGCGAGCGAGTTTGCGCGTGCGCGGCGCGAGATCGCCGCAACCGGGCGCATCGACCTGCTGGCGCGCGCCGAACTGATGCGCTGCGCCAGCCATGTGGCGAGCCTCGACTTCGAGCCCTGCCACGGCTTCGAAGCGCTGCGCAGCGACGCAGCTGCGGCCGAACTGGCCTACGCCGCCTATCTCGGCGGCAGCACCAGCGCGCCGCAGCGGGCGCTGCTTCCGGCGCACCACCGGCCGCTCGCCGACGGCTCGATCTCGCCGGCGGCGGCGCGGGCCGCGTTGCAGGACACGGCCGATCCGCTCGCCCGTCTGGTTGGAGCGGCATTGCTGCTGCGTGCCGGCCGCGCCGATCCGCCCCTGGCGGCCCTGGCGGTCGAGACCGCGTCGGCGCAGGGCTGGCGGCGACCCCTGCTCGCCTGGTTGCAGGTGCAGCTGCGTGGGGCCGAGATGGCTGGCGACGCCGCGCTGGTCGAGCCGCTGCGCCGGCGCATTCGATTGGTGGAGGCCGGACCATGACCCCTTGCAGACACACGATCGCTGCACTCGCTTTCGTGGCGTGGACAGCGCCTTCCTTCGCCCAGACGGCGTCTGCCACGGCCGGCGTCGAGCGCTCGTCGGCGCCGGCCGCCGGCGCGGGGCTCGCCGGCGCCGCGCTGCTGCGCGAGCTGCGCCGCGGCGGCTACGTGGTCTACTTCCGCCACACGGCCACCGACTTCTCGAAACGCGACGACGCGATGAAGGGCTTCGACGACTGCGACAACCAGCGGCTGCTGTCGCCGCAGGGCCGCGACGACGCGCGGCGCATCGGCGAGACGATCCGCGCGCTGAAGCTGCCGACCGGTGAGGTGCTTGCGAGCCCGATGTGCCGCACGATGGACCATGCCACGCTGAGCTTCGGCCGCGCCACGCCGGCGCCCACCGTGGCGCTGCGCGAGAGCGGCGGTGGCGACTACCCCGGGCTGGCCCGTCTGCTGAGCGCCCCGGTGGCCGCGGGCAGCAACCGCTGGATGGTCGGCCACGGCATCCCGTTTCGCGCCGTCGCCGGTGCGCCGCACTTGGCCGAAGGCGAGGCCGTCGTGATGAAGCCCGACGGCACCGGCTGGACCGTGGTCGCGCGCATCACGGTGACCGACTGGGCGGCGCTCGCTCGACTGCCCTAGTCTGCCTTTATGTTGTTGTCCTTCACCACCTTGGCCCAGATGTCGATCTGACCCTCGATGAAGGCCTGTGCCTGCGCCGGCGTGCCGGTGCGCACCTCGATGCCTTGCGCGGCCAGCTTGCCGGCGACCTCGGGCGACTGCAGCGCCTTGTTGATCTCCTGGTTCATGCGGGCGACGATCTCCGGCGGCGTCTTCGCCGGCGCCAGCACGGCCCACCAGGCCGGCGCCTCGAAGCCGGCGTAGCCGCTCTCGGCGATCGTCGGCACGTCGGGCAGTTGCGGCGAGCGTTTGCTGGTGGTGACGGCCAGGCCGCGCAGCCGCTTGCTGTCGATGTGCGGCTTGATCAGAAACACCGAGCCCACCGACAGCGGCACGTGGCCGGCGATGGCGTCGTTCATCAACGGGCCGCCGCCGCGGTACGGCACGTGGTTCAGCTCGAGCCCGTCGCCCTTGGCGAGCAGCGCGATCGCCAGATGGCCGAGGCTGCCCGAGCCGATGCTGCCGTAGCTGACGCCCTTCTTCGCCTTGGCGGCGGCGATCACGTCGGCGAAGCTCTTGTAGGCGGTGTCGGCGTGCGTGGCGAGCACCATCGCGCTGGTGCCGATCTGCGCCACCGCGGCGAGGTCCTTGCGCGTGTCGTAGCCGAGGTTGGGGTTCAGACTCGGGTTCACGCCGTGTGTGTCGAACACGACGGCGAAGGTATAGCCGTCGGGCGCCGACTGCGCCACCGCCGCGGTGCCGATCGCACCCGAGGCGCCACCCTTGTTCTCGACCACCACGCTTTGGCCGAGCTGCTGCTGCAGCGACGGCGCCAGGATGCGCGCGACCTGGTCGACCGAGCCGCCCGGCGGAAACACCGCCACCAGCTTGACCGGCCCGCGCGTCGGCCAGGCCTGTGCCCAGGCAGGCGCAGTGGCCGACGCCAGCAGTGTGGCCAGGCCGGCCGCGAACACGACATGCTTGAAGTTCATCTCGGGTGATCCTCGGGCCATGCAGTCGCCGATTCTCGTCCCGCACCGGCACGGCGCCATTGGGGGGAACCGGGGTCGATGTCGCGTCGGCCGGCGTACGATGCCGCGACCTCCACCGAGCGCCGTCATGGACCCCAAGCACGTGAAGCCCGAGACCATCGCCGCGCAGGCGCTGGGCTGGATCGACGAGGAGACGCGTGCGATCACGCCGCCGATCCATGTGTCGTCGACCTACCTGCGCGATGCCGACAACCAGTACCGCTCGGGCCGCATCTATGCGCGCGCCGACAACCCGGCCTTCGACCAGGCCGAGCGCGTGATCACCGAGCTCGAAGGCGGCGCGCAGGGCGCGCTGTTCGCCTCCGGGATGGCGGCGGCCACCGCCGTGTTCCAGTCGCTCGCGCCGGGCGACCACGTGCTGGCACCGAAGGTGATGTACTGGTCGCTGCGCAACTGGTTGATGAATTTCGCGACCTCCTGGGGCCTGCAGGTGGAGCTGGTCGACATGACCGATCCGGCCGCGGTGGGCGCGGCGTTGCGGCCCGGCAAAACGAAGCTGGTCTGGGTCGAGACGCCGGCCAACCCGCTGTGGAGCATCACCGACATCGCCGCCACCGCGGCGCTCGCGCACCAGGCCGGCGCCCGCCTCGCGGTGGACTCCACCGTGGCCACGCCGGTCTTCACGCGGCCGCTCGAGCACGGCGCCGACCTGGTGATGCACGCCGGCACCAAGTACCTCAACGGCCACTCCGACCTGATCGCCGGCGTGCTGGTGAGCCGCGAGGACGACGACTTCTGGAAACGCGTGAAGACGGTACGCGCGCAGCTCGGCGGCACGCTGGGTTCGTTCGAGGCCTGGCTGATGCTGCGCGGCATGCGCACGCTGTTCCTGCGCGTGCGCGCGGCGTCGGCCGGCGCCCAGCGCATCGCCGAGCACTTCGCGCACCACGACCTGGTGAGTGCGGTGCTGTACCCCGGCCTGCCCGGCAGCCCGGGCCACGAGGTGGCCGCGCGCCAGATGCGCGGCGGCTTCGGCGGCATGCTGTCGATCCGCGCCCTGGGTGGCGAGGCCGCCGCCATCGCCACCGCCGCCCATGTGGGTCTGTGGAAGCGCGCCACCTCGCTCGGCGGCACCGAGAGCCTGGTCGAACACCGCGCCAGCGTCGAAGGCGCCGGCACGCCGGCGCCGGCCGACCTGCTGCGCCTGTCGGTGGGCATCGAGGACGCCGGCGACCTGATCGCCGACCTGGAGCAGGCGCTGCGCCGGGCCCACGGCTGACGGCGGTCGGCGGCGGGCGGGCGCAGCACGCTCGCGCAAAAGCGGGAATTCCCCGCGATCACCGGCGCTTATCCATGCGGTGATAGGCTGCTGTCGCATTAACGTAGCGGTCATGCAGCTGCCCGACTATCAGCCGCCCAGCGACCAGCGCGCTTCGCTGGCGGTCGGTCTGGCGCCACTGCTGGTGCTGATCGCGTTCGCCGCCATCGTCACCCGCGTGATCGACGCGGACACCGGTTTCGCCATCTTCGTGGCCTGCACGCTGTGGGTCGTCTACGAGATGCACGACTACCAGGCCACGATCGACCGCTACAACCAGGACTACGTCGAGAACCACCTGTGCTGGCGCACGCGGGCCTCGTTGAACTCGCTCGCCGAGCAGGCCGACACGCCGCCGCCCACGCGCGAGTTCGTGCAGCGGTTCCTCGCCGCCGACGGCGAGACGCTGCGCGATCGGCCGACGATCTAGCGCCGCACGAAGAAGAACAGGCGCCTCGCGGCGCCTGTTCTCATTGAACGCCCCGAATCGGGGCATCGCAGAGGGCTTACTTCGTACCGCTGGCGGCCTTGGCCGCCGGCTTGGCCTTGGCCGCCTTCTTCTTGGCTTCCTTCTTCGCCTTGGTCGGCTCGCTGGCCTTGGCCATCGGGGCGGCGCCGGCGTGCGACGCGGCTTGCGCGGGAATGGCCACCGCGGCAGCGGCGACGAACATCAGGGCGGTCAGGAACTTGGTCATGGCTTTGTCTTTCGTAGTTTGGAGTGAAGCCTGGCGCCCGGTGCTTCCCCTATGGAACCCTCATTGCGCTCGACTCCTGGAGTTTACGCGGCAGCCCCGTTTCGGTTGACAGGGTCGCGCCGTGCGGCCTTCATCCGGGCGGCCGCGCGGCGCGTAAACGGTACGATCGCCCGCTTTCGCCTCCGGAACCGCGCCACGCCTTGTCACGTTTGCGACTTCTCGCCACTGCCGCCTTGCTGCTGGCCGACACCGTCGCGCTGGCAGCGCCATTCGTCCCGTCGACGGACCAGCAGGTGGTCGAGCGCCTGCCGACGAAGGCCAACGATCCCGCGGCACGCGAGTTGAACGTGCTGCGCGCCGCCTGGCGCCGCGAGCCCGGCAACGTGACGCTGGCGGTCGACCTGGCCCGGCGCTGGTTCGAACAGGCAGGCGTCGACGGCGACCCGCGCTACGTGGGGTACGCGCAGGCGGCGCTGCACCCGTGGTGGACCCTGAGCGAGCCCCCGGTGGCCGCACGCGTGATGCGCGCCGTGATCCTGCAGTACGGCCATCGCTTCGACGAGGCGGTGGCCGACCTCGACGCGGCGACCCGCGCGGAGCCCGACCACGCCGAGGCCTGGGCCTGGCTGGCTGCGATTCACATGGTGCGCGCCGACTATGGGCGTGCGCGCTCGGCCTGCGAGCAGCTCGAACCACTCGTTGACGACGTGGTGGGCGTGGCCTGCCTGGCCTATGTCGACTCGCTGACCGGCCGCGCATCCGCGGCGGTGCAGGCGCTGCGCGACGCGTTGCGTGAGGCCCCCGAAGCCGAGCCGGCACAGCGCCTGTGGGCGCTGACGCGGCTGGCCGAGATCGAGGAGCGGCGCGGCGCCGTGGCGCAGGCCGAAGCGGCCTATCGCGAGGCCGTCGGCCTCGGCCGGCGCGACGTGTACCTGCTGGCCGCCTATGCGGACTTCCTGCTCGACCAGGGCCGGCCGCAGGAGGTGCTGGCCCTGCTGAAGGACAGCGAACGCGCCGACGTGCTGCTGCTGCGGCTCGCGATCGCCGCCAAGGCGACCGGCGATGCGCGGCGTGACGGCTGGGCGCGCGAACTGCAGGCGCGGTCGCTCGAGGTGCTGGGACGGCCCGAGCGGGCGCTGGCACTCGCCCGTGACAACTACGCGGTGCAGCGCGAGGCGGCCGACGCCCGCGTGCTGCTCGAAGCCGCCTGGGCCGCCCGGCAGCGCGAGGCGGCCGAGCCGGCGCTGCAGTGGCTGCGCAGCACCGGCGTCGAGAGCCCGCGCCTGCAGGCGCTGGCGGCGCGCTGGAACACGCCACGATGAGCTGGTTGCGCGCCCTGGCACTCCTGCTGGTCTGCAGTCTGCTGGTCGGCACGCCGATGGCCTGGGCGCACAAGCCGTCGGACAGCTACCTCGGCATCACGGTCGCCGACGGCGGCTTGAGCGGCCGCTGGGACATCGCCTTGCGCGACCTCGAATTCGCGATCGGCCTGGATGCCGACGGCAACGGCGAGATCACCTGGGGCGAGCTGCGGGCGCGCCATGCCGACATCGCGGGCTATGCGCTGGCACGGCTGGCGATGCGGGCCGACGACGCCGCCTGCACGCTGGCGGCGGGTGCGCAGCAGGTCGACGAGCACACCGACGGCGCCTACACGGTGCTGCCGCTCGTGATCACCTGCCCACGCGTGCCCGAGAAGCTGACGTTGCACTACACGCTGTTCGCCGACCTGGACCCGCAACACCGCGGGCTGCTCAACCTGAGCGCCAACGGCGGCACGCGCACCGCGGTGCTCGGCCCGCAGGCCGCCACGCAGACCTTCGAGCTCGCGCAGGTGAGCCGCTGGCGCCAGTTCGTCGACTTCGCGCGCGAGGGCGTGTGGCACATCTGGATCGGCTTCGACCACATCCTGTTCCTGCTGTCGCTGCTGTTGCCTGCGGTGCTGGTGTGGCGCGCGTCGCGCTGGCAGCCGACCGACACGCTGCGCGAGTCGTTCTGGGACGTCTTTCGCATCGTCACCGCGTTCACCATCGCACATTCGATCACGCTGTCGCTGGCCACGCTGCAGGTGGTGTCGCTGCCGTCGCGGCTGGTCGAGTCGGCGATCGCGGCGTCGGTGGTGCTGGCGGCGCTGAACAACGTGCGCCCGCTGATCCACGGCCGGCGCTGGGCCGTGGCGTTCGCCTTCGGTCTGATCCACGGCTTCGGTTTCGCCAGCGTGCTGGCCGACCTGGGGCTGCCGCGCGACGCGCTGGCGCTGGCGCTGGTGGGTTTCAATCTCGGGGTCGAGGGCGGCCAGCTGGCGATCGTGGCGGTCTTCCTGCCGATCGCCTTCGCGTTGCGCCGCACGACCCTTTACCGGCGCGGCGTGATGATCGGTGGCTCGCTGCTGATCGTGGGTCTGGCCGGCGTGTGGCTGGTCGAGCGCGTGTTCGATCTGAAGCTGTTGCCGGCCTGAGGATCACGGCCGCGCCGGCGCTGCGCTGCCGGGTGTGGGCACGTCGAAGGCCAGCGTGACGAAGCGGCTCTCCCACCAGTCGGCCTGCGTGGGCGACAGGTACAGCTCGGTGCCGCGCAGCAGCCAGCGGCCCGGCAGCGGTGGGCTGAACGTGACGCGGCCCTGCGCGTCGGTGCGACGCCAGATGCCCAGACCGCTGGCCGCGCTCTGGAACTCCACCGCCAGATCGGCCAGCGGCTGGCCGTCGCGCAGCACCTGGAAATCGAGCGCGCGGTCGACGGCCACCGGCCCGTCGGCGCGCAGCAGCACGTCCATCGCCATCGGCACCGGTTGCGTCTCGACGGCGGCGTCGGCGCGCAGCGCCTCGATGCGCGCGTGCTTGGTGAATCGCTCGCGCCAGCCGACGCCCCGCCGTTGCATCTCGGCCCAGGCTTCGCGCACCGCGGCCGATGCCTGGATCTCCTTGAAGTAGATCTCGACGATGCGCGGCTCGATCTCGACCTCGAAGGGCTGCAGCTGGGCCCAGCACGACGCTGCGCGGCCCGGCCGTACCGCCGCACGCACCCATAAGGCATTCGGCTTGTCCTGCAGCAGCCGCATCGGCAGCACGCTGCCCGCGGCGTCGCGGCAGCCGCTGGCCACCAGCTGCTCCATGCCGACCGGAAACTCCTGGCGCGGAAACCGGTTGCCGGTGGCGAGCGCCAGGGCCAGCTGGCCGGGCGCCGCGTTCGGCAGGGCCTCGAACCAGGTGTCATGCGCCAGCGCGGCGCACGACATCGACACCAGCGCGCAGCCGAACAACCAATCGCGAAACACCATCCGCCATGATACGCAGCGCTCGCGGCGGCGGATGCCGGGTACGCGGCCCGCGCACAATGGCGCTCGAACGCGCAGCAGGAGCGACGCGATGCCCATCACCGTGCTGTTCGATGACCGGACGATCGCCGCCGACCGCTTCGAGGCGCGCTGGCGGCGCTCGGCCGCGGCGCTGCATGCAGCGGGCATCGGCGAGGGCGACTGCGTCGCGCTGCTGATGCGCAACAGCCCCGCCTTGCTCGAGCTGATGCTCGCCGTGCGGGCCGTCGGCGCGTTGTGGTGCCCGATCAACTGGCACTTCAAGCGCGACGAGCTGGCCTTCATCCTCGCCGACAGCGGCGCGCGGCTGCTGGTGGCCGATGCCGATCTGCAGGCGGCGCTGCCGGCCTGGCCGGTCGAGGGCGTCCGCTGCTTCACCGCGCCACGCGAAGACGGCGCCGCGGACTCGCCGGCGCGCGCCGCCGGCGACACCGACTGGTCGGTGTATCGCGACACCGTGCCGCATCCGCCGGCGCCGCCGCGCGCGCCGCGCGGCGCGATGTTCTACACGTCGGGCACCACCGGCCGGCCCAAGGGCATCCGCCGTGCGCCGGCCGACGCCGAGCAGGTGGCGCGCGGCCAGGCCGTGCTGCGCCATGTGCTCGGCTTCGAGCCGGGCATGCGCGCGCTGGTGAGCGCGCCGATGTACCACAGCGCGCCCAACTCCTACAGCATCGGCGCGGCGCAGGAGGACGACGCGCTGCTGCTGATCGAACCGCGCTTCGACGCCGAGCGCACGCTGCAGCTGATCGAGCAGCACCGCCTGACCCATGCCTATCTGGTGCCGACGATGTACGTGCGTCTGCTCGCGCTGCCCGAACGCGTGCGCCGGCGCCACGACCTGCGCTCGATGCGCTTCGTCGCCTCGACCGGCTCGCCCTGCCCGCCCGACGTGAAGCGCGCGATGATCGACTGGTGGGGCCCGGTGATCCACGAGGCCTACGGCGCCAGCGAGCTCGGCTACATGACGCGGCTGGACAGCCACGAGGCGCTGCGCAAGCCCGGCTCGGCGGGCCGCCCGCTGCCGGGCGTGACGCTGGCCATCCTCGACGACGACGGCCGCGCGCTGCCGCAGGGCCAGGCCGGGCTGATCTATGTGCACCAGCCGGCCTACGCCGACTTCAGCTACATCGGCCAGGACGATGCGCGCCGGCGCATGGAGCGCGACGGCCTGAAGACACTGGGCGACGTCGGCTACCTCGACGAGGACGGCTTCCTCTTCATCGTCGATCGCGCGGCCGACATGGTGATCTCGGGCGGCGTCAACATCTACCCGGCCGAGATCGAGGCCAGTCTGCTGGCGCTTCCCGGCGTGGCCGACTGCGCCGTTTTCGGCATTCCCGACGACGAGTTCGGCGAGGCGCTCGCCGCTGCCGTGCAGTGCACCGCGGGCACCGCGCTGGACGCCGACACGGTGCGCGGCTGGCTGTCGGCGCGGCTGGCCGGCTACAAGGTGCCCAAGGTGGTGACGTTTCACGACGTTTTGCCGCGCGAGGACACCGGCAAGATCTTCAAGCGCCGCCTGCGCGAGCCGTACTGGGCCGGCCGCGACCGGCGCATCTGAGACACCGCAGCGCAGCACAATGCGCGTTACGACACGATCACGGGGAGACGGCACGATGGGTTCACGCACGCGATGGCAGTCGATGCTGGCAGCACTCGGACTGGCCGCCTGCAGCGCCGGCGCGTTCGCGCAAGCGGCCGCCGCGGCCCCGCCAGCGGCACCGTCGAGTGACGTGCAGCGGGCGTTCCGCCAGTGCGACGCACGCGCCTTCCTGGCGATGAACATCGCGCGGATCTACCTCGACGAGGGGCGCAACCGCCCGCTGGTGATCGAGAAGGTCAAGCGCAGCGACTGGGGCCTGCAGATGGCCGAGGCACTGTTCAAGCGTGTCGACGAGGGCCGGCTGCAGCATCCCGCCGAATTCGCCGCCGACGTGTTGGGGCAATGCGCGGCGAGCACGCAACTCAACGTCGGCGCGTCGAAGACGCAGACGCAGCTGTGTCTGGCACGCGCCGACACGGTCGTGCACCTGCACGGCTTTCGCACGCAGGGCCTGTCGCGCGCCGACGCGGTGGCCCGCGCGGCCGAGCGCCTGCAGCCGCGCGAGGTGTACCCGGTGGCGCTGATCGATGCGGTGGCCGGGCCGGTCTTCGCGCCGCCGTCGCCACCCGACATGAACCGTTTGTGGAGCCAGATGCTGTGGGGCTGCATCCGCGCCCGGCCGGCAGCACCGGCGCCATCGGCCGCCGCTTCGGGCTGATCGGGCGCGCCGCTACGCCGCGCGCGAGCGCCTCGACTCGAGCGGATACGCCGGATCGTTGTAGCCGGGCGTCGAGGGGTGCCCCGGCGTGACGAGCGAGTCGACCAGCGCCTCGTCGTCGGTGGTGATCGTGCACGCGAGTGCGGCGAAGTAGTCCTGCCACTGCGCCAGCGTGCGCGGGCCGGCGATCACCGCGCTGACCGCACGGTGAGCCAGCACCCACGCGCTGGCGAAGTGCTGCAACGCCACGCCCTTGCCGGCGCAGTGCTCCTTCAGCCGCTGCGCGATGCGCAGCGACTCCTCGCGGAACTCGGTCTGCAGCATGCGCGCGTCGCCGCGGCCCGCGCGTGTGCCTTCGGCCGGCTTGGCACCGGGTGCGTACTTGCCGGCCAGCACGCCGCGCGCGATCGGGCTGTAGGGCACGACACCGAGGCCGAGCCGGTGGCAGGCCGGCAGCACTTCGACCTCGGGCTGGCGGTTGAGCAGGTTGTAGTACGGCTGGCACACCACCGGGCCGGCGATGTTCATCGCGCCCGCCAGGTACACCGCCTCGGCGATGCGCCAGCCGCGGAAGTTGCTGACGCCCCAGTAGCGGATCTTGCCGGCGCGCAGCAGGTCGTCGAGCGCACGCAACGGATCCTCCAGCCGCGTGCCGTCGAAATCGCGATGCAGGTAGTAGATGTCGAGGTGGTCGGTGCCCAGGCGCTTGAGGCTGGCTTCACACGCCCGCACGACCCAGCTGCGTGAGTAGCGGCCTTCGTTGGGCCGCTCCGACATCTTGTTGCCCACCTTGCTGGCCAGCACCCAGCGCTCGCGGTCGCCTTGCAGCAGCGCGCCCACCATCTCCTCGCTGCGGCCGAGGCTGTACACGTCGGCGGTGTCGATGAAGTTGACGCCATGGTCGCGCGCGTGGGCGACGATCTCGCGCGCCTCGTCGACGCTGGTCTGGTCGGCAAACATCATCGTGCCCAGGCACAGCGTGGACACCTGGAGCTGGCTGTGGCCGAGGGTACGGTACTGCATGGCGGCTCTCCGGTCTGCGATCGAGTACCGGCAGTATGCCCATGCGCCTTCCGACGGAGCGCCGGGCCGGCGGTAAGCGCCGGGCACTTGACAGTGCGCCAAGGTCACCTAGAATTTGAACAGTTGGATAAACCAATTGTTCAAATTCGACTCCATGTCCGCCACCGCCACCGCGTCGCTGCGTCTGTTCGACACCTCCGACGCAGCCGACAACACCAAGGCCCGCATCCTGGAGGCGGCCTTCCGCCGGCTGGCCAGCGAAGGCTACGCCGCGCTGAGCGTGCGCGAGATCGCCAGGGATGCGGGCGTCAACCACGCCCTCATCAACTATCACTTCCGCTCCAAGGACCAGCTGGTGATCGACGTGCTCGACGCCGCCAACCAGCGCTTGCTCGCCCGGCAGACGGCGATGTACAGCGGCCCCACCGGCTTCGCCGACAAATGGGCCGAGGCCCGCCGCTTCTACGAGAGCGACCTGGCCAGCGGCTTCATCCGTGTGCAGGCCGAGCTGTGGGCAGCCAGCCTGGCCAATGCCGAGCTGCGCGAGAAGTTCGTGCCGCGCCTGCTGGCCTGGAAGCAGCTGGTGCTCGAGGCGGTGCGCGACGCGCTGGCGGCGCTGCAGGCCGGCGGTGTCACGCTGCCGCCGCCGATCACCGCGGAGGTGGTGGCCTGCTGGATCAGCGAGTTCTGGCTCGGCATGGAGTTCGCCGACCTGCTCGGCGTGAAGGAGGAGCAGCTGCAGCACCGCGCCGCGCTCGACGCCGTGCAGTGGCTGTTGCAGTCGCTCGACGACCAGGTGCGAGCACGTGCCGCTGCCGCCGCGCAAGCGGCCAGGCCGCGCCGGCGTGCCGGACGGAGCCGTTGATGGACGCGCGCGCCCTGCCCGACCGCCTCGGCCTGATTGCAGGCGCGCTGCCCGCTGCCGGCACGCTGCCCGACGGCGACCGCAGCCCTTACGAGACGGTGACGCCGCAGCGCGAGGGCATCGTCGAGCGCGACGGTGTGAAGCTCTGGTACGCGGTGTGGGGCGACAGCGGCCCGTGGATTGCCTTGCCGCAGCAGTTCCAGATCGTTCACTCGCAGGTGTTCAAGGCCACCGTGCCGTACCTGTCGCATCACTTCCGGGTGCTGACGATGGACGGACGCGGCAACGGCCGCTCCGATCGTCCGCGTGGGCAGGAGGCCTACAGCTTCGACCACTTCTTCGCCGACTTCGTGGCGGTGCTCGATGCATTGGCGATCGATCGCGTGGCGGTGGTGGGCCACTCGGCGGCCTCGATGATCGCGCTGCGGCTGGCGGCCGAGCAACCGCAGCGCGTGACCCACGTGGTCACCGCCGGCGGCTTCGCCGAGTCACTCGTGCAGGGCGAGCGCATGGTCAAGCGCATGCAGATGGAGGGCCAGCTGGTCGACACCGACTGGCCGGGCTACCTGGACTACTTCATGTCGGTGATCTTCACCGAGCCGCACTCGACGAAACCCTACGAAGACGGCGTGCGCTACGGCTGGGCGACCGACGCCGAAGTGATCCAGTGGGTGCGCCAGGCCTGGATCAACAACGACGTCCGCGAGCTGGCGAAGCGCATCCAGTGCCCGACGCTGGTGATTCACGGCGACGACGACCGCCGTGTGCCCTACGCCAAGGGCGAGGAGATCCACGCGCTGGTGCCGGGCGCCAGGCTGCTCACCATCGTCGGCGGCGGCCACGTGACCTTCGCGCGCGATCCGGTGGTCTTCAACCGGGCGGTGCGCGAGTTCATCGGCGGTCCGACGCGCGAGCGCGTGTGGACGCGCGCGATGAAGCGCAAGCGCCGCGCGCTCTTCATCTCGAGCCCGATCGGCCTCGGCCACGCGCAGCGCGACCTGGCGATCGCGCGCGAACTGCGCGCGCTGCACGGTGACGTCGACATCGACTGGTTCACCGTCGACCCGGCCGCCACCTACCTGCAGCGCGAGGGCGAACGTGTGCACCCGATCACCGCGCGGCTGGCCAACGAGAGCCGCCACTTCGAGGGCTGCGCCGGCGAGCACGACCTGTCGGCGTTCTTCGCGTTGCGCACGATGGACGAGATCATGACCCGCAACTTCATGACCTTCGTCGACCTGATGGACGCCGAGGCCTACGACCTGGTGATCGGCGACGAGGCCTGGGACGTCGACTACCACTACCACGAGAACCCCGAGCTCAAGCGCCAGCCGTTCGTCTTCCTCACCGACTTCGTCGGCTGCCTGCCGATGGAAGACGGCAACGCGCGCGAAGCCCACCTGTGCGCCGACCGCAATGCCGACGACATCGAGCACGTCGCGCGCTACCCCCACGTGCGCGACCTGGCCCTCTTCGTCGGCAACCCCGACGACGTGACCGAGGCGCCGTTCGGCCCCGGGCTGCCCGGCATCCGCGAGTGGACCGATCGCAACTTCTGCTACTGCGGCTACTGCCTGCCGTTCGATCCGCAGGCGCTGGCCGATACCGAACGGCTGCGCGCGCTGCACGGCTACCGGCCCGACGAGAAGATCGCCATCGCCACCGTCGGCGGCACCTCGGCCGGCCGTCACCTGCTGCGGCGCATCGTGCAGGCATTTCCGCGCATGAAGCGCGAAGTGCCCGAATTGCGGCTGATCCTGGTCACCGGGCCGCGCATGGAGACGAGCGAGTTCCACGCCATGCCGGGGCTCGAGGTGCGGCCCTACGTGCACAAGCTGTTCGAGCACCTGGCCTGCTGCGACCTCGCGCTGGTGCAGGGCGGCCTGTCGACCACGATGGAGCTGGTCGCGACGCGGCGGCCGTTCCTGAGCTTTCCGCTGCAGCGGCACTTCGAGCAGTGCGTGCACGTGCGCCGGCGGCTGGCCAACTACGGCGCCGACCGCTCGCTGGACTATCCGACGCTCGACCCCGACACGCTGGCCGAGCGCGCACTGGCGGCGATGCACGAGCCGGTGCGGTATCGGCCGGTGGAGGTCGATGGGGCGGCGCGCGCCGCGCGGCGCATCGCCGATGTGCTTGAAAACAGGCATTGGATGAAATGACTCCCCCCGAAGCGCCTGCGGCGCCTCCCCCCAGGGGGCACCTCCAGCGGACCGGCAGAGCCGGATCCGCGGCGGTCGCTTGGCACGCCTCGGCGCGGTGTTCCCGGCCGTGCCCGCCGCCTGGTAGCGAAGTGCCGTGAGCGGCGCGTAGCCGTCCCCTCGCGTGATCTGTGCTGGGCCTGCGGCAACGCGGGCCTGGATGCCTTCGGCCTGCCGCATCGGCAGGGGCCGCGGGCGGAGCTCGCCCCGCGTCTTCTATCAACCTTGGAGCGTCGTCATGTTCGCTGCCGTCTATGGATCCATCGTCTACCTCTTCTTCCTCGCCACCTTCTGCTATGCCATCGCCTTCGTCGGCAACGTGCCGCTGGTGCCCAAGACGATCGACAGCGGTCCACCCGGGCCGCTGCTCGACGCGCTGCTGATCAACACGTCGCTGCTCGGCTTGTTCGCCGTGCAGCACAGCGTGATGGCGCGCCGCTCGTTCAAGCGCTGGTGGACGCGCATCGTGCCCGAGGCCGTCGAACGCAGCAGCTTCGTGCTGGCGGCATCGCTCGTGCTCGCGCTGCTGCTGTGGCAATGGCGGCCGATCGCCTCGCCGATGATCTGGCAGGTGACCGATCCCGTCGGCCGGTTCGTGCTGCAGGCGGTGTTCTGGGCCGGCTGGGCGGTGCTCTTGATCAGCACCTTCCTGATCAACCACTTCGAGCTGTTCGGGCTGCGCCAGGTGTTCGCGCACCTCACCGGCCGCACCCTGCCTGCGCCGGACTTCCGCACGCCGCTGTTCTATCGCCATGTGCGGCATCCGATCTACCTCGGCTTCGTGCTGTCGTTCTGGGCCGCGCCCGACATGACGGCGGGCCACCTGCTGTTCGCCGCGGCCTCCACCGGCTACATCCTGATCGGCATCTGGTTCGAGGAGCGTGACCTGATCGCGCAGTTCGGCGAGCGTTATCGCCTGTACCGCGAGCAGGCCGGCATGTTGTTGCCGAAGTTCGGTCGCCGCCGCCAGGGCCCGGCGCAACCCTGAGCCGCCTCCGCCCGGTCGAAGGCCTTCGGTCTACAGTAGGCGGCCCTTCACGAAAGGACCACCATGACCGCCGAGCCCCTTCGCCGCCAGACGCTCGCCGACCTGCTGCGCCGCACCGCCCTGCGCACGCCGCACAAACCCGGCATCCGCTGCGGCGACACGGCGTGGAGCTGGGCCGAGTTCGACGCGGTGGTCACGCGCCTGGCGGCGGGCCTGCAGGCCGAGGGCGTGGCGGTCGGCGAGCGCGTCGCCGTGCTGGCGCGCAACTCGCACGCATTCGCGGCACTGCGCTTCGCGCTGGCCCGCATCGGCGCCGTGCTGGTGCCGGTGAACTTCATGCTCAACGCCGACGAGGCGGCGTACATCCTGCGCCATGCCGGAGCGCGCCTGCTGGCGGTGGACAGCGCCCTGGCCGAGCTGGGGCGCTCGGCGGCAGCGAAGGACACGCAGGTGCGGCGTCTGCTGTGGCTGCCCTCGGAAGCCGCGAGCGAACCGATCGCCGGTGCGCTGAGCTTCCACCGCCTCGCCGACTGCAACGCCGCGGTGGTCGAGCCGGCGATCGACCGCGACGCGCTGCTGCAGATCGTCTACACCAGCGGTACCGAGTCGGCGCCCAAGGGTGCGATGCTGACGCACGGCGCGGTGATCGACCAGTACGTGAGCTGCATCGTCGACGGCGAGATGGCCGAAGGCGACTCGGTGCTGCACGCGCTGCCGCTGTACCACTGCGCGCAGCTCGATGTCTTTCTCGGGCCGTGCGTGTACCTGGGCGCGACGAGCCTGGTCACCGCGGCGCCGACGCCCGACAACCTGCTGCCGCTGATCGAGCGACACCGCATCTCGAGCTTCTTCGCACCGCCCACGGTATGGATCGGGCTGCTGCGCTCACCGCTGTTCGAGCGCTGCGACCTGTCGAGCCTGCGCAAGGGCTACTACGGCGCCTCGATCATGCCGGTGGCGGTGATGCACGAGCTCATTGAGCGGCTGCCGCAGATGCGGCTGTGGAACTTCTACGGCCAGACCGAGATCGCCCCGCTGGCCACCGTGCTGAAACCCGAGGACCAGCTGCGCAAGCCCGGCTCGGCCGGACGGCCGGCGCTGAACGTCGAGACGCGCGTGGTCGACGACGCGATGCGCGACGTGGCGCCCGGCGAGGTGGGCGAGATCGTGCACCGCTCGCCGCAGCTGCTGCAGGGCTACTTCAGCGACCCCGAGAAGACCGCCGTCGCGTTCGCAGGCGGCTGGTTCCACAGCGGCGACCTCGCCACCCTCGATGCCGAGGGCTACATCACGGTGGTCGACCGCAAGAAGGACATGATCAAGACCGGCGGCGAGAACGTCGCCAGCCGCGAGGTGGAGGAGGCGCTGTACCGGCTCGAAGGCGTCAGCGAGGTCGCGGTCATCGGCCTGCCGCATCCGCGCTGGATCGAGGCGGTGACGGCCGTCGTCGTCGTCAAGGCCGGTGCCACGCTCACCGAGGCGCAGGTGCTGGCCTTCGCGACGCAGCAACTCGCCGCCTTCAAGTGCCCGAAGGCGGTGGTCTTCGTCGATGCGCTGCCCAAGAATCCGAGCGGCAAGCTGCTCAAGCGCGAGCTGCGGCAGCGTCTGCAAGACCAGTACGCGCGCAGTTGACCGGCACCGCGGCGCAGTCGCTACCATCGCCGCATGACGAAGCGACCGCTCCTCATCGTGCTGGCCTGCGCCGCCGGCCTGTGCGGCACGACAGATGACGCCGCCGCGCAGAGCGCGGTGACGGCCTACGGCGGCCTGCGCAGCGGCAGCGGCTTCCAGCGCGCCGATGGCACGTCGACCCCGGTCGACGTGCGCAGCCGCCCGGCCGGCACGTTGGCGCTCGAGCTGCCCTACGACGCCAGCCGGCAGTGGCAGTGGCTGCTGTCGCACCAGCGCACACGCTTGCTGCTCGGCGACAGCGCGACGCCGGGCGCGCCGAGCGAGCTGCCGCTCGACGTGACCTATCTGCACGTCGGCGGGCTCAACTTCTTCGAGGGCCAGGCGGGCCGCGGCCCCTACGTGTCGGGCGGCCTCGGCCTCACGCACATGAGCCCGCGGCTGCCGGGCACCTCGTCGCGCACGCGCGGCTCGCTCAGCGTGGGCATCGGCTACCAGTGGGCGCCGGCGGCCGGCCACGTGGCGCTGCGCACCGAGCTGCGCGGCTACGCCACGCTGATCCGCAGCGACGGCGCGTTCTTCTGCTCGGGAGGCTGCACGGTGTCGATCCGCGGCGACACGATGACCCAGCTGGAGGCGATGGTCGGCGTCTCGGTGGGCTTCTAGCCCGATCGCGGCGCCTGTAGCCGCCGCAGCGCCTCGAAGAACAGCTCCGACTGCAGCCGCTCGCCGAGCGTCTGCGCCGCCACGCACTGCGCCAGCGACTCGTCCACCGGCAGCAGCGGCCGGCCGGTGCCGGCGGCCAGCACCTGCACCATGCAGGCCCGCTCCAGGTAGTACAGGTCGTCGTAGGCATGGTCGACACGCGCGCCGCACACCACGACGCCGTGGTTGCCGAGGAACACCACATCGGCGCCGTTCATCGCACGCGCGATGCGTTCGCCTTCGGCCGTGTCGAGCGCCAGGCCGTTGTAGTGCGCATCGATCGCGACGCGGCCGTGGAAACGCATCGCGTTCTGCGACAGCGTGGTGTCGAGCGCGCGGTCCGCAGTGAGCGTCAGCGCGGTGGCGAACGGCATGTGGGTGTGCATCACACAGGCCTTGCCGGCGATGCGGTGCACCGCCGCGTGGATGAACATCGCGGTCGGCTCCACCTCGTGCCGGCCAGCGCGCCGGGCGCCCGGCAGATCGATCATCACGATGTCGTCGGCCTGCACTTCGCTCCAGTGCAGGCCCCGCGGATTGATCAGGAAGCGGTCGCGCGCGTCGGGCAGCTCGACGCTGAAATGGTTGCACACGCCCTCCGACAGACCGTGGTGCGCGGCGGCACGCAGCGCAAGCGCCAGGTCGGCGCGCAGACGTGCGACCGCAGGGCTGGCATAGATCTTCTGCTCGGATGTGGTCGACACGATTTTGATTTCCCGGAGGTGAGCGACCCGCGATTCTGCCGCGGTCGGCGGTCTTTACCGCGTCGAGCTGTCGCGTGAGTCGCCGAGGCGAAGCGGCGGCGCCACCTCTTCCAGCGGTTTGCGCTCGGCATTCACCGCCAGTCGCCACGCCACCCCGGCGGCGACCAGCATCAGAACGGCACCCACCACATGGCCGGCGAACACGTGCCCACGGCTGCCGGTCTGGATGAGCGCGCCGAACAGCGCCGGCGCCGCGAAACCGCCGGCGCCAGTGCCCACCGCATAGAAGATCGAGATCGCCAGCGCGCGCATCTCGAGCGGGAACACCTCGCTGGCCGTCAGATAGGCCGAACTCGCGGCGGCCGAGGCGAGGAAGAACACCGCCGACCAGGCCAGCGTCTGCGTCAGCGCGTCGAACATGCCGAGCACGAAGCCGACGCCGGTGAGCGCCAGCGCCAGCCCCGACAGCGCATAGGTGGCGGTGATCATCACGCGGCGGCCGGCGCGGTCGAACAGCGCGCCGAGCAGCAGCGGACCGAGCACGTTGCCGACCGCGAACGGCAGGATGTACAGCCCGACTTCGGCCTCGTCCACCGCATAGAAGCGCGTCAGCACCAGCGCATAGGTGAAGAAGATCGCGTTGTAGAAGAACGCCTGCGCCAGCATCAGCGCGACGACGAAGGCACTGCGGCGCGGATAGCGACGCAGCAGCACGTGCGCCACCTCGCGCAGCGTGGGTGCGCTGCGGCGCCCGCGCGCGGCCGCGGCGCCACGCGCCGGCGCAGCGGTCACGGCGGGCGCGCCGCGGTACACCGCCGCCTCGATCTCGGCGACGATGCGCTCGGCCTCGTCGGCACGGCCGTGCGCCAGCAGCCAGCGTGGGCTCTCGGGCAGGTGTCGGCGCACCAGCAGGATCGCCACCGCCAGAACCGCGCCGAGCAGGAAGCCGGCGCGCCAGCCCCACTGCGGACCGAGCACGCGGGCATCGAGCAGCAGCAGGCTCAGCAGCGCGCCGAGCGCGGCACCGATCCAGAAGCTGCCGTTGATGGCCAGGTTGACGCGGCCGCGCACACGCGCCGGGATCAGCTCGTCGATGGCGGAGTTGATGGCGGCGTATTCACCGCCGATGCCCAGCCCGGTGACGAAGCGGCACAGTGCGAAGCCGACGAACCCGGTGGTGAAGGCCGTGGCCACCGTGGCACCCATGTAGACCGCAAGCGTCACCAGGAACAGCCGCTTGCGGCCCAGCGTGTCGGCCAGCCGGCCGAACAACAGCGCGCCGACGACGGCGCCGCCGACGTAGACCGAGCCGGCCCAGCCGACCTGCGAAGCGCTCAGGCCCAGCGTATCGGGGCGCTCGAGCACGCTGCCGAACGAGCCGACGATGGTGACCTCGAGCCCGTCGAGCACCCAGGCGACGCCGAGCGCGAGCACCAAGCGCCAATGCCAGCGCGACCAGGGCAGCCCGTCCAGCCGGGCGGGAATGCTGCTGCGGGGTTCGGTCACGCGGCGACTATCGCCGCCGGGCCATCACCCTGCGCCCAGGATGGGCGACGTCCAGAGGACCCGCACCCGGGAACCGGGTCGCGGGGTCGAAACCCGCGACCTCACACAGCCGGTGCCCTCAGGCGCCGGCCCATGATTCGGTGGGGGGCTTAGTAGCCGCCGCGGCCGCGGCGCTGGCCACCGCCGCCGCCACCACCACCGTAGCCGCCGCCACCGCCGCCACCGCCGCCGCCATAACCGCCACCACCGCCACCCGAGCGCTCTTCACGCGGGCGGGCTTCGTTGACGACGATCGCGCGGCCGTCGATTGCCTGGCCGTTCAGGCCCTGGATGGCGGCTTGCGCCTGCGCATCGGCGCCCATTTCCACGAATCCGAAGCCCTTGGACTGGCCCGAATCACGATCCATCATGACCTTGGCGGACACGACGGTGCCGAAGGCGGCGAAGCTTTGCTGGAGGGTTTCGTCGCGCACCGAGTACGCGAGGTTGCCGACATAGAGTTTGGTGCCCATGGTGGGTGCCTTTTCGAAGGAGGGAGGGTGAATGCCGGATCGGGTCTCATCCCTGCCGGCGCTGCCTGGGCGGCCGGAAGGCCGCTCAGCGGAAGTTGCGCTGCGGCGGACGGCTGCCGGCCGGGCGCTGCTGCTCGATGTGGCGGAAGGTGATGCGGCCCTTGCTGAGGTCGTAAGGCGACAGCTCGAGCGACACGTTGTCGCCGGCGAGGATGCGGATGTGGTGCTTGCGCATGCGGCCCGACGTGTAGGCCACGAGACTGTGGCCGTTGTCCAGCGTGACGCGATAACGTGAATCCGGCAGAACCTCGTCTACCTTGCCGCGCATTTCGATCAACGATTCCTTGGCCAATGGGGCTCCTTGCTGTGAGAGGGTGTGGGTCGTGGCGCTTCAGGCGTGGCCGGCTTGCTGCAGCCAGACGTAGCCCTGGTCGACGGCATAACGGCGCGCGTCGTCGCGTGTCGGAAAGCGCGCGACGAAACGGACCACGCGGTCGTGCGTGCTGTTGCCGCGGCCGCTGCGGATCGACACCGAGGCCGCATAGGACCCGCTGTCGGTGAGGGTGGTGAACGGCGAGACAAGGTACTTGCCCACCGCGAAAGACTTCTCTGCAATGCTGTTCATCGAATCCGGCACCGGACCCGCCATCGGGTCGGCACTCATAGGGGTTATGGAGCTGCACGAAGCAGCCGACAAGGCGCGCGGGCATTTCGCCTGCGCTGCTGAGGCCCCGGCCACGGGAGTGGGAGACCGGGAAAGGTGGCTCGCCGCTTGGGTGAAGCTGACGACCGCGGGGACCGGCGGGACCGATCGAGGGGCTGTGGCACGCGGCGTTTGGCAAGCCGGGCCGTGTCAGACGACCTGTGGTGCGCTAGAGAGCAAGGCGCGCCACGAGAGCAGTATTGTAGCCCCTGCGGCGTTCGCGCGCTGCTTGCCATTCGCGCCCGTGTTCACGTTCGGCATCGGCATCGTCAGGCCGGCCGCCGCAGCGTGCGGTCGAACAGCGCGAACAACCGCTCCCAGTGCCGCTCGGCCGCCTCGCGGTTGTAGACCGCACGCTGCGGGAAGACGAAGCCGTGCTCGACGGCCGGATACCACTCCAGCCGGTGCGGCGTGCCCGCCGCCTGCAGCGCCGCCTGCAGCTTCTGGATGTCGGCCGGTGGCGCCCACTTGTCGATCTCGGCGCAGGCGAAGTAGCTTTCGCAGCGGATCTTCGGCGGCATGCGGTGCGGCGAGTCGGGCTTGTCGGTCGCCATGTTGGCGCCGTGGATCGATGCGATGCAGGCCAGACGGGCCGGGAACTGCGCCGCCGCCCACATGACGAACGGCCCGCTCATGCAGTAGCCCACCGCGCCGATGCGCTTGCCGTCGGCCTCGCGCTGGCCATCGACGTAGCGCAGCAGCGCCCGCGTGTCGCACTCGGTGGTCCTGGCGTCGAGCGAGGCCATGTGCTCGAACATCACCGCCATCGCCGGTTCGGTGCGCTCCTTCAGCCAGAAGTCGCGCGTGCGGCGGTAGTACAGGTTGGGCAACACCACGAAATAGCCCACCGCGGCCAGGCGCCGCGCCATGTCGTGCAGCTCCTCGCGCTTGCCCGGCGCGTCCATGTAGAACAGCACCACCGGGAAGGGACCGCCCTCCTCCGGGTGCACGACGAAACTGTTCATCGCGCCGTCGTCGGTGGGGATGTCGATGTGGTGCTCGATCATGAGGTCTCCGTCGTCCTTGTCTGGCGCAGTACCCACATCGGGCAAGCCCTGTTGGCCGGCGCCGGCGCCAGCCGCGATGATGCAACGGTTCAGGCCGCCGACTCCACCATGATCTACACGTTGATGCTGTTCGATCGCCCCGACGCCGGCGACCTGCGCCAGCGGATGCGGCCTGAACACAAGGCCTATCTCGCCCGGATCGCCGATCGCATCGCGTTCGCCGGGCCCTTGCTGGCCGACGACGGCGCGACGATGACCGGCAGCCTGCTGGCGATCGACTTCGCCGATCGCGCCGCCGTGCAGGCCTGGCTGGCCGACGAGCCGTTCACGCGCGCGGGGCTGTACGGCCGCGTCGAGATCCACGCGTTCGCCAACCTGTGGCCGCAACGGGTGGGCTTTCCGCCGACGAGCTAGCAACGCTGTTCGCCCGGGCGCCGCTTTCGGACCTCCATACCATGGCGCGCTGATGTCACACGTAGCGGCCTCACTGCGCCGCGCCCTCACCTGGGCGCATCTGGGCCCTGCGGTGCGCACGGGTCTGTGGGTGATCGCGTTGTTCGGCGCCGGGTTGTGGCTGGCCCGCCATTACGCACTGCCGATCCGCGACGTGCTCGACGCGCACGCGCGGCTGGGGCTCGTGGTCTTCGTCGCCAGCGCAGCGGTCGCGGTGCTGCTGCCGATGCTGACCAACCTGCCGCTGCTGCCGTTTGCCGTGCTGGCCTGGGGGCCGGGTTGGTCGGCGCTCCTGCTGCTGGTGGGTTGGCTCATCGGCGCGGCGCTGTCGTTCTCGCTCGCGCGCGGCGCGCGCGACCTGGTGCTGCGGCACTTCCCGTCGGTGCAGCGCCATGCCGACATCGACCGCCTGATCCATCCGCGGCACCGGCTGTTGTCGCTGGTGCTGCTGCGCATGACGTTCCCGGTCGACGTGCTGTCCTACGCGCTCGGGCTGTTCAGCCGCCACACGTCGCTGGCCGACAACCTGCTCTCCACCGCGATCGGCGCTGCGCCGTTCGCGGTGCTGTTCGCGTGGTTCCCCACATGGTCGACCGCGGCACAGGCCGCCGTCTTCGCCGTGTCGGCGCTGGCTTTCGTGTGCTACGCCGCGTGGATCGTGCGCCGGCCGGCCTGAGTCAGAACAGTTGCGCCTTGTCGGCACCGCCGAACAACGCCTTCGTCAGCTCGGCGAACTGGGCGTTGACGTCGGACGACGGCGATGCGCTGGCCTTGGCGGTGTAGAGCACGCGCCCACCCGCGTCGCTGACGCGGCTGCTCATCGCATAGCCGTTGTTCGGCGGGGCACTGCCGCCCACCGGCACCGACACACCGACGCCGCCGCGCACATTGCCGCCACCGATGCCGAAACCGCCGATGCCGATCGACACGCCGGAGCCGCCGCTGCTGCTCACGTCGGCGATGGTCACCGCGTGCGAGATGATGCCCTTGGCCTGCGCCCGGCGGGCCGCATCGAGATAGGCCTCGTTGCCCGCCGCGCGGCCCGGGCCGGCGATCGCGATGTCGGGTGCCGGCACCGCCGTGCCGCCGCGCGCCACCACTTCGGCCGACAGCTGGTCCAGGCAGATCTGCTTCAGCACCAGGTCGTGCGCCTCGCAGGCCACCAGCACGCGGGCGCCGCGCAGGCTGTTCGGCGCGAGCTGCGGGTCGGACCACTGCGCGTCCAGACGCGTCGAGGCACAGCCGGCCAGCAGCGCCGACAGCGTGAAGGCGACCGCCGCCGCGCGGCGACCGGTGGATGGGGTGTCGATCATCATGGTCTTGGTGGTGGCATTCGCGGGCAAATGTGATGGCAGCCAGCATAGACCGATCGCCGAGCTCGCGCGGCCGGCAGGGTCGGCCGGCGCCGGAGGACCTAGTCTTCCGCCTCGCCCAACCCGGCGCGCCAGAGCCGCGCAGCAGCATCGAACATCGACCCTGCCGCGGCCGACGGTTCCAGCGCGCGGCCGTCGGCGGCCAGCCGCAACCAGGGCAGTGTGTCGTGGTGGCCGCCGGGCAATCGCTCGGCCGAGCGGTCGGCGAGCAGCCAGGCGTGCAGGCGCGCGTACAGCGCCGGCCGGCGCGCCTGCGTCCAGGCCAGCCCGACCAGGTCGCCATAGGCCTCTTCGCGTCGTGTCGCGCGCATGTCCTCCACGGCAAGACGTATCGCCGCGTTCGGCGGCGCCGCCTCTGCGCGCGAAGCCAGCCCCACGAAGCCGGCCGGCAAGCCGTGCCAGGCGCCGTCGAGGTAGCGCCGGCAATGGCCGAGCTCGTGCGCGGCCATCAGCTCGAGCGCGGCATCGAGCAGCTCGGGCTCGATGCGCTCGAGCGTGCGCTGCGCCTCGGCGTTGCCGCGCATCGACAGCACCAGCTTGCAGCGCCCGTCGACGAAGGCCAGCGCCAGCGGCGCCATGCCCGGCGTGGGCTGTGGCTGCACCACGATGTCCAGCGGCACGCGCGACTCGCGCGCGAACACGACCACGGGCCACGCGCCCTGCAACCAGCGTTGCTCGGTGGCGGTCAGCTCGGCGGCGCGGACAGCCCAGGGTGCCAGCAGCGCCAGCACGAGAGCCCAGGGCAATGACCGGCCATGAAGACGCCGCATGGCCGCATCTTTACATCGCAGCGTGGCGCGTCGGAGCTGTCCTACAAGCGGCAGCGTGACGTGTGGCCGCCTTTGGTGGCAGACTCGATTGCATGACGACCGCGAGGCCCACCGACAGCTGGCACGGCGGCGATGCCTACGAGCGCTACATGGGGCGCTGGAGCCGGCAGGTGGCGCCGCGCTTCCTCGACTGGCTCGACGCGCCGCCGGGTCGCCGCTGGCTCGACGTCGGCTGCGGCACCGGCGCGCTGTGCGCCGCGATCCTTGCGCAGTGCACACCCACCGCCGTGACCGGTGTCGATCCGTCCGCCGGTTTCCTGGCCAGCGCGCGGGGTCGCCTGCCCGCCGACGTGGCACTGCACCAGGCCGCCGCCGGCGCGCTGCCGCTGCCCGATGCCGCGGTGGACCTGTCGGTGTCGGGACTGGTGCTCAACTTCGTGCCCGACGCGCACGCGGCCCTGCACGAGATGGTGCGCGTGACGGCCGCCGGCGGCACGGTCGCCATCTACGTGTGGGACTACGCCGAGAGGATGGACCTCATCCGCCGCTACTGGGACGCCGCCGCGCAGGTCGATCCCGCGGCGCGGGCGCGCGACCAGGGCGAGCGCTTCCCGCTGTGCCGTCCGCAGGCACTGACCGCGGCGTTCGAGGGCGTCGGCCTGCGGCAGGTGACGACGTCGGCGATCGAGATCGTGCTTCGATTTGCCGACTTCGACGACTACTGGCAACCCTTCCTCGGCGGCCAGGGGCCCGCACCGGCGCATGCGATGAGCCTCGACGAGGCGAGCCGCGAGCGGCTGCGCGAATCGCTGCGTGCGTCGCTGCCGCGGCAGGCCGACGGTTCGCTGCAGCTGGCGGCACGCGCCTGGACGGCACGCGGCACCGTGGCGAGCTGACAGGAGCCTTCAACGGGCGCGCTCACGCCCTCAGCGGAACAGGTCCTGCGCAATGCCCGCTGCGCTGAACAGATAGTCGCGCGAGTCCTCCAGCTGCCGGCGCAGCCGCGACAGGTTGACGTCGAGCATGCGGCCCTTCCACTTGCGCACCTTGCCGGCGACGATGACCGTCTCGACGTTGCTGCGCTCCATCAGCGACACCACGGCGCCCGGCACGTTGTTGAGCGGCGCCACGTTGATCGCCTCGGCGTCGAGGATGATGATGTCGGCCTCCTTGCCTGGCGTGAGCGTGCCCACCTTGTGGTCCAGGCGCAGGCCCTTGGCGCCATTGATCGTGGCGTAGCGCAGCACGTCGCGCGTGGTCAGCAGCGGCGGCAGCGTCGGCGCGGGCGTCGGCCACTGGGTCGGCGCCTCGAGCTGGCCCTGCTCGAGGATCATCTGGTTGACTAGCGCGCGCTGCACGTTCATCGTCGAACGCATCTGGGTGAAGAAGTCGGCCGTCAGCGTGCACTCGACGTCGCTGCTCAGCGACGGCTCCAGGCCGAGGCTCTGCATCTTCAGGATCGGCGGCATGCCATGGCGCATGTTCATCTCGATCGGCACTGCGAGCGAGACGTGCGCACCGGCCTCCTTGACCTTCTGCCAGCCGAGGTCGGACATGCCGGTCATGTGGACAAACAGGTTGTCGGGCCCGAGCCCGAGCGTGCCGCTGTCGCCGCCCTGCCCCTTGGCCAGCAGGTCGAAGGTGGGCCGGATGTTGAACGGCGACAGCACGTGCGCCGCCACCTGCAGGCCGAGGTCGCGGCCGATCTTCCAGGCCTTCTCGTAGGCCGGCAGATAGACCTCGCCGCCCATGATCATCGTCATCAGCTGGTCGTTCGACGAGAACCACTGCTTCTTGATGCGCACGGCGTCGTCGGGATACTTGTTGCCCGGGTTGGTGCCGAGGATCGCGGCGCCCGCACTCTCGAAGTAGCCGAACACCGCGCGGCGCTCGGAGTCCCGGATGCCCTGGATGGCGGCGTCGGAATGCTGCGGCGAATGGTGGATCTGCGAGATGTCGTGCACCGTCGTCACGCCGGCGTCGAGCTGGCTCAGCGAGCCGAACAGCTGGTTGATGTACACGTCCTGCGGGCGGTACTTGGGCGCGAAGGTCAGCAGGATGAACTCGAAGTAAGTGGTGCTGCCGCTGCGCGAGCCGGAGCCGTCGTTGATCAGCACGCCGTCGGCGAGAAAGCTGCGCAGCGCGGTCTCGAACAGGTGGTGGTGGGTGTCGATGAAGCCGGGCATCACGATGCGGCCGCGCGCATCGATCTCGGCCGCGCCGCCGGCATGCAGGCCGCGGCCGATGGCGACGATCTTGCGGCCCTCGACCAGCACGTCGGCCTGTGGGAAGTCGCCCACCTTGGGGTCCATCGACATCACCGCGCCGCCGCGGATCACGTAACGCCGGCCGCGCTCGCCGCTGCCATGGGGCTCGCGTTCGTCGTGGGCAGACGCCGGGCGTGGCGCGAACAGGCCGAGGCCCGATGCGGCCACGCCGCCCGCTGCAGCCGTCTTCAGAAAGTGGCGCCGCGAACCGGAATGGTCCTGCGGCAAGCCTGCATCACAGAGCTTGCACATGTGGTTGCCTCCTAGTTTTCTTGCCGCTTGCAGCGGTCCGACGACCTGCGCGCAAGTGGAGCCGTAGGCTGCGCCCGACGCGCGGCTTCGGCATCCGGGCTAACCCGCGAAACGCGGACCCGGCCGCGAACAGGAAGACGCCGCGCGCGTCGCGGGCAGAATGACCGAGTCGATACGAGGCCACTCCATGAACGACAACGCATCCCGAGCCGGTGCTGCCCTGCCTGAGCTGCACGGCCGCATCGCCATCGTCACCGGCGGCGCCAAGGGCATCGGCTGGGCGACCGTGCAGGCGCTCGTGCAAGCCGGTGCAGTGCCGGTGCTGATCGACCGCGATGCGCCAGCGCTGGCACGCGCCGGCGCGGCGCTGGCGGCGCGGGGTGTCGACTTCATGGTCGAGCCGGTCGACATCACCGACGAGGCCGCGGTGAATGCCGCGTTCGGTCGCATCGCCGAACGCTTCGGCCGCGCGGACATCCTGGTCAACAACGCCGGCATCGGCCGGCGGCGGCCGACGGTGGAGCTCTCCGCGGCCGACTGGCAGGCGGTGGTCGACGTCAACCTGACCGCCGTGTTCTTCTGCTCGCGCGCAGCCGCGCGCCTGATGCTGCCGGCGCGCCGCGGCGCGATCGTCAACGTGGCATCGATGATGGGCCTGTCGGGTGGCGGCCTGTATCCCAACGCGTCGTATCACGCCACCAAGGGCGCCGTCGTCAACCTGACGCGCGCGTGGGCAATCGAGTGGGCCGGCCACGGTGTCCGCGTGAATGCCGTGGCGCCGACCTGGGTGCGCACCGAGCTCACGCAGGCGCTGCTCGGCGACCCGGCGCTGATGAAGCGCATCGAAGACGTGACGCCGCTGCGTTGTCTGGCCGAGCCGGCCGACGTGGCCGATGCGATCGTCTTCCTCGCCTGCGACCGCGCCCGCATGATCACCGGGCACACGCTGCCGGTCGACGGCGGCTTCCTGGCCCAATAGCGCTGCTTTTCGGCGGCAGTTCGTCGGCACAAGGCCCTCAAGCTGGCTGGCCGCCGGCCGAAGACACGGTTTGCGCCCACACCGCGCGCGCGCTCGCGCGCCGCCGCATGACCGACGAACGCCGCAATCACTATCGCGTGCTCTACGTCCAGCCCGAGGCGCCGGCCGAGGTGATCAAGGCCGCCTATCGCGCACTGATGTCGACGCTGCGCGCGCACCCCGACCTGGGCGGCGACCCCGAGACCGCGGCGCGGCTCAATGCCGCCTGGCACGTGCTGGGGGACCCCGAGGCGCGCCGCCGCTACGACCTGACGCTGCGGCGCACGCCGCGCGGCAAGGCTGCCGCGGCCGTCGCCCCCGCCACCTGGCGCACCGATCGGCGTTGCCCGTTCTGCCACATGCCGTTTGCCGGCGACGCCGCGGCCGGCCTGCGCTGCTCGCGCTGCGACAGCCCGCTCGGCCCGGCGCCGAGCGGCGACCGTGTCGGCGGCAGCGAGCTGGTGGGCCGCCGCCGCGGCGAGCGCTTCACGCGCAACGCGATGGTGTGCCTGCGCCTTCCGGGGCAGGCGCGCGAACACACGGCGCGGCTGCGCGACGTGTCGCTCACCGGACTGTCGCTACTGTGCACGCTGGCGCTGCCACGCGGCACCGCGCTGCGCGTGATGGCGCCGCAGTTCGACACCGTGGCCACCGTGGTCGGTTGTCGCGCCGCCGCGGGCGGGCAGCACAGCGTGCACGCGCGCCTGCTGACGCTCGAGCTGCTCAGGAGCGGCCGCGGCGTCTACATCGACGTCGCGGCGTAGGCGTCATCCGCACGCGGCGCCGCGGCACCGACCGGCGCGGCCCGCTCAGGTCCCCGTCCAGGTGAAGTTGGGGATCGACGGCAACTGCGAGCCGATCTGGATCGTGATGAGGCGGTGCGACTTGAGCTCGATCGCCGCCGGATCGCCGTCGTAGCGCGTCACGACGCCGTTGTCGGTCACGTAGAACACGATCGGCAGGCCGGTGATGCCGCCGACGTTGTCGCGCGCCAGCGGCTGGCCCCAGATCTTGAAGAAGCTGCCGAGCGCGTAGTTCACCGGCGCCGGCGCTTCGACGTGCAGCCGGCCGGCCTTGTCGTGGTTGTGGATCTGGTAGAAGCAGCCGGGCGTGCCGCCGCTGGCGGCGATCTGGCCGAGCTGGCTGGGGATCGACAGCAGCTGTCCGTTCAACACGATCGCCAGGTGGCTGTGGATGTGGAACGTCTCGTCCATCTGCCGGCATGGAACGCCGTCGATGGTCTCGCCCTTGCCGCCGTTGACGGCGCTGTTGTCGCCCCAGTAGTCGATGCCCACCGGCGCCGCGGTACCCGAGATGTCGAGCGCCGTCTGCGAAAGCGGCGGCACGGGCGCTGGCGCAGCGGGTGCCGGCGAATCGCCGCCTCCGCCGCCGCAGCTCGCCACGGCCGCGCACAAGAACAGCGGTACGAGCAACCTGGCATTCATGTTCGCGGTAGGTGTCATGGCGACCTCCTGGGGATGATGGTGAAGAACGTTGGAAACCGGCGTGGCACGCCGCGGGTGATGGACCGCATCAACATCGCGACCGCGCCGATGAGGCTCAGGCCCGCCAGGGCGGGTGCCACCAGGCGTTCGGCCCACAACGACAGGCTCCACTGGCTGATGGCCTGCCACCACAGGCGCGGTGACTCGGACACCCACAGCAGCCGATAGGCATCGGCGCGCGGTTCGTGGACGTTGACGTAGACGATGACGGCGGCGATCACGCCCAACGGTGCGAGGCGCCAGCCCGCGGCCAGCGCCGCCACCGCGGCCGCCACCAGCAACAGATGCAGCACCTCGACCGCCCACTGCCGCGTCGCCGCCGGTTGGAATGGTGCCGCGGACGCGACGCGCAGCACGTCGGTCTCGGTGCGGGTCGACGCGTCGACGCGCGGCAACGCCGGGGACCATTGATCCGGCAACACCGGTGTGCGCTGGCCGGCACGGCAGACGCCGGCCTCGGCCACCGCCAGCGCGCGCTCCTGCGGCAGCACGGCCAGCCGGCTGGCCGGCAATGCCCAGACGAGCAGCAGGGCGAACGCAGCCAATGCCCGGGCGAGCGGGCTCGATTTGATGTGGTCCATCGCTAAGAGGCGAAGCGACGGCAAGCGGCGTGCCGGCTGCTCCCGCCGGCCACCCATTTCGGGCCTGCAGGCCTATCGCGCGTTACGGCGCGCGAGGGCGCCAGTCCGCCGCCGCATCGACGCAGAACGCAGCCACCTGTGCCAGCGCACGCGCCACCGCCGCGTTGGCCGCGCGAACGCCGCCCGGCGCGTCGTCGGACGGTGCGTCCTGCGACACCTCGACGTAGCGCGTGGCCAGCACGCGCCGCGCGGCCACGTCGAGCAACTGGACGCGCAGCGTGATCTCCGCCCGGCTCGGCCGTGACTGAAAGCTTTGCCGCAGGCTGACGATCTCGGTGTCCAGGCGCAGATCGGCGCGCAGGCCCGACGGCGTCGGCACCACCGCGCGAAAGCTGCCCGCGTCTTCGAGCGTACGCGTCAGCAGCGGCGCCAGCATGCGCGCCGGCGTGTCGATCCAGCGGTGGGTGGCGTAGTGGTCCACGGTGTGCTCGGCCTGAAGGTAGACCATCGCCGCCGAATCGGCCCCGGGTGCGGCGCGGGGTGCGCCCACCTCGAGCACCAGGTCGCGCCGGGCAGGCGCCGCCACCGCGGGCCGGGCATCCAGCACATGCCGTGTCGGTTCGTCGGCCGCACCCGCCGGCCACAGGCTGCAGCCCGCGAGCAGCAGCGGCGCCATCGTCAGCAGGAGAGCCATGAGCCGTTGCATCTTTTCACTCCCCCGGCCCGCGCCGGGGCGGCCGCCGGCCCTGCAGCAGCACTCCGGGGTTGCGTTCGACTTCGTCGACCACGCGGTGCAGGGTGGCGGTCAGCCCGCGCAGCTCGACGACGAGTTCACGCGCCTCGGGCAGCGCCGTGCCGGTGAACTGCGCCACGTCGGCGCGCGAGCCGTCGAGCGTGCCGCGCGCACTGTCGAGCGCACCCTGGGCGCTGATCAGCGTGTCGCGTGCACCGGCACTGGCCTGCGAAACGTCGGTCGCCATGCGCTCCAGCGCGTCGGCGGCGCGATCGAAGCGCTGCACCATCTGCGGCAGCTGGGCGCTGACGCGCGCGGTCTGCTCCATCGTGCGTGCGCTGTTCGCCAACGTGGCGTCGATCGCCGCCGAGCGGCCGGCGAGCGTGTGCGACAGGATCGACAGGTCGTTCAGCGTCGAACGCAGCGCGCGGCGGTTCGGTTCGTCGAGCACCGCGTTGAGGTTGTCCACCGCACGCGCCAGATTGGCCATCAGCACCGGCGCGGCGGTCTCCAGCCGCTCAATCAGCGACGGCCCTGAGGCGATGACAGGCACCTCCTGCCCCGCCGCCGCCTGCAGCGGCGGCGAATCCTTGAGCCCGCCGCGCAGCTCGACGAATCCGATGCCGGTGAGGCCCTGCGTCTGCAGCGTGGCCACCGTGTCGGTCTTCACCGGCGTGCCGCGCTCGATGTCGAGCACCACCCTCACCTGTTCCACGTTGCCCGGCGCCAGCATGATGCGGCGCACGCGGCCGACGTCGACGCCGCGGTAACGCACGGCGGCGTTCAGGTTGAGGCCGGCGACCGACTCGGTCATGTAGGTCTCGTAGGTGTCGTAGGTCTTGCGCTGGTAGCTGCCGCTGGCCAGCCACAGGCCGCCGCCGATCAGTGCCACCAGCAGCACGATCACGAAGGCGCCCACCACCGACAGGTTCACCTTGTCTTCCATGCCTGCTCCAATGCGGCCCGCCCGCGCGGCCCGTGAAAGTACTGCCGCACCACCGCGTCGTCGCTGTGCGACAGCTCGGCCATCGTGCCGAGGCCGACGATACGCCCCTGGCCGAGCACGGCCACGCGATGCGCGGTGTGCCACAGCAGGTCGAGGTCGTGCGTGACCATCATGATCGTCAGGTTCAGGCCCTCGCTGAGGTTGCTCACCAGCTCGTCGATGCCGCTGGCCGACAGCGGATCGAGCCCCGCGGTGGGTTCGTCGAGAAACAGCAGTTCCGGGTCGAGCGCCAGCGCACGCGCCAGCGCCGCGCGTTTGCGCATGCCGCCCGACAGCTCGCTCGGGTACTTGGCGCCGGCGTCGGGCGGCAGCCCCGTGAGCGCGATCTTCACCGCTGCCAGCTCGTGGATCAGCGACGGCGGCAACGCCGTGTGCTCGGCCAGCACCATGCCCACGTTCTCGGCCACCGTGAGCGACGAGAACAGCGCGCCGCGCTCGAACATCACGCCCCAGCGCCGGCGCAGCGGCAGAGCCTGCGCGTCGGCGAGACCCACCACCTCCTGCCCGAACACGCGGATCGAGCCGGCCGACGGCTGCTGCAGCGCGATGATCTCGCGCAGCAGCGTGCTCTTGCCAGAACCGCTGCCGCCGACCAGCGCGAACACCTCGCCGGAGCGCACGGCGAGGTCCACGCCGTCGTGCACCACCGAACGGCCGAAGCGCGTGTGCACGCCACGCACGTCGATCACGCCGTCGGTGGCAGCAACGGCCGCGGTCATCACAGGTCCAGCCACAGGAAGACGATCGAGAACAGCGCGTCGGTCACGATGACGAGGAAGATGGCCTGCACCACGCTGATGGTGGTCTGCGCGCCCACGCTGTCGGCGCTGCCGCCGACCTGGAAGCCGCGGTAGCAGCCGACCAGCGCGACGATCAGCGCGAACACCGGCGCCTTGGCCAGGCCAGTCCAGTACGACGAGAGCTGGATCGCCTCGTCGAGCCGGTCGACGAAGGCGTCGAAGCCGACACCGAGCTTCAGCTTGGCCATCACCATGCCGCCGAGCACGCCGGTGACGTCCGTGTACACGGTGAGCAGCGGCATCACGATCAGCAGCGCGATCACCTTCGGGATCACCAGCAGGTCCTGCGCGCCGACGCCGATGGTCCGCAGCGCGTCGATCTCCTCGGTCACCTTCATGGTGCCGATCTGCGCCGTGTAGGCCGAGCCCGAACGCCCGGCGATGATGATCGCGGTGAGCAGCGGCGACAGCTCGCGCAGCATCGACAACGCCACCAGGTCGACCACGAAGATGTTGGCGCCGAAGCGCTGCAACTGGTCCGCGCCCTGGTAGGCGATCACGATGCCCATCAGGAACGACAGCAGCCCGGTGATCGGCAGTGCGTCGACACCGGCGATCTGCACGTTGCGCAGGATCGGCCGCCAGCGCAGGCGCTTCGGGTGGCGCAATGCCGCCAGCAACGCGAGCGCACTCTCGCCCACGAACGCCAGGTAGTCCCACAAGCCGGCCAGCGCGGCCGTCGCCCGTCGGCCCACGCGCTCGAGCGGCGGCGCCGCCGGCACCGCCGGCGGCGGCAGCGCCACGTGGCGGGCCGCTAGCAGCTGCAGCAGCGCGGCGAACTCGGTCTTGAAGCCGGTCAGCCGCACCGCGCGGCCGCGCGCCGTGTGCCGCGCCGCGGTGCGATGGAGCAGCCAGGCGCCGGCGGTGTCGAGCGCGGTGAGCCCGGCGCCGTCGATCACCAGTTCGCCCGCAGGCCACGGCACGCCATCGAGCCGGCGCTCCAGATCGGCGATCGTCTGCACCGACCACACGCCGGTGCAGCGCAACGCGCTCGATGCGGCGGCCGTGCCGTCCGGCGCGGCCGCGAGCTCCACGCCGGAGTCGGGCGCCATGTCGGCTGCTGCGTCTGCTGCGGCTCAGGGCCCCGCAGGCCGGCCCGGACCCTGCGTGCCCTCGGCGCGTGCCGACAGGTAGGCATACAGGTCGATCACATGCGCCGTCACGCGCGGCTCGCCCTGCCAAGCCGGCATCGTAACCGCGCCCTTGCGCCGCTGCAGCAGATCGTCGACATAGGTCTCGCGCTCGGCACTCCACGGCCCCGATGACGACGCCGGCGGCGCCGTCCACTCGTAGCGCAGCAGCACCAGGTCGGCGACCTCGCGCGGACCGACCTGCCGCAGCTTGACCCGCAGGTCGGGCGCGTCGCCCTTGCCGACGGCTCCGCTGCCATGGCAGCGGGCGCACTTGTCCTCGAAGACGCGCCAGCCCAGATAGACCGAACCGGCCGGCCGCGAGCGCAGCTCGAGCTCGCGCGCGGCCTTGGTGTTCTCCAGCTCGACGGCACAGCCGGCGAGCCACAAGGCCGGCAGGCAGGCGAGAAGCATCAATGTCCTGGCCATGGTGGTTGCCCTTTCGTGGCCGATTCTGACCATCGCAGACGACCACGGTCTTGCCAAAGATCAGTTTCCGGGCGATCTACCGCGCCGGATGCACACGCGTGCAGGACGTGCCGACCGACGTGTTCGGCTTCTGACGAATCGTCGCGCGAGGTGCCGGGCGCACCGCGCACAGACTGCAGCGTCCGCTTGAAATGGGCGGATCACACTGCAAGTCACGGCGCGAACCCGAACGTGTGAACCTGTTGCCGAATCTCCAAATCGCGTAGCCGGCGTTTACACGTTGAGTGCGTGAATCGCTGCGCACTTCTCCTGTCTCGACGTCGTTCCAGGTGCGCTGCGCGTGACGCATCGCGCACCAACACCCGGTTGCAATGCGCAGACCGCTTTGCGCGCTCAATGCGCCCCATTCGCGGGCCCCGTCGGTGCCACGCGTGGTCGGCAGAACCGCAAAGTGGAGGTTGGCAATGTCTTCTCAGCAACGCAGCGCGCCCGCACCGATGGTGGCGGCGCACAACGGATCGAGCGCTCCCGTCCCCTCGCGCCCGGTCGACTGGCGCTACGCCAAGGCCCTGTTCGTCTTCGTGCTCGCCGCCTGTGGCGCCGGCAAGGAAGACGAGGACCCGCAGGCCAGCGCGCCACCGACCACGGTGCCGGCGCCCTGCACCACGGCGCCGGCGCTGTTCACCAGCACGGTGTGGCCGAGCCTGAATGCCAGCTGCAGCACCTGCCACGTGCAGGGTGGCGTCGCCGGCGGCTCGCGCTTCGTGCTGGCACCGACGTCCACCGAGATCGCCAACTACAACATCGTGCGTGACTTCGCGGCGGCCAACGGCAGCCTGCTGCTGTCCAAGTCGATCGGACAGCCGGTCCATGGTGGCGGTGCGCCGTACACCAACGCGAGCTCGCAGCCGTACATGAACCTGCAGACGCTGATCCCGCAGATGGCGGCGCAGGTGTGCACGACCACCGTGACGCCGCCGCCGCCGACGGCAGGTGGCTTCTGGCAGGACGTGGCGTTCGCCGCGGACACCAAGGTACTGAACAAGGCCTCGGTCCTGTTCGCCGCACGCAACCCGACCACCGACGAGGCGGCCGCGGTGGCCAACGGCGGCACGACGGCCTTGCGCCAGACGATCCGCAGCTACATGACCGGGCCCAACTTCGACCGCTGGCTCGACGACGTGGGTGACACCCACTTCCTGAGTCCCGGCGTTCCGGTGCGCGGCAACACCGGCCTGAACACGGCCGACTGGCCGAGCGCCGGCGCGGTGCTGGGTGCGGCCAACGTGACGCAGGTGGACAACGCGACGCGCAACCGCTTCGATGCGTCGCTGCGCCGCGAGGGCGTGGAGCTGATGAAGTTCATCGTGCGCAACGACCGCCCGTTCACCGAGATGGTCACCGCCAACTACACGGTGGCCAACGGCATCCTCGCGCAGTACCTCGGCGCCACGGTGCAGGGCAGCTTCACCAATGCGGCCGACGACACCGAGTGGCGCCAGGCCACGATCACGGATCAGCGCCTGGGCGGCACGCGCGAGCATGCCGGCGTGCTGTCCACGCACGCCTGGTTGTCGCGCTTCCCGACCACCGACACCAACCGCAACCGGCACCGCGTGAACATGCTGTTCCGGCAGTTCCTCGGCACCGACGTCACGATGATGGCCGTGCGCCCGCAGGACGACGGCAAGACCTTCAAGGTGCCGACGGTCGAGAACCCCGCCTGCGCGGCCTGCCACGACACGATCGACCCGATCGCGGCCGGCTTCCAGAACTGGAACGAGGCGAACCGCTTCCTGCCGTTCCGCACCGGCGCCGGCGTCGACCATGCGCTGCCGGCCACGTATCGCTCGAACAACTACCCGAAGGATGCCGCCAACATGGCGTTCTACAAGGCGGGCGACAACTGGTTCCGCGACGGCAAGGAGCCGGGCTACGGCTCGACCACGATGCCGGGCGGCTTCACCGGCAACAAGACCGCGCTGCAGTTCCTCGGCCAGCAGGTCGGCGCCGACCCGCGCTTCGCGCTCGGCGCGGTGCACTTCTGGTACGAGGGCTTGTTCGGCCGCGAGCCGCTGCGCATGCCCACCGATGCCACGCTGCCGCAGTACGCGGCCCTGTCGGCGGCCTACACGGCGCAGAGCGAGGAACTGGCGGCGATCGCCGCGCGCTTCAAGACCGGCGGCTACAACGTGCGTGACCTGCTGGTCGACCTGTTGATGACCAAGTGGGCGCGCGCCGAACGCGTGGCCAGCACCAACGCGACACGCGACGCCGAGCTGCGCGACATCAGCAGCATGACGATGCTCGCGCCGTCGCAGCTGCAGCGCAAGCTGGTCGGCCTGGTCGGCGACGGCTGGGTCGAGTTCAACAACCCGTATGCGAGCTGGGCGCTGAACTACGGCGACTTCGACGGCGTCGGCCGCACCAACCGGGCGCAGTCGCACACGATGATGCAGACGGTGACGATCGACCGGCTGGTGGCGGTGCGCAGCTGTACCTTCGCCAAGACCGACTTCGACAAGCCGGCGGCCAGCCGCCTGCTGTTCCCGCAGGTGACGCTGGCCGACACGCCGGCCACCACGGCGGGGCTGGCGGCGATCACGGCGAACGTGCGCTTCCTGCACAAGTGGCTGTGGAAGGAGGACGTGCCGGAGTCCGACGCCGAGGTGCAGCGCACGCTGAAGCTGTTCACCGACACCTGGGCCGACCGTGCCACCGCACCGGCTCGCCCCGTGAACTGTGTCTACAACGCCGGCAACGACGCCAACTACACCGGCCGCGCCTGGGCTGCCGTGCTCGCCTACATGCTGGGCGACGTGAAGTTCCTGTACGAATGAGCCACGGGAGGAGAACGATCATGCAACGCAGACAATTCCTGAAGCTGGCCCGCAGTGCCGGCGTCGTCATCGCACCGTGGGCGCTGATCCCGGAGGCGCAGGCGCAGAGCTACACCGGCCGCATCCTGATCAACATCCACGCCTCGGGCGGGCTCGACCAGAGCTCGTGGACCGATCCACGCGATGCCGACCGCCTGATCAACAACTATGCGGCCGCCGGCACGCCGGCCGGCGTGGCGGGCAACATCCGCTTCGCGCCGATGGGCAACAACGCGGCGTTCTTCGGTGCGCACTTCCGCAACATGCTGGTGATCAACGGCGTGCACAGCGAGACCAACGGGCACGACGAAGGCACGCGGGCCCACGCCACCGGCCGCCTGGACATGGGCTACCCCAACGCGTCGGAGCTGTTCGCGTCGAAGTTCGGCGCCGGCATGCCGATGGCCTGGATCAACGGCGGCGGCTTCAGCACGAGCGCCGGCCTGGTGGCGGCCACGCGGGTGCCCGATGCCAACGCGTTCCGCGCGCTGGCGTCGCCCAATGCCGCCAGCACGACCAACGACTTCATGAAGGCGGCCGACCTGACCCGCACGCAGGCAGTGCGCGCCGAGCGCATGCGGGCCCTGCAGACGCGCGGTGATCTCGTGCCGCGCTCGAAGGTCGCGGTGCAGGAGTTCCTCAGCTCGAGCGACTCGCGGGCGCTGCTGCAGCGCATCGCGCAGGGCCTGCCGACGCAGTTCGACAACGGATTCCAGCAGGCACACATCGCGCTGATCGCGGCGCAGGCCGGGCTCGCGTCGACGATCCAGCTGTCCTCCGGCGGCTTCGACACCCACAGCAACCACGACCAGGCGATGGCCAACTCGCTGCCGCAGCTGACCAACCTGGTGGACTACCTGTGGACCAAGAGCGCCGAGCTCGGCCTGTCGAGCCGGCTGTTCGTGCGCATCTACTCCGAGTTCGGCCGCACCGCGCTCAACACGGGCAACGGCAAGGACCACCACGAGGTCGGCAGCCAGGTGCTGATGGAGGCCAACGCGGCCTGGGGCAACCGTGTGGTCGGCGCCAGCGGTCCGAAGCACGAGGCGAGAAGGATCAATCCGACCACCGGCGCCATCGACGCCACCGCCGGCGTGGTGATCCGGCCGCGCCACATCCACGCCGCGCTGCGCAAGTACCTCGGTTTCGAGACCACCGATCCGCGCTTCAACCTCAAGGTGCCGGCCAACGAGACGTTCGACTTCTTCGGCACGTCGCTGAACACCGGCTATCCGATGGTCTAGCCAGTCGCCCACCGGCCGCAGCGACACTCAGGCCGGAGTGCGCGCCTCGCGCGGCGGCTCGGTGGCATCGCCGAAGCGCAGGCTGCCTGGGCCTTCGCGCTTGGCCGCGCGCAGCGCGAGCTGGGCGCGCTGCATCAGCGCCGCTTCGTCGGCGGCGTCCTGCGGATAGAGGGCGACGCCCACGCAGGCGGTCATCCGGTAGGTGTGGCCCTGCACGCCGAGCGGCGCCGCCACCGCGGCGAGCAGCTTGCGCGCCACCGGTTCGGCGTCGTGCGGATCGGTCAGCTCGTGCGCCAGCACCGCGAACTGGTCGCCGTCCAGGCGCGCCACCACGTCGCTGGCGCGCAGCTGTTTGCGCAGGCGCTGGCCGATCTCGCGCAGCAGCGCGTCGCCGGCGTCGCGGCCCAGGCCGTCGTTCATGCGCCGGAAGCGGTCGACGTCGAGCAGCAGGATCGCAAAACGCCGCTGGTAGCGCCTGGCGAGCTCCAGCGCCTGCATCACCAGCTGACGCAGTGCCGCGCGGTTCGGCAGCTGCGTCACCGCGTCGTGCGTCGACAGGTACTGCACCCGCTGCGCGGCCTGCTTGAGCACCGTGACGTCGCGCGCCGTGCCGCGGTAGCCGGTGAACTGGCCCTGGGCATCGTGCGTCGGGTCGCCATGCGCGCTGAGGTGCACCACCTGGCCCTGGTCGTCGCGATAGGCGGTCTCGAAGTCGCGGAACGGCTCGCGCCGCTCGAGCGTGGCGCGGTGCTCCTGCCAGTCGCTGTCGGCGCACACCAGGCCCGGCACCTCCCAGTGCCGCTGGCCGAGCATCGCCGCCACCATGCCGGCGGCCGGCTGCGTGCCACCGCGCCCCTCGAAGCGGATGAAGCGGTGCTGCGCATCCTGCTCCCAGTACCAGTCCGACGACAGCGCGGCCAGGCAGCGAAAGCGCTTCTCGCTCTCGCCGAGCTGCTGCTGCACCTGCGCCCGCAGCAGGAACTGGCCGATCTGGTTGCCGAGCAGGCGCAGGCCCGCGAGCAGTGTCTCGTCGCGCAGCTGCACTGCAGCGCTGTAGAGCTCCAGCACACCGAGCACCTGGCCGCCCACGGCCACCGGGAAGGCCAAGGCGGCGTGCAGCCCGGCGCGCAGTGCGATCGGCACCTTGCGAAATGCGTCGTCCTGCGCGATGTCGGCGACCCATACCGGTGCGGCGCCGAGCCAGGCGGCGCCGACGATGCCGGCGTTGTTGAGCAACGGCCGGCGGCCCTCGTTGTGGGTCAGGTACTGGGCGATGCCCGGCGTGTCGATGCCCCAGGCACCCAGGCACACGAGTCGGTCGGCCACCTCGGCATCGCGCGACCAGAAGCTGCCGCACGCCCAGCCGAGCGCCTCGCAGAAGGCGCCGACGATCCTCGGCATGGCCGGCGCGGTGCCGGACAGCGCGGCGGACAAACGCTCATCGATGCGCAGCAGCGGCGCAAGGGACGGATCGAGGGAGGTCATGGACGGGCTGGAGGCGGCGGCTCGCCTCCTGGATGTCGGCCGCCGACGCCCAAAGTTGAACGCAGGTTGCGTCACAGGCTGCACACGCGTCCCGGCAACGGCTCGGCGAGATACTGTGCGATCGACCCGCACCCGTTGCACACCGCCGCCCGGAGACCCCTGCATGAGTGATTCGCCCCCCTACGTGCCGCCGAAAGTCTGGACCTGGAACAAGCCGAGCGGCGGCCAGTTCGCGAACATCAACCGGCCGATCGCGGGGCCCACGCACGACCGTGAGCTGCCCGTCGGCCGCCACCCGCTGCAGCTGTATTCGCTGGCCACGCCCAACGGCGTCAAGGTCACGGTGATGCTGGAAGAACTGCTGGCGCTCGGCCATGCCGGTGCCGAGTACGACGCCTGGCTGATCCGCATCAACCAGGGCGAGCAGTTCGGCAGCGGCTTCGTCGCGGTGAACCCGAACTCGAAGATCCCGGCGCTGATGGATCGCAGCGGCCCGCAGCCGATCCGTGTCTTCGAGTCCGGCGCGATCCTGCTGTACCTGGCCGAGAAGTTCGGCAGCGCCTACCTGCCGACCGATCCGGCGGCACGCGCCGAATGCCTGTCGTGGCTGTTCTGGCAGATGGGCGCAACGCCGTATCTCGGCGGCGGCTTCGGCCACTTCTATGCCTACGCGCCGAGCAAGATGGAGTATCCGATCGACCGCTTCGCGATGGAGGTGAAGCGCCAGCTCGACGTGCTGGACCGGCGGCTGGCCGAGAGCGAATACCTCGCCGGCGACACCTACACGATTGCCGACATCGCCGTGTGGCCCTGGTACGGCGCGCTCGCCAAGGGCCTGGTCTACGACGCCGGCGAGTTCCTGCAGGTGCAGCAGTACACGCACGTGCAGCGCTGGACCGACACCATCGCGCAGCGACCGGCCGTCAAGCGCGGCCGCATGGTCAACCGCACCTTCGGCCAGCCCGCCAGCCAGCTGCACGAGCGGCATGATGCGGGCGACTTCGACACCCGGACGCAGGACAAGCTGGCAGGGAGTGCGCCATGAAGGCAAGCAGAGTCGTGCTGGCAGGGCTCGCCGCCCTCGGGGTGGCTGCGGCGGCGGGCTGGTTCAGCCTCGACAAGGAGACGCGCGGCCTGCTGGCCACGCTGCCGACCAACCGTGACCTGCTGTTCTGGAGCCAGGCGCAACGCGACGCGGCGTTTCGTGCGCTCGATCGGCTGCCGGTGCTGGCCAAGGCGCGGAGCGTGCCGGCGGGCGGCACGCCGCTGCCGTTGCCCGCGGGAGCCCCGTTGAAGCTGCCGCTCGATGTCGACGCCTACATGGCGGGCCAGCGCAGCGCGGCGCTGCTGATCGTGCACGACGGCAAGCTGCGGCTGGAGCGATACGGCCTCGACTTCGACGCCGGCGGACGCTGGACCAGCTTCTCGGTGGCCAAGTCGATCACGTCGACGCTGGTGGGCGCCGCCATCCGCGACGGCCACATCCGGAGCATGGACGACAAGGTCAGCGACTACATCGCGCAGATGAAGGGCTCGGCCTACGACGACGTCAGCATCCGCCAGCTGCTGACCATGACTTCGGGCGTGCGCTGGAACGAGGACTACGCCGACCCGAAGTCCGACGTCGCGCAGTTCAACAACCACAAGCCCGAGGAAGGCGTCGATGCGCTGGTGAGTTATCTGCGGCGCCTGCCGCGCGAAGTGCCGGCCGGCACGCGCTGGCAGTACAGCACCGGCGAGACCAATCTGGTCGGCGTGCTGCTCGGCCAGGCGACGAAGAAGCCGCTGGCGACCTATCTGTCGGAAAAGATCTGGGCGCCCGCCGGCATGGAGCAGCCGGCGACCTGGATCCTGAGCCGCACCGGGCATGAGATCAGCGGCTGCTGCATCCAGGCCGCCACGCGCGACTTCGCGCGCTTCGGGCTCTTCATCCTCGACGGCGCCCGCGTCGGCGGGCAGGCCATCGTGCCGGACGGCTGGCTCGCCCAAGCCACCAGCGAGCGCACCGGCATCGGCAAACCCGGGCGCGGCTACGGCTACCAGTGGTGGACGTACACCGACGGCAGCTTCGCCGCGCGCGGCATCTTCGGCCAGGGCATCTTCATCGACCCGAAACGCCGCCTCGTGATCGCCTCCAACGCCAACTGGGCCGGCGGCGCGACCGACCCGGTGGCCAGCGAGGCGCGCGAGGCGTTCTACCGCGCGGTGATGAAGGCGATCGACGACGAGGCCGCCGCGGGGCCCTCCGCCGCGGCCAAGCCCTGAAGCCGCGCGGTCACAGCAGCAGCCGCCACCAGACCTGCAGCGCGCGCTGGCGCTCCGCGCTATCGCGCCACCACCACAACCCCGTGCCCAGCTGCTGACGGGCCGACAGATCGACCTGCGCACTGCCGTTCACGCCGGCAATGCGACCGGCGGCGAAGCGCTGCGACGTGGGCAACGCTGTCCCGCGCGACGCCACCAGCGCCAGCCGTGCCTGCGCCACCTGCACGACCAGGCCCACGCTGCCGAGCGTGGTGTCGCCGCCCGCCGGGTGGCCGAGCGGCATGCGGTCCTGCGTGTAGCCCTGCCGGTAGACGCTGTGCGTATAGGTGATGCCGGGCGGCCTGCCGGCGCCATAGGCATGGCCGGCGATCAGGTCGTTCCACTCGACGAAGCCGTGCACCACCGCGCCGTGCAGCCGCCAGCGCGCCTGCAGGCCGGTCTGAAACAGATAGGCGCTCGGCAGGTAGCCCTCCTCGTCCTCGCCGATCATCTGGCCATAGAACGCGTCGCCGCGGTCGGCGCCCAGTTGCAGCCGCCAGTCGAAGCCGGCGAGCTGGTTGCCGGGCTGGTTGTCGGGCGTGACGTCACGCTCGCCTGCGTTGTCATTGCCGAGCACGCCGCGCAACAGCGTGGGCAGGTCTTCGCGTCGCCCGCGCCCACCCCACTGCAGCGCCCGCGACAGACCGAGCTGCAGGCGGCTGAACGGCTGCACCTGCAGCCGCATGCCGATCAAGGCAGGCCGCCGGGGCTCGTCGTGGCCGAACAACCGCGCGAAAAACACATCGGCCGACCACGGCCCGAGCCAACGCAGCCACGGGTGCTCGCTCGCCTGCGGTTGCGGCCGCCGCCATCCCACCGCGGCCAGCGGTAGTGCCGCCCCGTCCAGGATCAGGCTGCCGGTCCAGCCCGGCCCCCAATGGCGACGTTGCACCGACGCGTACCACTCGCCGCCGCCTTGGCGCCAGGCCAGCTCGCTGTCATCGAGGTTCCAGCGCCGCCCCGGCACGGGCTGCAATGGCGGCGCGGCGCCGGTGGCGCGCACGTCGGTCCAGCCGGCGCCCAGGCGCAGGCGGATATCGTCGTCGCGCAGCGTGACGAGTCCCTGCGCACCGCCACGGCCGCGCACGACCGGGCTGACGAACCACGGCGTGTCGACGCCTGGCCCGTCGGCGGCGAGCGTGACGCCGTCGGGCGGCAACGTGACGGCGAGCTCGGTGCTGCGTCCGGCCGGCACGCCGGCGCGCGGTTCCTCGGCGCGGGCACCCGGGTGAACCGCCGCTGCGGTCAGCACCGACAAGGCCAGCACCATCAACGCCGACGTACCGGTGAAGTCGCAGTTAGCCAACGGCATGGGTCCCAGGGCATTGTGGTGCCGCCGCGATGGGCACACCGGTCGCGCGGGCTTGTGCAACAGCTTGTGCAACACCTCGATCGGCGCCGGCGACACGACGATGAGATGATGCGGGGCCCGCACCCCCACACAGGTTCGCCAGCCATGCTGAAGTTCTACTACTCGCTCGCGCCCAATCCGATGAAGGTCGCGCTGTTCCTCGAGGAGTCCGGCCTGCCGTACGAGGCCATCCCGGTGGATACGCGCAAGGGCGAGCAGCATGCCGCGGCCTTCATGGCGCTGAACCCGAACGCCAAGGTGCCGGTGATCGTCGACGACGCGACCACCGTGTTCGACAGCAGCGCGATCCTGCTGTATCTCGCCGAGAAGACCGGGCAGTTCCTGCCCGCGCCGAACGACCGCGGACCGATGCTGTCGTGGCTGATGTTCACAGCCTCCGGCATCGGGCCGTTCACCGGCCAATGCGTGCACTTCAAGCACTACGCGCCCGAGCCGAATCCCTATGCGCTGAACCGTTACGACTTCGAAGCCTGGCGGCACTGGAAGATCCTCGATGCGCACCTGGCCGACCGGCCGTGGATGATCAGCGACCGCTACACGCTGCTCGACATGGCCGTATGGGGCTGGGCGCGCGCCGTGGCGTTCGCCCTCGGCGCCGACGCCTGGGACAAGCTGCCGCACGTGAAGCGCCTGTTCGACGCGGTGAGTGCGCGGCCGGCCGCGCAGCGCGCAGCGGCGCTGAAGGACCGCCACGCCTTCAAGACCGAGATGGACGATGACGCGCGACGCGCGATGTTCCCGCAGAACGTGCGCCTGAAGGCCTGAGCAGCGCCCGTCCACGCGACCGAAGCATGATCACGCTCTACGACTGCGCCACCGCACCGAGCCCGCGCCGCGCACGCATCCTGCTCGCCGAGAAGGGCGTGGCGCACGACACCGTGGCGGTGGACCTGCGCAGCGGCGAGCAGCTCGGCGAGGCATTCCGCCGCATCAACCCGCAGTGCACGGTGCCGGCGCTGCGCACCGAGGACGGCCTGGTGCTGACCGACAACGCCGCGATCGCGGCCTACCTGGAGGCGCGTTACCCCGAGCCGCCGCTGATGGGCGTCACGCCAGCCGAGAAGGCCGAGGTCGCGAGCTGGCACTGGCGCATCGAGTTCGAAGGCCTGATGGCCATCGCCGAGGCCCTGCGCAACGGCTCGCCGGCCATGGCCCACCGCGCACTGCCGGGGCCGGTGGACTACGAACAGATCCCTGCCCTGGCCGAACGCGGCGCGGCACGGGTGCGGCAGTTCTTCGCGACGCTGAACGATCGCCTCGCGGCGAGCGAATTCGTCGCCACCGACCGCTTCAGCATCGCCGACATCACCGCCGTGGTGGCGGTGGACTTCGCGCGCGTGGTCAAGGTCAAGCCGGGTGAGCAGCACCCGCATCTCGTGCGCTGGCGTGCGGCGATGGCACTGCGGCCGGCGATGTCGCTCTGACGCGGCGTGATGAGCGCCACCGCTGCTGGCCGCTTCCGCCGCCGCGGGCTTGCCCGGCTGAGCGTGGTCGTGCCGCTGACTTGCACACTGCTGGCACCACCAGCCATCGCCGACACGGCGCCAGCGTCGGCGTCGGCACCGGCCAGCGCAGCCGACCCGGCCGTGGCGGCGAGCGCTGCGCGAGACGGCGCTGCCGAGCAGGCCGCCGCGCTGCAGCTCGCCTTCGCCCGCTGGGTCGCCGACTTTCGCGCCGGTGCCAAGGCCGCCGGCATCACCGAGGCCACGCTGGCCGCAGCATTCGACGGCGTGCAGTACCTGCCGCGCGTGGTCGAGCTCGACCGCGCGCAGCCCGAATTCACCCGCACGGTGTGGGACTACCTCGACAGCGCCGTGTCGCCGACACGGGTCGCACGCGGGCAGGACATGCTGCAGCAGGTGCGCGCAGCCGCCGACGCCGCGGCAGCGCGCTACGGCGTGCCGGCCGGCGTGCTGGTGGCGATCTGGGGCATCGAGAGCAACTACGGTGACCACACCGGCAACCTGCCGACGATCGACGCGCTGGCCACGCTGGGCTTCGACGGTCGGCGCGAGAGCTGGGCACGCGGCCAGCTGCTCGCGGCCTTGAAGATCGTGCAGAGCGGCGACATCACGCGCGCCGGCCTGCTCGGCTCATGGGCCGGCGCGATGGGGCAGACGCAGCTGCTGCCGTCGAACTTCCTGGCCTACGCGGTGGATGCCGACGGCGATGGCCGGCGCAACATCTGGAGCAGCGTGGCCGACGCGCTGGCCTCGACCGGGAACTTCCTGGCGCGCGCGGGCTGGCGCGCCGGCGAAGCGTGGGGCGTCGAGGTCCGACTGCCGCCCGGCTTCGACGTGGGCCGCGCCGACCCGCAGGTGCGGCTGGCCAGCGCGTCGTGGGCGGCCGACGGCGTGAAGGCGGTCGACGGCAGCGCGTTGCCCGACTTCGCCGACGGCGCGATCGTGCTGCCCGCAGGCGTGCGCGGCCCGGCCTTTCTGGTGGGACCCAACTTCCGCGCGATCCTGCGTTACAACAACGCCATCTCCTATGCGCTGGCGGTCGGCCTGCTGGCCCAGCGCATCACCGGCGGCCCCGCCGTGCTGGCCGCCTGGCCACGCGACCTGCAGGCGCTGTCACGCAGCCAGCTGCTGGCGCTGCAGTCCGCACTCGCTGCACGTGGCTTCGACAACGGCACCCCCGACGGCGTGATGGGGCCGGCCACGCGCGATGCCCTGCGCCGATACCAGCGCAGCGTGGGCCTGCCGGCCGACGGCTTCCCGACGGTGGAGCTGCTGCAGCGGCTGCAGCAGCCCTAGCTGTTGCGTTCCTAAGGCTTGCTCAGGGGTAGATGCGCGCCGGGTGCGCGGCGCGGTAGTCGGCCCGCTTGGCCTGGTGCGCTGCCAGGCGCTCCTTGGCGCCCGTCAGCCCCCGCTTCTGGTCACGCAACGCGCGCTTCACGCGATCGCGCAGCACGTGAAGTCGGGTGCGGTGCTTGTGGGCGGCAATGGCATTGGACATGCGTGGGCTTTCGTTGAGGGAAGACACGGTATACACCAGTTCGCTCACGACCTTTCCGCGTTCCACCACAGAGCCAGCGCCAGCAGTGCCGGCAATACCTGCCGGCGGCGCGCATCGCCTGCCTGTCGGACAACGCCGACGCCCGATCAGGGGATACCCCCTCACGTCGGACATTGGCGAACGCCGCGTCATCGGGCAAGCTGCGCCATCGGCTCGGAACGACGGATGATGAATTCACTCGGTGCGGCCCTCTTCGCCTGCGGCCTGCTGGCGACACCGGCGCTCGCCGAGCAGCCGCTCGCCTATGCCGACACCATCGAGGCCGCGCTGGAGAACTGCCACGACGGGTTGCATGCACTGATCGAACCGAGTGTCGAGCCACCCACCATCGCGTTCCAGGCCGGTTCGCGCGACGTGCGCATCTTCTTCGGCAACCTGAGCGTGGACTATGCCGAGCAAGGCACGGCGGGCCGGCACCATCGCCCCGAGGCCCAGCTGACGATCACCTGCACCCGCTCGGTGGCCTGCGTCTGGAGCGGCCCGTTTGACGCGGTGATGACGCAGGCCCGCGCCGAGCACGGCGTGGTGCCGCTGTCGGCGCTGCCGCAGCGCGCCAGCTCGCTGGTGCTGTATTGCCCCGACCTGCGAGCGGCCCGCCGGCTGCACCACGCCCTGCTCGCGTTCCAGCACGCCGTGGCGCCCTGACGTCGCCCCTACGATCGCAGGCCGCAGGCGAAATCGTTCAGCGCTCTTCGACCGCCTCGATGCGCAACCGTCGGCGCAAGGCACCCTGCACGCGGGAGACGGCGCGCACACGCAGCCCTGCACTCTCGGCCACGTCGACGCGCTGTTGATAGTCCAGGCTGTCGGTCTGCCCCGGGTTGTGGGTGGCAATCTGTCGCGACCAGGCCTGGCGGCCATCGATCTCGACGGTCATGCCGTGCCAGGCGCCCTGCGCGTCGGCAGGGCACTGCACCTCGAAGCGCACGTCGACTTGAAAACGCCGCACGCGCCCGAGCGCCGGTGGCACGTCCAGCAGGGCCACGTCGGCGTCGCCGACGTCGACCTGCCACTGTTCCGGGGCGGTGTCCTGCGATCTGCGGTGAAGCGCCATGTCGACTCCGGTGCGACGATGGACCGAAGGCTACCGCGACGCGTAATCCCGTGCTGTGCTAGTAGCCCTTGGTGAACTGCGCGTAGACCACGCCCGGCATCGTGCCGTCGGGCAGCTTCACGCGCGGCACCGCGACGACGTTGATGCCCAGGCTCCAGCGCTTGTGCGTCGCCGACAGCACCGGCAGCGCCGCGGGCACCAGCACGTGCTGGCCGTCGAAGCGCAGCGTGCGGTAGAAGATGAACGCGCCCGCGCCGGCGTCGACGCTGTAACGCACGTCATCGACCAGACGCTTCTGCCAGGTGTGGCCGGCGTAGCCGCCCATCGCATCGAGGCTGTCCTTCATGACGCCGAACGCCGTCTTGCCGACCCAGCCGGCCCAGTCGTCGCCCAGGCTGCGCTCGAGCTGCACGCCGATGCCCCAGTTGCGTTCGTTGAACCGGCGATCGGGCAGCGCGTGGCCGTCCTCGTCCACCGGCCCGTCGAAGTGGTGGCTCATGCCGGGCAGCTGCACGGTCAACTGCTGTGCCGGCGACGGCCACGGCTTGGCCACCGCATCGGTCGGAGCGGCGCTGGTATCGACGGCCGTGCGCATGATCGACCGCGGCACGATCTCCGCGTGCACAATGCCACACAGGCCGACGCAGGCCCCCACCAGCGTGACGCCACGAACCCAGTTCATTCGCTGCTCCGATTGCCCTGAATGGGTTGTCGGCCGGTCGGCACGACTCTCGAGTGCAGCGCCGGTGTAACCGGCATGGGTTGCGCGATAGTTGGCGTGCGTCGTGCACGGCCGCCGGCTGCCGCGGCGCGAACGGGGCTACGCCACGCTGCTGCGGTGGCTGCGCATCAGCGCCGGCTCATTGACCGTGAGAGCTATTGCGCCCGGGCGCGCGACCGCTGCGCGCCTGCCTGACCGCTGGCGCGGTCGGCCTTGGCGCTCTCCTGCGCATCGATCTGCGCGTCGTAGAGCGCCGCGTATTCATCGGGCGCGACACGCGGAGGTTTGCTCAGTTGCAGGCAGACCCGGCTCTGCAGGTTGGCCAGGGAGCCGACGTGGGCCGACAGCGCGCTGGATTGGTCCAGCAGGAGGACGAATGGATTCATGGCTGCGAATGCTGCGGGCATGCCGCCTGTAGGGTCTTGACGGCGGTCAACGACCGTCAGCGGTCGCAGTGGCCGGGCGAGACCGGGTGGCGATCCTTCACGCAGCGGCCGAGTTGCACGTCCATGACGCGCAAGGATCCCGCCGCCGCGCGCCAGGCGATCACGAACGGCCGGGCCTCGCCCTTGGCCGTCACGACGTAGGTGTAGGCCATGTGGCCCTCCGAGCCGTCCTCGAAGGTGGCGGGCGTGACGCGGATCGCATCGCCCAGCCGGGCGGCATCGAGGAAGAACGGCAACACCTCGTTGGCCGCGAACTGTTCGATCGCGGTCGCTCCGTTGACGCGCACCGGCACCTCGTCGAAGGCGTTCACCACGGCGGCCAGGTCGCCGGCCGCGGCCGCGCGGACGAACGGCTGGATGGCCCCGCGATGATCCGGCGCCACCGGATTCGGCTTGCGCAACGACAACACGTTGCCGCGCCGCACGGCGCTCGCGGCGTCGGCGCCGGACTCCACGGCCGGCCCGGTGGCGCCGGCAGCGACCGTCTGCCAGGCCAGCAGCAGGGCCAGCCCCGTCGACCACAGGTTCCTGGTGTTCATGACCACGATCTCGATTCGATGCCGCCGATGATCGGCCAATGTGGCCGTGCCCCGGGGACCGCGTCAACGACCTGCGGCGAGGGATCGGCGGGTCGCGGCAGTTTTGCTCGCAGTCGACGAGGTTGTGCGCGCTCTCGTGCTGCGTGAAGCGCTCTACTGCGTGGCGGTCAGGCCGCCATCGACATAGACGACCTGGCCGGTGACGAAGCTCGCCGCCGCGCTGCACAGGAAGTGCACCGGACCCGCCACGTCCTCGGGCTCGGCCACGCGCCCGAGCGGGATGCGCTGCAACAGCCGCTCGCGCACCTGCGGATCGGCCAGCCAGTGGCGACCCATCTCGCCGCGCACCACCGTCGGCGCGACACCGTTGACCGTGATGCCGTGCTGGCACAGCTCCACCGCATGCTGCCGGATCAGCAGCACCAGCGCGCCCTTGGAGGCGCAATAGGCCGAATAACCACGATCGCGCATGCCGAGCTGGGCCCGCACCGACAGCACATGGATCTGCCGGCCCGGCGCGCGTCCGGCCGCGACTGCGGCGATCTGCCAGCGCGCAACGGCCTGCGCCAGGAACATCGCCGCGCGCAGGTTGACCTGCACGACTTCGTCGAAGGCCTCTTCGGTCACGTCGGCGATGCGTTGCTCGCGCTGCATGCCGACGCAGTTGACCAGCAGATCGAGCGCGCCGAAATGCGTGGCCACGCGTTCGGTGGCGGCGCGGATCTGCGCCGTGTCCTTCATGTCCATGGCCAGCCCCAGCGCGCGATGGCCGGCGCCGGCCAGCTCCGCCGCGAGCGACTCGGCCTTGGCGGCATCGCGCCCGGCCACCGCGACCGCAGCGCCGGCCTGCGCCAGCTGCCAGGCCACCGCGCGACCGATGTCACCGTACCCGCCCGGCACGAAGGCCACGCGGTCGGCGAGCGAGAACGACAGGGGGGCGAACGGCTCGGGCACTCTCATTCAGTTGTCCAGGATGCTCTTGCGCCCGAACAGGCCGCGTGCACGAAACGTGATCACCGCGATGAACAGCAGGTACATCGACAGCATCGACCACTCCGACGCGAAGGCGCCCGACAGGCCGACGACCATGCCGACCATCAGCCCCGCGGCCACCGCGCCCCACAGCGAGCCGACGCCGCCCAGCACGATGACCAGGAAGGCCGGCACCACCGCATCGACGCCGACGCCGGGGCGGATGCCCCAGATCGGCGCCATCACCACGCCGGCCAGTGCGGCCAGCGCGACACCGAGCGCGAACACGGCCGAGCGCAGGCGGCCGAGATGGATGCCGAGCGCGCGCACCATCTCGCTGTCGTGCGCGCCGGCCTTGATGATGGCGCCGTAGGGTGTCTTCTCGAGAAAGAGCCACAGCGCCGCGATGGCCAGCACCGAGAAGCCGCAGGCGAACAGGCGATAGCGCGAGTAGAGGATGTCGCCCAGCACGATGGCGCCCGACAGCGCCTCGGGCAGCGCCAGCTGCTGCTCGTTGGAACCCCACGCCAGGCGGATCGCCTCTTCGATCACCAGCGCGGCGCCGAAGGTCAGCAGCAGGCCGTACAACGGGTCGCGACCGTAGGTGCGCCGCAGGCACAGCTCGAGCAGCAGCCCGAACGCGCCGACCAGCACCGGCGCGATGAACAGCGCCAGCGCATAGCGCGTGCCCAGCGGCAGCCCCAGATAGGCGGCCTGCCACTCGGGCAGCCAGTTCAGGCGCGGCGCCAGCACCGCCAGCGCCGCGTACATGCCGAGCGCGAACAGCGAGCCGTGCGCCAGGTTGATGGTCTCCATCACGCCGACGATCAGCATGAAGCCGAGCGCGACCAGGGCGAACAGCAACCCGAGCGTGAGCCCGTTGAACAGGTGCGGCAGCAGGCTCATCGACCGGGCCGGGTCCTGCCGTTCAGCGCTCGTAGCTCGGCGTCGCCTCGTAGCTCTCGAGCTTGCAGGATTTCGGCGCGTCGGGGTCGACCACGTCCTTCGGTTCGGTCTGCGTGAGGATCTTGTAGATGTCGGTCTTCTCGGCCGGCGCGTCGTTGTAGCTGGCCATGTAGATGGTCTGCTCGCAGTGGTGCGTCACCGGGTCGATGTACGCGTCGTGGTGCTGCAGCCGGTCGCGAGCGCTCATCTTCCGGCCCTCGAGCTTCTTGATCACCGCCAGGTTGTTGGTCGTGCCGGCCTCCTGCACGCAGCGCAGCAGCTCGCGCGTGGCCATGTAGCCGTTGTGGTACACGTTGCCCGGCACCGCGATCGCCATACCCGGATAGGTCTTCTGGTAGGCGGCGACGAACTCCTTCACGCCCGGCAGGTCGAGCCGGTAGTACCAGGTGGTGCCGAACACGCCGAAGATCTGCTCCGGCCCGAGGCCGTAGACATCGGGCCAGTCCTGCTGGTTGTTGATCCACGCCGCCTTCTTGTGCAGGCCGAGCTGCACGACCTGCTGGCGCAGCGCCTTGATGTCGTCGCCGCCGATCGCGGTGGCCACCGCCTGGGGCTTGAGCTGCTGCAGCTTCAGCAGGTAGGCCGAGAAGTCGCGCGTGTTCTGCGGCACCAGCAGTTCGTCGATCACCTTGCCGCCGTTGGCCTCGAGGATCGCGCGCGTCGCCTTCGAGGTGTTGTGGCCCCACACGTAGTCGTTGGTCATCAGCACCCAGTCGCGCCCTGCTGTCTTCAAGGTGTTGCGCACGGTGGCCAGCGCGAAGTTGGTGCCGTTGCCGTCCCACACGAACTTGGTGCGGTGGCAGTCCTTGCCGATCTCGGTGGGTGAGCTCGAGTTGGTGTTGAAGAAGATGCAGCCGTACTTCTGCGCCACCTGCGAGATCGCATTGGCCACGCCCGAGTGCACCGCGCCGATCAGGAACGCCGCCTCGTTGCGGCTGATCATGCGCTCGGCCACCCGCGAGCCGGTGGCCGGCGTCGTCTCGGTGTCCATGTGGATGGCCTCGATTGGACGGCCGAGCACGCCGCCCTTTTCGTTGAACTCCTTGATGGCCATCATCGCGCCCAGGCGCTCCTCGCCGCCGCTGGCGGCGTACTGGCCGCTCGCATCCATCGTCAGGCCGATCACCAGCGGCTTGGGTGCCGCGCTCTGGGCCCAGACGCGGTGGGTGGCCCACGGTCCGAAGAAGCTGCTGCCGCCGGCCAGCGCGGCCGCCATGGCGCTCACGAAGCGACGCCGCTCGGGTTGCGTCTGCGCAGCGGGGGTTGTGAGGTCGTCAGTCATGCGGTGTCTCCTGTGATGCAGGGCGATCCGGCGCCCGTGGTGTGGTGTTCCGTCAGCGCGGAACGATCTGCACGCCGTTCAGCGTCTCCTGCGCTTCGAACGGTCGATGCGACGAACCGATCGCCGAGTCCGAGATTCGTGGCCGTCGGCAGCGATTCATGTGTTCTGTCCCGTGGTCATGTGCCGTGCGGCGGTGTCCGCCGCCGGAGGCCGCAGCAATCGCGCCTGGACCCACATGCGGATCAGGCGCTGGTAGCGGGCGGCCACATCAGCCACCACGCCGGCATCGTCGAGGACGCCCTCGAACCACGCCTGCGCCGCCGCGTTGAACAGCGTGCGGCCGACCGCAAAGCCCTTGCAAAGCGGCTGCCGGGCCGCGTCGCAGAAGGCCTGCCACAGCTGCTCTTCGCTCGCTTCCAGGCCCAGCAGCAGCACACCACGACACCAGCGGTCGTGCTGGGCGATGCAGCGCGACAGCGCCTGCCAGGCAGCCTCGGTCAGCGGCGGCAGCTTCCACCACTCGGGGCGCACGCCGCATTGGTAGAACTGCTCGACGGCCCGCACGATGGTCAACGGGCCCTGCTCCATCTGCCGCGGGGGTATCACTTCCAGCAGCAGTTCGTGGCCGGTGCGCTGGCACGCGCGATACAGATCGCCCACGCTCTGGATCTGGCGCGCCGCGATCGACGGCTCGTCATCCGGATGATGGAGGACCAGGCACTTGACGACCTGCTCGGTCGGCCAGTCCGTCAGCTCGAGCCCCACGTTGGCGCCGGCCTCGAAGGCGAGCGGCCGCGACCCCGGCGCCTCGACCGGCCGCGCGATCCACATGCCCCGCCCGGTGAAACGATGCAGCACCTGCGTGCCATGACGGGCGTCGACGATGATGCCCGCAGCCGGCACTTCGCCGGGATGAGTGGCAGCCAGCAGGTTGCGCTCGACCGCGTAGCCCTGCTCGGCGGCCTGCGCCACCAGGCCCTTGAAGCGGGCGATCCGACCGGCATCGGCTCCGAAACGCGACGCCAGCTCCTCGAGCTGGCTGCGATGGTCGAACGCCAGCACCACCAGCGACGCCGGCGTCGGACGTCGGGCGGTGGCGCGGTGCACGTGCTCGAGGCCCTCGTCGCCATGCAGGTGCGTGATGCCCTGCCGGTGCTCGAAGAAATAGGACAGCTCCTCCCAGGTGGGCATCGCCGGCGCGCAGCCGTGCCGCGACACGACGATCGCGCCGCATGCGTTGGCATAACGCAGCGCCTGCGCCAGCGGTCGGCCGCGCACCCAACCGCGCAGCAGCCCGGCCATGAACGCATCGCCGGCGCCCAGCACGTTGAATACGTCGACCGGAAAGCCGGCGCCGACCACGCCCTGCTCGAGCCGCTCGGGAATCGCGCCCTCGTAGGCGATGCAGCCCATCGGGCCGCGCTTCATCACGATGAGGGCGCGGCTGACGGCCCGGATCGCACGCAGCGCCGCACCGGTGTCGGTGCTGCCGCCGGCGATGTGGATCTCCTCCTCGGTGCCGACGATGAGGTCGCAAGCCTGCAGCACCTCCTGCAGTTGTGCGGTGACGGCGGCCGACGCCACGTAGCGCTGCTCGCCGAGGCCCGGGGCGGTGAGGCCCCACAGCACCGGGCGGTAGTCGATGTCGAGCACCACACGCCTGCCGCGGCTGCGCGCGATCGACATCGCCTTGATGCAGGCCGCCCGCGTATCGGGGTGCGAGAGGTGCGTGCCGCTGATCAGCACGGCACGGGCTCGCGACAGGTAGTCGGGATCGATGTCGTCGACGGTGATCGCCATGTCGGCGCAGTGATCGCGGTAGAAGATCAGCGGAAAGGTCTGCGGGTCCTTGATGCCGAGGAACACCAATGCGGTCAGGCGCGACGGATCGGTGCGCAGACAGCTGACGTCCACACCCTCGGCCTGCAGCGTCTCGCGCACGAAGCGGCCGTTGTGTTCGTCGCCCACGCGACTGAGCAGGCCGGCGCGCAGGCCCAGGCGCGAGGCGCCGATCGCGGTGTTGGTCGGCGAGCCGCCGACGTACTTGGCGAAGGTGCGCATGTCCTCCAGCCGGCCGCCGATCTGCTCGCCGTACAGATCGACCGCGGCGCGGCCGATGCAGATCACGTCGAGGTCGTCGGTGCCTGCAGGCGCTGAATCGGCATGCGTGTTCAACGCGGCCTCCTGCGCTTGGGCCGGGGATCGACCAGGCATTGACCGGCGCACACCACCAGCGTCTGCGCCAGGCACATCGGCGCCACCAGCGAGCGCACCGGCGACGGCGCACCGGCGCCGATCTCCAGGCACACGTGCGCGGCGGGCTTGAGCGGCGACAGCGCGACGTCGGTGATCGCGATCACCTGCACACCGCGCTCCCTGGCCATCAGCGCAGCCTCGACCACCTCGGCCGAATAGTCCTTGAAGCTGGTCACCAGCAGCAACTCGTCGGTGCCGATCAGCCGCAGCGATTCGCCGAGCATGCCGCCGACGCCGTCGTGCAGCTGCACCGGCAGGTCGAGCTGGCCGAGCGCATAGGCCAGGTAGGCGGCCACCGGAAACGCGCGCCGTTGCGCCAGCAGGTGCACACGATGCGCGGCGCACAGCATCCGTGCGGCCTGCTGCAGCGCCGCGTCGGGCACTCGCTGCTCGAGGCGGTGCAGCTCCGATATGCCCAGCTCGACGAACGACGACAGCAGCTGCGTCGCATCCTGGCGGCCGGCCGTGGGCGACTTCATGGCGCCGATGCGTTCGCGGTAGGTGCCGGCCTGCTGCCGCAGCCGGTCGCGGAACAGTCGCTGCAGGTCGGTGAAGCCGGCGAACTTCATCGCGTTGGCAAAACGAACCAGCGCCGACGGCTGCACGCCGGCCGCCTCGGCCACCGTGGCCGCCGTGCCGAGCGCGAAGTCGTCGGGGTGTTCGACCACGAACTGCGCGATCACGCGTTGCTGAGGCGACAGGTCGGCATAGGCCGCCCCCAGCGCGTCGGCGAATTCTTCGTAGGTGGAAGCCGGCTTCATCGGTGTCTCTCGCGGCGACATTAGAACAAACATGCTTGACAGTCGCAATACGAGAATGGACATTCTCATTCCGGCGGCTGCCGTCCGTGCGTCGCCCGATTCCCATGCCGCATCGCCCGCCGACCGCTCCGCTCGTCACCGCGCCCCTGCTCGTCACTCTCGCCGTGCTGGCGAGCGCGCCGCTGTGGCTGCAGTCGGTCGGTCTCTACCCGTACGTGGCGGTGGAGATCGTGATCTGGATGATGTTCGCGCTGGCGCACAACCTGCTGCTCGGCCACGGTGGCATGCCGTCGTTCGGGCACGGCGCCTACTTCGGCGTCGGTGCCTATGCGTTCGGCCTGCTGCAGCAGCGCGCCGGCGCCGGCCTCGGCGACGGCGTGCTCGGCTCGGCGCTGTGCGCGGCGGCGGTCGGCGCGGTGGTCGCCGCCTTCATCTCGCACCGGCGCGGCATCTACTACGCGCTGCTGACGATCGCGTTCGGGCAGGTCATGTGGTTCGTCGCGATCAAGTGGCACTCGGTCACCGGCGGCGAGGACGGCCTGCAGAAGATCGCCCGTCCCGCGCTGCGGCTGGGCGAGTCGAGCTGGTCGCTGACGAGCAACGAGTCGTTCTACTGGTTTGTCCTGACGGTGTTCGCCCTCGTGCTGGTCTTCCTCTGGCGCCTGGTCCATTCACCGTGGGGCCGCGTGCTGCGCGCCATCAAGCAGAACGAGATGCGCGCCGCATTCGTCGGCTACAACGTCTGGCTCTACAAGTGCTCGGCCTTCGTGCTGTCGGCCGCCCTGTCGGGCCTGGCCGGCAGCCTGTTCGCGATGGCGCAGAACTCGGCCTACCCCAACGTGATGAGCCTGCACAACTCGGGCTTCGTGGTCATGATGGTGCTGATCGGTGGCGGGCTGGTCAGCTTCTGGGGCCCGGTCATCGGCGCGGCGGTGTTCATCCTGGCGCGCGACCTGCTGGGCGCGTATACCGAGGCCTGGCTACTCTGGTACGGCCTGCTGTTCATGGCCGTGGTGCTGTTCCAGCCGGAAGGCATCGCAGGTGTCTGGCAGGCCTGGCAGCGGCGATGGCGGGCCGCCGTGGTCGCCCGCGGCACCCGCGCCGCCACCACCACCGAGCGCGAGGCCTGACGATGGCGCTGTTCGAAGCCCGGCGGCTGCACAAGCGCTTTGGCGACCAGGTGGTGCTGGAAGACGTATCGCTCACCGTCATGCACGGCGAGCTGCGCGGCATCATGGGGCCCAACGGTGCCGGCAAGACGACCTGCTTCAACGTGCTGACGGGCCGCTACAAGCCCGACCGCGGCCAGGTGGTGTTCGACGGCGAGGACATCACGGGCTTCGCACCGCGCCAGGTGGCTCGCCGCGGCATCTCGCGCTCGTTCCAGATCATGAACCTGTTCGACGAATACACCGCGATCGACAACGTGGTGATTGCGTTGCCGTGCGTGCGTTCGCGGGGCTGGTCGATGTGGCGCGATCTCGGCCGGCACGCATCGGCCTACGACGAGGCGGCGACGATCCTGCAGCGCGTGGGGCTGGCCGGCAAGGAGCACGTGCCGTCGCGCAGCCTGTCGTACGGCGAACGGCGCGCACTGGAGATCGGCGTGGCGCTCGCGGCGCAGCCGCAGATGCTGTTTCTCGACGAACCCACCGCGGGCCTGGGCACCGAAGGCACCGCGCGGCTGCGCGAGCTGGTCGAGTCGTTGAAGCGGCACCTCGCGATCGTGATCATCGAGCACGACATGCGATTCCTGTTCAGCCTGGCCGATCGGGTGTCGGTCATCCACTGGGGCCAGGTCATCGCCGAAGGCACGCCTGCCGCGCTACGGCAGAACCCGTGGGTCCAGCGCTCCAGCCTGGGTGGCCTTTCGTCATGAGTGCCGTGCCGCAGGCCGCGATGGCCCCGCTGCTGGCGGTGCAGCGCATCGACACGTTCTACGGCGAGACCCAGGTGCTGTTCGGTGCGTCGCTGTCGGTGCGGCCCGGCGAGGTGCTGGCGCTGCTCGGGCCCAACGGCGCCGGCAAGACCACCACGCTGCGCTCGATCCTGGGCCTCACGCCGGCCCGCCGCGGCACGATCGCCTTCGACGGCCGCGACATCACGCACGAGCCCACGCATCGCATCGCCGCACGCGGCGTGGGCTGGGTGCCGGACGACCGGCGCGTCTTCCCCAGCCTGACGGTGGCGCGCAACCTCGAGATCGCGCGCAAGCGGACGCGCTTTCGGGCCTGGTCGCTGAGCGAGTGCTTCGCGCTCTTCTCCGCGCTCGAGTACCTGATGCCGCGCGAGTGCGAGAACCTCTCCGGCGGCGAGATGCAGATGGTGGCGATCTCGCGTGTGCTGATGGGTGCGCCGGGCCTGGTGCTGCTCGACGAGCCGAGCCAGGGCCTGGCGCCCAAGGTGGTGCAGGACGTCATGCGCACGGTCGAGCGCCTGCGCGGCGAAGGCGTCGCCGTGGTGCTGGTGGAGCAGAACGTGGCCTGCGCACTGGGCGTGGCCGACCGCGTGGCCGTGATGCACGCCGGCACCATCGTGCACGAGTGCGATGCCCGCGCGATGCGCGACGATGCGGCGCTGCGGCGCCAGTGGCTGGGGATCTGAATGGGCACGCCGCTGCTGCAGGTCCACGATCTGGTCAAGTGCTACCGGCGCGGCTGGCCGCAACGCCGCACGACCTTCGAGCTGCATGCGGACTTCCGCATCGACGAACCCGGCGTGATCGGCGTGATGGGTGCCAACGGCGCCGGCAAGACCACGCTGTTCGAGCTGGTCACCGGCGGCAACGAGCCGAGCGACGGGCGCGTGCTCGTCGCCGGCCAGGACATCCACCGCGTGCGCTACGATCAACGCGACCGCCTCGCGCTGCACTACCACCAGTCGTACCAGCTGCGGCGCTTCCGCCGCACGCGGCCGCCCTTCATGCTCGAGACGGCGCGCACACCCGAAGCGATGGTGCACCTGTTCGACGAACCGCAGTTCAACACGCAGGACGGCTACATCGGCTTCATGCTGGACTTCTTCCGGCGCCTGCGCGAAGCTGGCAAACTGGTGTTCCTGTGCCTGCACCCGAACGAACCGGTCCACCTGGACATTCTGGAACAGGCCTGCGAACGCTTCGTTTTCGTGCAGAAGGACGGCACCGGCATCAGTCGACTCGACATGGCCGGGTCGATGCAGGACTTGCTCGCCCGGCCTGCGGTGACGAGTTATCTCGGCACACTGATCGAGCAGTGGCAGCTTTCACGCCAGGACCGACCCATAACCAAGGAGACATCATGACCCCGACCCGCCGATTCCTGATCGCCACCGCGGCTGCGCTGGCCGCCTGCGCCAGCCTGCCGCTCACGGCGCAGGCACAGACCGTCTGGAAGGCCTCCGACGTGCACCCGCTGGGTTATCCCACGGTGGAGGCGATCCAGCGCATGGGCAAGAAGCTGGAGACGGCCACCAACGGCCGCATCAAGATCCAGATGTACCCGTCGATGCAGCTCGGCGGCGAGAAAGAGATGATCGAGCAGGCCCAGGTCGGCGCGCTGCAGATCGCGCGCATCTCGGTCGGCGCGATGGGACCGGTGGTCGACGACCTCAACGTCTTCAACCTGCCGTTCATCTTCCGCGACGAGGCCCACATGCGCAAGGTGATCGACGGTCCGATCGGCCAGGAGCTGCTCGACCGCGTGACCGCCAGCCCGCAGTCGCGCCTGGTGGTGCTGGGCTGGATGGACGCCGGCACCCGCAACGTGTACGCCAACAAGCCCGTGGCCAAGCCGGCCGACCTGAAGGGCATGAAGATCCGCATGATGGGCAACCCGCTGTTCGTGGAAACCATGAACGCGATGGGCGGCAACGGCGTCGCGATGGGCTTCAACGAGCTGTTCGGCGCGCTGCAGACCGGCGTGGTCGACGGCGCCGAGAACAACCCGCCCACCCTGCTGGCGCAGAACCACTACACCGTGAGCAAGGTGTACAGCCTGACCGGCCACCTGATCATCCCGGAGATCTTCGTCTTCTCCAGGCGCACCTGGGACGCGCTGTCCAAGGAAGACCAGGAGCTGGTGCGCAAGGTCTCGCGCGAGGCGCAGCTCGAGCAGCGCACGCTGTGGGACGCCTACGTCGCCGACGCCACCACCAAGCTCAAGGCCGCCGGCGTGCAGTTCGTCGAGGCCGACAAGGCGGCCTTCTACGCCGCCACGCAGCCGATCCGCGACAAGTACGGCAGCAAGTACGCCGCACTGCTCAAGCGCATCCAGGATACGAAGTAGAGCATGGCCTGCAGCGACGGGCGGCCGCTGGCGTCGCCCGCCCTGCCGTGACCCGGCCGCAGGGGGGAGCCCGCGCATGGATGCAAGACAACGCTTCGCGCAGGCGATGGAGTGGACCTACATCGCCTGCATCGTCATCTCCGGCGCCGCGCTGGTGGTGATCACGCTGATCATTCCGATCGGCGTGTTCATGCGCTACGTGATGAACCAGCCGCTGTCGTGGCCCGAGCCCGCGGCGGTGGTGATGATGGTGATGTTCTCGTTCCTCGGCGGTGCGGCGATCTACCGCGCCAACGTGCACATCGCGGTCGAGGCCCTGCTCAATGCCGTGAAGCCGCAGGTCCGCCGCCTGATGCTGTGGGGCGTCGACGCCTGCGTCGGGCTGACGGCCGCGTTCATGCTGGGCTACGGCGCCCACCTGTGCCACATCACCTGGTTCCAGACGATGGCGGAGTTTCCGAGCCTCAAGCAGGGCATCGTCTACCTGCCGATCCCGATCGCCGGCGCGCTGACGCTGCTGTTCCTGTTCGAGCGGCTGTGGGTCGGCCCGCCGCCGCGCACATCGATCATGTACACCGATCAACCCACCGAGCTGGAGTAGCCATGGACGCCCTCATCCTGCTCGGTTCGTTCGCCCTGCTCTGCGCGCTCGGCGTGCCGGTCGCCTACGGGCTCGGCCTGGCGGCGTTGATCGCCGCGTTCTGGGTCGACATCCCGCTCGAGGCGGTGATCCTCAAGATCTCGGACGGCACCGACGATTTCGCGCTGCTGGCGATTCCCTTCTTCGTGCTGGCCGGCGCCATCATGGCCGAGGGCGGCATGGCCGCGCGGCTGATCAACCTGGCGCGCGTGTTCGTCGGCGCCATCCGCGGCGGCCTGGCCTACGTGAACATCCTGGCCAGCAGCCTGTTCGGCTGCATCTCGGGCTCGTCGGTGGCCGACACCGCGTCGATCGGCTCGGTGATGATTCCGCAGATGGCCAAGGCCGGCTACACGCGCGTGTACGCGACCAACGTCACCATCTGCGGCTCGGTGCAGGCGCTCCTGATCCCGCCGTCGCACAACGCCGTCATCTACTCGCTGGCCGCCGGCGGCACGATCTCGGTGGCGCATCTGTTCCTCGCCGGCATCTTTCCCGGGCTGCTGTTCGGCCTGTGCCTGATCGGCCTGGTGGCCTGGACGGCGCGCCGGCGCAATCTGCCGCGCGGCGAGCCCATCAAGCTGGCCGAGGTGCCGAAGATCGTGCGTGAGGCGCTGTGGGGCCTCGTCACCGTGGTCATCATCATGGGCGGCATCCTGAGCGGCGTGTTCACGCCCACCGAGTCGGCCGCGGTGGCCTGTGTCTATGCGTTCGCGGTGACGCTGTTCGTCTATCGCGACTACAAGTGGCGCGACCTGCCGCACCTGGTGCACCGCGTGGTGAAGACGGTGGCGATGGTGATGATGCTGATCGGCTTCTCGGTGGCCTTCGGCTACATGATGGCGATCCTGCAGATCCCGGCCAAGGTGACGCAGCTGTTCCTCGGCCTGTCGGACAACAAGTACGTGTTCCTGCTGCTGGTGAACATCCTGCTGCTGGTGCTGGGCACGTTCATGGACGTGGCGCCGATGCTGCTGATTTGCACGCCGATCTTCATGCCGGTGATCACCAAGCTGGGCATCGACCCGGTGCATTTCGGCATGATCATGATCCTCAACCTCGGCATCGGCCTGATCACGCCGCCGGTGGGGCCGACGCTGTTCGTCGGCTGCGCCATCGGCAAGGTCACGATGGAGCAGGTCTCGCGCGAGCTATGGCCGTTCTACGGCGCGATGTGCGTGGCGCTGCTGCTGGTGACCTACATACCGGCGATCTCGCTGTGGCTGCCCGGCCTGACGCGCTGAGCGATGACGGCGCCGGACGCGGCCGCCACCGACAATCGCCCGGTGGCAAGCACTGACACAGTGGCGGTGATCGGGGCGGGGCTGATCGGCTCCGCCTGGGCGCACGTGTTCGCGCGCGCCGGCTGGCGCGTGCAGGTGTGGGATCCGTCGGCGGCGCAGCGCGACGCCGCGCTGCCACGGGTGGAGCAGTCGCTGCGCGACGCGGCGAGCCACGGACTGCTGGCCGATGCATCGGCCGCCGCGCGGCGCGTGCGCGTGGTGGATTCGATCGAAGCGGCCGTGGCCGGCGCCGCCTACGTGCAGGAAAGCGGCCCGGAGCAGCTGGACACCAAGATCGCCGTCTTCGCGCAGCTCGACGCACTGGCAGGCCGTGCCACGGTGCTGGCCTCGTCGACCTCTGCGCTGGTGGCCTCGCGTTTCACCGAGCAGCTGCCCGGACGCGCGCGCTGCCTGGTGGCCCACCCGGTGAACCCGCCGCACCTGGTGCCGGTGGTCGAAGTGTGCGGCGCGCCGTGGACCGACCCGGCCGTGAAGGCGCGCGCCATCGACATCCTGCGCCGGGTGGGCCAGGTGCCGATCGACGTGCGCCGCGAGATCGATGGCTTCGTGCTGAACCGTCTGCAGGTGGCGCTGCTGACCGAGGCGTTCCGCCTGGTGCAGGACGGCGTCGTCAGCCCGCAGGACCTCGACCACACCATCGCCGACGGCCTGGGCCTGCGCTGGGCCCTGATGGGACCCTTCGAGACGATCGAGCTCAATGCGCCGGGTGGCATGGCGGACTACTGCCGGCGCTACGTCGACTGGTTCCGCCGCTACCTCGCCGATCCGCCGACACCCGCGGTGTGGACCGACGCGGCCTGGCAGAAGGTGGTCGACACCTGGGGCCGCGCGCCCACGCCCGAGCAGATCGCCGAGCGCAGCCGCCAGCGCGACCAGCGGCTGGCCGCGCTGGCGGCGCACAAGCGCTCGCAGCCCAGCCACGACGACGCTACGGCGGCATCGCCGCCACCGCCCACCGAAGAGGATCGCCCATGAGCCGCAAGCCCCCACGCAAGGTCATCATCACCTGCGCCGTCACCGGCGCCATCCACACGCCGACGATGTCGCCGCATCTGCCGATCACGGCCGACGAGATCGCCGACGCGGCGATCGGTGCGCACGAGGCCGGCGCGGCGATCGTGCACCTGCACGCGCGCGATCCGCACGACGGCCGGCCCGACCAGCGGCCCGAGGCGTTCGAGCCCTTTCTTCGCCGCATCAAGGCGGCGAGCAACGTGGTGATCAACATCACCACCGGCGGCGCACCGACGATGACGGTCGAGGAGCGGCTGCGCCCGTGCGCGCACTTCAAGCCCGAGGTGGCCTCGCTCAACATGGGCTCGATGAACTTCGGGCTCTTTCCGATGCTGGCGCGTTACCCGACGTTCAAGTTCGACTGGGAGCGGCCTTACCTGGAAGGGTCGGACGACCGCATCTTCAAGAACACCTTCCGCGACATCGCCAACATCCTGAACACCTGCGCGGCCAACGACACACGCTTCGAGATCGAGTGCTACGACATCGGGCACCTGTACACGCTGCGCCACTTCGCCGATCGCGGGCTCGTCAAGCCGCCGTTCTTCATCCAGTCGGTGTTCGGCATCCTGGGCGGCATCGGCCCGCACCCGGAGGACGTGGCCCACATGAAGCGCACGGCCGACCGGCTGTTCGGCGACCAGTACCAGTGGAGCGTGCTCGGCGCCGGCCGCAACCAGCTGCCGATCGCCGCTCAGTCGGTGTCGCTCGGCGGCAATGTGCGCGTCGGCCTGGAGGACTCGCTGTGGCTCGGCGCCGGGCGCCTGGCCGAGACCAACGCGCAGCAGGTACGTGCGGCGCGCCAGATCATCGAAGGCCTCGGTCTGGAAGTCGCCACGCCCGACGAGGCGCGCGCGCTGCTGCAGCTCAAGGGCGCCGACCGTGTGGCCTTCTGACTCTCACTGACATCCATGCCACTGCCCCCACCCACCTGCGCCCGCGAGGCCTCGCACCAGCGATCCATCACCGTGCGCGCCTATGCGCGCAGCGACGGGCTCTGGGACATCGAAGGCCACCTCACCGACGCCTGGCCCCACCCCGTGCCCTGCGCCGGCGGCCTGCTGCCCGCCGGCGAGGCGATGCACTCGATGTGGCTGCGTTTCACGGTCGACCGCACGGCCACCATCGTCAGCGCTCAAGCCGCCACCGACGCCGGACCGTACGGCGCCGCCTGCGGCACCATCGCGCCCGACTACAGCCGGCTCGCCGGCGTGCGCATCGGCCGCGGCTACCGCGATGCGATCCGCCAGCTGTTCGGCCGCACCGCCGGCTGCACCCACATGAACGAACTCGCCGGCGTGATGGGCAGCGCCGCGCTGCAGGCGCTGTGGGAGGTGATGACCGAGAACGCGCAGGACAAGCCCTTCAGCATCGACGGCTGCCATGCGCTGAAGGCGTCGGGGCCGCAGGTGAAGGCGTATTTCCCGCGCTGGTACCGGCCCGAAGGCTGAGGGGCGTCGCCGACGCGGCGCTCCGACCTGGACTTGCGCGCTACCTGCGCGGCAGGCTGCGCAGATAGGCCACCAGCGCCGACTGATCCGCCGCGCTCATGCGGGCGTAGTACGGCACGCCCATCGGCGGCTTCAGGCGCGTGCCATCGGGGCGCACGCCGGTGGTGATGATCGTCTTCAGTTGCGCGTCGCTGTAGTGCGCCAGGCCGGTGGGCGTGATGTTCGACGCGACGCTCTCGCCCCACGGCCCCGGGAACTTCGCACCGCCGCCACCGAGCTTGTTGGCGACGTCGGGCGCACCGTCGGGCCCGGGTGTGGAATGGCATTCGATGCAATGCGCCAGCGGGCCGGCAATGTAGCGGCCGTAGGCCACCGAGTCGCCGCGTGGCACCTCGGCCACCGTGCCCACCGGCGGGCCCCAGGCCGGCGGCAGCTTGATCTTCGAGTAATCGGATCGGGGCACCGCGTTCTTCACCGGGGGCACGCTGCGCAGGTAGGCCACGATCGCGGCCGCATCGCGATCGGAGATGCCGCGGTATTGGCCGAACGGCATCGGCGGGCCGATCAGTGAACCGTCGGGGCGCTTACCCTCGCGGATGGCGGTGACGATCTGCGCGTCAGTCCAACGCCCGATGCCGGTCTGGGCGTCGGGGGTGATGTTGCTGGCGTACGCCTTGAAGCCGGGTTCGTCGAACGGCAGGCCGCCGGCCAGCTCCATGCCCGGCTTGGGGCCGTTGCGGTCTTGCGGCGTGTGGCAGTTGCCGCAGGCCGCCACGGCCTGCATGAGATAGCGGCCGCGCTCGAGCGGCGTCTGCGCCACGGCGGACACCATGAAGCCCGATGCGACCAGACACGCCACCGCTGCGCTCGTCAACCACTTCATGCGCTCGCCTTTCGTCTCGCTACTTAGGGCGGCCGCATCGTAGGGGTCCTCGCGCCGGCGACCAACAGGGTTTTCGAGCCCTGCGCGCGGACGCAGCGAAATGGGAGCCTCGAGTCAAGCCTGCCGGGTCATGCGAGCCACCAGGCGACGCGTGAGCGGCGCAGCGAACAGCACGATCGGGAACGCGAACAACCAGGCCGTCAACCAGGCATTCACCCAGACATCGGCGAATCCCGCTCCCATGCCAACTGCGCGCAGCGTGGCGATGCCCGACACCACGAACGACATCAAGCCAGAGAGGATCAGGCCGAACAGCATGGGAGCAAAGCGGGCCGGGATCATGTTGTCGTCTCCAGTGGCGCGACGACTGGATCGTCCACCGAGATGCGCTGCAACGCCCGCGCGATGTTCTCGCCGAACAGGCGCGCCGTCTTGATGTCGCCTGCGGCAAACGCGTCGGCGGGCGCGGCATGCCCGGCCTGCGCCATCAGACCCGACCACGAGCCGAGCCGGTTGGCCGCCTGCTCATACGGGACACCGGCGTGCTGCTCGGGCAGGATCGGGTTGCCGATCCACACCATGCCGTGCTGCATCGCGAAGACGAACATCGACAGCAGGGTCGATTGCTTGTCCCCGGCGGGCAGCGACGACACCGTGAACCCGGCGGCGAGCTTGCCCTTGAGCTGCTGCAGACGCCACATCCGGCCGGTGGCGTCCATGAACGACTTGAAGGGCGCCGACACGCCGCCCAGGTAGGTCGGCGAGCCGAAGATCAAACCGTCGCACGCGACCAGTTGCGACGGATCGGGCGCGACGTCTTCGGCCTTGAGCATGCGCACCTGCGTGCCCACGATCGAGCGCGCGCCGGCGGCGACGTGACCGGCGATGTGTTCGGTGTGGCCGTGGCCACTGTGGTAGACGATGGCAAGACGCTTCATGTTGGGTTGGCTCCAGTCGAGTTTCAGATCGGTTGTTGTCGAGGGTCGGCGGCGCGCCGTCAGTGCGACCATCGCGCCAGCGCTGCCGCGGCCAGGTACAACCCCGCGCCGAAGACCAGGTGGTTGACCGCGCTGCGCGCCCGGTTGCGCCAGGGCGTGGCCGTCTTCGACGACGCGATACCGGCGCCCATGGCCGGCTGCATCACGAACAGGGGCATCACCACCGTCGCCAGGCCCAGGCCCAGCGCCGGCAGCAGGCTCGGGCTCGACGTCCACGCCGCACCTTGCAGCGCCACGAGCAATGCGGCGAAGACGATCCCCACGACGTAGTGAAACGCCCAGCCCAGCGCTCGCTCGCCAGTGACCGCGGGCGACTTGGCGATGGCCTCGTGGCGCCACTGCCCGTGGCCGAGATGGCCGATCCAGCGTCCGATGAAGGCGAAGTTGAGCGTCGGCACACCCAGGCGCTGGAGCACGAACAACCAGAGGTCCATCACCACGGTAGCGCCGACGCCGATGGCCACCACCCGGGCCGTGTCCTGTACGAGCTGCTGATACATGAGAGACCTTTCGCGTTGACCGTTGAGTCGATGAAAGGCACTATAGAAATTCAAGTCGCCTTGAAGTCAAGGGCCTGTTCATGGACATCGCGGAAGTGGCCAAGCGCAGCGGCGTACCGGCGTCGACGCTGCGTTACTACGAAGAAAAAGGGCTGATCGCCTCGATCGGCCGCCAGGGGCTGCGCCGTCGTTTCGCGCCCGGAGTACTGAACCAGCTCGCGCTCATCGCGCTCGGCCAGGCCGCGGGGCTGTCGCTCGATGCGATCCGCTCGATGCTCGGCCCGAACGGGCGGCCGAACATCGACCGCGCGGTGCTGTCACGCAAGGCCGACGAGATCGACGGCCAGATCAAGCGGCTGACGGCGGTGAGCCAGGGCCTGCGGCATGCGGCCGTGTGCCCGGCACCGAGCCATGCCGAGTGCCCGACGTTTCAGCGCTTGCTCAAGGCGGCTGCTTCGGGAGCACTCGGCAAGCCACTGCGCAATGGCCCTGCGACGTGACGCGCCGCAGGGCGATTCGTGCGACATCAGACGCGCAGCACCTCGCCCTTCAGCGAGTACAGCACCCCGACCACCTCGTTGACCTCGGCGGCCCCCATGCCCTGCGCCTGCAGCGCGGCCACGAAGTCGTCGATGGCGGCCGTCAGCTCCTGCTCGCTGATGTTCATGCCGGTGTGCGCCAAGCGCAGGTCGCGCCCCTCGTAGCGCTGCGGCCCACCGGAGCCCATGCAAAAGAACTGTGTGCCCAGCTGCTTCAGCCGGGGCAGGTCCTTGTCGCGGAAGCGCGGCGCCAGCAGCGGATTCACCGCGTGCCGGTCGATCGCGTCGTCGACGACGGCGGCGATGCGATCAACGCCGCCCAGCCGCTGGTAGAGCGATGCGGTCATGTCGATTCCCCTTCAGTCGTGATCGACGGCGAACCACGACGCGTACTCGATCGCGCCCGCATCGGTCGGGTCCGGCGCAGCGGCACGCTGTGCAGCGGGTTCGGTGCGTGCAGGTGCGGTGCGCCGGCCGGAGTCCGACGGCTGCACTGAACACGACGGAAGATCGCGCTCGGCGGCTGACGGCGGGTTGAGAGATGGATTCATGGCGAGTGCTCCTTGGGTTGCGGCTGGCGCGCAAGGGCCAGCCGTACGTCAGCATCGCGAGCCAGCGTTCCTGAATCGTTCCTGGCCGGCCCTGCTCTTGCAGCGGCTATCGACGCTCCTTCACACTGCCGCCAATGGACGACGCCGACGCCACGCCCGCAATCACCGGTCCCGGCGCCGCGACGCTCGTGCTGCGCCTGCTGGGCGCCTTCGCGGCCAGCGTCGCCGGCGAAGCGATTGCCGATGCACGCTGGCCGAGCCTGCGCGCCACCCACCTGGTGCAGCTGCTCGCACTGACCGACCACCGCCGGCTCGCGCGCGACCAGGTCATCGAGTGGCTCTGGCCCCAGCTCGACGCAGAAGCCGGCGCCGCCAACCTGCGCAAGGCCGCCCACTATGCGCGCCAGGCGCTCGGTCGACAGGATGCGGTGGTGCTGCAAGGCGGCGAGGTGCTGCTCGCGCCGACGATGGCGACCTGGATCGACGCCCTCGCCTTCGAGCAGCAGGCACGGCGCGCGCTGCAGTCCGGCGATCCAGTGGCCAGCGCCGATGCCGCAGCCGTCTATCGGGGCGAGCTACTGCCCGGCGCGCTGTACGAACCCTGGACCGAGCCGGCGCGCGAGCGCCTGCATGCGCTGCAGGTCGCGTTGCTGCGCGCGAGCGGGCAGTGGGAGGCCTTGGTGCGGCTGGACCCGACCGACGAACCGGCGCACCGCGAACTGATCGCACGCGAGCTGGCCACCGGCAATCGCGCGGCCGCCATCCGCTGGTACGCGCGCCTGCGCGACGCGCTGCAGCACGCGCTCGGCGTGATGCCCGACGCGCAGACACAGGCGCTGTACCACCGCTGCGTCGACGGCCTCGGTCAGCCGGGGCCGACTTTGGTGGGGCGCGAGCTGATGCGGGCGCAGATCGAGCAATGGCTGCGCTCGCCGCTGCCCGCGCGAACGGCCGGCGTGGTGGTGTCGGGCCCTGGTGGCATCGGCAAGACCGCGCTGTGCCGCGAGATCGGAGCCCTGGCGCAGCGCGACGGTGCCTGCGTGGTGAGTGTGGACGCCGCGTTGCCGGGGCGGCCCTACGCCGCGGTGGCCGCGGCCTGCGAGCGGCTGATCCTGCAGGATCGCTCGCGGCTCGACGCCATCGGCGGGGCCGCGCGTGCGGTGCTGGCGATGCTGACGCCGCTTGCCACGCCGGCGGCCGAGCTGCCGGGGCCGCTGGGCCGGCATCAGGTCATCGGTGCGTTCAGGCGGCTGTTGCTGGCCGGCGCGGCCGACCGCAGCGTGCTGCTGCGCGTCGACGACGCCCACCTGCTCGATGATGCCGACGTCGACGTGACACTGCACCTGGTGTCGGCGGGCCCGCCGGTGTTCGTGGTGCTGGCGATGCGACCGCCCGCGCCCGGCTCGCTGCTGGCCCGCGGCGTGGCGCGGCTCGTCGCGGCGGGTGCGCTTCGCACGCTGGAGCTCGGGCCGTTACCGCCCGACGACCTGCGCACCTTGCTCGAACGCGAGACCACGGCGCCGTTGCGCGACGGCGTCGCCGACCACATCGCCACGCTGGCCGACGGCAACCCGTTCATCGCGCTGGAACTGCTGCGTTGTGCGGCCGCGCCGGGCATGCGGCTGCCGGCCAGCGCGGCCGAGGCGATCATGGTGCGCCTGGTCGACGTGCCGGACAGCGTGCTCGATCTGCTGCGCCGGCTGGCGCTGGTGAACGACGAGTTCGACAGCGCCATGGCGGTGGCCCTGGCGCAGACCGACGAGGCTCGCACCTTCGCCGCGCTCGACGCGGCGCTGCGTGCCGGCGTGCTGGTGGTCGCGGACGCGCGTTACCGCTTCCGCCACGAACTCGTGCGTCAGGCGCTGATCGAGCAGGTGGCGCCGCACCGGCGCCTGAAGCTCAGTCGCGAGGCCGCGCAGGCGCTGGCCGACCTCGACGTGCCGCCCTCGCTGGTGGCGCGCCTGTGGGCCGCCGGCGGCAGCCCGCGCGAGGCCATGACATGGTGGCTGGCCGCGGCGCAGGCGGCCCTGCGGGTAGCCGCCTTCAGCGACGCACTGCGCCACCTCGAGCCGGTGCTGGCGTTCGACGCCGCCCATGCCGAGGCACTGCGGCTGCGCGCCGAGGCGCTCGACGCCATGGGCGATGCGGCGGCGCTCGGCGCCTACCGCCGCGCCGCCGACGCCGCCGGCGGCGCGCTGGCGGACGACCTGCGCGTGAAGGCGGCGCTGGCTCAGATCAAGCAGGGCGATCCCCAGGGCGGGCTGGCGGCGTTGCACGGACTGCAGCCGAGCACGGCCGAAGGCCGCCTCAGCGAAGCGCTGGCCTACAGCGGCGCTGCCGCACTCGGCGCCATCGATCCCGCGATCGGCACGCTCAAGTCGGCCCAGGCGCGGCGGCTGGCGCTGCAGACGGGCGATACCGCCGCCGTCGTGATCGCGTCGTGGGCCCACGCCGCGGCAGCGCATGCGCGCGGCGAACTGCGCCAGAGCGTATGGGCCGATCTGCACGACACCCGGCAGCTGCCGCAGCTGGCCGTGCGCGTGTTCGACGGCCAGCTGTGCATGGTGCAGCGCTTTCTCTACGGCGCTCGGCCGTACGCCGAGGTGATTGCCTTTGCGCAGGCGCTCGCCGCCGAGGCGAAGCGACTGGGCGCCGCGCGCGGCCACGCATTCGGCGTCACGATCCGCGGCGAGGCCGAGCTGCTGTCGGGAGATCTCGAGAGTGCCGAACGTCACCTGACCGAAGGCGTCGCGCTGCACCGCGCGATCGGCGCGGCCACCGGCGAGTCGTTCGCGCTGCAGCGGCTGGCCGAGGTGTCGCTGTACCGCGGCCAGCGCGATCTGGCACGCCAACGACTGGATCAGGCGCTCGACGTGGCGCGGCAGACCGACGTCGGCTTTCATTTGCTCGATCGCATCTACGGCACCCGCATCACGCTGGCCGACGGCGCGCAAGACGGCCTGTGGGCGCTGCAGGACGCACGCGAAGCCGTGCGCGGCCCGCTCGAGACCTGCCCGGGCTGCCGCATCACGTTCGCCGTGCCGGCGGCGATCGCTGCCGCACGGGCGGGCGATGTCGAGCTGGCGCAGGAGTACGAACACCAGACGGCCTATCTGGCCGACGTGGTGATGCGGCTGCCGGCGTGGTACGCAGCGCACGACGAGGTGCGCGGCCACCTGGCGCTCGCCAGTGGGCACGACGGCCACGACGCCGCGTGCTCGTTCTTCCACGCCGCGGCGCAGCGCTTTCGCGAGGCCGGCCATCCGCTGGATGCGCTGCGCTGCGACGCCGCGGCGCAGCAGCTGGCCGGCCCGATCGCCCGCGGGTGACCGCCGCTCAGGCGGCCGACGCCGAGGTCAATGCAGGCTCGGCGGCCGCTGGCTGAACAGCTTGGCCGCCCTGCCCTTCAACTCCAGCAACTCGCTCGGCGTCACCGAGTAGCGGGCGTTGAGCACGTCGACCTCGACGCGGAACTCGACCTCGCGCGCACCGTTGCGCAGGATGCCCACGGTGAACTCGTAGTCCTTCTGCGCTGCCGGAAAACCCTGCGAGGCCGCGTCGTGGTCCACGTAGCGCACGTTGCGGATCTCGCCGCTGGCCAGGTCGAGCTCGCCTTCGGCGCGCACTTCGTGTTCGCTCAGTTCGTCGACGATCGTGATCGGTAGCTTCAGGTCCATGGCGGGGTGCGGCCGGCGCGGACGCCGGGTATGGGTGGATGGCGAATTGTCCGCCCAACACGGGCCACCCGGGCAAACCCGGCGCCGGCCCTTGTCGGACAGTGCCGACGCTTATGCTGCGGCCGATGCGCGCACGCGATGTCGGGGAACTGCTCTTGCTCAGCGTGCTGTGGGGCGCCGCCTATCTGTTCATGCGCGCCGCGGTGCCGGCGTTCGGCCCGGCCCCGCTGATCGCCCTGCGCATGGCCATTGCCGTGGCGGTGCTGCTGCCGCTGCTGATGTGGCGGGGTGGCCTGCAGCAGCTGCGCGCCGATCCGGGGGCACTGCTGGTGCTGGCGGTGCCGTTCACCGCGCTGCCGTTCCTGCTGCTCGGCTTTGCGGCGCAGCATCTCACGGCCGGACTGCTCGCCGTGCTGAACGCCACCGCGCCCCTGTTCGCCGCGCTGATCGCGCACTTCGTCTTCCACGAGCGGCTGGGCCGCTGGCGCAGTGCCGGCCTGGTGGTGGGCTTCGGCGGCGTCGCGCTGCTCACCGCGGGCAGCGTGTCGCTGCGCTCGACGCTGGGCCTGCTCGCCGTGGCGTCGGTGCTGCTGACGTCGATGCTGTGGGCGGTGGGAGCCAACTACACACGCCGTCGCTTCGGCGGCATGGACACGCTGGCGCTCACCGTCGGCAGCCTGGCCGTCGCCAGCCTCGTGCTCGCGCCGCTGGCGGCTGCCACCTGGCCGGCCACGCCGCCGCCGCTGCGGGCCTGGATCGAGACCATGTTCCTCGGCGTCGGCAGCTCGGGCCTGGGTTTCCTGCTGTACTACCGGCTGCTGCGGCGCATCGGCGCGGTGCGCGCGATGTCGGTGACCTTCCTCAACCCGGTGGTGGCGCTGGTCGCCGGCGCGCTCTACCTGAACGAGGCGGTCGATGGGCGCACGCTGGCCAGCGCCGCAGTGGTGCTGGCGGGCACGGCGCTCGCGCTGGGGCTGTGGCCGGCGACTGGCACGGCCGCGGCACGCGAAGCACCGGCACTTCGTGAATAGCCTGCCAATTCGCGGGCTTTCTTGCCATCCACTCGGCACCGCTCGCTCGTAGGATAAAAGCGTACCCAGCGCCACGGGAGATGCACGATGGTGTCGACCCAGGGATGTGCGGTGTTGCTGGCCGGCTTGGCGTTCGCCTTGCCAGGGCACACGCAGCGAGCCGCCGAGATGGAAATGCCCAGCTGCGTGAGCGGCAGCCCACCGATGCGTGTGCCCTCGACGATCGAGCGCGCGGTGCTCGATGCGGCCGACCGGGCCAGATTCCACGACGCTGCATCGGCGCGTTATCCCCTCTACCAGCGCGGCGGTCTGGTGCCGGCCCAGGTGCTGATGATCCGGCGCGGCGGCCACTGGCAATACGTGACGCTGTCGCCGCTGGGGCGGCGCGGCGGGCTGTGCCTGTCGGCCGTGTTCGCGGCCGACCGCTTCGACTTCACGCCGGGCTGGCTGGCCAAGTACGAGCCACGCGCCGGCGATTCGGACGATTGAGCGCGCGGCGTCGCGCGAATCGGCCGCCGCACACCACGATCAGCCCGGAGCCGACGGCGTCGTCGCCAGGCGCTCCCACGCGCGCGCCGCGCGCTGCTCGCGCGCCCGCACCGCCACGTCGAACAACACCGCGTCGCGCTGCCAGCGCCGCGCCGCCGGGTCGTCGCCGTTCGCCGCCCACAACGCCGATGCGTCGGCGTAAAGCCGATGCGCGATGTGCAGCGCACCGGCCAGCGCCACGTGTGTGGCGGCGGCGTGCGCGTCGTGGTCCGCCAACTGCAGAAGCAGGCTGACGGCACCCACCACCTGCTCGTTGAACGTGGCCGGCCAGTGCCGCGCCCGCCCTTCACGCAGCAGATACGCCAGCACGGCCAGCGTGACGTGCAGGTCCTCGATGGTGCGAAACGGCTTCACGTAGCCGCTGTAGCCGTCTCCCGGCAGCAGCGCATCGGCACCGACGACCACGCCTTGCAGTTGCACCTGCGCGTGCGGCACCTCGGGCACGAAGCGGGTGGGCGGCATCGGCTGCAGCTCGAGGCCGGATGACGGCACCGGCACGCGCGCCACCGCGAGCACGGCGCGTTCGGCATCGGCCGGCGCGGGCAGCGCGCCGACGATCAGCAGCACCGTGCTGGCAGGACCCAGCGTGGTCCAGCGCTTGGCACCGTCGATGCGCAGCCTGCCGTCGGGCTGCGGCGTGATCGTCGTGCGGATGTCGCGCGGACGGTTGCCCGCCGCCTCGGTGACGCAGAACGCGGCGAGCGTGCCGCGCGGCAGCCCGGGCAGCATGGCACGCAGCGCGGCCTGGTAGCCGCTGGCGAACGCCCAACCCACGCGGTCGGCGGCATGACCACCGGCCACCGCCAGCGCGGCCGGCCTGTCGTCGGGCACGTCGAGCGATTGCCAGACGGTCCACCAGTCGGCCCACGCGTCGATCGATCGGGCAGCGGACGCCGGGGCGGTCAGGCAGTTGACGAGCGCAGCGTCCATCGCTGCGTAGCATAGCGACCGCAGCAGCCGTGTCGCACCGGTCGGCATGACCCAAGGACAAACCCGAACCGGCCCGATCGCGGCCGATTCCGGAAACTACCATCGGCACCATGAGACGCAGTCGACTCGCTTCTGCCGCCGCGTTCGTGCTGCCATTGCTGGCCTTGCTGGTGATCTGGCAGGCCGTCGTGAGCGCCTTCGGCGTGAGCCCGCGCGTGTTTCCTGCGATCGCGTCGGTGGTCAACGCCGGCATCGAGTCGATCGCCGACGGCAGCTTGATCAACCACATCGCGGCGAGCCTCGGCCGCATCGCACTCGGCACCTTGATCGGCATCGTCGTTGCCGTGCCGCTGGGCATCGCGATGGGCACCCATCGCGCCGTGTCGACCTTCTTCACGCCGCTGCTGCGTTTCTTCTCGGTGCTGGCCGGCATCGCGTGGATCCCGATCGCCACGCTGTGGTTCGGCTACGGCTTCGGCGCCATCACCTTCGTGATCTTCAATGCGGTGTTCTTCGTGGTCGCCTACAACACGCTGCTGGGCGTCACCGGCATCGCGATGCCGCTGCGTCACGCCGCCGCCTCGCTCGGCGCCTCACGCTGGCAGCTGCTCACCGAGGTGCTGCTGCCCGGCGCGCTGCCCAACATCGTGACCGGCATCCGCACCGGCCTGGGCTTCGCCTGGCGCGGCCTCATCGCGGCCGAGATGATCGCCACCAACGTGGGCCTCGGCTACATGCTCTTCGTCGCCCGCGATTTCTATCGCACCGAGGTGATCGTGCTCGGCATGATCGTCATCGGCATCCTGTGGCTGCTGATCGACCGCCTGCTGCTCGCGCCGCTGGAGCGCGCCACCATCGAGCGCTGGGGCATGGTGCGCGCGGCATGACATCGGCGGCCGCCGTATCGCCCTGGCAGCAGCTGTGGAGCGCCTATGTGCGCTGGACGGCGCGCTCGCCGGTGCTGGCCACGCTGGTGCCGTTCGTGCCGGTGGTGGTGCTGTGGGCCGTGGTGGCGGGCTCCGGCGTCTTTCCGGCGGTGTTCTTTCCCGGTCCGGTGGAGGTGATCCACAAGTTCGGCACGCTCATGTACAACGGCATCCTGCCCGCCTACCTGGAAGACAGCGTCATCCGCCTGGCGGCCGGCGCCGCGGTGGGCATGGCGCTGGGCATCCCGCTCGGGCTGCTGGTGGGCCTGAGCGACCGCGCGCACCGCGTGCTGTGGCCGGTGCTGCTGTTCTTCCAGGCGATCGGCGACATCGCGTGGCTGCCGATCCTGCTCATCTGGTTCGGTTTCGGTCTGACGACGATGATCTTCGTGATCGTCTACACCGTGCTCTTTCCGGTGGTGCTGAACACCGTGCTCGGCGTGCGCTCGGTGCCGCTCGAGCTGCACCGGGCGGCGCTGTCGCTCGGCGCCAGCCGTGCCCGCGTGGTGTGGGAGGTGGTGCTCCCCGGCGCCCTGCCGAACATCATGACCGGCCTGCGCAACGGCCTGGGCTTCGGCTGGCGCGCACTCATCGCGGCCGAGATCATCGTCGGCACCAGTGGCATCGGCTTCCTGATGTTCGACGCGCGACGCGCCGGCTCGGTGGTCGAGATCATGCTCGGCATGATCGTGCTCGGTGTGCTCTGGTACGTGGTGGACAGCTGGGTGCTGGCGCCGATCGAGCGCGCCACCGGCGAACGCTGGGGGCTGGTGCACCGATGAAGAGCCTCGCGATCGAGCATCTGCAGAAGACCTACTTCGACCCGTTCGCGGCCAAGCAGGTGACGGCCGTGCACGACATCTCGCTCACGGTGGCGGCGGGCGACTTCGTGTCGGTGGTGGGCCCGTCGGGCTGCGGCAAGACCACGCTGCTCAACATGATCGCCGGCTTCCTGCCGGCCACCGCCGGCCAGATCCGGGTCGAGGGCCGCACCGTCAGCGGCCCGGGGCCCGATCGCGGCGTCGTGTTCCAGTCGTTCGCGCTCTTCCCCTGGCGCACGGTGCTCGACAACGTGGCGTTCGGCCCCAAGATGCGCGGCATCCCGAAGGCGCGGCGCCACGAGATCGCCCGCGAGTACCTCGCGCTGGCCGGCCTGGCGCACGCGGCCGAGCGCTACCCCAACGAGCTGTCGGGCGGCATGCAGCAACGCGTGGGCGTCGTGCGCGCACTGGCCAACGAGCCCGACGTGCTGCTGATGGATGAGCCGTTCGCCAGCGTCGACGCGCAGACCCGCATGACGCTGCAGGAGGAGCTCACGCGTATCTGGGCCGAACGCAAGCCCACCGTGCTCTTCATCACGCACGACGTCAACGAGGCGGTGTTCCTGTCCAACCGCGTGATCGTGCTGTCGCACGGACGGGTGCTCGACGACATCGCCGTCGACCTGCCGCGCCCGCGCGCCTGGGACGCGCTGATCGAGGACGCCGCCTTCAAGGCGCTGGCCGCGCGCGTGTTGCAGCAGGTGCGCGCCGCATGATCCGCCGGGAGTGGCCATGGGGCTGATGCGCGACGCCGCCTTCTCCACCCGAGGCCGCATCGTGATCGGCGTGGTGCTGGCGATCATCGCCTGGAAGGTCGGCCTGCTGCTGCTGGCACCGGGCAAGGTCGGGGCCGGCTTCACGCCGAACGCGCGCGGCCAGGTGAACGTGCTGGTGACGTTGCGCTGTGCGCCCGAGCGGTTTCACGTGCTGGCGTTCCAGCAGTTCGGCCGCGTCTCGGGCACCAGTGACACCTCGATCGAAGTGCGCGGCGTCAGCCTCGCCAAGTTGAACGCGGTGGCCGAGCCCTACTGGGTCCGGCGCGTGGAGCCCCTGCCCGTGGAGTGATGATCAAACCAAAGGAGACCCCGATGTCGACACGACGAATCCTGTTTGCCTCTTGCCTGGCGCTCGCCGGGCTGGCCCTGCCGCTCGCCTCGGCGGCGCAGAACCTCGTGAAGCTCAAGGCCGGCATGGTGACCGGCATCGACCAGGTGGGCCTGCCCATCGCGCTGGAGCGCGGCTTCTTCGAGAAGCACGGGCTCGACGTGACCGTGGCGCGGCCCTACGCCACCGGCGTCGACGCGCTCAATGCGCTGCAGGCCGGTGAGAGCGAGATCGTGCAGGTGGGCGTGCCGATGATCGGTGCGGTGCTGCGCGGCATGGACCTGGTGGCGCTGGGCAACTACAGCGGCAGCGCCACCAAGCTCGGCTCCGACGCCACCATGGCGATGGTGGCACGCGAGGGCTCGGGCATCGACGCCAAGAACCTCGCCACGCTCAAGGGCAAGAAGATCGCCGCCTCGTTCGGCACCATCAACCACCTGTATGCGCTGGCGCTGATCGAGAAGGCCGGTCTCAAGCCCGACGACGTGACGCTGGTGAACACGCCGCCGCCCGACATGACGGTGGCGCTGCTGTCCAAGGGCATCGACGCCTTCTCCGGCTGGGACCCGTGGCCGATCGTCGCCACCAAGGACGTGCCCGGCGCCTACGTGGTGCAGCGCGGCGGCGACGTGATCTCCTACCTCGGCTTCAACGTGGCCACGCGCGCCTGGGTGGAGAAGAACGGCGAGACGATCGAGAAGTTTCTCGCCGCCGTGTCCGAGGCCGACAAGTGGATGCGCGCCAACCCCAAGCAGGCCGCGCAGGTGGCCACGCGCTGGATCCCGGGCCTCAAGCCCGAGGTGGCCGAGGCTGCGATGCAGTTCAACATCCAGCAGAACGACCGGCGCCTGTCGGCCAACAACTACCGTGCGCTGTGGGCCGCGCAGGACCGCCTGAGCCGCCTGGGCATCCTGAAATCCACCTTCGACGTGAACAAGCACATCGAGCCCAAGCACATGCTCAAGGTGATGAAGGACAAGCCCGAGCTGTTCAACGACCTGCCGGCGATCCCGGCCAGCGTGCAGATCGGGCCGGGCTACGTGTTCAAGCCATGACAGCGGGGTGACCGAAACACCATGAGCGGCGGCACGCAGGCACGGCGATGGTCCACGATCGCGGTGCCGGCGCGTGGCGCTACTCGATCAGACGATCGGCGCGTAGGCGCAGTGTGTAGGGCACCTCGACGCCGATCGCCTTGGCGGCCTTCATGTTGAGAACCAACTCGATCTGTGTCGGCAGCTCGACCGGCATCTCGGCAGCCCTGGCGCCTTTGAGGATACGGTCTACGAACGATGCCAGCCGCACCTGGGCCTCGTGGATCACCGGGCCGTAGGTCATCAGATTGCCCGCCTCGGCGAACGACCGCCAGGCCGAGACCGTCGGTATCCGGTGACCCGTGCCGAAGGCGGCGATGCGCTGCGCGTGCACCGCGGCCACGGCACCGCCGAACACGAGTATCGCCTCGGCTCGCCATTTCTCGATCTCGAGCAGCGCGGCATCGACCTCCGGCACCGTGGACACGCCCCAGTACTGCGACGTCAGCCCGAGACTGTCGGCCGCGACCTTGGCCGCTTCGATCTCCAGCGGCTCGCCAGCGTGAAGAGGCCAGCCGACGATGGCCACGCGCTTCATTCGCGGCAGAAGCTGCTTCATCAGCTCGAGCCGCTTGGGTACCAGCTCGAGCGAGAAGTACGAGATGCCGGTTCGATTTACGCCCGGCTTGGCCCAGCTCTGAACGACCTTGCCGATGACCGGGTCTGCGCTCTGGGCAAAGACAACGGGTTGTTGAACATCGGCTTGAATGAGCACAGGCACGACCGAGCCGGTCGCGGCCACGATCACGTCGGGCCGTCCGGCCACGACCTCGAGAATCAACTGTCTCAGACGTTCGGCAGAGCCGGCGGCCGCCCAGGGATCTATGAGGACGTTCTGCCCCTCGATCCAGCCGAGTTCGCGCATGCCCTTTCGGAAGCCGAGCCACAATGGCGCCTCCGGATCGGCGCGGTCCATCGTGAGCCAGGCCACGCGCGCCACCTTTGCAGGCTGCGCCCACAACCACGGCGAGGCACTCAAGGCCGACAGCGCGATGACCGACATCGCACACCGACGGTCCATCTTCTTGATCATATTTCTGCAGCCCGTCATGATCGTCAGAGGTCACGCTGCCGAGACAGTGTTGCGGCAGGTCGCGGCGATAGACGATCCGCCGGTCGGCGCGCACGAATCTAGCACGCGGACCGGTCGGCCGGTCGGCCTGACTGTCGGATCAGGCCTTGGACTGGTTCAGCGCCACGGCGGCCCGGACGAGGGCCTTCAGCGATTTCTCGTCCACCTTGTCGCCCTGATGGAAGTCGATGGCGCGCCGGACGTTGCCTTCGAGACTCGAATTGAAGAGACCCGACGGGTCCGGCAGCGAAGCGCCCTTGGCGAAGGTCATCTTCACCGCGCTCTTGTAGGTCTCTCCGGTGCAGATGATGCCGTGGTGCGACCAGACCGGACCGCCCCACTTCCACTCCTCGACGCCCTGGGGATCGGCCTGCCTAATCAGCGCACGCAGCTGGGCGAGCATCTCGCCGCGCCAGTCGCCCAGGTCCCTGATCTTCGCGTCGATCAGCGCAGCGGGTGATTCTTCGGTCGTCTTCGCCTTGGCCACGGCCGGCCTCCTAATGGAAGTGGACATCGCAGACTTCACGGTACTCGATTGTCTGCGAGAACGAGCGCCGCGGGCCTGGCGCGGGCATCGATCTCGCGCCCCACGCGCCGCATGATCCCCGGCACCGCCTCCACGTCGGACCGTTCGGTGCGGAAGTTGACGATGCACGCGCGCAGCACGTAGCGGCCGGCGATCACCGCGTTGGAGACAAAGGCCTCGCCCTCGCGCTGCGTGCGGTCGAGGATCTGCTGGTTCAGCTGGTCGAGATAGGCGGCCACCGCCGGCTCGGCGGCGCGCGCGCGCAGGTCGGCCGGCACGAAGCGGAACGTCGTGATGCTCAGCGCCTGCGTGAACAGCTCGAGCTCGGGCTCGCGGCGCACTGCATCGGCCATCTCGCGCGCGAGGCGCATGTCGTCGGCGATCATCCGGCGGTAGCCGGCCGCGCCGGCCTGCTGCAACATGAGCCACACCTTGAGCGCCCGAAAGCCGCGCGAGTTCTGCGGGCCGAAGTCCACGTAGTTCGTGGCGCGCTCGTCGAAGTGGTAGTACGGCGGGTGGTACGAGAACGCCGCGAGCAGGTGCTCCGGGTCACGTACCAGCGCGCAGCCCGCCTCGAGCGGTGCGTAGAGCCACTTGTGCGGGTCCACCGCCACCGAGTCGGCCAGCGACAGCGCGCGCAGGTCGGCCGGTGCATCGGGCGCGCACGCGGCGAAGCCGCCATAGGCGCCATCGACGTGGAACCACAGATCGAACTCCTGGCACAGCGCGGCGATCGCGGGCAGGTCGTCGACCGCACCGGTCATCACCGTGCCGCCGGTGGCGGCCACCATGAACGGCAGGTCGCCCGCTGCGCGATCGGCCACGATCTGCTGGCGCAGCGCGGCCACGTCGATGCGCTGGTCGGCGCCGGCGGCAACCTTGCGCACCGAGGCCGTGCCCAGGCCGGACAGATCGGCCGCCTTCTCGATCCAGGTGTGCGTCTCGCTGGAGGTGTACACACGCAGCACGCCGCGCTGCGGCGGCGCCATGCCGGCGGCGCGCACGTCCCACGGTGTCTTGGCCACGCGCGCTGCGTAGAAGCAGACGAAGTTCGCCATGTTGCCACCCGAGACGAGCAGCCCGCTGCAGTCGGCGGGGTAACCGATCAGCTGCGCGATCCAGCGCACGGTCTCGGCCTCGATCTCGGTCGCGGCCGGCGACAGCGTCCACGCGCCCACGTTGGAATTCAGCGCGGACGCGAGCAGATCGCCGAGCACCCCGATTGGCGCCGGCCCGGCGGTGACGTAGCCGAAGAAGCGCGGATGCTGGTTGAACAGCGAATGCGCGAACAGCAGGCGCGCGCTGCGTTCGAGCAGGGGACCCGGCGGCGTACCTTGCTCCGGCAGCATGCCGCCCAGGCCGAACGCGGCGCGCACTGCCGACGGCGGCGCGTCGCGCGTGACCGGGCCGTCGGGCACTGCGTCGATCAGCTCGGCGAGCTGGTCGACCAGGCGATGCCCGAGCGCACGGAACGTGGCCGCGTCCATCGCCAGCGGCGCCTCACGCCTCGTCGCATCGTCGGTCGCCATGTCGTGCTTCTCGCTCTCCACAACCCGCCCGATGCTAGACGGACTCGGACCGCCGACGAACAAAGGCCCCGCGTCGCTACTTCGACGCCGGCTGCCGCGGTCCGCCGTTGATGCCCCACGGTGTGCCGAAGCGGTCGGTCAGCATGCCGAAGGCGTCGGCCCAGAAGGTCTCGCCCATCGGCATGTCGATCTTGCCGCCGCCCTCGGCCAGCCCATCGAACACACGGCGCGCCTCGGCGGCCGTGGCATAGGTGAGTGTCATCATCACGCCGCGGATGCCTTGATAGGTCATGCCAGGCGGCATGTCGCCGGCCATCAGCGAGAAGTCCTTGCCCACCAGATAGGCGTGCATGATGCGCTCGGCATGGCCGGGCGGCGTGGGCGGCCCGCTGCCCTGCGGCATCTGGGCGAAACTGATCATCGCCTCGAGTTTCGCGTCGAGCACGCGGGCATAGAACTTCATCGCTTCGGCGCAATTGCCGTCGTACGACAGATAGGCATTGAGCTGGGGCATGGTGGATCCTCTCTCTCGGATGGACATGACGGATTCCAGCGCGGCCGGCACGCCGCCGCTGGTGCCGCACGAGGGTGCTGCCATCCATGACGATCGGGCGGCGCCGTTTTCGACAACCCCGGCCACGAAAGGGTTCAGCGCGGCGACCGGGCCGCGGCGTTGCTTCGCCGCGCGCGCAACGCCGCCGCGCTAACGCGCGACGCGGATGATGCGCCCGCTGCCGCTGTCGGTGATGACGTACAGCGCGCCGTCGGGTCCCTGCGCGACATCGCGGATGCGCTCGGCGATCGACGACTCGAGGATCTTCTCGCGCGCGGTGATCGCGTTGTTGGCGCCCGAGACGGTCATCCGCCACAGCGCCTGGCCAGCCAGCGAGGCCATGAACAGGCTGCCCTGCCACTCGGGGAACATCGCGCCGTCGTAGAAGGTCATGCCCGCGGGGGCGATCGACACCGGCACCCAGTACGTGAGGGGCTCCACGTAGGTCGGCCCATGCACGCCAGCGTTGCCGCCGATACGGCACGTGCTGTTGTCGTTGCCGACATAGGTGTCGCCGTAGTTGCAGCCGTAGCTCACGCTGGGCCAGCCGAAGTTGTTGCCGGCGCGGGCGATGTTGATCTCGTCGCCGCCCTGCGGGCCGTGCTCGGCGACCCACAGCTCGCCGGTCACCGGGTGCAGCGCGGCACCCTGCGGGTTGCGATGCCCCACGCTCCACAGATTCGTCGCCTGGCCGGCGCCGAATGGCGGGTTGCCCGCGGGCGTGCTGCCGTCGCGATTGATGCGCACCACCTTGCCCAGGTGACTCGCGATGTCCTGCGCCGGGCTGCCCTGCTGGCGCTCACCGAGCGTGACGAACAGCGTCTTGTCTTTGGCGAACACGAGCCGCGAGCCGAAGTGGCCGTTGCCGCCGACCTTGGGCAGCTGCTGGAAGATCTGCACCGGGCTCGTCAGCGTGGTCGGGTTGGCCAGCGAGAGCTGGCCGCGCATCACGGCGGTGCCGACGCCGCCGCTGCCGGGCTGCGAGTAGCTGAGGTAGACCCAGGGCGAACCGTTGGCGAAGTCGGGATCGATCGCGACATCGAGCAGGCCGCCCTGCCCGCCGGCATCGACGCCGCCGGGCAGCGCGACCGCGACGGTCGATACCGAGGCACCGTTGGCGCTGACGAGCCGCAACTGCCCGCCCTTCTGTGTCACCAGGATGCGGCCGTCGGGCAGGAACGCCAGACCCCACGGCGAGGTGAGGCCGCTGGCGAAGGTGCTCGCACTCGCCGGCGCGGGCGCCCCGGCAGGCGGCGGCGGTGCCGGCGACGACGGCGTGGTCGCGGCCGGTGTCGCAGGAGCCGGCGACGATGCGTCGTCGCCTCCGCAGCCGCTCGCACCGATGGCGCCGGCCGCGCCGATCACGACAAACGACCACAGGGTGCGCAGTGCGCCGCGACGCGCGCTGGGCTCGGCTGACTTCACGGTCTCGTCCATGCGGCACAGACTAACGCCGCCGGTTCACCGCCGTGCTACCAGATGCAAGCGCGGCGACGCATCGGCCTCGCCTGTCGAGTGGCAGGCCCCGGCTTACTGCGCAAGGATCCAGCGCACCAGATTGCGGATCTGCGCCGGGCTCTGGGCGTGGACGATCTTGTGCGTGTCCTTCTGCGTGTCGGCGCTGGTCGGCCCTTCGCCGGAGATCAGGTGCTCGTAGAGCCGGCCCTCGGCATCGGGCCTGTTCCTGTAGTCCGCGGCAATCGCGGCGTAGGACGGCCCCTCCTTCTTGCGGGCCACGCCGTGGCAGCGCAGGCAGTGATCCTTCATCGCCAGCGACCTTGCCGCGACGGCATCGAACGCCGGCGCTGCGGCGTTGTCGGTCACAGGGGCCTGCGCACAGCCCGCGATCACGGCGGCGGCCAGCAGTGCGGCGCCGAGCGGCGCCAGAGGGTGGGGAGTGTGTCGCTTCATGGTGAACCTTCCTTGGCAGGAAAGTCCGCGAGTGCCCATCGACAGAATGGTCCGCGCGTTCGATCCCGAGCTTGCAGGCAGGACGAAATTCATCATGCACCTCGGGCGGTGCCGCGACATTGCTTGTCATCAAAGGTCAGGCCCGCTGGCGGGCAGCAGCGCGGCGTTCGGTCACCGGCTCGCGCTTGGCATGGCGGGCCCGCAGTCGTCAACTGCCCGGGGCGGAGGCCGGATCGAGCGGCGTCTCGGTGTGAATCACGCAGCGCCAGTCGCCGCTGCTCGACTGCACCCAGGTCGACGAGTCGGCCATCTGCTGCGTCTTGCCGTCGCCGTCGTCGCGGGCGGCCACACGCTGCTCGACACGATAGGTGACGATCGCCGTCGAGTCGTTCGGAAACAGCACCTCCATGTCGCGCAGGTCGAACGACTTCAACACCATCGGTCCCTGCTCCGCCATGCGGCGATAGGTCGCGTGGTCGAACTTCATCGCGCCGTGCGCGCTGACCATCAGCGCCGGCTCGTCGAGCAGCGAGGTCGCGATGTCGGCATCCTGATCGACCAGTGCCTGCCAGAACCGGGTCTCCAGGTCGATGAGGGTCTGGCTCGGGTTGGACATGCGGTGCTCCTTGTTGTGAGGCACTGACATTCTGCGAAACCACGCGCGCGCGACGATCGGCCGGCGCAGCGTCCGGCGGTAGGCGAGCTCCTACGGTCGCAAGATCGGCTCTACCGGCTCTACCAAAGGGCCGGGTCGAGCCGATAGCAGCGCTTGAACTGCTCGTACAGCTCGGGTCGCGCGGCCGCCAGCGCAGCCGGCTGCTCGAAGAACAGCTCGGTCGTGACGGCAAAGAACTCGGCCGGGCTGGTGGCCGCATAGGGTTCGATGAGGCCTGGCTCGGCGCGCGCCAGGCGGGCACGCAGCGCGTCGAACTCCTGGTTCATCACGCGCGCCCACGTCTGCTGCACCGCACCGCGGCCCACGTACGGCGCACCATTGGCAGCACCGGTGTCCTGATCGAGCTGATGCGCGAACTCGTGCATCACCACGTTGCGGCCGTCATGCGGCTCGGCCGCCCCGTCGCGCACCGCGTCCCAGGCCACGATGACCTGGCCGCGTTGCCAGCTCTGGCCGGCCAGCACGTCGCGCGCCTCATGGACCAGTCCGCCCGCGCCGACCTCGCTGCGCGGCACCACGAAGTGACCGGGATAGACCAGCACCTCGCGCAGGTTGCCGAACGAGCCGCCGCGGCCCAGCAGCAGGAACGCCGCCTGCGCGGCGATCGTCACACGCATCTCGTCGCTCACCTCGAGACCCGCGCAGCCGATGAACGGCACGTCGGCCAGCAGCAGCTGGACGCGCTTCTTGAGCAGCAGCTGCTGCGCGACCGGCAACTCGCGCACCAGCGGCACCCGGCGCCGCAGCGTGTCGCGCCAGGCTGCCGGGAACGGCCGCCGCGTGATGCGCCGGCGACGCCACAGCCGCGCCAGTGTCGGGGCGGCCAGCGCTGCGCCGATCGCCACCACGATGACGACGATCAACCCGACAGCGACCAGCGCACTCACCGGCCTATGTGGGCGGGCACCTGGGCGATTTCAAGCGCCGGCGGCGCCGAGCAGCGAAACTGTGGCCCTTTGTCACCCATTCGGTCCAGAGGCTTCCACCATGTTGCTTGCGCTCTATGGTCACCCCTTCTCGTCGTACACGCAGAAGGTGCTGATCGCACTGTACGAGAACGGCACGCCGTTCGAGTTTCGCTGCCTCGGACCCGACACCCCCGAGCACGCTGCGGAGTGGTTGCGGCGCTGGCCGCTGGCCCGCTTTCCGTTGTTGCTGGACGGCGATCGGCAGCTCGTCGAGACCAGCATCATCATCGAGTACCTGCAGATCGCGCACCCCGGCCCGGTGCGCCTGCTGCCCGACGACGCCATGGCCGCGCTCGACGTGCGCTTTCTCGACCGATTCTTCGACCTCTACGTGATGAACGCAATGCAGCTGGCGGTCGACAGCGCGTTGAACCGCCTGCCGATGTCGCGTGACGAGGGCCTGCGCATCGCCGGCGACCGGCTGGAGCGCGCCTACGCGTGGCTCGAGGGCCACCTGGCCGACCGCACATGGGCGGCCGGGGCCGACTTCACGATGGCGGACTGCGCGGCGGCGCCGTCACTGTTCTACGCCGACTGGACGCACCGCATTGCCGAGCACTACCCGGCGCTGCGCGCCTACCGGAACCGCCTGCTGGCGCGCCCGTCGTTCGCCCGGGCGGTGGACGAAGCGCGGCCGTTCCGACCCCTCTTTCCGCTTGGCGCACCCGATCGCGACTAGAGCACTCACATGACCGTCTCCATCACCGGTGCCCGCCTCGAGCTGGGTGGCGTTCTCCTGCAGGTCGCGTCGCGCACCCGCGGCGCCGCGGTCCACATCAACATCGCCGGCCAGCAGGCCAACACGCTGCTGCACGACGGCCATGCGTGGAAGGATTTCCCCCGCGCGATGCGCGGTGCCACGCGGCGCGCGCTGCGCGCCGCCCGCGTCGCCGAGGCATCGATGTTCGTCCATGCCAGCTTCGCCTTCGTGCGCGCGATCGAAGGCGGCGCACACCCCATCGGCGCGCCCTTGCAGTCGTGCGTCGATGCGATCCTCGAATGCGAAGCGCTGGTGCAGGCCAGCGGCCTGCCGGCCTGCGTAGTGCGCCTGGGTTATCTGTACGGCCCGGCCAGCGCCGACCTGCGCGCCTATCGCACCGCATTCCGCCTGGGCCGGCCGTACTGGTCGGGCCAAGCCGATGCGCCGCAGGACCACCTGCACCAGCTCGACGCGGCGGCGGCGCTGCTGGCCGCGGCCAAGGCCCGGCACGCGGGCAAGACCTTCTATGCCACCGACGGCCATCCGCTGCCGTTCGAGACCTTCATGGACACCTTTGCGCACCGCGTCGGGCGCGCGCGGCCGCTGCACCTGCCGCTGCGCTCGCGTCTGCTGGCCCGGGTGATCATTCGCGAAGAACACATGCAGCAGACCGCGCTGGCGATGCCGACGCGGGCCCCCTCGCCGCGCGTGCCCGGCTGGAAGCCGGCGTTCGCCGACTACCGACTCGGGCTCGCCCAGGTGATGCAGTCGTGGCGCGACTGAGCCGGCTTCACGCCGGCTCGCGCAGCAGAATTTCCACGCGACGATTGCGGGCGCGCCCGGCGTCCGACGTGTTGTCGGCCACCGGCTCGCGCTCGCCACGGCCGTCGATCTGGATGCGCGTGGACGCCACGCCGCGGGCGGCCAGGTAGTCGCGCACGCTCTGCGCCCGCTGCACCGACAGCGGGTTGTTCACCGCCTCGGAGCCGGTGCTGTCGGTGTGGCCGACGATCGTCAGCTGCGCCTTCGGGTCGTCCTTCAGGCTGGCGGCAAACGGGTCGAGCACCGTGCGCATCTGCGGCCTGATCGAGGCGCTGCCGGTGTCGAACGAGACATCGCTCGGGATGTTGACCTTCAACTGGTTGTCTGCGGTGCGCGTCACGTCGACGCCGGTGCCCTGCGTGGCCTGCTCCATGGCCACGCGACGATCCTCCTGCCGCTTGGACCAGAGATTGCCCGCCACCGCGCCGATCGCGCCGCCGATCACGGCACCGGTGCCGGCCTTGCCGCCGGTGGCGGAGCCCAGCACCGCACCGACCCCAGCGCCCACGCCGGCGCCCACCGCAGTGCCCTTCTGTCGTTCACTCATGCTTTCGCAGCCGCTCAACAGCAGGGCAGCAGCGGCAATCGAAACGGCGGTGCTGCGAATCATCTGGCGGTTCATGGCCTTCTCCAATCAGCTTCAGCTCGGCATATGCGATCTTCATGCTCGCACCCGAGTGCGGCTTCATCTGTGCGCTCTCGCACATTGCCAGCGCACTCTGACGGCACCGCGCCGCCGCTGCCTGCACCGCCCGCGGAAGCCGCTCGGTGAGGATGGTCAAGCCGATCGTCGCCCGGCTCAATGCCGTGATCAACACCGCCTGGCAGGCCGACGACGGGCGCGCCAAGCTGGGCGCGGCCGGCATCCAGATCCAGGGCGGCGCGCCCGCGGCGTTCGGCGCCGTCATTGCCGCCGACGTCGACAAGTGGGCCAAGGTCGTGGCGGGGGCCGGCATCCAGCCGGAATGACAGGCTCGCTCAGTTTCGGTTTGCGCCCAGGCGGGCGGCGTCGAAGCCGTCGAGCGACAGCTCCATGATCACGGCGTCCTGCGTCAGCATCGGCACCGAGAAGCGCAACAGCCGCATGCCGTCGATCTGGATCATCGGTACGTCGAACAGGCAGGTCTGGCCCATCACCTCCTGCACCTTGCTCACGTCGCCGTTCATCTCGCCGTTGGGTCTGACGTAGATGTAGCGCGGGCGCCGCTGCCGGCAGTCGGGGGTGCCGGCCACGGTGAGTGCCACGCGCACGGCGCCGACCGTGCCGTATGCCTGCCGGCTGATGATGCAGGCCGAACGCTGCGCGTTGCACCAGATCGGCGGGGCCTTGTCGAAGGCGAGCGCATCCTCGAGTTGCACCCACTGCTGCGCGTGGGCGGCGCCCGCGAGCAGCGCGGCGACTGAGAAGGCCAGAAGGCGGGTCATGGCATGAGCCTTTCGCGGTGGGAGTGGCGGATGCCGGATCATCGCGCACGGCGGCCCCATGGGTACCAAGCGGCCCCTCGGCAGCGCAGCGGGCGGCGGCCCGTGCAGCCGCCCTCTGTAGGGGGTGCCTGACTTTCCCCACGTCGCGGCCATGCCCGGACGCTTGACAATCCGGGCATGGCCCGCATGCGGACGACGGACGTCTCCGAGGTACCTCAGCTGCTGCCCGCGGGCCTGCCCGGCCCGCAGGCGCACTGGGTGGGCGAACCGCCGGCGCCGCGCCCGCGCGCCCGCCCGTCGCGAAAGCCTGCGGCCGCCGCATCGAAGCCGAAGCCCGCTGCGCGGCCCACCCGGCGCTGGCAGCGGCTGGTGCACGGCGCCAGCCACGAGCATCGGCTGCTCGCCCAGGCGCTGCTGCTGTCGCTGCTGGTCCACACGCTGCTGCTGAGCCTGATCTTCGGCGGCGAGGAGCGTGGCCTTCCCGGCTTTGCGCTGCCCTGGCAGGAGCGCCGGGTCGAGGTACCCGATCTGCGCGTCGTGCTGCTGCCGGCGCCCGCCCGGCCGGCGCCGGCCGTCGCGACGCCCGTCGAGGGGCCGAAGGCGCCGATCGAAACGCCGGTGGCCGCCGAACCCGGGCTCGCGCCGGCGCGCAGCGAAGCGGCTGAACCCACCGCGGCAGTCGCACCGGCGGCGCCGCAGGTCGCCGAGTCGACGGCGGTGGTCGACGTGGTGCCACGGCTCGAGGCCGCGCCCGCGCCTGTCGGGCCCATCGTGCCCGCCGTCCCCGCCGTGGTGCCGGCACCGGCGCCGGCAGCCGTGGTCGCGGCCGCGCCCAGCGCGTCGAGCCCGAAGCCGGTGATGCCGGCGCTTCGCGAGGCCATCGACGACACGCGGGAATCGGCTCGTCTGGAGACGGCACGCGTTGAAGCCGCGCGGCTCGAAGCCGAGCGCGAGCAGTCGGCGCGACGGTTGGCCGCGCAGTTGGAGGCCGCGCAGTTGGAGGCCGCGCAGTTGGAGGCTGCGCGAGTGGAGGCTGCGCGAGTGGAGGCTGCGCGAGTGGAGGCTGCGCGAGTGGAGGCTGCGCGAGTGGAGGC
>JBGAMU010000059.1:0-24644 GCA_044222685.1 Burkholderiaceae bacterium
CGACGACGAACGCCAGGCTGTCGCGCTGACGCGCCGGCTGCTGGGCTGGTACCGCGGTGCGCTGCCCGATGGCGGTGCGGCGGACCAGACGAGCTTGCGTGACGCGATCCCCGCCGGCCGCCAGGCCGTGTTCGATCCGCGTGCGATCGTGCGCACGCTGGCCGACCATGACAGCACGATCGAGCTGCGCGCCGACTACGGCGTCGGCGTCGTCACGCTGCTCGCGCGCCTGGGTGGGCACCCAGTGGCGATCGCGGCGACCAACCCGCGCCACCTCGGCGGCGCGCTCGACGTGCAGGCCTGCGACAAGCTGGCGCGCTTCATGCAGCTGGCCGACGCGGCCGGCTGGCCGCTGGTGACGCTGATCGACACGCCGGGCTTCATGGTCGGGCCGGCGATCGAGGCGCAGGGCATGATGCGCCACGCCGGGCGCCTGTTCGTGACCGCGGCCTCGTTGCGCGTGCCGGTGGTGTCGGTCGTGCTGCGGCGCGGCTTCGGCCTCGGCGCGATGGCGATGACGGCGGGGCATTTCCATGCGCCGGCCGCCACCGCGGCCTGGCCGGCCGCCGAATTCGGCCCGATGGGACTGGAGGGCGCGGTGCGGCTGGGCTTTCGCAAGGAACTCGCCGCCGCGCCCGAAGCCGAACGGCAGGCGTTGTTCGAGCGGCTGCTCGGCCAGGCGCGCGAACGCGGCCAGGCGCTCAACATGGCCAGTCACCTGGAGATCGACGACGTGATCGATCCGGCCGAGACGCGCGGCTGGCTGCTGCGTGTGCTGGCCGCCACGCGACAGCGCGCGCTGCCGCCGCGACGGCCCTTCGTCGACACCTGGTAAGCGCGCGCCGGTCGCCGCAGTCGCGCGATGCGGTTACGCTTCGCCTCCCCGCACTCCAAGCCGCAGGAAAAGCCGATGTTCACCACCGCCGTTGCCGGAAGCCTGCCCAAGCCCGCGTGGCTGGCCGAGACCCACAAGCTGTGGCCGCGCTGGCGCGAGGAGGGCGCCGCGCTGCAGCAGGCCAAGCTCGACGCCACGCTGGTGTGGATCAAGGCGCAAGAGGATGCGGGCCTGGACGTCATCGGCGACGGCGAGCAGAGCCGTCAGCATTTCGTGCACGGCTTCCTCGAGCAGGTGGACGGCATCGACTTCGAGCACAAGGTCGAGATGGGCATCCGCGCCGATCGCTACAAGGCGATGGTGCCGCAGGTGGTGGCCGCGGTGCGCCTGAAGGGCCGCGTGCATCAGGCCGAAGCGCGTTTCCTGCGCGCACACACGACGCGCAAGATCAAGTTCACGCTGCCCGGGCCGATGACGATCGTCGACACCGTGGCCGACCGTTTCTACGGCAACCGCGAGAAGCTCGCCTTCGCCTTCGCCGAGTTGCTGAACCAGGAGGCGCGGGCGTTGCAGGCCGACGGCGTGGACGTGATCCAGTTCGACGAGCCCGCGTTCAATGTCTACCCCGAGGAGGTGAACACCTGGGGCGTGCGCGCCTTGGAGCGCGCGGCGCAGGACCTCGCCTGCAAGACGGCGGTGCACATCTGCTACGGCTACGGCATCCAGGCCAACATCGACTGGAAGAAGTCGCTCGGCGACCAGTGGCGCCAGTACGAGCAGGTGTTCCCCGCGCTTGCCCGAAGCCGCATCGACCAGGTGTCGCTCGAATGCCTGCATTCGCACGTGCCGCCCGATCTGATGGCGCTGCTGAAGGGCAAGGAGGTGATGGTCGGCGTCATCGACGTCGCCAGCGACGAGATCGAAACCCCCGAGACGGTGGCGCAGACGATCGAGACCGCGCTGCGCTTCGTGCCGGCCAACCGGCTGATCGCCTGCACCAACTGCGGCATGGCGCCGATGGATCGCGACATCGCGCTGGCCAAGATCGAGGCGCTGGTCAAGGGCGCGGCATTGGCGCGGGCGCGCCAGGCAGGCCGCTCGGCGTGACAGGCGTGCTGGCTCCGCCGCTGACGCCGGCATCGGGTGTCGATGCGGCGCTGCGCCGCGACGGCCAGGCGGTGCTGTCGGCGGCCGCGCTGGCCGAACTGTGCGGGCTCGAGGTCGGCGCCTTCGCCGGCTGGCTGCCGTATTGGGAGCAGCTGCCGCCAGACCTGCACCTGCGCGACGGCGGGCGCTACCGGCGGCGTCGGCACAGCTGCTTCGTCGTCGATGGTGACCGCGTCACGCGGGCGCCGCATCGACCGCATTGGCAGCCGGTGGAATACAACGCACTGCATGGCGGCATCGAGCGGCATTTCGAGCCGATGGCGCCGGCCTGGAGCGACGATCCGGCATGGGCCCGTCTGCTGGTCGGCCTGGCGCGGCGGGCCGGCGCGCTGCGCGGCGCGCAGCCGTGGTTCGTCGAGGCGCATCCGTTTCGCATCGACACCACCGACGGCATCGGCCGGCCGACACCCGAAGGTGCGCATCGCGACGGCGTCGACCTCGTCGCCGTGCTGCTGGTCGCGCGGCGCAACGTCAAGGGCGGCGAGACGCGCGTGTTCGCCGCCGACGCGCCCGCAGGGCTGCGCTTCACGCTGACCGAGCCGTTCAGCGCACTGCTGCTCGACGATGCACGCGTCATCCACGAATCGACGCCGATCCAGCCGGTGGATGCGGACGGCCCCGCCCACCGCGACACGCTGGTGCTGACCTTTCGCGCCGGCGGCTTTCAGGGGCCGGCTATGCTGCGCGCATGAGCGCTGCTATTGGATTCGACGATGTGCGCGGCGCTGCTGGCCGGTTGGCCGGCGTGGCGCACAGGACCCCGGTGCTCACCTCGCGCACCGCCGACGCGCGTTGCGGCGGCCAGCTCTTCTTCAAGTGCGAGAACCTGCAGCGCATGGGCGCGTTCAAGTTCCGCGGCGCCTACAACGCGCTGGCGCAGTTCGACGCCGCCCAGCGCAAGGCCGGCGTGATCGCGTTCTCGTCGGGCAACCATGCGCAGGCGATCGCGCTGTCGGCGCGCCTGCTCGGCATGCCGTCGGTGATCGTGATGCCGAGCGACGCTCCGCCGATCAAGCTGGCCGCCACGCGCGCCTACCAGCAGGATCAGCAGGGCAGCGAGGTGGTGCTGTACGACCGCTACACCGAGGACCGCGAGGCGATCGGCCGGCGCATCGCCGAGTCGCGCGGCATGACGCTGATCCCGCCCTACGACCATCCGCACGTGATGGCCGGGCAGGGGACGGCGGCGCTCGAGCTGATCGAGCAGGCCGGTCCGCTCGACGCGCTGGTGGTCTGCGTCGGCGGCGGCGGCCTGGTCTCCGGCTGTGCAGTCGCCGCCACGCACCTGTTGCCGGGCATCGCGGTGCACGGCGTCGAGCCCGCGGCCGGCAACGATACGCAGCAGAGCCTGGCGCGCGGCGAGATCGTCCGGATCGACGTGCCGCAGACGATCGCCGACGGCGCGCAGACGCCGTCGAGTGGCCGGCTGACGTTTCCGATCATCCAGGCGCTGGTGCGCAGCGTCGCCACGGTGACCGACGCGCAGCTGGTGGCGACGATGCGCTTCATGGCCGAGCGCCTGAAGTTGGTGGTGGAGCCCACCGGCTGCCTGGCCGCCGCGGCCGTGCTGGAAGGCTCGCTCGACGTGCGTGGTCAGCGCGTCGGCGTGATCCTGAGCGGCGGCAATGTCGACCGCGTGAAGTACGCGCAATGGCTGGCCGGCGAGGAGACCGCATGAGCGAAGCGACGACAACGCCGAAGGCCGATGCGGCCGACGCCGACAAGCGCCAGCGCGAGGCGGTCGAGGCGCTGCTCAAGCGCCCGGCGGTGATCAAGCCCGGCGCGGTGACGCTGGCCGATGGGCGCCGGCTCGAGTACGAACTGCGGGCCGACTTCCTGCCGATCACGCGGGGCGGCGTCGACGCGCAGCGCGGCGAGCCCGACGGTGCGGCGATGTGCGTCGCCTATCTCGCCAAGCAGGCCGGGCCGCGGCCGCTGTGTTTTGCCTTCAACGGCGGGCCGGGCTCGGCGTCGGTGTGGCTGCACCTGGGCGCGTTGGGGCCGAAGCGGGTACCGATCCACGATGACGGCACGATGCCGCCGCCGCCTTACGCGGTGCAGGACAACCCGCTGACCTGGCTCGAGCACTTCGACCTGGTGTTCATCGATCCGCCGCACACCGGCTATTCGCTGGCGGTCGGCGACGACGCGCGCAAGCGCCTGTTCTCGATCGATGGCGATGCCGAGGCGCTGAGCGAGGTGGTGCGCCTGTGGCTGACGCGGCACGGCCGCTTCGGCTCGACGCTGTACCTCGCCGGCGAAAGCTATGGCACCACACGCGGCGCGGCGATCGCCGACCGCCTGCACGGCGCCGGCATTGCGCTGGCCGGCTTGATCCTGGTGTCGTGTGCGATGGATCTGCAGTCGCTGGTGTTCGCGCCGGCCAATGATCTGCCCTATGCCCTCTTCGTGCCGGCGTTTGCCAACGTCGCACAGTTCCACGGCCGGCTGGCCGGCCCGTTGGCGAAGTCCGGCGAGGCGGCGCGTGCGGCGGCGGAGGCCTTCGTCGCGGAGGACTATCTGTCCGCGCTGCACGCCGGCGCGCGGCTCGACGGCCGTGCGCGCAGCCGCATCGAGAAGCGCCTGGCCGAGCTGACCGGGCTGCCGCGCGCGCTGGTGCAGGAGAGGAACCTGCGCATCAGCGACGCCACCTTCTTCTTCGAGCTGCTGCGCGACGTCGGCCGCATCGTCGGCCGGCTGGAGGCGCGCGTCACCGGGCCGATGGCGGCCAGCCGCACGCGCGAGTGGGAGTTCGACCCCGGCATCGAGTCGCTGAATGCGCCGTACACGATGGCCGCGATGGCGTACTTCCACGAGATCGGTCTCGCCAGCGAGGCGCGCTACGAAGTGCTGAACCTCGAGGTCAACAAGACCTGGAACTGGAACCGCGGCGAGGCCAAGGGCAACTCGTTCGCCAGCACCAGCGCCGAGCTGGCGCGGGCGCTGCGTCGCAATCCGCACCTGCGCGTGCTGGCGGCCAGCGGGCGCTACGACCTCGGCACGCCGTACAGCGCGAGCGACTGGTCGCTGGCGCAACTCGATGCGCCGGCCGACGTGCTGGCGCGCGTGACGCACCGCTACTACGACGCCGGCCACATGATGTACACGCGCGGCGCCGACCTGCAGCAGATGAAGGCCGACCTGGCCGACTGGCTGCGCGGCTGAGTCATCGAGGGGAGGGCAGTCCGGTGCATGTCGGCGTATTGACGGGCGGTGGCGACTGCCCCGGCCTGAACGCCGTGATCCGGGCCGTCACGCTGGCGCTGGTGCGCGAGTGCGGGGCCCGCGTCACCGGCATCGAGCGCGGCTTCGAGGGCCTGCTCCACAACCGCACGCGCCCGCTCGCGCCCGCCGACGTCGACGGCATCCTGGCGCAGGGCGGCACGATCCTCGGCACGCAGAACCGCTGCAATCCGTTCCGCGACGACAGCGCCGACGGCGCCGATCGTTCTGCGCAGGCGATGCAGACGGTGCGCGCCCTCGGCCTCGACGCGATGATCGTGATCGGCGGCGACGGCACGATGGAGATCGCGCACCGCTTCGCGCGGCTCGGCCTGGCCATCGTGGGTGTGCCGAAGACGATCGACAACGATCTGTGCCACAACGAGCGCAGCTTCGGCTTCGACAGCGCCGTGGCGGTGGTCGCCGACGCGCTCGACCGGCTGGCGACCACGGCGCGCAGCCACGGCCGCGTGATGATCGCCGAGACGATGGGGCGCCACGCCGGCTGGATCGCGCTCGAAGGCGGGCTGGCCGGCGCGGCGGATCTGATCGTCATCCCGGAGCTGCCCTACGCGATCGAGGCGCTCGCCGAACAGGCGCGCCAGCGGCTGGCCGACAAGGGCTACGCGTTGCTGTGCGTGGCCGAGGGTGCCCACGAGCCCGGCGGCCAGGCCGTGGTGCAGCCGTCGCTGGCCGGCGAAGCGCCGCGTCTGGGCGGCGTGGCGCATCACCTGGAGCGCGAGCTGGCGGCGCGGCTCGACCGCGAGGTGCGCGCCACCGTGCTGGGCCATCTGCAGCGCGGCGGTACGCCGACGCCGTTCGACCGTGTGCTCGCCACGCAGCTCGGCTTCGAGGCCGCGCAGCGCGTGCGGCGCGGCAAGTTCGGTTGCATGGTGAGCCTGCAGGAAGGGCACTTCCGCAGCGTGCCCCTGACCGACGTGGCCGGCCGCTACCGTTCGGTCGCGCTCGACCATCCGCTGCTGCGCGCAGCGGCCGGTCTGGGCATCGGCTTCGGTACCGCGGCGCGCTGACGCTGCCGTCCGCTCACGAGCGGCTGCGATTGCCCTCGCGCACGGACTCGCGCCGCTGCTCGATCTCGTCGGCACCCACGCTGCGGTTGAACTCGCTGGCGCGCTGGCGCTCCAGTGCCATGCCCTCGCCGAACGGCAACGCAAAGCCGTCGTCGATGATGGCCTTGTAGCGCTCGAGCATGCCAGGCTGCGCCTGCAGCATCTCGCCGGCGAGCGCGCGCGCCGCGGGCAGCAACGCGTCGGGCGCCACCACGTGGTTGACGAAGCCCCAGGCTTGCGCCTGCTCGGCGCTGACCCAGCGCGCCGACAGCGAAATCTCGCGCGCCCGGTAGATGCCGACCGCGCGGCTCAGCTTCTGCGACAGGCCCCAGCCCGAGGCGAGCCCGACGCGGGTGTGGGTGTCGGCAAAGCGCGCCTGCGTGCTGGCCAGCAGCACGTCGCAGGCCAGCGCCAGCTCGAAGCCACCGGTGACCGCGGCGCCGTTGATGGCGCCGATCACCGGCTGCTTGCAGCGATGCAGCGCGGCCACCGGATCGTCGGTGGCGGCTGCACTGCGCTGGCCCAGGCTGCCGCGGCCGGCGCCGATCTCCTTGAGGTCGAGGCCGGCGCAGAAGGCGCGGCCGGCGCCGGTGAGGATGATCACGCGCACCTGGGGGTCGGTCGCCACTTCGTCGATGGTCGCAGCCAGGCGGTCGAGCAACTCGCGCGACAGGGCATTGAGCACCTGCGGCCGGTTCAGCGTGATCAGCGCGACGCCTTGCGCGTTCACCTCGCGCAGCACGACGGGTTCGGTCATGGACGGCAACTCCTCAGCTCAGGATCTCGACGCGGTTGCGGCCGTTGCGCTTGGCATGGTAGAGCGCCGCGTCGGCACCGTGCACCAGCGTGGCGGCGCCGCCGCCGGCCATCGGCACGATCGAGGCGACGCCGATCGACACCGTGATCGCCGGCCCGTCGGCGAGGATGGCACGATAGTCCGCGGCCGCGATCGCGCGGCGGATCGTCTCCGCGATGTCGAGTGCGCCGGCGGCGGCCGTGCCGGGCAGCACCACCGCGAACTCCTCGCCGCCGTAGCGCGCGGCCAGGTCGCCGGCGCGCCGCACGTTGCGCTCGATCACGCCGGCCACCGCCGACAGGTAGGCGTCGCCGATCTGGTGACCATGGCGATCGTTGAGCGGCTTGAAGTGGTCGATGTCGATCATCAGCAGCGCCAGTGGCGCGCCGTCGCGCAGCGCGCGGAACCACTCCTTGCGCAGCGTGGTGTCGAACTGGCGCCGGTTGGCCAGGCCGGTGAGGGCATCGGTCGACGCCAGCGCGCTCAGCTCGGCGTTGGCCTGGCCGAGCGCCAGCTCGGCGCGCTTGCGCTGCTCGGCGTCGCGCAGCGTGACGAGAAAGTCGCCGAGCCCGTTGCCCGGCGGCAGCGGCGCCACGCGGGCCTCGACCCACAACGTGCCGCCATCGTGGCGCTGCAGGCGGAACAGTTCGCCCGAGGTCGGCCCGCGTTTGTGGGCATGCATGAAGTGGCGCGCGATGAAGGCGGCCCGATCTTCCGGCACCAGCAGCTCGGCCAGCGTACGGCCGTGCAGTTCGTCGGGCGCCACGCCGAGCATCAGCGCAGCGGCCTGCGATGCGAAGCGCACCGCCAGGTCGGCATCGACCGCGACGATCAGGTCGCTGGCGTGTTCGGCGAGCAGCCGGAAGCGCGTGCGTGCCTCGGCATTGCGCCGCTCGGCCTCGGCATCGGGCACGAGCACGATGCGCCGGCCGTCGTTGAGGTTCATCGATACCGTGCGCGGTGCGTCGCCGAGCGCGTCGTGCCGTCGGGCACGGCTGTCGATCAGCAGGCGGCCTTCGCCGTCGGTCAGGTTCAGCGTGATGCCGAAGCCGGCAAGCAGCTGGGCGAGGGTCTGCAACTCCGCGTCTGTCAAGTCGAACCTCTGATCACCGGCCAGCGGGATTCCCTCGCCTGCATCCCCCTGCCTTGGACCCCATCGTAGCCGCTTGCGCGGCGCGTTGGTGTCAAGCCGTGTCGGCCAGCGTGCTCCGCCGCGAGCGGCTCAGAACGGCGCGGGCGACTCGAACACGCAACGCGCGCCGTGCCGCGGATGGTCGAACGCCAGGCGCGCGGCGTGCAACAGCAAACGCGGCGCCGCAACCGTCGGCTCACCGCCATAGAGGGCATCGCCGACGATCGGGTGGCCGATCGATGCCAGGTGTACGCGCAGCTGGTGCGTGCGTCCGGTCTGCGGCTCCAGCCACAGCCACGTGCGGCCGGTGCCGCCGTCGCGCGCACGCACCTGCCAGAGGGTCAGGGCCGGCTTGCCGCGCACGAGATCGATGCACTGGCGCGGCCGGCGCGGCCAGTCGGCGGCCAGCGGCGCATCGATGCGGCCTTCGTCGCCGGCCACCAGACCGTGCACGACGGCGTCGTAGCCCTTGTCGACCTCGCGTGACGCAAAGGCCATGCTCAGCCGGCGCTGCATGTCGGCGCCGCAGGCCAGCACCATCAGGCCCGAGGTGGCCTGGTCGAGTCGATGCACGACGCGCGCGTCGGGATGCATCGCCGCGACTCGCGACCAGGCGCAGTCGGGTTCCTGCCGCCCGGGCCCCGCCAGCAGCCCCGGCGGCTTGTGGATCACGATGATCGCGTCGTCGACGAACACGATGGCCGGCGCATCGGGGCCGGCTTCGGCAGTCGCCGCGGCCGGCACGGTAAGCTGCGTGACAGGCTCGATCTGCAGAGGTGCTTGCCGTGCTGTCATCGTTGTTTCCACTGGGTTGGACACACTACCTCATCGGCGGCCTGTGCATTGGCGCCGGCGTCGCGCTGCTGTTCGTGCTGACCGGCCTGATCGGCGGCATGAGCACCGTGTTCAGCTCGACCTGGTCGTTCGTCTCGCGACGGCCCTTCTTTCGCCAGCCGCGCCTGCTGCAATCGCGCGCCTGGCGGCTCGTCTTCGCCGGCGGCCTGGTGCTGGGCGCGGCACTGTGGTGGCTGATCCTCGGCCCGTCGGGCGGCGTGCGGACGGCGGTGCCGCCGTGGCAGTTGCTGCTCGGCGGCTTGATCGCGGGGTATGGCGCGCGCCTGTCCGGCGGCTGCACCTCGGGGCACGGCATCTGCGGCCTGGCCTCGCTGCAACTGCTGTCGCTGTGGGCCGTGCTCACCTTCATGGCCTGTGCGTTCGTGACGGCGAACCTGGTGTGGCGATTGGGGGATCATTGATCATGTCGGCCAAGAGCATGGGCAGCGTGTTGGCGAGCGGCATCCTGTTCGGCTTCGGGCTCGCGCTGTCGACGATGGTGTCGCCGGAGGTGATCCTGTCGTTCCTGCGCTTTCGCGACTGGGGCCTGATGCTGGTGATGGGTGGCGCGGTGGCGCTGGCGCTTTGCGCCTATCAGCTGGCGCCGCGCCTGCTGCGCCGGCCGGTGTTCGGCGAGCAGTTTCAGTCGCATCGCCTCGAGCCGCAGCGCCAGACCGTGGTCGGCGCTGCGCTGTTCGGGATTGGCTGGGGTCTGTGCGGCGTGTGCCCGGGCCCGGCGATCGCCGGCCTGGGCGTCGGCAACTGGCCGGTGCTGTACAGCCTGGTCGGACTGGCAGTCGGGGCCTGGCTGCAGGGTGTGGCGGCCGACCGAGGCGGGTGGCCCGGCGCACGCGCGGTGGCGCGCTGAACACGCATCCTCGGGCCGTGCACTTGACGCCGGCGGACGAGCCGCTGCACACTGCGCGCCTTCCGTTCCCCAGCATCCACAGGAGGCCGATATGACACAGCGAGATCTTGTCCTTTCGCTCGGCCCCTGCGCGAGCGGCGCCTGCTGAACGGCGCCCGCACGGCGGCGTAGACGACCGCTGTCGCCCCCGACGGGCGACGCACTCGACGCCGCAACGCCTGCCATCCGCCCGACGCCCTGGCGCGCGGCCGACCCTAGAACGCCACGTTCCGCGTGCACCTCGTGTGCGCAGCGGTGTCGTGCGCGGGCCCTGACGGCCCGCGCGGTGAAATTGCGGATGCTCAATACCCATGGACGTGCTTTCCCCCACGGACGCGCTGATCGGCCTCGGCCTGACGGCGCCGATGCTTCAACAACTGCTGACCCGCGAACGCTACGCGGGTGAATCACCGATGCGCGTCGTCGAGGTGCGACGCGACCTCGTCTGCCTGCACGACGGCGTGCGCGAGGTGCAGGCGCGCGTGCCGCCATCGCTTGTGGAGAAACTGGACAACGACGACGTCGCGGTCGGCGACTGGGTGCTCGCCGACGAGCCGGCACCCGGGTCCTGGCGCGTGGTCGAGCGCATCGCACCGCTGACGCAGATCGCCCGCCGCACCAACGACGGCCGCGGCGCGGCGCGGCGCCAGGTGCTGGTGAGCAACGTCGATACCACGCTGCTGGTGATGGGCCTGGACCACGACTACAACCTGCGCCGGCTCGAGCGTTATCTCGCTCTGGCGCGGCTGGCCGGCGTGTCGGCGGTGGTCGTGCTGACCAAGGCCGACCTGGTCGACGACGCGCTGCGTGCGCGGCGCTGCGAGCAGGCGCGGGCGGTGGTCGGCGATGCGACGCCGCTGCTCGCGGTCGATGCGCGCGACGCGGCGGTCGTGCGCCAGCTCGCGCCGTGGCTCGCGCGCGGGCAGACGCTGGTGCTGCTCGGCTCCAGCGGCGCCGGCAAGAGCACGCTGACCAATACGTTGTGCGACGCGCCCTTGCAGGATACCGGGCCCATCCGCGCCGACGACAGCCGTGGCCGCCACACGACGACCACGCGCACCCTGCGGCGAACCACCGGCGGCGCCTGTCTGATCGACACCCCGGGCCTGCGCGCCCTGCGCCTGGACATCGACGATGAGCAGTCGCTCAACGTGGCGTTCGACGACGTCGCCTCGGCCGCGCTGCGCTGCCGCTTCCGCGACTGCCGCCACCGCGAAGAACCCGGCTGCGCCGTCCGCGAGTCGCTGCCCGCCGAGCGCGTGCGCAACTTCCACAAGCTGCAGCGCGAGGCTCGCCGCGACACGATGAACGCGCTGCAACAGCGCGAGCAGCGCCGCGAGTGGAAAGCGCGCGGCCGCGAGGGCACGATGCGAGCGCGGGCCAAACGAGGCTGAGCGTGGCATCACCGCGCGATTCACCCACGTCGCACCGCGGATCCGGCTAAGCCGGTCCGCCGGTGCGGCCCCCTTGAGGGGGAAGCGACCGCCAGGCCGCTACGGGGGTGGTCAATAGTTCAATCCCATCGCTTCGCGCACATCCTTCATCGTCGCCTTGGCCACCGTGCGCGCCCGCTCGGTGCCCATCTCGACGATCCAGTGCACCTTCTTCGGGTCGGCTGTCAGCGCAGCCGCGCGTTCGCGCCAGGGCTTCTGCTCGGCGATCACCGCATCGATCACCGGTTGCTTGCAATCGAGGCAGCCGATGCCGGCGGTCTTGCAGCCCTTGACGACCCAGTCGCGCGTCGCCTCGTCGCTGTAGACCTTGTGGAAGTCCCACACCGGGCATTTCTCGGGATCGCCGGGATCGGTGCGGCGCACGCGAGCCGGGTCGGTGGTCATGCCCTTGATCTTCTTCGTCACCTCGGCCGGCTCGTCGCGCATCAGCACGGCGTTGCCGTAGCTTTTGCTCATCTTGCTGCCGTCCAGCCCCGGCAGGCGCAGCACCTCGGTGTGCAGCGCCTGCGGTTCGGTCAGGATGGTCTTGCCGCCGCCGCGCAGGTGGCCGAGCAGCAGCTCGGATTCGTCGCTGCTCCAGCCGTCGACGGCCGCGGCCGCGCGCTTGATCAGTGCCTCGCCCTTGCCCCAGGCCTCGGCCGAACCGGTCTCGCCGAAGGCCTTGCGCTGCTTCTCGTAGTAGCGCTGGTCGTCCTTGGGCAAGCGCGCCAGCGCCGCCGCCACCTTGGCCTCGAAGCCGCCCGAGCGACCATACAGGTGGTTGAAGCGCCGCGCCACCTCGCGGGTGAGTTCCACGTGCGAGGCCTGGTCCTCGCCCACCGGCACGTAGTTGGCCTTGTAGATCAGGATGTCGGCCGCCTGCAGCAGCGGATACCCGAGGAAGCCGTAGGTCGCGAGATCGCGGTCCTTGAGCTTGTCGATCTGGTCCTTGTAGGTCGGCACGCGCTCGAGCCAGCCCAGCGGCGTGCCCATCGCCAGCAGCGTGAACAACTCGCCATGCTCGGGCAGGCGGCTCTGGATGAAGATGGTCGAGCGCTCGGGGTCGAGCCCGGCGGCAAGCCAGTCGATCACCATGTCGTACACCGTCTTCTCGATCACCTCGCGGTCTTCGTAGTGCGTGGTCAGCGCGTGCCAGTCGGCCACGAAGTAAAAGCAGTCGTGGTCGTCCTGCAGGCGCACCCAGTTCTTCAGCGCGCCGTGGTAGTGGCCGAGGTGCAGCGCGCCGGTGGGGCGCATGCCGGAAAGGACGCGGGGACGCATGGTGCGGAGCGCTCGTCGAGGAGGAGGGCGCGATTCTCGCAGACGTACACTCTCGCGCCGCCATGAAACGCATCGTCATCCTGATCTCCGGCCGCGGCTCCAACATGGAGGCCATCGTGCGCGCCTGTGCGGAGCAGGCCTGGCCGGCCCGCGTGGTGGCGGTGATCGCGAACACGGCGCGCGCCGCGGGCCTGGCCTTCGCGGCCGAGCACGGCATCACCACGGCGGTGGTGGACCACAAGGTCCACGCCTCGCGCCAGGCGTTCGACGATGCGCTGGCTGCCGAGATCGATTCGCACGCGCCGGACCTGGTGGTGCTCGCCGGCTTCATGCGCATCCTGGGCGCCGACTTCGTGCGGCGCTACGAGGGGCGGTTGCTGAACATCCATCCGTCGTTGCTGCCGGCGTTTCCCGGGCTGCACACCCATCGGCGCGCGCTCGAAGCGGGTTGTCAGGTCAGCGGCGCGACGGTGCACTTCGTGACGGCCGAGCTCGACCACGGTCCGATCGTGATGCAGTCGGTCGTGCCGGTGAAGGCAGACGATAGCGAGGACAGTCTCGCGGCGCGGGTGCTCGCGACCGAGCACCACATCTACCCGCGTGCGGTGCGGTGGTTCGTCAACGGGCGGCTGCGTGTCGAGAACGGTCGCGTGCGCCAGCTCGATGGCGAGTCGCAGTTGCTGCAGTAGCAGCGGCGGCGACGCGCATACATGGCAAACGCTACGCTGCTGGAGCGTTGCACCGAGCTGCTGAAGACGGTGCTGCGCTTCGAGGCACCGGCCGATTCGGTGGTGTCGGCCTATTTTCGGCAGCACCGCAACCTCGGGCCGCGCGAACGCCATGCGCTGGCGCAGACGACCTATGCCGTCCTGCGACGCCGCTTGAGCCTGCAGCACCTGGCGCAGGGCGGCAGCGGCGCGCTCGAGCGGCGCCTGGCCGCCGTCGGCTGGCAGGGCGACGATCGTGCGCTGCAATCGTCGCTGTCCGACTCTGAGCGTCAGTGGCTCGATCGGGTGCGGGCGATCGAGCCGCTGACGCTGACCGGAGCGTTGCGCCACAACCTGCCCGACTGGCTGGCCGCGGCGCTGCGCAGGCAGCTCGACGACGCGTCGTTCGACGCGCTGGCGCAGGCGCTGCTGGCGCCAGCCGCGCTGGACCTGCGGGTCAATCTGCTGAAGGCGCGCCGCGACGAGGTGCGCCAGGCGCTGCGCGCGGACGGCGTCGACGCGGCTGACACGGCGTATTCGCCGTGGGGCCTGCGCGTGGCGGGACACCCTTCGGTGACCCAGCTGGACTCGTACAAGACAGGCGCCTTCGAGGTACAGGACGAGGGCAGCCAGCTGCTGGCCCTGCTGACCGAAGCGCGGCGCGGCGAGATGGTGGTCGATTTCTGCGCTGGCGCCGGCGGCAAGACGCTGGCGCTCGGCGCGATGATGCGCAGCACGGGACGCCTGTATGCGTTCGACACCTCGGGCCATCGGCTCGACGCCATGCGCGAGCGCCTGACGCGCAGCGGCCTGTCTACCGTGCACCCTGTGCAGATCGCCCACGAGCGCGACGAACGGATCGACCGGCTGGCCGGCAAGATCGACCGTGTGCTGGTCGACGCACCCTGTTCGGGCCTGGGCACGCTGCGCCGCAACCCGGAACTCAAGTGGCGACAGAGCCCGCAAACGGTGGCCGAGCTGTGCGAACGCCAGGCGGCCATCCTGGCCAGCGCGGCGCGGCTGCTCAAGCCGGGCGGCCGGCTGGTCTACGCCACCTGCAGCCTGCTGGTGGAAGAGAACGACGCGCAGGCGGACGCCTTTGCGTGGGCCCATCGCGACTTTCAGCCTCTCGACGCAGCCGACGTGCTGGCCCGCCAGCATGTCGCCGCAGCAGCGACGCTGAGCGAGCGCGGCCGGCTGCGTCTATGGCCGCATCGACATGCAACCGACGGTTTCTTTGCCGCCATCTGGCAACGCGCTGGTTGAGGAGCAGGCGTCCAGCCCAAGCTATTGGGGAAAGGCCGGGCAAGCTGCGCAGGTACAGCCGCTTGGCAACTTGTAACCGTCACCTACAATGGGGTTGCTGCCATCGGGGCGGCCTGAAGGCTTGACCAATGAATGACTTGTCGTGGGTGTGGGACTGGACCGTGCGCTTTCTCAGCGACGGCTTGCTGGTCCAGGCCACCTGGTGGCACATCGTGCTGTTCACGCTGGTGACGACGCACCTGACCATCGCGTCGGTGACGATCTTCCTGCATCGGGCGCAGGCCCATCGCGCGCTCGAGCTGCATGCGATCCCGTCGCACTTCTTCCGCTTCTGGCTGTGGCTCACCACCGGTATGGTGACCAAGGAATGGGTGTCGATCCACCGCAAGCATCACGCCAAGTGCGAGACGACGGATGACCCGCACAGCCCGGTCACCCGCGGCATCAAGACCGTGCTGCTGCAGGGCAGCGAGCTCTACCGCCTGGAGGCGAAGAACGAGGAAACGCTGTCCAAGTACGGCCACCACACGCCCGACGACTGGATCGAGCGCCACGTGTACAGCCGCCACACCGTGCTCGGCGTGACGCTGCTGGCGATCGTCGACATCGCGCTGTTCGGCGCCATCGGCCTGACCATCTGGGCGATCCAGATGCTGTGGATCCCGATCACCGCCGCCGGCATCATCAACGGCATCGGCCACTTCTGGGGCTACCGCAACTTCGAGGCGGCCGACGCGTCGACCAACGTGCTGCCCTGGGGCATCATCATCGGCGGCGAGGAACTGCACAACAACCACCACACCTATCCGACCTCGGCCAAGCTGTCGGTCAAGCCGTTCGAGTTCGACATCGGCTGGCTCTACATCCGTGTGCTGCAGATGCTCGGCTTGGCGTCGGTGCGCAAGACACCGCCCAAGCTGGCGCTCGGGTCGATCCGGCCCGAGGCCGACTCGCGCACGCTGGAGGCGCTGATCGCGCATCGCTACGAGGTGATGGCGCATTACGCCAGCCAGCTGCGCCAGGCCTGCGGTGCCGAGCTGGCGCGCCTGCGCGAGCAGGGGCTGGCGCACGGCGCGCGCCTGGCCGACATGCGGCTGGCGCGGCGCTGGCTGCACCGCGACGACGACAAGATCCCGTTCGACGTGAAGCCGCACCTCGCGCTGGCGATGGACCAGCACCCCAAGCTGGCCAAGCTGGTGACCATGCGCGAGGAGTTGCGTCTGCTGTGGACGCGCACCAACGTGTCTGCGCCCCAGCTGGTGGCCGACCTGCAGGCCTGGTGCCGCAAGGCCGAGGAGAGTGGCATCGCGATGCTGCAGGAGTTCGCGCTGCGGCTGAAGGCGGCGCAAGCCTGACCGCCACGAGCGGCGCACCGCCATAAGAAAAGAGCCGCTCGAAAGCGGCCCGCCAAAAAACCAGGGGTCGCGCAAGCGACCCCAATTTCATTGTTATTTGAGTTTGGTTTCCTTGTACATCACGTGCTTGCGCGCCTTCGGATCGAACTTCATGAATTCGAGCTTGTCGGGCGTGGTCTTCTTGTTCTTGTTCGTGGTGTAGAAGTGGCCGGTTCCAGCAGTGGATTCCAGCTTGATCTTTTCGCGTGCGCCTTTGGCCATGTCGGACTCCTCGGTTTCAGAGCTCGCCGCGCTTGCGCAGGTCGGCCACGATCTGCTCGATGCCGACCTTGTCGATCAGTCGCAGCGCTGCATTGGTGACGCGCAAGCGCACCCAGCGGTTCTCGCTTTCGAGCCAGAAGCGGCGGTACTGCAGATTCGGCAGCCACCGGCGCTTGGTCTTGTTGTTGGCGTGGGAAACAGTGTTTCCCACCATCGGGCCCGTGCCCGTGACTTGACAGACGCGTGCCATGACGCTGCTCCGAGTATTGCGTTGATCGCTGCCGAATTCGGCAAAGACAATGATTATAGCCCGGCGCGGCGGGCCGGCGGCGGGGTCTGCGTGCGGGGCGCCGCGAGCGACGGACTCACTGCTCGAGGAACCGCTGGGCGTCGAGGGCCGCCATGCAGCCGGTGCCCGCTGACGTGATGGCCTGGCGATAGACGTGATCCTGCACGTCGCCGGCGGCAAAGACGCCGGGCACGCTGGTCATCGTGGCCAGGCCGTTGAGGCCCGAGCGGGTGACGATGTAGCCGTCCTTCATCTCGACCTGGCCCTTGAAGATGTCGGTGTTGGGCTGGTGGCCGATCGCGACGAAGCAGCCCTTGACCGCCAGGTCGATCTTGTCCCCGCCCTGGGTGGACTTCAGGCGCACGCCGGTCACGCCCGAGGCATCGCCCAGTACCTCGTCCAGCGTGTGGAACAGGTGCAGCACGATCTTGCCTTCGGCGACCCGCTCCATCAGCTTGTCGACCATGATCGGTTCGGCGCGAAACTTGTCGCGGCGGTGGATCAGGTGCACCTTGCTCGCGATGTTGGCGAGGTACAGCGCCTCTTCGACTGCCGTGTTGCCACCGCCGACGACGCAGACGTCCTGCCCTTTGTAGAAGAAGCCGTCGCAGGTGGCACAACCGCTGACGCCCTTGCCCATGAACAGTTGTTCCGACGCGAGGCCGAGGTACTTGGCGCTGGCGCCGGTGGCGATGATTAGCGCATCGCAGGTGTAGCTACCGCTGTCGCCGGTCAGGCGAAAGGGCTTCGTCTTCAGGTCGACCGTGTGGATGTGGTCGAACACGACATTCGTCGCGAAGCGCTCGGCGTGCTCCAGGAAACGCTGCATCAGCTCGGGCCCTTGCACACCGTGCACGTCGGCCGGCCAGTTGTCGACCTCGGTGGTCGTCATCAGCTGGCCGCCCTGGGCGATGCCGGTGATCAGCGTGGGCTTCAGATTGGCCCGCGCGGCATAGACGGCGGCGGTGTACCCGGCAGGGCCGGAGCCCAGGATCAGCACCCGGGAATGGGCAGAGGATTGACTCATGGAGGGTGTTCGATTCGAGTGCAGCGTCGCGTGCAGCCGACGCCGGATTGTCACATGGGGCCGTTTTTGATGGCGACAAGCGCCTCAATCGGCACAATAGAGCCCGTCTTGCGGCGGCGACGCCGCGGTCCGTCAAGAGGGAATCGCCCGACAGGGCGCATGGAACCGACTACCAAGCCAACAAGGAAGGGGACTCCAAGATGTCGATGCTGTCGAATCTGGACCTGATTCGCCGAGTACCGCTGTTCTCGATGCTGACGGTCGAGCAGGCGCAGGCCGTCGCCGATGCCGTGGTGAAGCGGCGTTTCCGGCGCGGCGAACTCGTCGTCGAGCAGGGTCGCAAGAGCAACGCCCTGTACATCCTGCTCAACGGCCGGGCCCGCGTGCTGACCTCCGACTCGCGTGGACGCGAGGTGATCCTCGCGGTGCTCGAGTCGGGCGACTACGTCGGCGAGATGAGCCTGATCGACAACGAGGCCCACTCGGCCACCGTGCGCTGCGAGGTGCAGACCGACATGCTGATCCTCGGCCGCGCCGACTTCGCCCGCTGCCTGCCCGAGAACTCCACGCTGTCTTACGCCATCCTGCGTGGTCTGGTGCGGCGGCTGCGCCATGCCGACCGGCAGATCGAGTCGCTGGCGCTGCTCGACGTGTACGGCCGCGTCGCCCGCACATTGCTCGAGATGGCCGAAGAGGTCGACGGCATCAAGATCATCCGCAGCAAGGTCTCCCGGCAGGACATGGCCAAGGTCGTCGGCGCGTCGCGCGAGATGGTCAGCCGCGTGATGAAGGACCTCGAGGAACGCGGCGTCATCGAGACGCAGGAAAACGGCTCGGTGATCCTGAAGGAACGCCTGCACACCGAGTGACACAGGCGTTGCCGACCGCTGCGTCGACGACCTCGGTGGGCGGGCCGCATCGGCCACAATCTCAGGCATGACTTTTCCGCTCGGTTCCCTCGGCGCCGGTGCCGCCACGGCCGGCACCTACAGCGATGGCGAGGGCGCGCCGGGCTGGCGCACCAAGATCGCGCTGGTCAGCGGTGGCGTCGTCTGGTTGCTGGTGTTCCTGGCACTCGTCACGCACCAGGCCGGCGATCCGGCCTTCTCGACCACCGGCGCCGGCGACGCGGTGCGCAACAAGGCCGGCCAGCTGGGCGCCTGGGTCTCTGACATCGCGCTTTTCCTCTTTGGTTATTCGGCCTGGTGGCTGCTGGTGATCGGCCTGCGCGCGTGGCTGTCGGCGCTGGCGCGCTGGTTGCGCAGTCAGCGCGCGCCGGTGCAGGCGCCGCAGTTCCCGCGCGCCGCGTTCTGGCTCGGCGTGGTGCTGCTCGTGGCCGCCAGCTGCGCGCTCGAGTGGACGCGCCTGTACCGCTTCGACATCCAGCTGCCGGGCGGCCAGGCCGGCGGCGTGGTCGGTGCGCTGCTCGGGCCGCTGTCGATGCGCTGGCTCGGCTTTGCCGGTTCCGGCGTGGCGTGGATCGCCGCGCTGGTGCTCGGCGCCTCGCTGGCGCTGCGTTTCTCGTGGCTGGGCGTCGCCGATCGCATCGGCTCGTGGGTCGACGCCTGGCGCGAGCACCGCAGCCAGCGCCAGGAGCGCGCCGAGGACATCCGCATCGGCCAGGAGGCGCTGCGCGAACGCGAGTTGCTGGTCGCCAGCGACCGCCAGGAGATCGAAGACCACATGCCACTGGTGATCGAGAAGCCGGTGGCCGAGATCCCGAAGTCCGAACGCGTGGCCAAGGAGCGGCAGAAGCCCCTGTTCAGCGAGCTGGCCGACGCCAAGCTGCCGCAGGTGGACCTGCTCGACGCCGCACCCGGCCGGCTGGAGACGGTGACGCCCGAGTCGCTGGAGATGACCAGCCGGCTGATCGAGAAAAAGCTCAAGGATTTCGGCGTCGAGGTGCGCGTTGTCGCCGCGTCGCCAGGGCCGGTGATCACGCGCTACGAGATCGAGCCGGCGGTCGGCGTGAAGGGCTCGCAGGTGGTGGGCCTGGCCAAAGACCTGGCGCGTTCGCTGTCGCTGGTGAGCATCCGCGTGGTCGAGACGATCCCCGGCAAGAACTTCATGGCGCTCGAGCTGCCCAACGCGAAGCGGCAGACCATCCGGCTGGCCGAGATCCTCGGCTCGGCGGTCTACAACGACGCCGCGTCGCAGATCACGATCGGCCTGGGCAAGGACATCGTCGGCAACCCGGTGGTGGCCGACCTGGCCAAGATGCCGCACCTGCTGGTGGCCGGCACGACCGGTTCCGGCAAGAGCGTGGGCATCAACGCGATGATCCTGAGCCTGCTCTACAAGGCCGAGGCGCGCGATGTTCGCCTCATCCTCATCGACCCCAAGATGCTCGAGATGAGCGTCTACGAGGCGATTCCGCACCTGCTGTGTCCGGTGGTCATCGACATGAAGCAGGCCGCCAACGCGCTGACCTGGTGCGTCGGCGAGATGGACCGGCGCTACCGCTTGATGAGCAAGCTCGGCGTGCGCAACCTGTCGGGCTACAACCGCAAGATCGCTGAAGCTGTCGAACGCAAGGAATCGATCCCCAATCCATTCAGCCTGACGCCCGAGGCGCCCGAACCGCTGGAGCGTCTGCCGCACGTGGTGGTGGTGATCGACGAACTGGCCGACCTGATGATGGTGGTCGGCAAGAAGATCGAGGAGTTGATCGCGCGCCTGGCGCAGAAGGCGCGCGCCGCCGGCATCCACCTGATCCTGGCCACGCAGCGGCCGAGCGTGGACGTCATCACCGGCCTCATCAAAGCCAACATCCCGACGCGCATCGCGTTCCAGGTGTCGAGCAAGATCGACAGTCGCACCATCCTCGACCAGATGGGCGCCGAGGCACTGCTGGGGCAGGGCGACATGCTGTACCTGCCGCCGGGCAGCGGTCTGCCGGTGCGCGTGCACGGCGCCTTCGTCGGCGACGACGAGGTGCACCGCGTCGTCGACTACCTGCGCCAGCAGGGCGAACCCAACTACATCGAAGGCATCCTCGAAGGTGGCACGCTCGACGGCGACGCCGCCGCCGCGGTGGAAGGCGGCCTGGGCGGTGACGCCGAAGCCGACCCGATGTACGACCAGGCGGTGGCCATCGTGCTGCAGCACCGGCGGGCCTCGATCTCGCTGGTGCAGCGCCATCTGCGCATCGGCTACAACCGGGCCGCCCGATTGCTGGAACAAATGGAGAAAGCCGGACTCGTATCGGCCATGGCCACCAACGGTAACCGGGACATCCTCGCGCCCCGGCGCGAGGAATGACGCGCCTGCACGCACTGCTCGCCGCCTCTTTGCTCGCGGCGACCGGCGCGCATGCCGACGGCGTCGATGCGCTGCGCGCGTTCGCGCGCGATGTGCAGTCGGCGCGCGCACAGTTCGGGCAGACCGTCACCTCGCCCGACGGTGCGCGCAAGAAGCAGTCGTCGGGTCGCTTCGAGTTCGCGCGGCCCGATCGATTCCGCTTCGTCTACGACAAGCCCTACGAGCAGCAGATCGTCGCCGACGGACAGAAGGTGTGGCTGTACGACGTCGACCTCAACCAGGTCACCGTGCGGGCCATGTCGCAGGCGCTCGGCGCCACGCCGGCCGCCTTGCTGGCCGGCGCCGCGATCGACAAGGAGTTCACGCTGTCGCCGCAGCCCGAGCGCGACGGTCTGCAGTGGGCGCAGGCCGTGCCGCGCAACCAGGAGGGCACGATCCAGGCCATCCGCATCGGCTTCAAGGGGCCGAGCCTGGCCGCGCTCGAAATCGTCGACTCGTTCGGCCAGCGCTCGCTGCTGCAGTTCAGCGCCGTCGAGACCAACGTGCGCGTGGCCGCCGACAGCTTCCGCTTCACGCCGCCCAAGGGCGCCGACGTGATCCAGCAATAGCCGCCGCGCGGCCGGCCCACGAGGGGCCGCTGCGACAATGCCGCGCATGGATCCGCAGGAATCGTTGTTCGACGCCGGTGCTCCGCCGCCGGCCGTCGGCTCGGTGCCGGCGGCCGATGCGCCGCTGGCCGAACGGCTGCGGCCGCACACGCTCGACGAGGTGATCGGCCAGCGCCATCTGCTCGACCCGGGCCGGCCTCTGCGCGCGGCCTTCCAGTCGGGCCGGCTGCACTCGATGATCCTGTGGGGGCCTCCCGGCGTCGGCAAGACCACGCTGGCGCGCCTGGTCGCGGGCGCGTTCGACGCGCAGTTCATCGTGCTGTCGGCGGTGCTGTCGGGCGTCAAGGACATCCGCGAAGCGGTCGAACAGGCGCGCGCCGCCCGCCAGACGGGCCGCGCGACCATCGTCTTCGTCGACGAGGTGCACCGCTTCAACAAGGCGCAGCAGGACGCGTTCCTGCCGCACGTGGAATCCGGCCTGTTCACCTTCATCGGCGCGACCACCGAGAACCCGTCGTTCGAGGTCAACTCGGCGTTGCTGTCGCGCGCCACGGTGCATGTGCTCAAGCCGCTGGCCGACGACGAGCTCGGATTGCTGCTCGATCGCGCGCAGGCCGCGCTGCCGGCGCCCCCGCTCACGCCGGCCGCGCGGCAGCGCCTGATCGGTTATGCCGACGGTGATGCGCGCCGCCTGCTCAATGCCTACGAGAACATCGCCGCGACGGCCGGCGACGCGACGACACTCGACGAGGCCCAGCTCGAGCAGGCACTCGGGGAGATGCTGCGTCGCTACGACAAGAGCGGCGAGCAGTTCTACGACTCGATCTCGGCGCTGCACAAGTGCGTGCGCGGCTCCGACCCCGATGCCGCGCTGTACTGGCTGGCCCGCATGCTCGATGGCGGCGTCGATCCGCGCTACGTGGCACGGCGCGTGCTTCGCATGGCCAGCGAGGACATCGGCCTGGCCGATCCGCGCGGATTGCGGCTCGCGCTCGATGCCGCCGAGGTGTACGAACGCCTCGGTAGCCCCGAGGGCGAGCTGGCGCTTGCGCAGGCGGTGGTCTACCTGAGCGTGGCGCCAAAATCGAACGCGGCCTACACCGCGTGGGGGGCGGTGCGCGATTTCGTGCGGCACGACGGCACCCGTCCGGTGCCGCTGCACCTGCGCAATGCGCCGACCAAGCTGATGAAGGGGCTCGGCTACGGACAGGGCTACCGTTATGCGCACGACGAGCCGGGCGGCGTGGCTGCGCGGGAGAACTACTGGCCCGATGGCGTGGCGCCGCAGCGTTTCTACGAGCCTGTGGCGCGTGGCCTCGAGCAGCGCATCGGCGAGCGGCTGGCCGAGCTTCGTGCGCTGCTGGCCGGCGACACAGCCGCACCCAAGTAGCGGGCCCGCCAGCGGGTATCCACCGCCTCGGCGAAAAAAAACCGGCACCTACAATCCGCGCCACGTGGCCAGCCGGCGCCCGGGCAACAGGAGGACTGCGCAATGGATACCTTTGTGCAGCAGATCATCAACGGTCTGGTGCTCGGCAGCGTCTACGCCCTGGTGGCGCTGGGCTACACGATGGTCTACGGCATCATCAACCTGATCAACTTCGCGCACGGCGAGGTGCTGATGGTGGGTGCCCTGACGAGCTGGACCGTGGTGACCTTCCTGGCCGACGCCGGCCTGCCCGGTTGGCTGGTGCTGCTGCTGTCGCTGATCGTGGCCATCGTGGTCTGCTCGGCGCTCAACTTCTCGATCGAGAAGATCGCCTATCGGCCGCTGCGCAACGCGCCCCGGCTGGCGCCGCTGATCACCGCGATGGGCATGAGCCTGTTGCTGCAGACGCTGGCGATGATCATCTGGAAGCCGAACTACAAGCCGTTCCCGATCCTGCTGCCGTCGGAGCCGTTCAGCATCGGCGGCGCCGTGATCAACACCACCCAGATCCTGATCCTGGCATCGACTGCGGTCACGCTGGTCGGCCTGATGTGGCTGGTCAACCGCACCAAGCTCGGCCGTGCGATGCGCGCCACCGCCGAGAACCCGCGCGTGGCGGCGCTGATGGGCGTGAAGCCGGACATGGTGATCTCTGCCACCTTCGTGATCGGCGCGGCGCTGGCGGCACTGGCCGGCGTGATGTACGCGGCCAACTACGGCTCGGTGCAGCACACGATGGGCTTCCTGCCGGGGCTGAAGGCGTTCACCGCGGCTGTCTTCGGCGGCATCGGCAACCTGGCCGGTGCGGTGGTCGGCGGCGTGTTGCTGGGCCTGATCGAGGCGATGGGCGCCGGCTACATCGGCCCGCTGACCGGTGGTGTGCTCGGCAGCCACTACCAGGACATCTTCGCGTTCATCGTGCTGATCCTCGTGCTGACGATCCGGCCGCAGGGGTTGCTCGGCGAGCGCGTGGCCGACCGCGCCTGAGCAGCGCGCAAGAAGGACGACGATGAAGAACAGACTGGTCGTGTTCCTGCTGGCGGCTGTGGGCCTGCTGGTGCTGCCGCTGCTGGCGCAGTACGCGGGCAACTTCTGGGTCCGCATCATCGACTTCGCGCTGCTCTACGTGCTGCTCGCGCTGGGACTGAACATCGTGGTCGGCTTCGCCGGCCTGCTCGACCTGGGCTACATCGCGTTCTACGCCGTCGGTGCCTACATGTTCGGCCTGCTTGCCTCGCCGCACCTGGCAGAGACGTTTCCGACCATCAAGGCGATCTTCCCGCAGGGGTTGCACACGCCGCTGTGGGTCGTCATCCCGCTTGGGGCGGCCATCGCCGGGATGGCCGGCATCCTGCTCGGCGCGCCGACGCTGAAGCTGCGCGGCGACTACCTCGCGATCGTGACGCTCGGCTTCGGCGAGATCATCCGCGTCTTCCTGAACAACCTGGATGCGCCGGTCAACATCACCAACGGGCCCAAGGGCATCGCGCAGATCGACTCGATCAAGATCTTCGGCCTCGACCTGGGCAAGACGCTCGACCTCGGCTTCGTGTCGCTGCCGTCGGTGACGCTGTACTACTACCTGTTCCTGGTGCTCGTCGTCTTCAGCGTGGTGATCTGCTACCGGCTCGAGCGCTCGCGCATCGGGCGCGCCTGGATGGCGATCCGCGAGGACGAAGTCGCCGCCAAGGCGATGGGCATCAACACGCGCAACATGAAGCTGCTGGCCTTCGGCATGGGCGCCACCTTCGGCGGCGTGTCGGG
>JBGAMU010000060.1:0-38677 GCA_044222685.1 Burkholderiaceae bacterium
GTGCGCTCGACACTGAGCTTGGCCACGCGCGCCAGCACGAACAGCACCATGCCCATCGGCGGGTGCAGCAGGCCGATCATCAGGTTCAGCACCATCACCAGGCCGAAGTGCACCGGGTCCACGCCGAGCTGGCGCGCGATCGGCAGCAGGATGGGCACGAGGATCGTGATCGCCGCGGTCGGCTCGAGGAAGCAGCCGACGAACAGCATCAGCAGGTTGGCCATCAGCAGGAACAGCCATGGCTGCCTGGTCACCGCCAGCACCCACTCGGCGATGGCGGTGGTGACGCCGGTGGCGGTGAGCATCCAGCCGAAGATCGACGCGGCCGCGACGATGAACATCACCGTGGCGGTGGTCTCCACGGTGTCGAGGCAGACCTTGACGAAGAGCTTCCAGCTCAGCGTGCGGTACCACACCAGGCCCAGCACCATCGCCCACACGCAGGCGGCGATGGCTCCTTCGGTGGGCGTGAAGATGCCGGTGCTCATGCCGCCGATCAGCAGCACCGGCGTCATGATCGGCAGCACGGCCTGCCACTTGAAGTAGCGATCGGCGGCGAACAGGATCACCAGCGCCACCGCCACCGTGAGCTGCGGCTGCGCGCCGGCCTGCACGATGTAGTACACCGCCGTCGGCCACGCGGCCACCACGGCCATCTCGATCATCGCCTTGCCGAAGCGCGTGGCCGAGAACTTGATGTCACCGCCCCACTTGTTCTTGTGCGCGAAGTAGGCGACCGTCACCATCATCAGCACGGCCATCAGCACGCCCGGCAGCAGCCCGGCCAGGAACAACGCACCGACGGACACGTTGGCCATCATCGCGTAGATCACGAAGGGCAGGCTCGGCGGGATGATCGGCCCCAGCGTCGCCGAGGCGGCGGTGACACCGACGGCGAACTCGCTGGAGTAGCCGTGGTCCTTCATCGCCTTGATCTCGATCGTGCCCAGGCCGGCCGCGTCGGCGATCGCGGTGCCGCTCATGCCGGCGAAGATCACCGAGCCGACCACGTTGACGTGACCGAGGCCGCCTTTCAGCCAGCCCACCAGCGCGAGCGCGAAGTTGTAGATGCGGTTGGTGATGCCGGCGTTGTTCATCAGGTTGCCGGCCAGGATGAAGAACGGCACCGCCAGCAGCGGAAAGCTGTCGATGCCGCCGATCATGCGGTGGATCACCGCAAAGGGCGGCAGGTTGCCACTGACGAGGATGTAGACCAGCGAGGCGCCCGCCATCGCGATGGCCACCGGGATGCCGCCGGCCATCAGGACCAGGAAGATGATCTTGAGCATGCGGCCTACCGGTCGTCCATCGTCGACTCGGGCCGCTCGAGCACGCTGTAGCCGCGCTTCAGGTGCACCCGCATCACCCACACCGAGCGCAGCGTCATCATCACGAATCCGAACAGGCACACACCGTACAGCAGGTTCATCGGCAGATCGATGATGGTCATCTTGTAGCTTTCCATCTTCATCATCATCTGCACGGTCAGCACCACCATCGCGCCGAAGAACGCGATGCGGACCCCGTCGACCAGCAATGCCATCACACGCCCGATCGCCCGCGGCAGGTAGCGGTACAACAGGTCGACCTGGATGTGGTTGTTCTTCGCCACGCCGATCGCCGCACCGACGAAGACCGTGCCGATCAGCAGGTAGCGCGCGATCTCCTCGGTCCACGACGCCGAGTTGTTGAGCACGTAGCGCGTGAAGAACTGATAGAAAACGGTGGCCCCGAGCAGCCAGAAGATCACCAGCGCCACCCAGCCTTCGACCGTGGTGTGCGACAGGTCCACCGCCTCGTCGGTGGCGTGGAACTGCCCGTCGTCGCCCATCACCTTGGGCAAGGCATCGATATCCGTAGTCATCGCAGAGCTCGAAGAACGCCGCGCCAACCAGCGCGAGGACGTGCCCCAGTGGACGCCGCGGATCCGGCTCCGCCGGTCCGCCAGCGTCGCCCCCCTTGGGGGGAGGCGGCCGCCAGGCCGCTACGGGGGGTCACTTGATGCTGACGATTCGGTCGTAGTCCTTCTTGTCGAAGCCCAGGCTCTCGACCGACTTGGTCTTCAGCACCGCCTCGACGAAGCTCTGGCGGTTGACCGTGTGCACACCCAGGCCCTTCTTCTTGAACTCGTCGACCAGCTCGGCCTCGCGCTTCTTGATCTGTGCCGTCGCGCGCGCAGCCGCCTCCAGCGCCACCTCGCTGAACATCTTCTTCTCGGCGTCGCTCAGCGTCTTCCACACGTGTGGCGCGACCTGGGTGGTCAGCCCGTCGACGATGTGGCCGGTCAGCATGATGTGCTTCTGCACCTCGTAGAACTTCTTCGCCTCGATCGTCGTCAGCGGGTTCTCCTGCGCATCGACGGTGCCGTTCTGCAGCGCGAGATACACCTCGGCGAACGCGATCGGTGTCGGGTTGGCGCCGCAGGCTTCGGGGGTGGCGCGATAGGCCGGCACGTCGGGCACGCGGATCTTCAGGCCCTTCATGCCCGCGCAGTCGGTGAACGCGGTCTTGCTGGTGGTGTGGCGCGCGCCGTAGTACGTGTAGGCCAGGATCTGGATGCCGGTCTTGTCGCGGAAGCCGTCGATCATTTCCTTGAACACATCGCTCTTGCTGTAAGCCAGCAGGTGGTCGGCGTCGCGGAAGATGAACGGGTAGTAGGCGATGCCCAGCCGCGGGTAGCTGCGCGCCGCGAAGCTCGGGCCGCTGATGATCATGTCGACCGTGCCGAGCTGCATGCCCTGGTTGATGTCGGTCTCCTTGCCGAGCGAGCTCGCCGGGAAGACCTGGATGTCGAACTTGCCGTTGCTGCGCTTCTTGATCTCGGCAGCGGCCCACACGCTCTCGGTGTGATAGGGCTCGCTGGTCTCGTAGACGTGCGCCCACTTCAGCTTGGTCTGCGCCAGCGCCAGCGGTGCCGCGAGCGCGACCGCGGCCAGCAGCGCGATGCGCCGCAGGGTGATTGATTTCATCGTCTTGTCTCCATGTGGTCGTTGTTCGGATGCCTACTTGATGGCCTGCAGCCGGTCGTACAGCGCCTTGTCCCAGGTGGCGTCGGGTCCGAGATGGAACTTCTCGAACGCCTTGGCGAACGCCACGCGGTCGGACTTGACCACCGTCTTCTTGTACTTGGTGGCGAAGTCGTCGACCAGCTTGGTCTCGGCCTGCGCGATGTCGTCGGTGGCCTTGGCGGCGGCTTCCTTGAAGATGGCCTCGAAGGCCTTCTTGTCGGCGTCGTTCAGCTTGTTCCAGGTCTGGCCGCTGACGATCGTGAGCAGCATCTCGGTGATGTGGCCGGTCAGGTTGATGTGGCTTTGCACCTCGTAGAACTTCTTCGCCTCGATCGTCGGCAGCGGGTTCTCCTGCGCGTCCACCGTCTTGCTCTGCAGCGCGAGGTACACCTCGGCAAACGCGATCGGCGTCGCGTTGGCGCCCACCACCTTCGGGTACATCACGTACAGCGGCGCATCGGGCACGCGCAGCTTGAGGCCCGCCATGTCCTCGGGCTTGTTGATCGCCTTGTTGGCGGTGGTGTGGCGCACGCCGTAGTAGGTCACCGCCACCGGCCTGTTGTTGCCCTTCTTGTAGTAGCCGTCCATCAGTTCCTGCAGAACGGCGCTGCCGGAGTACTTCTTCCAGTGGTCGAAGTCGCGGAACATGAACGGCGCGCCGCCGATCGCCAGCGGGGGATGCGTGCGCGCGGCGAAGGCCTGGCCGGTGTAGATCACGTCCACCGTGCCGAGCGTGAGGCCCTGGTTGATGTCGGTTTCCTTGCCCAGCTGCGAGGCCGGGAACACCTGCATCTCGTAGCGCCCCGCGGTGCGCTTCTTGATCTCGTCGGCGGCCCACAGGGCCCACTTGTGATACGGCTCCGACGTCTCGTAGACATGGGCGAACTTGAGCTTGGTCTGCGCCAGCGCCGGCGCACCGGCCAGAACGCCGATCGCAGCGGCACATAGGGTCCACAGGAATTTGCGCGTCATCGATGCAGTCTCCTTGGTGGTGAAAAGGGTGGCGGCTCGCCGGCCGCCTTCGTACATCAGGCCGGCTGCCCCTCGGGGCGCCGGCGTGTCTCGGGTTCGCCGGTCCAGGCGGCGGTGAATCGCTCGTGCGTGAGTTCCAGGTGCACGTGCATCGCCGAGCGTGCGTGGGTGGCGTCGCCCTCCGCCAGCGCGTCGGCGACGGCGCGGTGCTCGGCGACGGCCTTGCGCCAGCTCGACACGTCCTCGAACAGGCTGCCGAGCCGTTCGAACAGCGGATTGGCCCGCTCGTCGTACAGGTCGGTCACCACGCGCAGCAGCGCCGCGTTGTCGCAGCCCTCGGCGATGCACAGGTGGAACTGGCGATCACCATCGATGGGCATCACGCCGCGCGCCAGGTCGGCCTCCATCTGCGCGATCGCGTGACGCAGGCCGAGCACGACCGCGGCGCGGCGCGGGCTGCGCGCGACCAGCGCGGCGAGCTCGCGCTCGACGACCTGGCGGGCACGGATGATCTCCAGCGGCCCGTAGGCGACGGCTGCCGGCGCGCTGCGGTCGTCGGCGACTGCCGCCGCGCTGGCCATCACGTAGATGCCCGAACCCATGCGCACCTCGACCAGGCCCTCGACCTCGAGTGCGATCACCGCTTCGCGCACGGTCGGCCGCGACACGCCGAGCTGGGTGGCCAGATCGCGCTCGGGCGGCAGCCGCGAGCCGACCGGGTACTCGCCGGCCTGGACCAGGCCGCGCAGCTGGTCGGCGATCTGTCGGTACAGGCGGCGCGGTTCGATCGGTTGCGGTGGCATCGGGAGGGGCCGCGCAGAGGCGGCAGTCAGGTGGTCAGGCCAATTCGGAGGCGCAGCATAGGACAGCCACACCGGGGTGTCGGCTGCGGGAAACCCGTAGCCGGCCGCGCCGTCGACCGCTCCGCCAACGCGCGGGTCAGGCGGCGCCCGACACCGCCCGCGGCCTCAGTAGTGGATGCTGCGCGGCGCGCCGCCGCCGGCCGCGATCACGTCGCCGTTGATCGCGCGGGCACGCGGCGAGCACAGGAAGGCCACCACGTCGGCCACCTCGGCGGCATCGACGAGGTGCTGGATCGAGTTGCCGGCCGCCATCTGCGCCTCCACCTCCTGCGCCGGCATGCCTTGCGCCTGGGCCCGCGCGGCCACCAGCGGCGCGGTGCGTTCGGTGCGCGTCAGGCCGGGGTGCACCACGTTGACGTTGATGCCGAAGGGGCCCAGCTCGTCGGCCATGTTCTTGCCCATCGCGGCGACCGCGATGTTGCGCATGCTGCCCACGGTGTTGCCGGTCTGGCGCGCGGCCAGCCCGCTGATCAGCACGATGCGGCCCCAGCCGCGTTCGCGCATGCCGGGCGCCACCTCGCGTGCGCAGCGCAGGTAGCCCATCACCTTGGTGTCCATCTCGGCGTGGAAGTACGAGCCCGTGATATCGGCCAGCTTCGGCGGCGCCGCGAAACCGGCCGGCTCGGCGGCGGCGGTGACCAGGATGTCGATGCCGCCGCCGAGTTGCCGGGCCGCCGCAGCCACCGCATCGCGCACCTGGTCATCCCGCGTCGTATCGGCACGCACACCGATGACGCGCTGTCCGGTCTCGCGCGAGAGTTCAGCGGCGGCCTCGATCAGCGCCGCCTCGGTACGGGCGAGCAAGGCGACGTCGGCGCCCTCGTGGGCCAGCGCCCGTGCGATGGCCTTGCCGATGCCGCGGCTGCCGCCGGTGACGAGGGCGCGCTTGCCATTCAGTTGCAGATCCATGGGCGGTGTTCTCCTGCGACCGTCAGCGGCCGCGCCGGCGGTGGCGGGCGATCATCTTAGTGTTGGGCGGTACCGGCCTCCCGTCTGCACCGGCATTGATTCACCTCAAGCGCGCGAGCCTGCCGCTCAGCGCGTCTTCAGGCGCGGCGGGTCTACTCTGGCGGTCTTGTCTTCGATCCACTTCTGCCGCCTGGTGCGGGGCCTGCTGTTCGCCCTGACGATCGCCGGGCCCACCGTCTCGACAGCACAGTCCGACCCGACGCCGCCGGCGCCCGCCGCGTCGAGCGTGCCCGGGCCGCTGCCATCGTTCGCCGAGCTGGAGGCGCAGGGCGCGAAGATCGGCGCGATCCGCATCGTCGCGCGCGACATCTTCGACCTGGCGGATCCGCAGGAGAACAAGCTGCTGTTCCGCTGGGCCAACGCGCTGCACATCGGCACGCGGCCCGGCGTGGTCGAGCGCGCGCTGCTGTTCAGCAGCGGCGAGCCGGTGTCGGTGCGGCTGATCGAGGAGAGCGAACGGGTGCTGCGCAGCACGCGTTACCTGTACGAGGTGCACATCCGGCCGGCCGCGGTGCACGACGGCGTAGTCGACATCGACGTCGAGACGCGCGACAGCTGGACGCTCGACCCGGGCCTGAGCGTCGGCCGCTCGGGTGGCGCCAACTCCAGCGGCATCAGCCTGCGCGAGTACAACCTGCTGGGCAGTGGCGTCGCGGTCAGTTTCGGGCGTTCGAGCACCGTCGACCGCTCCGGCAACGAATTCCAGATCAGCAACGACCGCGCCTTCGGCGGCTGGACCTCGCTGAGCTACAGCCACGCCACCAACAGCGACGGCCGGCGCGAGGCGGCAGCCATCGCGCACCCGTTCTACGCCCTCGACTCGCGCTGGGCCGCGGGCCTGTCGGCCACGGACGACAACCGCATCGACGCGGTCTACAACGCCGGCGTCGTACAGAGCCAGTTCCGCCATCGCCAGCAGCGCGCCGATGTGTACGGCGGCCTGTCGAACGGCCTGGTCGACGGCTGGGTGCAGCGCTGGTCGCTGGGGGTCAACCGGCGCGAGGATCGTTATGCCGTCGAGCCGGGCCTGGCCGCACCGGTGCAGCTGCCGGCCGACGAGACCCTGGTCGGGCCGTACCTGCGCTACGAGCTGATCGAGGACCGCTTCCGCACGCTGCGCAACCGCAACCTGATCGAGCGGCCGGAGACCTTCGCGCTCGGCCTGGCCTCGTCGCTGCAGATCGGTCGCGCCAGCCGGGGCTGGGGTTCGACCGACAACGCGTGGCTCTACGACGGCAGCATCAGCCGAGGCTTCGAGCCCGACGATGCGCGTACGCTGGTCGCGTCGGCGCGCATCAGCGGCCAGTACCAGCAGGGCAGCGTGCAACGCCAGCAGTTCGGCGCCAAGCTGCAGTACTACCAGCCACAGGGCACGCACTGGCTGTTCTATGCCGCGGCCGCCGCCGACCGCCTGACGCATCCCGGCCTCACCGACGAGCTGTTGCTCGGTGGCGATAACGGGTTGCGCGGCTACCCGCTGCGCTACCAGAGCGGGCACCGACGTGCGCTCTTCACCATTGAGGAGCGCGCCTACAGCGACCTGTACGTCTGGCGGCTGTTCCGCATCGGCGGCGCGGTGTTCGCCGACCTCGGCCGCGCCTGGGGCGGCGACGCGACCAACACCGTCAAGCCGGGCTGGATCAGCGACGTCGGCCTGGGGCTGCGCATCTTCAGCGTGCGCTCGGCGTTCAGCAACGTGCTGCACCTGGACATCGCGTTCCCCAACGACCCGGACGTGAACGTCAAGAAGGTGCAGTTTCTCGTGAAGACGAAAACGAGCTTCTGAGCCTCAGGCGCGACGACGCACCGCCAGCCAGTTGGTCAGCGTCGCGGCAGCTGACAGCGCCACGCAGCCCCAGATGACGCCGCCATAGCTGCCGCTGCGATCGAACATCCAGCCGGCCAGCCAGGGACCGGCCAGGTTGCCAAAGGCGGCGCCGGTGTAGAGGGTGCCGATGATCGAGGCGACGGCGCGCGCGCCGAACAGGTCCATCGCCAGCGCAGGCAGCAGCGACACGATGCCGCCGTAGCTCAGGCCCACGCAGACCGCGAACGCGGCCAGCACCGGATAGCGGCCGCCGGCGGCCGCCCAAAGCAGGAACGACGCGCCGAGCGCCGCCTGCATCGTGATCAAGGTCAGCGGCCGCCCAAGCCGGTCGGCGAGCGCGCCGATCACGAAGCGACCGGTCAGGCTGCCGATGCCGATCAGCCCGACCAGGCCGACCGCCTGCGCGTCGGCAATGCCGGCGTCGCGCGCCGCCGCCGACACGTGCGCGAACGGGATGAACATGCTCGGCGCGGCCAGCACCGCGGTGGCGTACATCCAGCGAAACGCCGGTGTGCGCAGCGCCTCGCGCAACGTCGCGCCGGCCACCACGCGGCCCGCCGCCGCAGTGGCCGCAGGAGCCCGCCGCAGCAGCGCGGCGGCGCCCAGGCCGAGCAGCAGCACGGCCAATGCCAGCGCCTGCAGCGCGCCGCGCCACTGCAGCGCCACGATGGCCCAGGCGGCCAGCAACGGCACGACCAGCGTGCCGGCGCCGATGCCGGCGCTGGCCAGGCCCGCGGCCAGACCGCGCCGGCGCGTGAACCACGGTTGCACGCACGCGATCGACGGCGTGTAGACGAGCGCAATGCCGACACCCACGCCGATGCCGTAGGCCAGCGTCACCTGCGTCATCGACTGCGCCAGGCTGCTGCCCAGCAGGCCGAGCGCGATGCAGACCATGCCGGCGGCCGACACGCGGCTCGGCCCGAAGCGGTCGGCCAGCATGCCGCCGAAGGCACCGAGCACGAAGTACAGCAGCCCCGACAGCCCGAACACCAGCGACACCTGCGCGCGCCGGGCGCTGAACTCGGCGGCGAACGACTCGAAGAACGCGGCGAACGAGTAGGCCACGCCGAAGATCACCGCCAGCGCGGCAAAGGTGGCCCAGACCACCACCCAGCCGTAGCGCGGTTCCTCCTCGGCGGCTGCGAGGGTGGTCTCGCCCGTCACGCCCGGGCTACTTCGGCGTCGCGCGCGCGGTGGTGTACAGCTCGGCCAGCGGCACTACGCGCCCGTGCAGCGGCGCGATGCGCTCGACGGGCAGCTTTAGGCGCTCGATGTTGGCGATCAGGTTCAGGTTGTTCGCGTTCGGCACGGCGGGCGGCGCCGCGTTGGGAGCCAGCGGTGTGTAGGCATCGGCCTCGATCAGGATCTTCTCGGCCGGCAGGTGCACCATCAGGAAGGTGTCTGTATGCACGCTGTCGGTCATGCGGTAGATGTCGATCGTGCGCGCACCGTCGGTCAGCGTGGCCTTGTCGCCCACCGGCATGAACGCCGCCTTGCGACCCGACTGCGCCAGCCGGTCCGGCGCGATGCGGTTGGGCGTGGCGAAGGCGCGCTCGAAGTACGGCACGGCGGCCGCCTGCGTGACGATGGTGGCGCCCTCGGCCGCCGCGGTGCGCAGGCCGCCGGCATGGTCGAAGTGGTGGTGCGAGTTGATCACGTAGCGGATCTGCTTGCCCGGCGCGAGCGCCTTCACCGCGTCGATCACCGGGCCGGCGCGGCCGTCGTTGAGCGGCGACTCCACCAGCACCAGGTGGTCCTTCATCTCGATCGCCACGCTGTTGTGCGAACCGCCGCCGACGAACCACACGCCCGGCGCGATCGACTCGGTGGCCACACGCTCGGCGAAGTTGCGCAGCAGCTCCGGCGCGACGATGTCGACCGGGGCGTTGGGTTCGACCTCGCGCACCGTCAGGTCGAGCACCGGATGGCCCGCCACCGACTGCTCGATGCGGCCGGGGAACTTGACGCTGCCGAAGCTCTTGTAGTCGGAGTAGCGGGTGAGCACGTCGACCTCGCCGAGCACCGCGTCGGGCGCGCGCGACTCGACGCGCTGCACCAGGCCGTCGGCGCCGACGATCACGTTGGCCTGGAAGCGCGCCGGCTCGGCGAAGGCGAGCGCCGTGCTGCCGTCGCTGCGCGCGCTGGCGCTGGCGTGGTTGCGCTGGGCGGCCTTCAATGCGCCGTGCGGCGTGATCCACAGCTGGTGCACGCGATCGGCCACGAAGCGCGGGCCCGGCACCGGGCCACCGGCCACGTTCCAGGCCATCGTGCCGCTGACGTACTGGTCGTTGCGCTGCTGGCCCTGCAGCGGATAACCGCCGCCGCCCCTGGGTTCGGCGCGGCTGAGGGTGATCTCCTCGCGCATCGACGCGGTGTCGTAGTTGATGCTGCGCGCCATCGCATGCACGGTGATCTTCGGCCACGCGCCGCCGGGCACATAAGCCTGGCCGAAGGTGTAGCCGGTGCCGTCGGCGGTGTAGCGGATCGACTTCAGGCCGCCCGCGCCCATGGCATCACTGGCGCGTTTGAGCGTTGCCGCGGCGTCGACGCCCGGCGTCGCGCACGAGGCCAGCCATGCGATCGACAGCGTCGCCGCAGCGGTGCCGATGACGAGTGTTCTTCTGTCCCTGCGGGTGGTCGGCTGCATCGAGAGATCTCCTGGTTGGATGGGCGCGCGGCCGGTGCGCGCGGCGCGTATACGCGCGACGGCCTGCGCCTCATCCGCCGGAGGCCAACGCCACGGGCGACAGCCGCCGTCAGCCGCGGCCGACGAAGGGCATCTTGGTGGCCATCACGGTCATGAACAGCACGTTGCTGTCCAGCGGCATGTTGGCCATCGTGAGCAGCGCGTCGGACACCGACTTCAGCGGCATGCGCGGCTCGGGCCGATTGCTGCCGTCGGCCTGTGCGACACCACCGACCATGCGCTCGGTCATCTCGCTGGCCGCGTTGCCGATGTCGAGCTGGCCCACCGCGATGTCGTGCGCCCGGCCGTCGAGCGACGCGGTGCGCGTAAGGCCGCTGACGGCGTGCTTGGTCGCGGTATAGGCGATCGACATCGGCCTTGGCGCATAGGCCGAGATCGAGCCGTTGTTGATGATGCGGCCGCCCTTGGGCTGCTGCGCCTTCATCAGCTTGAAGGCCTGCTGCAGGCACAGGAACGAGCCGGTCAGGTTGGTGTCGACCACCTGCTGCCACTTCTCCACCGGCAGCTCGTCGATCGGCACCGCCGGCGCGCCCATGCCGGCGTTGTTGAACAGCAGGTCCAGGCGACCGAAGCGTGACTTCACGGTGGCGAACAACGCGGCCACCGAATCGGGCTTGCCGACGTCGGTGCTGACGGCGAGCGCCCGCTCGCCGATGTCGCCCCAGGGATCCCCGGCACCGGCAATCGCCTTCTGTAGCGCGTCGGCCCGGCGGCCGGCGAAGACCACGCGCCAGCCGTCGGCGACCAGCGCCTGCGCGCAGGCGGCGCCGATGCCGCTGCCGGCACCGGTGACGACGGCGGTGCGGGTGTGAGGGGTGCGGGCGGGGGCAGTCATCGGCTCGTCTCCTGGAATCGAGCCGTGGAGTCTGCCACCACATTCACCCGGGCGCCGTCAGGACGATACCCGGGGTTTCTCGCAGACGGTCGCTACGGGAGGAGCCTCTTCATCCGGGCCGGCCGTCGATGCGCGGCTTCAGCAGCCAGCGCCCGTAGCGCAGCGTCCAGGCGCCGACCGCGCCGATCCAGAACTGCACCGCCAGCAGCGTGAGCGGCGTCGCCGCAGCCGGCAGCAGCGCCGCCAGCACACGCAGCACCACGCCGGCCTGCAGCGCCCAGAACATCGCCCAGGCCCAGTTGTCGGCCACCAGCGTGCGCCCGCCATGGCCGCAGACCACGCGGGTGGCCATCGCGATCAGCGTGCTGCCGAGATAACCCATCGTGAAGGCGTGCAGTGGCGCCAGCCCGAGCGACAGCGTGCCGCCGCTCACGGCCGACAGCGCGTGCGAAACACCGCCGAGCGTGAACGCGACGCCGAGCCAGAAGAAGCCCATGTGCAGCATCGCGAGCAACCGGATCGACAGCGACTGCACCAGCCCCCAGCGCACGGCCAGCCACAGCAACAGGGCGCCACCTGACAGCTCGATCAGCGCCCGCGCCGCCATCGCGGCTGCCGGCCACGGACCACTCACCAGCGCGTCCGCCGCCGCGAACGGCGCCTGCGTGCCGAGCAGCAGCGCCAGCGACGCCAGCAGGACGCGCGGCCGCCAGGCCTGCAGCGACGGCAATGCCGTCGTGGTGAAGAACGGAATCATGCGGTGCGCCACCGCGGCGAACACGAGGCCCACGCCGCCCCACAGCGCGAACTGCGTCGCGGCGCGCACCAGCGCTTCGCGGTTCAACGCGACCGCCACCGCGGCCAGCCACAACGCGAGCGAGGCCACGGCGCAGCCCAGCAGCACCAGCTTGGCGTGGTCACGGTCGTCGGCGCGGCTCTGCAGCACCAGCAGGCCGAAGCGGCCGGTCAGCAGCGCGAACCCGCAGGCCACCAGGGCCAGCCCGATGGCCGCCAGCGCGCTCGACAGATGAAACCCGAGCCAGGCGGCCAGCCAGCCGAGCGCCATCGTCGCCACCGGCAGCAGCAGCGCGCGCGCCGCCACCGGCGCCATGCCGAGCCAGCGCGGCCCGGCGGTGAACAGGAAGCCGGCGAAGAAGAACGGCATGAAGCCGAACACCATCAGCAGCGCATGCGCCGCGCTCGGGCTCACCGCCCACGGCACCACGGCACCGCCAGCACGCAGCGCGAGCACGCCGCCCCACCACAGCGCCGCCAGCGCCAGCATCAGCGCGCCGGCAAACATGCCGAGCCGGTGCGGCGCGTCGAGCAGGCGCGCCAGGCTGATCGGGCCGTCGACCGCACGGGGTCGCGCCGATCCGCGCTGGGGGGCGGGCGGGCCGGCGGTGGCGGGATGCAGCGGAATCATGACAAGGGCTCCAAGGGAAGTGAGAGATCGTGTGCGGGATTCAGATCGGTTGCGGCACGGCCATGCCGCGGGTGAGCAGCCGCTCCATCAGCTCGCGCACGCTGCGGATCTGCGCGCCGAACGGCAGTGCGCCGGCGCCGCGGAAGAACAGGCCCGTCTTCAGGTCACCGCGCAACGCGGCGCCGAGCTGGTGGTCGATGCAGAACTGGCCCCAGGTGGGCAGGCCGTCGCGCAGGCCGCACTGCGCCAGGCAGTCGAAGGCCTGTGCGCAGCGCGCACGCACGTGCGCCACCGCCTGCAGCTTGGGCTCGAGCTTGAGGTAACCCTTCAGCCACGACGTGGCCACCGCGCGGGCCGGCAGGCCGGCGACGCTGGTGAACTCGACCACGTCCTCCGGTCGCGCCTCGGCCAGCACACGCTTGAATGCATCGCTGGCGTCGCATTCGGTGGTGGTCGCGAACGGCGTGCCGAGCTGGGCCGCGCTGCCGCCGAGCGACTGCACGTGCGCGATGTCCTCGCAGCGGCGGATGCCGCCGGCCGCGATGATCGGCACCTCGCGGCCGATGCCCGCCTTGTGCAGGAACTCCAGCGACTCGGGGATCGCGCGCTCGAAGTCGAAACGCGGGTCGTTCAGGTCGGCGATCCGGGCCGCGCCCAGGTGGCCGCCGGCCAGCCGCGGGTGTTCGATCAGGATGGCGTCGGGCAGGCGCTTCTTGCGCTCCCACTTGCGCACCAGCAGCGAGACGCCGCGCGCGTCGCTGAGGATAGGCGCCAGCAACGCCTTCGGGTGCTCGGCGGCCAGATCGGGCAGATCGAGCGGCAGCCCAGCGCCGACCACGACCATGTCGACGCCGGCCTCGAGCGAGCGCTTCACGTCGGCCGCATAGTCGCTGACCGCGCGCATCACGTTCATCGCGATCAGCCCGAGGCCGCCGGACGCGGCGCGCGCAGCCCTGACCTCACGGTCGAGCGCCTCCAGGTTGGCGGCGTCGATGATCGCCTTGCTCTGCGCCTCGCCACCGACACGCCTGGTCAACGGCTCGGTGCGCGCCATCAGGTCGGGGTGATGGCGCCGCAGGTCGACGGAGCTCAAGGTGCCGATGCCGCCCAACGCCGCCACCGCGCCCGCCAGCCGGTGCGCCGACACGCCGACGCCCATGCCGCCTTGCACGATCGGCAGCAGGCTGCGGCCGGCCAGGCGCAGCGGCTTCAGGCCGCTGGCCGCCAGCCGAGGCAGCAGCTCCGGCAGGATGGCGCTGAGGGGATTCGTCTGGGGCATGGAGTGAGTGCGGCGCGAGTCCGTCGCTGCGGCGCGGGCTCGACAGTGCACACGCTACCGGAGCAGCCTTGCAGGGGGCTTAACGACGATCAAACTGACGGGCGTCAAGCGCCCGCCAGCGTTTGCTCTAGCATGGGCAGCGTGACTTCGCGCACCCAGCAAGGACGGCCCGCATGAGCAATACCTTTCGCATCGCAGTGATTCCCGGCGACGGCATCGGCAAGGAGGTGATGCCCGAAGGGGTGCGCGTGCTCGAGGCTGCCGCCAGGCGCTTCAAGCTGCAGCTGCACTGGGTGCCGGTGGAATGGGCCAGCTGCGACTACTACGCCAAGCACGGGCAGATGATGCCCGACGACTGGCGCGCGCAACTGCAGCCGCTGGACGCGCTGTACTTCGGCGCGGTGGGTTGGCCGGCCACGGTGCCCGATCACGTGTCGCTGTGGGGCTCGCTGATCAAGTTCCGCCGCGACTTCGACCAGTACATCAACCTGCGCCCAGCACGCCTGTTCGACGGCGTGCCGTGCCCACTGGCCGGCTGCAAGCCGGGCGACATCGACATGATGATCGTGCGCGAGAACACCGAGGGTGAGTACTCGGCCATCGGCGGCGTGATGTACCCCGGCACCGAGCGCGAGTTCGTCTCGCAGACGTCGATCTTCAGCCGCATCGGCAGCGAGCGGCTGCTCAAGTTCGCGTTCGACCTCGCCCGCACGCGGCCGCGCAAGCACGTGACGCTGGCCACCAAGAGTAACGGCATCTCGATCAGCATGCCGTGGTGGGACGAGCGCTGCGCCGAGATGGCGGCCAAGTACCCCGACATCACCTGGGACAAGCAGCACATCGACATCCTGGCGGCGCGCTTCGTGATGCAGCCGCAACGCTTCGACGTGGTGGCGGCGACCAACCTGTTCGGCGACATCCTGAGCGACCTGGGCCCCGCCTGCACCGGCACGATCGGCATCGCGCCGAGCGCCAACATGAACCCGGAGCGCAAGTTCCCCAGCCTGTTCGAGCCGGTGCACGGCTCGGCGCCCGACATCTACGGCAAGAACATCGCCAATCCGGTGGGGCAGATCTGGGCCGGCGCGATGATGCTGGACTTCCTCACCCGCGGCGAAGGTGCGGGCCGGCAGGCGCACGACGCGATCGTGCGGGCGATCGAGCAGGTGATGCGCGAGGGGCCGAAGACGGGGGACCTGGGGGGGAACGCGTCGACGACGGAGATGGGGCGGGCGATCGCGGAGCGGGTGGCGGGCGGCTAAAGCCCGTCGCCCGCTCTGCGTATCGCAACGCGGGTCGAGCGGCTTGGTCAGGCTTCCGACTTGCGGCGCTTGGCGAGACCCAGTCCCGCAATCGCCAATCCCATCAGAGCGAGCGTACTGGGCTCGGGCACTCTGCTGCCGGTTTCGAAGTTCGCCCTCAAGTAGGTACCTGGGTTGATGCTCTGCTCACTCCACGAGAATGACACCGAGTCGGACGTGAACGCCATCGACACCCCGGCGAGATTGGTCGTGAAGGAGACGCCGGTCAGCGCGGAGCCGAAGTCAAGATCACTCAGTTGCAGTGAGACGCCGCCACCGCCGCAGGCAAAGATGCCACAGAAGTTACTCGTCGAACGGATCGAGAAGTCAGTGTCCCCGAAGTCATAAAACTGATTGCCGAAGAAGTTGCCTTCCTCGCCGGCGCCAACGGTGTGTGTATTGACACCGCTGTCGCCTGCGCCGACGTAGCGAATGTCCACGCTGTCGCCGAGCAGTCCCGCATTCGCTGTGCCTGCCAACAGCAGGCTCGCCATTGCGATGCCGGCCTTGAGTCGAAGTTTGTTGATCATCATGTGTGTCAAGCCTCCAAATGAGTGGTTCCACGGTTCTACAGATGCGACGCTGCGAAACTTCAACCCCTGCCAGGTGCGCAAGAGCGCGTCGCTCAGATGGGACGCAAGGATCGGGCCTCGTCTAGCCTCGTCGGCAAGTCCTTGATGGGCATGACATTCTTGATCGAGCAGCCGGCGTGTCGAGTCCGGTCGTAAAGGCCGCCGACGCGCGCAGCGTCCACTCAAATGAGGGGTCAGCGGTGCCACGCACTGTGGCGTGCAAGCCGACTCACGGATTCGCTCTGACCCCGCGCGGCACGACTACCTCGTGGTCGATGCTCGCAGATCGACTGGACCAGCTTGCAACAATGCAGTCGCGATGACCACCGACATGTCGGCCACGAAGTCGTCAAGTACGCGCGGAGCGGCCGATGGGTCGTCGCCGTCCAGCGTGTAGACACTGATCCAGGCGGACACCTCACTGCGTCCGCGCAGGCGAGCCAGCATCTGCAGAAGCGCGGCACGCGCAGGGCTCGTCGTGGCGATGCCGTCGACCCAGTACCAGTGCCAAGCCAGCAGTCGTCGTTCGCTGCCGATGAGCACACCGGTGCGCACGTCGAAGTCCTCGCCGGCCCATCGTGCCTTCGCGATGCCCTGCCTGGCCAACTTCCACTGCGCGTTGAGCCCGTCCGGCTCGAGCAGGCGGTTGAGCCCAGACGTGAGCTTGGATTCTGGCGTCGGCCGCTCGAACAGGCCGAGATGCACACCGACCCTGCGCGAGTCTTTCTCGAACGATTGCGCGATCACGGCCACCGGGTTGTTCAGCCGCGGTTGCCATGACGACACCGGCTCGACGACAGGAGTCCAACCGCCGCTCGGGCGAATGTCGCTGGCCGCGATCGACACACGTTGTGTCTCGCGCAACGAACCGCTCGACAACGTGGGCCACACCAGTAGGGTCATCACCGTCGCGAAGACCGCCGCGACCCGTCGCGGCATGTTGACCGCGTCGCGACCTGGCGACTCGTGCTCCGCCGGCGCGTCCGCTGCGTTCGGCGCCGTCGGCAGTGCGTGGTCCTCGCGCCAGACAGCACCGAGCGCAAAGACGAGCGCCATGATGATGCCGAAGAACAGACCGCCGTACACCAGATGGTCGGCGCCAGTGGCGATCTGGTTGTTGCTCAGGTGACCCAGCATCACGATGCCATAGGCCCGGATCCAGTTGGCCACGATCGCGATCACCAGCGCGCAGCCGATGAACAGCAGCCGCCGCGCTGTGCCCCGATAGATCGTCCAGCTGTACAGCGACGAGACCGACAGGCAGGCAAACAGATACCGGATGCCGCTGCACGAGTCGACGACGGACCACTTGCCGCTCGGTATGTCGAAGTGCAGGCCGTCGCGATACACCGGCACACCCGACAGCTTGAGCGCCGCCACGGTGAAGTCGGCGGTCCAGTCCATTAGCACCGGCACCCACGACTCACCGAAGGGCACGGCGAAAAATAGAAAGGCAAAGGGGAACGCCAGCGCGCGCACCCAGGCCGCGCCGAGCATCGCCGCCGTGGCCGCCGGCACCATGGCGACAAGGGCAAACTGCGCCGGCAGCGCCAGTGAAGTCCATTGCGCCGCGAGCCACGCCGCACCGGCGACAGCCAGCACCGGCAGCGCCCACCACGACGGGCGCACCGGCAACCGAGACAGCGCCTGCCGGCGCGTCCACACCAGCCACAGGAAGGCGGGCACGATCAGAAAGCCGTGCGAGTAGGTGCCCGAGGCGTTCCAGGTGGCGACCAGCGACGCGCTGGTCTGCCAGAACATCGCCGCCAACGCGACGACGACGCCGGCCACCCATACGAACGCGCGTTCGGGCAGGCCCCAGCGAAGCGCGGCTGTCGTCTGCACCCGGCGCTCGATTACTGCTTGGCCAGCAAGGCCGGAATGCCCGCCTTGCCCGGAAAGTCGACCTTGGCCGCGGCCAGTTCGCGCAGCTCTGCCTCGGCCTCCTGCACGCGACCCGACTGCTTGAGACCCATCGCGTAGTGCAGGCGCAGATCCAGCCGGTCCGGCGCGAGCTGGCGCATGCGTTCGAGCGACTGCATCGCCTTCGCCGCATCCCCCGCGCGCAGGTGCAGCATGCCAAGGGTATCGAGCACGCTGGGGCTGTTGGGCGCCAATGCGACAGCGCGCTCGGCGAACCCGATGGCCTTGGGGTCCTTCAGTTCTCCGAGGACCCAGGCCAGGTTGTTGAGCGCCATCGCGTTGTTCGGGTCGATCGCGAGTGCGGCCTCGTACTGCTGGGCGGCGAGAGGGTATTCGCGGGCGCCCAGCGCCGCCTCGGCGACGATCAGGCGCATCGACATGTCGGCCGGGTTGCGGGCCATCCAATCGGCAGCCAGATCCGCGGCTTCCTTCTTCTTTCCGGTCACAGTCAGAACGCGGTAGACCTTGGCGGCCACCGCGCCCGCGCGCGGATTCACCTTCAGCGCGGCGCGATAGGCGCGTTCGGCCTCCGGCCACTTCTTGGTGAATACGCGCACGTCGCCCTCGAGCGCGTGGCCGATCGCATCCTGCGGTCGGCGCGCCTGCAGGTCCCGGGCGATCTTGAGCGCTGGCTCGATCTTGCCGCCTTGCAGGTACACGCCGATCAGTTCGCGCGTCACGCCATCGTTGTCGGGCGCCTTCTCCTGCGCCCGCACCAGTGTGCTGGCCGCACCGTCGAAGTCGCGCTGCCGGGCCTGGATCTGCGCCAGCCGGACCAGCGGACCCACGGCATGCGGTTCCTTCAGCACCAACGCCGTCAGCGTGCGTAGGGCATCGCGGCTGGCACCGGCCGCCTCCTGCGTCATGCCCAGCAGTTCGACCAGTCTCAGCTGGTCGGGATTGTTCGACACCGCCTCCTGCGCCACCTCCATCGCGGCCTTGGCGTCCTTGCGGCGCAGGTGGTACTGCACCAGCGCGATGGCCGGCGCCGGCGATCGTGGGCTCGCGGCGACTGCCTTGCGCAAGGTCTTGCCGGCATCGTCCACCCGGCCGGTGCGCTCCTGCAGCTCGGCCAGCGCCACGAGCAGCTGCTCGTCGTCGGGCTTCTTGGCCAGCAGCGTGTCGTAGCGGCGCTGCGCGTCCGCCGCCTTTGCGTCGGCCACGTCAAGGTCGGTCAGGCCGCGCAGAGCCGGCACGTGGTCGGGCTTGATCTTGAGCGCCGCCTCGAAGCTCTGGCGCGCGGCGGCGCGGTCGGCCTTCGCCAGCTGCGCCATGCCGGCCAGCACCGGGCCCATTGGATTCTGCGGTTGCTTCTTGATGAAGGCCTGCGCGGCCGCGAGCGCCTTGGCCGAGTCCTGCCGGCGCAGGTGCAGGGCCACCAACATCAGATCGGGTTCGACCTGGGTGGCACTCAGCAACGAAGCGGCCTGCAGTTCCTGGGCGCCGCGCTCCAGGTCGCCACGGGTAACCGCGATCTGACCCAGGCGCGTGCGCGCGGCGGCTTCGTTGGAGGGTGCGGCCTTCGACGCCTCGAAGTACTCTGCGGCGCGACGGACGTCGCCGTTGGCAAGATAGGCCTCGCCGGCCAGCAGGCTGACCCCGGCGTCGCGGGTCGCGGCGTCCTGCAGCAGCGGCTGCAGTGTGTCGATGGCCTTGCCCGGCCGGTTCTGCTTCAGATAGGTCGTGGCCAACAGGCGCTGCACCGCCGGTGCGAGCGGTCCGCGCGCGGCCTTGCTCAGATGCTGCTCGGCCATGCTCAGATTGCCCGAGCGCAACTCGACCTCGCCCGCCAGCAGCAGCGACGGCCGGTGCTCGGGCGCTTGTAGCAGCACTGCCGACAGCGCGTCCTTGGCCTTGGGCAGGTCGTTCTGGCGCAACGCGATCAATCCCTGCAGATAGAGCAAGCGCGGGTCCTTCGCCGGCACGCCGGCAGCACCGAGCATCGACTTCGCCTTCTCGTAGTCGCGCCCGTCGATCAGCAGCGACGTCAGCGCCAGGCGTGCGGGCAGGAAGCCGCCGTCGATGGCCAACGCCTTTTCGAGCGACTCCACCGCCGGTGCCCGCTGGCCCTGGGCGAGTTGGAGTTGGCTCCGGAAGGCAAGGCCTTCCACCAAACGGGCATCGGACTTCAGGGCGCTCTCGGTGAGCGCCAAGGCGTCGTCGAGCCGGCCCTGGTGTGCAGCGATGCGCGCCTGGCCGAGCTGCGCCGTCGCCAAGCCCGGCTGCGCGGTCAGCGCCGCCGCGAAGTCCGCCGCCGCTTCCTGGATCTCGCCTCGCATCAGCCGGGCCTGACCGACACTGTCGCGCAGGATGGCGTTCGCGGCCGGATCCGCCAGGTTGGTGGTGGCGAATTCGTTGATCACCTTTTGCGGCTGCCCTTGACCCAGCAGCGACTGGACCAGGTTGGGCACCACCTCTTCGGCCTTCTCGCCGAGCGCCAGTGCCTTGCGCAGGGCGCCCTCTGCGGCAGCCGTTTCGCCGGTGCGCATCAAGGCCGCCCCCAGCAGTCGGTGTGCCGGGCCACTGTTGGGCGCCAGCTGAACGGCGTTGCGCAGCTCGATCTGGGCGGCACGAGGGTTGTTTTCGGCCAGGTGTCGCTCAGCCGCTGTCATCAGACTCTCAGAGGTCGGCTTCGAGCAGGCGGCCAACAGCAAGCCGGACAGCAGCGCGAGGCGCCACATGGCGCTGGACCGGAAAGCAGACTTCATCGATTCGCCTTTTTCGCTGACACGATTTCGCCGACCACCGCGTCGGGCTTGGCCGAATTGTCTGGCCGGACTGGTGTGAGCATCCCGCCAACACTGGCAGGCGCGGTCATTCTGCGCATCCCGCTGCAACTGCCCCCCGGAAGCGGGTGTCCGAGGGTGGGGGAACGTCACTGTCGATTCTCTTTACAGTCCAGGCATGAGGCGCAGGGGGCGTACGGTTGAAGTCCGAAAAATTCTTTTCCAATCATTGGCTTACATCGGCCCTCTGCGGTCGGCTCGCTTCTTGCATAACGGTCGGCAAGCGATTTGGGAGCAGTCATGCAAGTGCCAATGGTTCAGAAGGTCTGTCGCTGGGTTGCAGTCGCATTGCTGGCGGGTGCCGCGGGCCTGGCGAACGCGGCGGTGGTGGTGGTCCGTTGGGATCCCGAGTTCAACACGACCTTCAGCGGAATCGTCGGCACTCAAGTGGGTTGGCAGGGAGAGGCGTTCATCACCGTGTCAGACGACTGCCTGACACCTTCGGGCACCTCATTGGTCGGCGGCAGCGCGTGCAGCTCGGCGGTCTTGGAGGAAGGCACGCTCCGCTTCTATAACATGGCGAACGACGCGTCCTTGCTCAACTTGTCATGGGACAAGGACGATCCCGGGTTCGACGCGAGCATCTTCGCGGTTCGCACCAACGGGACAGACGTGACCGGGATCCTCACGTTTCCGACCATCGAGTTCGACAACAAATTCCTCGTGGACCGGTACGTCGATATCGATCTCGCGTTCGTATTCAACCCGTGGTCGACTAGTGACTACTCCGGCCCATTGATCGCCGTGAGCTACCAGCAGTGCAGCAACTGGGGTTACCACTCCTGGTGCAATGAAAAGACGTTTCTGTCGGGCACCTCCACCGACCCCAACGACCCGACCGCGCCGAAGGTGACCTTCTCGCGCGTTCCCGAGCCCGGCTCCCTGGCCCTCTTCGGGCTGGCGCTCGCCGCGGGTGGGTGGGCGCGCAGACGAATCGACGCGCGGCACGCCGCCTGAGGCGCACAGGTAGCAGGTCGAGGCCGGCCAGTCAGGCGGTCCACTCGGCTTCGCGCGACACCGACAGAGCGGCGTGCTGGGTTGCGTCGCGATCAACCGCTTGCCCGGTCTGCCATGACCTGACGAAGCTCTCCTCCGGTACAGACGCCCGCAACAATTCGTACCGCGCCTTCCATCGGCGTTGACGGCAAGGCGACAGCACCAGCCCAAGCCGTTGGCGAGTGCTTTGCGTGGCCGATGCCAGCTGAACCGCCAGATCCGGCTGCCCGTCGGCGTGAGCCAGCGTGGCGTGATCCTCCAGGCAGCCAGTCCACTCCTCGTGCATCGCGAAGTCGTGGAATGTCTGCAGAGCCGCGCCGAGGTTCTGCCTCGCCGATGACAGATCGCCAACCTCGAGCGCGACCCGACCCAGCCACCACAGCGCGTGCGCCTCGCCGCGACGATCACCCGCGTCACGACAGACCACCAGCGAGCGCTGCAGTCGATCGCACGCCTCGTTCGCGCGACCGAACTCGAACGCGCACTCGCCGAGCACCAGTTCAGCCTCGCCTTCGACCTCCCGGTTCTTGAGTTCGCGCGCGATGCGCAGGCTCTCCGACAAGGTGGACACCGCGAGTCCTTCATCGCCGGAGTACACGGCGATCTGCCCCAGGTGCAGCAGCCCGATGGCTTCGGCCAGCCGCTCTCCTTCAGCGCGGAAGATGTCGAGCGCCTCGCGCTCGCTCTCTGCGGCCTGTTCGGGGTCGCCCGCCTGCAACCGGGCCAGCGACAAGGTCGACAGGGTGGCCGCGATCTCGATCGGATGGCCCATGCTGCGGCGCAGGACCAGGCAGCGTTCCAGCATGTCGCGCGCCTCTGCGTGGTCGCTTTCGCTGCCGGCCAGCGCCGCCTCCACGTACAGCGCGTGCGCCTGGGCGACGTCGGACTCCTGGATCGCCGGCAGGTCGAGCGCCGCGCGCACGATCTTGCGACCTTCCGACGTGTAGCCGCGCAGCATCCAGAAGATCATCAGCGCGATCGAGAACTTGACGACGATGAAGGCATCGGCACCGCCGTTGAGCGCGAGCGCGATCGCCACGCGCATGTTGTCGAGCTCGGTCTCGCCGCGGCGGATCCACTCGGCCTGCTCGGGCCCTTGCAGACCATCACGGATCGCCTTGGCGATCACGAAGTAGTGGTGGCAGTGGCGTACCGCGCTGCCCTGCGCGTCACCTGCTTCCAGCAGCTTTTCGCGGGCGTAGTCGCGGATCGTCTCCAGCATGCTGTAGCGTGTGCCCTCGTCGCGCTCGCCGGTCATCACGAGCGACTTCTCGACCAGCGACGACAGCAGGTCCAGCACGTCTTCGCCCGGCAAGGACTCGTCGCCGCAGACCGCCTCGGCCGCAGCCAGGTCGAAGCCACCGGCAAATACGCTCAACCGGTTGAGCACGGTCTGCTCCGGCGCCGTCAGCAGGTCGTAGGACCAGTCGACCAGCGCCCGCAGCGTCTGCTGGCGCTCGAGCAGCACGCGGCCGCCACCGGTGAGGATCTTGTAGCGGTCCTTCAGCCGCGCGTTGATGTCGCCGACGCTGAGCGAGCGCAAACGCGCCGCCGCCAGCTCGAGCGCCAGCGGGATGCCCTCCAGCCGCGCGACCAGTTCGGCCACCGCAGGCGCCTCGCGCTCGTTGAGCGTGAACGACGGTTTGTGCAGCTGCGCCCGCTCGACGAACAGGCGCACCGCCGTCGAGCGCGACAGAGCTTCGAGGCCGTCGCGCTGGTGGGGCACCGGCAGCGGCAGCACGGGATAACTGTGTTCGCCCGGCACGCGCAGAGCCTCGCGGCTGGACGCCAGGATCTGCACCTGCCGGCCGGCCCGCAGCAAGGCATTGGCCAGGTCGGCCGACGCCTTGATCACATGCTCGCAGTTGTCGAAGATCAGCAGCAGCCGGCGCGTCTTGACCGCTGCCGAAAGGGTCTGGATCAGCGGTCGGTCGGGCTCCTCGCGGATGCCGAGTACCTGCGCGGCTTCGCTGACCACCAGCGCCGGATCGCGGATCGGAGCCAGGTCGAGGAACCAGACGCCGTCGGGAAAGCGCGCCAGCACATCGGCGGCCACGCGCAACGACAGCCGCGTCTTGCCGAGGCCGCCCATGCCGAGCAGGGTGATGAGCCGCGCACTGCCGACCAGATCCCTGACCTCGCGCACCTCGCGCTCGCGGCCGATGAAGGACGTGACCTGCTGCGGCAGGTTGTTCGGGATCTCCTGGACCGGACGCCATTGATCGTCGATGCGGACGACCTGATAGGCCTTGTCGCCCTCCGGCGGCGACTGGAACGCGGTGTCGGCATCACCGACCTCGAACAGCTCGATCGGATCGCCCAGGCCCTTCATCACCCAGTGGCCGTGGGAGCAGACTTGCCAGCCGGTCGCTTCGCCGAGCGAGTCGCGGGCCTCTGCCGTCAGCAGCGTCTGCCCGCCGCCGGCCACTGCCATCACACGCGCGGCGGTCGGCTTGGCCAGGCCGTCGACCTCCAGCGGCTTGGCGCCCAGCGCCACGTCGGCCGCGTCGTTCTCGCGCAGCACGACAGGTCCCACGTGCAACCCCGCGCGCGCTTTCAGGCCCACCGGCAGTGCCCCCAGCGCGCGGTGGTAGGCCCGGGCATAGGACACCGCGTCGACCGCCGCGTCGAACATCAGCAGCATGCCGTCGGTCTTGTCGATCTCGCGGCCGTGCCAGAGGCGCAGCAGGTCACGCGCGACGCGGTCGTGGGCGGCCCACACCTCGGCCATGCGCTCGTCGCCGAGCCGCTCCGACAGCTTGGTGCTGTCGACCACGTCGGTCAATAACAAGGCTCGGACTTCGGACATCTGTGCCGTTCGATCGCGACGCGACAGTGATCTTGGGTCGACGGTAAGCGCCCGCGCGCCGATCCGACGCGTGCGGGCCGCTCAGCAGGGGCTCTTGACGGCGGGCCAACAAGGCCCCCCAAAGGCCACCGCCATCGCCGCCGCAGTGTAGCGACATGAGTCGTCCGGCACATCGCCCCACGTGCCATCAGGTCGTACAGCGTCGGCCGGCTGATGCCCAGCAGTTCGGCCGCCTTGGTGATGTTGCCGTTGGCACGCCCCAGCGCACGCACAGCAGCCGTGCGCTCGGCCTCTTCGCGGATCGCCTGCAGGTTCAGCGATGCCGGCGCCGCTGCGGTTGATGCAAGGCCCAGGTCGGGCGCATGCAGCAGCTTCTCGTCCGCCATGATGACCGCGCGCTTGATCACGTTTTCCAGTTCGCGCACATTGCCGGGCCAGCCGTGCGCCTCGATCGCCTCGATCGCGTCGGGTGCCAGCGACATGAAGCCGCGCTTGTTCGCCGACGCGAAACGGCGCACGAAGGCGTGGGCCAGCAGGCTGGCGTCGCCGGGCCGGCTGCGCAACGGCGGGATCGACAGCACGATCTCGGCCAGCCGGTAATAGATGTCCTCGCGAAACTGCCCGTTGGCGATCTGCTGCTTCGGGTCGCGGTGGGTGGCGCAGACCACACGCACGTCGACCGCGATGCTCTCGCGGCCGCCTAGGCGCTCGATCGAGCGCTCCTGCAGAAAGCGCAGCAGCTTGGGCTGCAGGGCCAGCGGCAGGTCGCCGATCTCGTCGAGGAACAGTGTTCCCTTGTGGGCGCTTTCGATCTTGCCCTGGCTCTGGCGCGTGGCCCCGGTGAAGGCGCCCTTCTCATAGCCGAACAGTTCGGACTCCAGCAAGTTCTCGGGAATCGCTGCGCAGTTGATGGCCACGAACCGGCCGCGCTTGCGCGCCGAGAGATCATGCAAAGCTCGTGCGAAGAGCTCCTTTCCCGTTCCGGATTCGCCCAGCAGCATCACACTCGCCTCGGCGGCCGCCACCTTCTCGGTCATACGGCACAGCTTGATCATCTCGGGGTCTCCGGTGATCAGGCTGCCCAGCGAGTTGCCGGTCTGCGCCTCGGCCAAGCGCTGGTTCTCCTGCTGCAGCTCGAACAAACGATAGGCCCGCTCGAGCGTCAGCGTCAGCACGTCGGGCTCGACCGGCTTGGCCAGAAAGTCGTACGCCCCGAGCGCGATGGCCTTCAACGCGTTCGCACGGTCGTTCTGGCCGGTCATCACGACCACCTTGACGTCCGGCGCCAGCGCCAGCAGCTCACCGAGCACGGCCAGGCCCACTTCCGCCGTGTCCGGCTTCGGCGGCAGGCCGAGGTCGAGCGTCACCACGGCAGGCTCGTGGCGTCGCAACTGTGCGATCGCCTGATCCCGGTCGCTGGCCAGCACACACTCGTGGTCGCTGAGCGACCACTTCAGCTGCTTGAGCAGTGCCGGGTCGTCTTCGACGATCAGCAGGGGGCGGCGCTTTTCCATGGTTCAGCCCGCGGGGTGAGTGTGCAACGCGCCCCGCCGCGCGTCGATGCCCGCGGGCAGCACGATGCGAACGCAGGTGCCGAGCCCCTGCGCGCTCTCGATGTGCATGCGGCCTCCCAGGCTGGACACGTATTGATGGCTTTCGTAGACCCCGATGCCCATGCCGGAGTCCTTCGTGGTTTCGAACGGTCTGAAGAGGCGCTGCTGCACGAAGTCCGGCGACATGCCCATGCCATTGTCTTCCACCTCGACGGTCACCTGGCCGTCGGAGCCGGCCACGGACACCCGGACGATGCCCGCAGGGTCCGTGGCTTCGATCGCGTTCTGCACCACGTGCGCCAGCACATGCTCGAGGCGATCGGCGTGGGCGACGGCGAAGGCGGGTTCACCGGCATGACACGCGAGCCCCGGGCGTAACGGCTGCTTGACCTGGCAGACGCGCCGGGCGATGGCGGCCACGTCGACCGCGTTCGGGTTCTGCACGGGCCGCGTGCTCAAGCGGGTCTGCGCCAGCATGCTGTTCATCCGATCGACGACATGCCGGACCGTCTCGAACATGTCGCTGCGGAACTCCGGGTTATCGCCGTGCCGCTCGGCATTCCTGAGCATCAGCGACAACTGCGCCACCAGGTTCTTCAGGTCGTGCATCACGAAGGTGGACATGCGGCTGACGGCGGCAAACTTCTCCGCTTCGGCCAGCGAGTGGTTGACCTCGATGTGCCGCAGCAGCACGGCCACCTCGGAACCCGCGGCCTTGAGCAGGTCCCGCACTTCCCAGTCGACCTCGATCTGCACGCGCGGCGACATCAGCACGACGAACCCCGTGAGCCCCTTGGCCGCCATCAGCGGCACCACCAGCCAGGCACCGCCGGTCGAAGTCAGCCAGTCCGGCAGCCCGACGTGGTCGTAGCGATCCGGGCGACTGCGGTGTTCGTCCAGGTCGACCACCCAGCCCGTTCGCGCCATGAAGCCGACAAGCTCGCTGTCGGCGGGCTCGACGGTCAGGGCGGCGGCTGCGTTCCACTGCGCGACCTGACGGTAGCCGTCCTCACGGCGGATCCAGACCGACCCTGCCGTGCTCTCCACCAGGTCGGCCAGGGCCTGGATGCAGCCCACGTAGATGTCGGCCGACTCGTCGCGCATCGCGAGCAACCGTGTGAAGCGCAACCATTCCTCGCGGTAGTCGTAGCGCCGCTTGAAGAAATTCTTGCCGATCAGGACCCGGACCTTGGAGCGGAACGTGCCCAGCGTGAGCAGCACACCCATCACCATCAGCGCAGCCGCGAAGAGGACGATCTGCAGCGCCGGGCCCCAGGCACCACCGAAGAACCGGACCAGATAACCCAGCGCCGCCACCGCGAGCAGATAGACGGCCGTGGCCAGCAGCACCGTCGAATGGAACGCGGCGCCGTGCGACACCGCCAGCGGCTTGGACCATTGCCGGTTGCGCGTGGCCGCGATGCCCAGCAACGGCGTCGCGAAGGCCATCACCGCGCCGTGCACGCTCCAGGCCGCACCGTCGAGCCGGCCGAGCAGCACGCCATCGGAATACAGGTACAGCTCGAAGACGAACAGGCTGCCGAGTGCGACGGCCAGGGGCCAGATGCCCCAGCGCTGGCGCGCCGGCACCCGGCGCAGCAATTGCTCGATGCAAACCAGACCCGCGATGGCCAGCCCCAGCGATGCGATCAGGCCGATCCTGGGTGCGGCCGGTCCCGCATCGGCGTCGAACGGCGACGGCGTCTGCGCGAGGCCGCCGATGCCGATGGGGGCCAGCAGCGCAAACGCGGCCCATGCCAAGACGCGCCCGCCGGCGGGCGCGTCGGCCTGCGCGGGGCCGCGCTCGCGCAGCAGCACGAGCACGAATGTCACCCACGCCGCACCGCGCAGCAGGTCGGCCCAGCGCAGAACCACCCAGGCGCCCGGTGCCGGGTCGATCGCGAACACCAGTCCGCAGACCGACCAGGCCGTGCTGACGATCGCCGCGGCAGCCATCGTCCAGGCCGCCAGCCCCCAGCGCGGCCCGCGCAGCAGATGCACGAGCAAGCCCAGCATCGCAAGCAGGCAGAGCACGAAGCCGATCGCCCCGATGTGCAAGGAGTCCGTTCCTGTCATGAGCGCGCGGTCGTGTCCTGTTGAACGTCGGGAGCGTCGATGCGAGTCGGTATCAGGGCGGGGCCAGCTGCGAACTCAGCGCCGCAGCCAGAACATCCACAAGCCGAACAATGCCACGATCAGCCACAGCCCCCACCCCTGCACCTGCGGGCGCTCGCCGTCGTCCGCCCGCCAGAAGCGGTGCAGCATGCCCAGCCCCGTCTCCTGCCAGTGGCGCGGCCGCGGCGGTTTGCTGCGATAGGGCCGCGCGGCCTGCTCAGCCTGCAGCAGGCGGGTCTCGATCGACACCAGCAAGGGGTTGATGTCCAGCAGCGACGGCGCCAGCGCTGCCTGGCCGCACTGCGGGCAACTGGCGTGGCGGCTGGGGTCGAGCGCGGCGCCGCAAGCCAGGCAGTTCCAGGCCAGCGGCACGCCATCGGGCGGCGGCGAGCGGCTGTCGTCGTTCGGCTGGCGCAGCAGCGCGTGCGCCAGGCGCGGCAGGTCGATCACCATCAAGGGGCTGGCACAGTAGGCGCACGACTCGCCACCGCCATCGGTGAGTGCGCCGCAGTTGAAGCAGTGCAGCACGCGCTGCGCCGTCGCCAGGGCCGCGCGCTCGGGCGCGAGCAGCGGCCGCACCAGCCCACGCTCGGCCAGCGCGCCGGCGTGCCCGTGCAGGTGGCCATGGCGCTGGGGGCACTCCAGCGCCGGGAAACGGCCGTAACGCGTCTGGTTCTGCACGGCGCTCAGCGGTTGGCGGCACTGCGGACAGCCGAGTGCGCTGCCGCGCGGCGGCGGCAGCGCGTCGCGCGGGCCGCGTTGCAGCTCGCGCAGCAACCGCACCCAGCCCAGCCCCGACAGCTGCACGGACTCCAGCGCATCGAACCAGACCAGCCGGCATTGCGGGCAATGGTCCACCACCACCGGCGCCGCGCCACGGCTCTGCAGCACCAGGTGGTTCATCGTGCGAGCGCACTGCGGGCAGTCGAGCGGCTGCTGGGTGGCGGGTTCGATCACCAAGTCATTGTCGGCGGCATGTGCAGGGCCAGCCGCGTGCATTCGGCACAAGGCGGCGAGTGCCGACGCGACAATGACGCCCATGGCAACGGAATCGGTCGAGTGCGTCGTCGTCGGCGCCGGCGTGGTGGGCCTGGCGTGCGCCCGTGCACTGGCGATGGCGGGCCGCGAAGTGATCGTCGTCGAAGCCGAAGAGGCCTTCGGCACCGCTACCAGTGCGCGCAACAGCGAAGTCATCCACGCCGGCATCTACTACCCGACCGGAACACTGCGCGCCCAGCTGTGCGTGCACGGCAAGGCCTTGCTGTACGACTTCTGCGCGACGCACCAGGTCCAGCACCGGCGCTGCGGCAAGCTGATCGTCGCGCAGGACGAGGCCGAGGTCGCGCAACTGCAGCTGATCGACGCACGCGCGCGCGCCAACGGCGTCACCGACCTGCAATGGCTCGATGCCGGCGCGGCGCACGATCTCGAGCCGCAGCTGCGATGCCGGCGCGCCCTGCTGTCGCCGTCGACCGGCATCATCGACAGCCACGGCCTGATGCTGGCGCTGCTGGGTGACGCCGAGCGGCACGGTGCGCTGCTGGCGCTGCGTTCGCCGGTCGAGGCTGCCGCCGTGGTCGACGGCGGCATCGAGGTGCAGGTGGGCGGCGACACCGTGACCACGCTGCACGCGCGAGCGGTCGTCAACAGCGCCGGCCACGGCGCGCCGGTGCTGGCCGCAGCCACCGCGGGGCTGGCGCGCGAGCACGTGCCGCCACGCTACTTCGCCAAGGGCTGCTACTTCACGCTGAGCGGCGCCTCGCCGTTCTCGCGCCTGGTCTACCCGGCACCGGGCGAGTCGAGCCATCTCGGCGTGCACCTGACCCTGGACCTGGGCGGGCAGGCCCGCTTCGGTCCGAGCTTTCGCTGGGTCGACGACCTCGACTATTCGATCGACGAGCGCGAGGTGAATCACTTCTACGACGAAGTGCGGCGCTACTGGCCCGGCCTGAAGGACGGCGCACTGCAGCCGGGCTACACCGGCGTGCGGCCGAAGATCCGCGGGCCGGGCGAGCCGGCGCAGGACTTCCGCATCGACGGTCCGGCCACACACGGCGTGCCCGGCCTCGTGAATCTCTTCGGCATCGAGTCGCCGGGGCTGACCGCCTCGCTGGCCATCGCCGACGCCGTGGTGGCCGCGCTGGCAGCTTGAACGACGCGCAGCCGATGCCGCGCGGCTTGCCTGGCGTCAGAGACCGCCCGACGACACAGGCGACAATGGGCCGATGCTTGCACGCCTGCCGGCCGCCTTGCGCGGCGGTCTGACCGGCCTGACGCTCGGCCTGAACACCGTGATCGTGTTCAGCTGCATGATCCCGCCGGCGCTGCTGAAGCTGCTGTTCAAGTCGGGCGCCGTGCGCAGCGCCATCGACCATGCGCTCAACACGCTGGCCTCGCGCTGGGTCGCCATCAACAACGCCTGGATCGCCGCCGTGCGCCCCGACGCGCGCTGGGACGTGGCCGGCGTCGACAGTCTGCATCCGCGCGGCTGGTATCTGGTGTCGAGCAACCACCAGAGCTGGGTCGACATCCTGGTGCTGCAGCGGATCTTCCATGGCCACATTCCGTTCCTCAAGTTCTTCCTCAAGGCCGAGCTGATCTGGGTGCCGGTGATCGGGCTGGCCTGGTGGGCGCTCGACTTCCCGTTCATGAAACGCGGCAAGGGCCGTGGCGCCCGCGGCAACGACCTGAAGACCACGCGGCAGGCGTGCGAGAAGTTCAAGCGCATTCCGACCTCGGTGATCAACTTCGTCGAAGGCACGCGCTTCACCTCGGCCAAGCATGCGCAGCAGGCGAGCCCGTACCGCCATCTGCTGAAGCCCAAGATCGGCGGTGTCGGCATCGCGCTGGCCACGATGGGCGAGCAGTTCGAGGCCCTGCTCGACGTGACCATCGTCTATCCGCAGGGCACGCCGACGTTCTGGGACCTGCTCTGCGGTCGCGTCGCGGCGGTCACCGTGCGCGTGCAGCAGCGACCGATTCCGCCCGAAGTGCTGGGTGGCGATCCGCTCGGCGACAAGGCCTACCGGCAACGCGTCGGCGCCTGGGTCGAGCAGCAGTGGCTCGACAAGGACCGGCTGATCGACGAGTTGCTCGCGGCCGGGCCGCCGCACGCGCCGTCCTGAGCGCCGGCCCGGGCGGCCGGCTCAGCACGCGTCGGTCGACAGCGCGTCGCTGCAGTGATGCGGCAGCACCATGCCGCGCGGCAGGTCCTCGACCGCCGTGGTGCGGATCAGCGGGGCCTGCGACCGCACGCCACCGAAGATCGTCGCGAACGCGACGTCGGCGGCGTCGCGCCCGGTACCCACGCGCACCAGCCCCATCGGCATCGCGGTGCCCGAGGGATCGAAGATGTACCAGCGGTCACCCAGGAAGACTTCGACATAGGCGTGGAAATCCGGCGGCCCGAGCGCCGGATCGGCGCCATAGTCGGTGCCGGTGGCGAAGCGGGCCGGGATGTTGACGGCGCGGCACAAGGTGATCATCAGGTGGGCGAAGTCGCGGCACACGCCCACCTGCTCGATCAGCGTGTCGACCGCCGAGGTGTTGGAGTTCGACGTCCGTGAGGCGAACGTGACCTGGTCGCGCACGAACTGCTGGATCGCCAGCACGCGGCCGTAGCCCTGGCGCAGCGCACCGAACCGGTTGATGGCAAAGCGGATCAGCCGATCCGACTGGCAATAGCGACTGGGATAGAGGTAGCCGAGCGTGTGCGCGGGCAGGCGCGCGACCGGCACCTCGCCGATGCCGTCGGGAGCCGCGCGGTGATGGGCGACGTCCACCGTGGCCGTGTACCGGACCGTCAACGGACCCGGCATGCCGCGCAGCCGCAGGTACCGGTTGCCGGTGGCCGGGTCCTCGTGGATCGATGACGCCACCGGCTGACTCAGCCAGAGCGCTTCGGCCGAGACGAGCTGGCACGCCGTGTGGGCGGCGTGCAGGTTGAAGACAAAGTCGGCGCCCTGCGGGTCGTCGACGTCGTAGCGCAGTTCGACCTGCAGTTCGATGCGGATCATGGCGCCCGCCGATCGCGGCGACGGCTGGGCCGGCCTCGGTGCGAGTGGCTCATCGAGCCCAGTATGCCCGCTCCGCGTCGAAGGGCCGCCACGTCGGGCGGGAGGCCCCGCCCGATCCCCGGGCAGCGGTGCCCGGCACGTCAGGTGCCGGCCGGGTCCGCGCGACGCCGGCGCCGCACCAGCTGCGATGTCACGGCCAAACCCAGCAGCACGAAGCCGGCGGCATCGAACATCGGCCGCGGATAGACGAACAGCAGCCCCGCGACCAGCAGCAACGTGCGCTCGACGGCGTGGGTCCTCTCGAACAGCCAGCCCTCGGCCGCACCGGCCAGCGCGACGAGTGCCATCGTCGCGGTGGCGGTGACCCAGGCCACGTCCCACCACGAGCCGCCCTTGGGGATCGCCAGCAGCAGGCCGACGCCGAGCGGATCGAGCACGAAGACGAACGGCACGATGAAGGCCGGCAGCGTGTACTTCCACGACTGCAGCGTCGTCTTGTACGGGTCGCCGCCGGTGATGGCAGCGGCGGCGAACGGCGACAGCGCGGTCGGCGGCGACACCTCCGACAGCACCGCGTAGTAGAAGATGAACATGTGTGCCGCGAAGTCGGGCACGCCGAGCTTGATGAGCGCCGGCGCGGCCACCACCGCGCAGATGATGTAGCTCGCCGTCACCGGCACCGCCAGGCCGACGATCCAGACGATCAACGCGGTGTAGATCGCGGTCAGCACCAGGCTGCCGCCGGCATAGGTGATCACGATGTCGGCAAAGCGCAGGCCGAGGCCCGTGAGCGTGACCACGCCGACGATCAGGCCGGCCGCCGCGCAGGTGGCGGCCACGTTGAGCATCGTCACCGAGCCGGCCTCGAGCGCGCGCGCGAGCTTCGAGTGGCGCAGCGTCTGCACGGCCCAGCCGGCCGGGCGGCGCACCAGCAGCGACAGGTCGAGCAGCGCACAGTCGCGGTTCATGAAGCTGACCAAGAACGCCACCAAGGTCGACCAGAACACCGCGGCGATCGGCGAGTAGCCGAGCAGCAGGAAGACGATGATCGACAACAGCGACGTGAAGTGGAAGCCCATCGTCCTCATCAGCTGCCACATGCCGGCGCCCGGCGCGATCGGGATCTGCCTGACGCCGTACTTGCGGGCGTCGATCTCGACCATCAGGAACAGCGAGAAGTAGTACAGCGCCGTCGGGATCGCCGCCATGCGGATCACGTCGAGGTAGCTGATCTTCAGGAACTCGGCGATCAGGAACGCGGCCGCACCGAGCACCGGCGGCGACAGGATCGCGCCGAGGCCGCCGGCCGCCAGCAGGCCGCCGGCGGCGTTCTTCTCGTAGCCTGCCTTGGCCAGCATCGGGTAGGCGACGGTGCCGAGCGTGACCGTGGTCGCCACGCCGGAGCCCGACGGCCCGCCGAGCAGGAACGATGCCGCCGTCACCGCGCGGCCGGCGCCCGCGGCCTTGCCGCCGAACGCCGCGAGCGAGAAATCGATGAAGAACTGGCCCGCGTTGGAGTACTGCAGCAGCGCGCCGTAGATCGTGAACAGGATGATCAGCGACGACGACACGTCCACCGGCGAGCCGAAGATGCCCTCCAGCGTCATGTACATCGTGCCGACCAGGCGTCCGATGTCGTAGCCCTTGTGCGTCCACGGCGCCGGCAGCTGCGGGCCGGCCATCGCGTAGGCGATGAAGAGCACGCATACCAGCGGCATCACCCAGCCGGTGGAGCGGCGTGCCGCCTCCAGCACCAGCAGCACCAGCGCCACGCCCATCACGGTGTCGAGCGCGTTCGGCGCGGTGCTGCGATCGAGGAAGTTGTCGCCTGAAGCGGTGGCGCAGGCGCGGCAGCGCCGGGAACAGCAGGAACACCAGCGCCAGCATGAAGCCCACGTGCACGTAGCGCAGCGTGGTGGTGGTGACGATGCCCCAGGCCGCGTACAGGTGGTACAGGCTCATCGCCACCGCCAGGGCGAACAGCGCATGGCCCCAGGCGCCGGCAAAGCGGTGGGTGGCGCCCTCCTCGGCGGCGACGAACGCCTCGGCCTTGCGCCGCTGCTCCTCGGTGATGGTCACCGGCGCCGCGGCCGATGCCGACGACGGCGCGCCCGGATCAGCCACGGGCCTGCGCCGCAGCGTCCGTCATTTCAAGGTGATGCCGTGCTCGGCGAAGTACTTGATCGCGCCGGGGTGGTACGGGATCGGCGAGGCGCCCTGGGTCTGCCACTTGAGGTCGAAGTTCTCGGCCTCCTTGTGCACCAGCACCAGCTCGGGCTTCTTGTCGAAGATGGTCTTCACGATGTTGTAGGCCACGTCCAGCGGCATGTCGTCGCGCGCGATGATCAGGTTCTGCACCGTCGCCACCTGGTTGGCCTGCTCCTGGCCGGGGTAGGCCTTGGCGGGAATGGTGTCCTTCACGTACAGCGGCCCGTACTTCTTGTTCATCGCCTCCACCGCCTCGGCGTGGTCGATCAGTTTCAGCTTGGTGCCCGGCGTGGCACCGAGGTCGGTGACGGCGGCCGTGGGGATGCCGCCGACCCAGAAGTAGGCGTCGAGCTTCTTGTCCTTGATCGCGTCGCTGCTCTTGCCGGGGTCGAGCCGCTCGCGCTTGATGTCCTTCTCCTGGTCGAGGCCCATCGCCTCGAGCACGCGCGAAGCCATCACCTCGGTCGCGCTGTTGGCGGCGCCGGTGGAGACACGCTTGCCCTTCAGGTCGGCGAACTTGGTGATGCCGGTGCCTTCGACGGTGACCACGTGCATGCGGTTGGGGTAGGCCACCATCAGCGTGCGCACCGGCACCGCACCGCTGGCAAAGCGCCCCTGGCCCTTGAAGCCGTCCCACGCGGCGTCGGCCATCGAGAAGGCGAGGTCGGACTTCTTCTGCCCCATCAGCTGCAGGTTGGCCACCGAGCCGGCGGTCGTCTCGGCATTCGCCGCATAGCCCGGCACGTACTTCGACAGGATGTTGGCCACGCCGCCGCCGAGCGGGTAGTACACGCCGGTCGTCGGACCGGTGGCGACCGAGATCGTCACCTTGTTCTGCGAGAACACGGCACCGGCCGCGGCGGCCATCGCCAGCGCCAGCGACACGCGCGTCAGGAACTTCATGTGCAACTCCATGTGCAGGGTCGACGAGCGGGCATTCTAGGAAGCGATCCGCCGCCGCGGACCGCTCGGGAACCCGCAATCAACGGGTCAGCAGACCCACCAGCTGCCAGCAAGCGAAGCCCGCCAGCACCAGCGCGGAGACACGATTGACGCGGCGGCGCCAGCGGCTGTCGAAGCGCTCGCGAAAGCGCCCGACCAGCGCCGTGAGCAGCAGCCACCACAGGGCGGAGCCGAGCAGCACCCCGGCGATCATCACCCACGGTGAGCCCACCGCCATGCGCCCGGCCAGCGCGCCGAACACGGCGATGAACGACAGGATCGTGGCCGGGTTGCTCAGCGTCAGCACGAAGGTGCCCGCGAAGCAGCGCAGCAGATCGGCGCCGCCGCGCACATCGGCCGCGCGCTCGACCACCGGCGCGCGCCAGATGCCCCAGGCCATCCACAACAGGAAGGCGCCGCCGCCCACCACCAGCGGCGTGCGTGCCGCCGTGAGCGCCGCGATCAGTGCCGTCACGCCGAAGGCACCCACCGCGCCGTACACCGCGTCGGCCGCCGCGGCGCCGAGCCCGGTGGCCAGACCCACGGCCGGGCCGGACTGCAGGGTGCGCTGGATCGTCAGCAGGCCGATCGGGCCGACCGGCGCCGCGATCGACAGGCCGATCGCCACCGACTGTGCGAACAAGGCGAGCACCGAGTCGGACATGCCTGCATTGTCGATGTTTGACCCGCCCCAAACCGGCACGACATTCACGCGAGGGATTCCACCGTCGCGTCGCCCGCGTGATTGGCCACAGAATTTGCCATCGCTCCCGCGACTTCGGACGACCCTCGATGACATCACGCACCCCGGCCGCGCTGGCGGCATTGCTCGGCCTGCTCGCGTCGGCCGCCCTGGCCCAGGACAAGCCGGTCGAGCTGAAGTTCGCCCACTGGCTGCCGGCCGCTCATTCGCTGGCCAAGAACGGCTTCGAGCCGTGGGCCAAGGCGGTCGAGGCCGCGTCGGGCGGCTCGATCAAGGTCGCGTTCTTTCCGGCGCAGCAGCTCGGCAAGGCCGCCGACCACTACGACATGGCACGCGACGGCATCGCCGACATGACCTGGGTGAACCCGGGCTACCAGGCCGGTCGCTTTCCGCTGTTCGCGGCCGGTGAGCTGCCGTTCATCGTCGGCAAGCCCGGGCCGGGGTCGGTGGCGCTCGACGCGTGGTATCGCAAGTACGTGGGCAACGAGATGAAGGACGTGAAGTTCTGCTTCGCACACCTGCATGTCGGCACGCTGCATGCGAAGAAGCCGATCACCGAGCCGGCCCAGATCAAGGGCATGAAGATGCGCTCGTCCAACGGCACCAACGCCGCCTTCATGAGCCTGCTCGGCGGCACCAACGTGCAGGTGTCGGCGCCCGAGGCGCGCGACGCGCTCGAAAAGGGCGTGGCCGACGCGCTGTCGTTCCCGTGGGGCTCGATCATCAGCTTCGGCATCGACAAGGCGGTGAAGTACCACACCGACATGCGGCTGTACGCCGCCAACTTCGTGTGGGTGATGAACCGCGGCTGGTACGACAAGCTGGGCGCGTCGCAGAAGAAGGTGATCGACGATCACTGCAACAACGACTGGGCCGGCAAGGTGGGCGCCGCCTGGGGCGACGACGAGGACTCCGGCCAGGGCAAGCTCGAGAAGACGGCCGGCCACACCATCGTCAAGCTCACGCCGGCGCAGCTGGCCGAGTGGAAGAAGGCCGCCGAGCCGCTATATGGCCAATGGGTGAGCGGCGCCGACAAGGTGGGCGTCAACGGCAAGCAGGCGCTGGAAGACCTGCGCAAGGAAATCGCCGCCCGCGGCGCCGGCGGCTGACCCTTCGATGCGCCGCCTGCTGGCAGCCACCGAGACGGTGGCTGCGCTGTTCCTGCTGCTGATTGCGCTGGTCACCGCGACCAACGTCGGACTGCGCGGCGCGTTCAGCATCCAGCTGCCCGACTGGTTCGACGGCTCGCGCATGCTGCAGGGCATCGCCCTCTTCTGGGGCTTCGCGCTCGCCACCTACTACGGCAGCCACATCTGCGTGGACGTGCTGTGGGAGCATGTGTCGCGCGAGCGCCAGCGCTGGATGGACATCGCGGCCACCACGCTGACGCTGCTGTTCCTGGCGCCGCTGGCCTGGATGGTGTGGGTCAAGGTCGGCGGCACCGGCACCCAGGGCACGATGGATCTGCGCCTGCCGCTGCAGTGGTTCTATGCCGTGTCCGCCATCGGCGCCACGATGGCGGCCGTGTTGTGCGGGCTGCGCCTCGTGCGGCTGCTGCAGCGCGCCGACGACGAGCTGCGGCCGGTGTCGGTCGACGACATCGAGACCGGGCGCGCCTGAATGAGACCCCCGAGCTCGCTTTCGCTCGCGGTCCGCTGAGATGGACCGCGACGCCGTCGCCTTGATCGGCTTCGTGCTGATGTTCGCGCTGATGGCCGTCCGCGTGCCGATCGGCATTTCGATGGGTGTGGCCGGCATGGTCGGCTTCGGCCTGCTGTCGGGGCCGCAGGCCGCGCTCAACCTCCTGGCCAACGTGCCGTTGTCGGTGGTGACCGACTACAACCTGAGCGTGATCCCGATGTTCATCCTGATGGGCGCGTTCGCGTCGCACTCGGGCATGAGCACCGAGCTCTTCACCGCCGGCCGTGTCTGGCTCGGCCACCGCCGGGGCGGGCTCGCGCTGGCGTCGATCGCGGCCTGCGGCGGCTTCGCGGCGATCAACGGCTCGTCGGTCGCCACCGCGGCCACGATGACGCAGGTGGCGCTGCCCGAGATGCGGCGCGCAGGCTACGAACCGGGCTTCTCCGCCGGCCTCATCGCCGCCGGCGGCACGCTGGGCATCATGATTCCCCCGTCGGTGATCTTCGTGCTCTACGGCATCATGACCGAGACCGACATCAGCAAGCTGTTCGCCGCCGGCGTGATCCCCGGGCTGATGGCGATCGCGCTGTACGCGGCGGTGGTCAGCATCACCGCGCGACTCAAGCCCGCGATGCTGCCGCGCGGCGAACTGCACGCCTGGAGCGAGCGCTGGCGTTCGGTGCGCGAGCTGTGGGCGGTGGTGCTGCTGTTCGCGTTCGTGCTGGGCGGCATCTACGGCGGCTTGTTCACCGTGCAGGAGGCGGCCGGTGTGGGCGCCGTGGGCACGCTCGCGATCGGGCTGCTGCGGCGCCGGCTGCGGGTGCCGCAGATCAAGGCGGCGCTGGTCGAGTCGCTGCGCGTGTCGTCGGCGATCATGATGATCGTCGTCGGCGCCTACCTGTTCGGCTACTTCCTGACCATCACGCAGTTCACGCAGAAGGCGGTCAATGCCCTCGTGCACCTGCCGGTCGGCGCCTACGGCGTGCTGGCGCTGGTGATGCTCGGCTACCTGATCCTCGGCGCCATCATGGACGAGCTGGCGATGATCCTGCTCACGGTGCCGATCGTCTTTCCGGTGATGGTGGGCGGTTTCAAGACCGAAGTGCAACAGCCGGGTTATTGAACTGAGGGCGCAGCTTGATGAGAGCCGGCCAGGGTTTGAGCGAAGACCTGCAACGGTGTGAGCCAGTTGTGTGTAGCGCGAGGTCGGCTGTTCATGCTG
>JBGAMU010000061.1:0-24304 GCA_044222685.1 Burkholderiaceae bacterium
GGCACCGGCGCGCCGGCGGCACCGCTGTTCCAGCGGTTGAAGCCGCGCACGGTGCGCGGCGCCAGGTCGTCGAGCGAAGGCGCACCTTCGGCGTGCTGGCGCCGCACGGTGAACACCTGCATCGGCGCCGGTGTGTCGGCAGCCGGTGCCGGCGGCACGGTCTCCAGCTCCGGCTCGGCATGTCCTCCCGAGCGCACGCCGAGCAGCCGCTCCTGGAGCTCGCGGTCGGCGGCCAGCTCGGCGGCCGGCAGCTCCTGCGCGATGCGGCCGTTGACCATCACGCCGATGCGGTCGGCCACGTCGATCGCCACGCCGAGGTTCTGCTCGATCAGCAGCACCGCGATCTCGCCGTCGTCGGCCAGCTGGCGCAGCGCGTGCGCGACCTGGTCGACGATCACCGGCGCCAGGCCTTCGGTGGGCTCGTCCATCACCAGCAGCCGCGGCTGCAGCAGCAGCGCGCGGCCGATGGCCAGCATCTGCTGCTCGCCGCCGGACAATTGCGCGCCGCCGTGGCCCTTGCGCTCGGCCAGACGCGGGAACATCGTGTACACGCGGTCGACGTCGCGTTTCATCGCCGCCACCAGCCGCAGCGTCTCGTCGACCGACAGCGACGGCCAGACGCGCCGGCCCTGCGGCACGTAGGCGATGCCACGGCGCGTGATCTGGTGCGGCGGCAGGCCGAGGACCTCCTCACCCAGCAGGCGCACGCTGCCGGTGGCGGGCACGAGGCCCGTAATCGCGTTGCACAGCGTCGTCTTGCCCATGCCGTTGCGGCCGACGATGCCGAGCACGCCCTTGGCCAGCGACAGGCTCACGCCCTGCAGCGCATGCGCCCGACCGTAGTAGACGTCCAGACCCTCGACCACCAGCACCGGACCGGTAGGCTTGTCGTCGTCGGCCTTGTTCGACCAGAAGGCCACTAGTGTTTGCCCCCCATGTAGATGGCCTGGACCTGCGGGTCGCTCTCGATCTCCTCAGGCGTGCCGGTCTTCAGCACACGGCCGTTGTGCATGACGGTGACCTTCTCCACCACCGCCAGCGCGATGTCGAGGTCATGCTCGATCAGCACGAAACTCATGTGCGACGGCAGCGAGCGCAGCAGCGTGACGAGCTCGCGCCGCTCGGCCGGCGACAGGCCGGCGGCCGGCTCGTCAAAGAGAATCAGCCGCGGCGCGCCCGCCAGCGCCATGCCGACCTCGAGCTGGCGCTGCTGGCCGTGCGCCAGGTTGGCCACCAGCTCGTCGGCCAGGTGCGTGAGGCGCGCGCGCTCGAGCAGCTCCTGCGTAGCGGCCACCGACGCGTGGCGCGGCCGCGGCCGCAGCAAGCTGAAGCGGCCGCGGGCCGCGCCGCGCACCGCGAGGAACAGGTTGTCGCGCACCGTGAGGTCGCGAAACAGCAACGAAGACTGGTAGGTGCGCCGCAGGCCCTTGCGGATGCGCTCGTGCGGCGGCAGCTCGGTGATGTCTTCGCCAAAGAAATGGATCCGCCCGGAGGTGGGCGGAAAGTCACCCGTGATGGTGTTGAACAGCGTGGTCTTGCCCGCGCCGTTGGAGCCGAGGATCGCGTACTTCTGCCCCGCCGCCACCGACAGCGACACCTCGTCGACCGCACGCAGCGCACCGAACGCCCGCGTCACCTGCGTCAGCGTCAGCGCATCGCCGCTGGCCAGCGGCGCGCGCACGCCGGCCGCCCCACGTGGAGCGGCCGTGCCCTGACGAAACTGTGAGATCGAAGCCACGGTGTCTGCGGTGTTTCAAGCGGACACCGCGGATCCGGCTTCGCCGGTCCGCTGGTGTCGCCCCCTTGAGGGGGAGGCGGCCGCCAGGCCGCCTCGGGGGTGGGAGATCAGGGACATGCAGGAACGTCGCGCGACCCCATCTGGAACTCCTCCTTCTTCATGCCCAGCAGCTGGTCGATGCCGTCGACCTTGCGGTGGACCTTGTTGAAGAGGTTGCCCTGCGCGTCCTTCACCACCTCGGTGACGAAGGTGCTGCCGATCGCCTGGCGGTTGCCGTCGAGCTTGACGTCGCCGGTGGGCGTCTTCAGCACCATCTTCGACAGCGCCTCGCGGTACTTGGCCTGGCCGCCGGAAAGGTCGCCCTTCACGGCGTCGAGCCCGTCGAGCGCGGCCTTCATGTTGACGTAGTACACGTAGGCGAACAGGCTCGGGCTCGGGAAGCCGCCGGCCGACACCGGATAGTTCTTCTGGTAGTCGGCGACGAAGGCCTTCCACTCGGCGCCGTCGTAGGCGTCGGCCACCGGGCCGGCCGACAGCGTGCCGACCAGCGAGTCGCGCCGCTTGCCCTTGTAGTTGAGGATGTCCTGGCTCACCGTGATCGAGCCGCCGAGGATGGGCTTGTCCCCACCGGCGTTCTCGTACTGCGTCAGGAAGTTCACCGCGTCGGCGCCGCCGAGCACAACCAGCAATGCGTCGACGGTCTTCGGGATCTTGGCGATCACCGACGAATAGTCCTTGCCGCCCAGCGGCACCCAGGCCTTCTCGGGCACCTTGCCGCCGAGCTTGCAGTACTCGGCCATGAAGCCCTGCACCTGCGAGTACGGGAACGCGTAGTCCTCGGCGATCACCATCACGCGCTTGTAGCCCTTGTCGAGCGCCGCCTTGCCCAGGCCCATCATCCACTGCGCACCTTCGGTGTTGAAGCGGAAGAAGTTGGCCGCCGGGTTCACCAGCGTGGCGGCCTGCGCGCCCGAGCTGCCGTTGATGAAGGTGATGTTGGGCTGGGTCTTGGCGTAGTCCTTCACCGCGATGCCTTCGCCGCCGGACAGCGGGCCGACCATGATGTCGACCTTGTCCTGCTCGACCAGCTTGCGCGTGGCGTTGACGGCCACGTCGGGCTTGGCGTCGGAGCTCGCCTTGATGATCTCGATCTTGCGGCCGGCGACCGCGCCGCCGCGCTGCTTGACGGCGAGCTCGGCGCCACGCATGCCGTCGGCGCCGCCGGCGGCGAACGGCCCTTCCAGCGTGGCCAGCAGGCCGATCTTGACCGGCTGGCCCTGCGCCCAGGCGCTGCCCATCAGCGCCGTGGCCGCCGCGGCGCCCAGCATCGAACGGATCCAGATTCTCTTGTTCACTTTCACGGTTGTCTCCTTGCGGGTTGAGTCAAGGTCTGGTTCGGTCCGAAGCGGGAGCGAAGCTTCGCCCACAGTCCGAGCAGGCCGTCGGGGGAAAACAGCACGATGGCGAGGAACACGCCGCCGATCACGAGGTTGAAGCGCTCGCGGTCGATGACGTCGATCGCGAAGGTCTGCAGCAGCACGAACACCAGCGCGCCGAGGAACGCGCCGATCGGGTGCTTGACGCCGCCGAGCACGGCGATGATCAGGATGTTGATCATCCAGCCGGTGCCCACCGAGCCGGGCGTCATCAGCGCGTTGTACCAGGCGAGCAGGATGCCGCCGACGGCGGCCAGCAGGCCCGACAGCGCATAGGCGGCGACGCGGTGCGCGACGACGTGGAAGCCGAGTGCGGCCATGCGGCGGGGGTTGTCGCGGATGCCCTGCAGCGCGATGCCGAACGGCGAGCGCACGATGTAGCGCACCAGGAAGTAGCCGGCCAGCGCCCACATCAGCGACATGAAGTAGAACGGTACCGGGTCGCGCCAGACGAGGCCGAAGGCGGTGGGCGGCTTCAGCTCGCGCAGGCCCTGGAAGCCGTTGAACAGCGTGTAGTTCTGCAGCACCAGGTAGTAGAACGCCACGCCGATGGCCAGCGTGATCATGATGGTGTAGATGCCCTCGGTGCGCACCGACAGCCAGCCGATCAGCGTGGCGCAGACCACCGCGATCGCGATCGCGAACGGCACCGCGATCCACAAGCTCCAGCCCAGACTGATCTCGGCGCTGCTGCTGGTGCCGAGCACGGCCATCGCATAACCGGCGATGCCGGCCACCGTCATCTGCGCCAGCGACACCATGCCGCCGTAGCCGGCCAGGAAGCTGAGCGACAACGCGATCAGCCCGAGCACCAGCGACTGCGCCGCCACCTGGAACAGCAGGAACGGCGTGGCGACGAAGGGCACGACCAGCAAACCCAGGCCGACGAAGACATGGCGCGGCGCCAGCGTGCGCCACAGGTACTGCAGCCAGCGCGGCGCGTCGCTCTCGGCGTACGGTTCGGGTGCCACCACGGTGGCCGCCGCGCGGTCGGCAGGCGGCACCGGCCGCGCCGCCGACGCCCCGGTGTTCATCGCACGACGCCAGTACGCCGCGCTCATGACAGCCCCTCGCCCGACGGGTACGTCGGTCGATCCCCCGAGGGGATCGCGGGCCGGCTTGGGAGCGGCCCGGCGCTCGGCCCGCGCCGCGGCATTGACGCACTAGATCTCATGCGGGACGCCCGAGGATGCCGCGCGGCCGGAAGGCCAGCACGAGGATCAGGATCACGAAGGTGAACACCACGCTGTAGGTCGGCGCGTAGGCCAGGCCGTAGGTTTCGGCCAGGCCGAGGATCACCGCGCCGAGCGCGGCGCCGACCACGCTGCCCATGCCGCCGACGATGACGACGATCAGCGATGCCAGCAGCAGCCGGATGTCCTCGCCCGGCACCATCGACAGCTCCACCGCGCCGATCACGCCGCCGAAGCCGGCCAGCCCGGCGCCCAGCGCGAAGGTGATCGCGAACACCAGGTTCACGTTGACGCCGGCGGCGGCGAGCATCGCGCGGTCGTCGACGCCGGCGCGGATCATCGTGCCGACGCGTGTGCGCGCGAGCAGCCACCAGAGGAACACGCCGACGCCGATGCCGAAGCCGAGCAGGCTCAGGCGGTAGGCCGAGTAGGCGCGGATCAGCGGGATGTCGCGGATCGGCCCCTGCAGCCAGGCCGGCGCTTCCATCTGGTGGACCTGGCCGGTGAAGATCCACAGCAGCACGTCGGCGATCACGATCGACAGGCCGATGGTGACCATGGTCTGGCGCAGGTCCTGCCCCTGCATGTGGCGCAGGATCACCACCTGGATCAGCAGCCCGGCCAGCGCCGCCGCGGCAAAGCCGGCGGCGACCGCGAGGATCCACCAGCCGGTGCTGGTGGACACCACGTAGGCCACGTAGCCGCCGAGCAGGTACAGCGAGCCGTGCGCCAGGTTGACGTTGCGCATCAGCCCGAACACCAGCGTGAAGCCGCTGGCGACGATGAAGTACAGCGAGGCCAGCGTGAGACCGTTGAGCAGCGTGATCACGTACAGCCGCGGGTTGTCGACCAGCGCCCAGACCGAGAACACCGCGATCGGGCCACCGATCAGCAGCCACGCCAGCCACTGCTTGCGTGTCATGCGGCGAGCCCCATGTGCGGTCGGTCGTTCACGCCGCCCGCCCCCAGGCGCGCTGCGCCGCGATGTCGGGCTGCTTGGCGAACACGCCGTCCTTCATGACCGCGAGGATGCGCTTCGGGTCGCGCAGGATGGCCAGGTTGGCCAGCGGATCGCCGTCGACCAGCAGCAGGTCGGCGAGAAAGCCGTCCTTCACGGCACCGAGCTCGTGCGGGCGCATCATGATCTGGCCGCCGTACAGCGTGGCGCAGCGGATCGCCTCCATCGGCGTGAAGCCGAGGTACTTGACGAAGAACTCCAGGTCGCGCGCGTTCTGGCAGTGCGGCGTGAAGGCGAAGCCGTAGTCGCCGCCGGGCAGCACGCGGATGCCGCGCTTGTGCATCTTCGACAGCGACTCGAGCGCCGCGTCCCACTCGATCTGGTAGCCCATCAAGATCGCCTGCGCCTTGCTGATGCCCCAGGCCTCGGCCTCGTTGAGCATCGCGTAGAGGATCGCGATGCCCGGCGCGACGAAGACCTTGTCCTTCACGGCCTCGAGCATGTCGAGCGACTCGGTGTCGGAGAAGCTCGCGTGGTAGATCAGGTGGATGCCGTGGCGCAGCGCCTGCTTGACGCTGGCGCACGAACGCGCGTGCACGATGATGCGCTTGCCGCGCAGGCGCACCTCTTCGGCGGCGGCGGCCACCTCGGCGTCGGTCATCCAGGTGGTGTCGGCCGGCGACTGCGGCGTGAAGTTGTCGCCCGACAGGTTGAGCTTGATCGAGTCGACGCCGTACTTGAGGAACATGCGCACGACCTTGCGCATGTCCTCCGCCCCGTTGACGTTGACGCCAAAGCTGAACTCCGGGAACGGCAGGTGCGGCAGCGTCTCGTCACCGAGGCCGCCGGGCACGGTGATCTCCTGGCTCGCGGCCAGGTAACGCGGCCCGGGGATCTGGCCGGCGTTGATGGCATTGCGCGTCACCACGTCCAGCCGCGGCTTGGCGCAGGCCGCACCGACGCAGGACGTGAAGCCAGCCTGGAGGTACTTCTTCGCCACCTTGGCGCACCACAGCACGTGCTCCTCGAGCGGCATGGTCTGGATCGCGGCCAGCGTGGCGGCGTCGTTCCACGAGAAGTGCGTGTGCGCCTCGCACAGGCCCGGCATCAGCGTGGCGCCGGCGCCGTCGATCACGGTGGCGCCGACCGGCGAGATGGCGGCACTGCCGCGGCCGACCTGGCGGATGCGGTTGCCCTGCACCAGCACGCTGCCGCTGTAGGGCTGCGTGGTGCCGGTGCCGTCGAGGATGCGGACGTTGGTGAAAAGGGTATCAGCCATGGTTCGTCTCCCCGTTCACGCCGCCCAGCGCGTGGTGGCGGCGGCGCGTGCGTGCCGCAGCGGCGGCGCGCGGTGGAACTCGCCGTCCTTCATGACGGCCAGGATGCGGGCCTTGTCCTGCAGCACGGTGATGTCGGCCAGCGGGTCGCCGTCGACCAGCAAGATGTCGGCGAGGCAGCCCTCGCGGATGTAGCCGAGCTGCTTGCCCATCTTCATCATCGGCCCGCCCCAGGCGGTGGCCGACAGCAGCGCCTCCATCGTGCTCATGCCGACGTACTTGACGAAGTACTCCAGGTCCTTGGCATTGGTGCCGTGCGGCGTCCACGCGAAGCCGTAGTCGCCGCCGGGCAGGATGCGGATGCCGCGCTTGCGCATCGCGCGCATGCTGGCAATGGCCGCGTCGAGCTCGCGTGGGTAGTCCATCTTCTTCACCACCTCGGGCGTCAGGCCCCAGGCGCTGGCGTTGTGCACGGTGTTGATCAGCCAGGCCAGGCCGGGCGCCACGAAGTGCTCGAACTTCTTCGCCTCCAGCATGTCGAGCGCTTCCTCGTCGGCGAAGCTGGCGTGGTAGATGACCTCGATGCCCTGGCGCACGCATTCCTTGATCGACCAGGTGGAGCGCGCATGCGCGGCCACGCGTTTGCCCCAGGCATGGGCCTCCTCGACGCAGACGCGGATCTCCTCGCTGGTGAACTGGCTCATGTCCGACGGCATGCCGGTGATCGACTCGCCCGACAGGTTGATCTTCAGCGTGTCGACGCCGTACTTGGCGAACAAACGCACGCAGCGCCGCATCTCCTCGGCGCCACTGACGACGGCGCCGAAGGCGAACTCGCTCTGCGGCAGGTGCGGTGCGGTGGTGTCGCCCAGGCCGCCCGGCACGGTGATCTCCTGGCTCGCCGCCAGATAACGCGGCCCGACGATGGTGCCGTCGTTGATCGCGTTGCGGATCACCACGTCCAGCCGCGGCTTGGCGGTGGCGGCGCCGACGCAGCTGGTCCAGCCCATGTCGAGATAACGCTTGGCCACCTCGGCGCACCACAGGATGTGTTCCTCCGGCGGCATGCGCTGGATCGCGTCGAGGCTCGGCTGGTCGTTCCACGAGAAGTGCGTGTGCGCCTCCACCATGCCCGGCATCAGGAAGGCACCGGCGCCGTCGATCTGCTGCGCGCCCATCACCGGCGCCGTGCGCTGGCCGTAGCCCGTCTTGGTGACGCGCGAGATCCGGTTGCCCTGCACCAGCACGTCGCCGGTGAATGGCGCCTCGCCGCCGCCGTCGAAGATGCGCACGTTGGTGAACAGCACGTCTGACATGGCTTCGGTCCTCTCAGCGTTGAGCGGCGAGAAAGTCGCGCAACTCGCGCGAACATTCCTCCGGCCGCTCGATCGGCGTCCAGTGGCCGCAGCGCGGCAGCACGCACACACGCGTGGAAGCCGCCGCATGCAGGCGCTCGGCCATGGCGCGCACCGCCTGCGGCGGCGCCACGCCGTCCTCGTCGCCGGTGACCAGCAGCACCGGCGCGCGGATGGATTCCACCGCCGCGGCCTCAGCGCCGGCCAGCGCCTCGCAGGTGCGCGCGTAGGCCTCGGGTTCCTGGCGCATCAGGCTCTCGCGCACGAAGGCCACCGCCAGCGGCTGGCGCGCGCGTGTGTCGGCCGACAAGGCGGCCTGCACCAGGCCCTCGGCGATCTCGTGCATGCCGGCCAGCCCCTCGGTGCGTGCGCGCGCCGCCCGCGCGCGGATAGCCGCGCGCGCCGGATCGGCCGGCACGATCAGCGGGCCGAAGAGGGCCAGGCTACGCACCAGCTTCGGCGCCGTCACCGCCAGGTGCTGGGCGACGATGGTGCCCATCGAATGCGCGATCACATGCGCCCGCACGACGTTCAGCCGCGCGCACACCGACTGCACCGCGTCGACGAAACGCGCGATGCTCAGCTCGCCCTCGGCGCGCTGCGAGCGGCCGCTGCCCGGCAGGTCGATGCGCACGGTGCGATGCCGCGCCAGCGCCGGCATCAGCGGCGTGAAGCTGTTCGAGCTGCCGCCCAGGCCGTGCACGCAGACGACGGCGTCGCCTTCACCCGCGTCTTCCACGGCCATGCGATCGATCAGGTGCAGAGGCATGGTGCGTTCACTCGAAACGGTTCTCGATCGCGCCGAGGCCGTCGATCTGAATGCGCACCGCGTCGCCGGCATCCAGCCAGCGCGGCGGCTTGAAACCCATGCCCACGCCGGCCGGCGTGCCGGTGGCGATGATGTCGCCGGTATGCAGCGTGATGCCGCGCGAGCAGGTCTCGATCAACGTGGGGATGTCGAAGATCATGTCCTTGGTCTGCCCGTCCTGGCGCAGCTCGGCCTCGCCGCCGGCCGGCGTGACCCAGCAGCGCACGCGGGTGTCGCGGCCGTCGACCTCGTCGGCGGTGGTGATCCACGGCCCCATCGGACAGAAGGTGTCGAAGCTCTTGCCGAGGTCCCACTGCTGGTGGCGCACCTGCACGTCGCGCGCCGTCACGTCATTGAGCACGCAATAGCCGAACACATGGTCCATCGCGCGAGATCGAGCGATGTCGCGGCCGCCGCGGCCGATCACCACCGCGAGCTCGGCCTCGTAGTCGATCTGGCTCGATACCGCGGCGCCGGGCAGGCGCACGCGGTCGTGCGGGCCGACCACGCACTCGGGCAACTTGGTGAACACGATCGGCCAGGTGTGCTCCTTGGGCAGGCTGTCGCGGAACACCGTGGTCGCCAGTTCGCTGGCATGCGCGTGGTAGTTGCGGCCGACGCAGAACAGGCTGCGCGGCGGCCGCGGCATCGGCGCCGCGAGCTCGATCGCCTGCACGCTCAAGCGGGTGCCGGTCGCCGCCGGCAGCGCCTGGCCGTTCACCAGCAGCCGGATCAGCGGCAGCACGCCTTCACCGGCATCGGCCCTGCCGAGCGGCGTGGCCTCGCGCCCGTCGGCCGAGATGATGCCGATGTGATGATGTCCGCCCCAGCGCCAGCTGGCCAATCGCATGTCGGGCTGTCTCCATCGCGTCTCGCGAGTCCTGCCGGGTCACGGGCGGCACGCGATGTAGGTGGCTTGCAGTGATTTTGAGACTTGCGTCTCAAATCAAGATCGGCGCATCATACGGTTCGCTGTTGATGCGCCTCAAGTAAAACCACTCGGGCGGCGCCCCCGGACAAACCCGCATGGCGACAAGACCGAAGCACCGACCCAGCCCGCCGCTGCCGCCGCCCGAACGCGGCGTGAAGGCTGCCACCTTTCGCCTGCTGCTCGACACCGCGATGGACCTGATCCGCCGCGATGGCCACGTGCCGTCGGTGGCCGAGGTGGCGGTGCGATCGAACGTGTCGCGTGCCACCGCCTACCGCTACTTCGGCAGTCGCAGCGCGTTGACCACGGCGGTCATCGACGCCTCGCTCGGCCCGGTGCGGGCGCTGTCGTCGGAGCACCCCGACAGCCGCGTGCGCGTGCACGAGCTGTTCACCGAGACCTTCCCGCGCTTCAAGGAATTCGAAGCGCCGCTGCGCGCCGCGGCGCAGCTGGCGCTGGAGCAATGGGCGCTCGAGCGCGCCGGCCTGCTGGAGGAGGAGCCCTACCGGCGCGGCCACCGCGTGCGCATCCTCGGCCACGCGCTGGCCCCGCTGGCGCAGCAGCTGCCCGGCCATCTGCACCGCCGGCTGCACCACGCGCTGTCGGTGGTCTACGGCATCGAGCCGTACGTGATCCTGAAGGACATCTGGGGCCTGCCCGACCGCGAGGTCGAACGCACGGCGCTGTGGATGGCCGACGCGCTGATCGATGCGGCACTGCGCGAGAGCCGCGCCCTGTGCCAGCCGGACAAGCCGCGCCGCGCGCCGGTCAAGGCCACACGCGGCTGAAGCGGTGCGCGCGTCAATGCATCGGATGTGCGGCGAGCGCCTTGGCGTCGAGGATGCGGATGTCGCGCTTGTCGATCTCGATCAGCCCGGCATCCTCCAGGTCGTGCAGCACGCGCGAGAAGTACTCCGGCGTCAGTGACAGGCGCGAGGCGATCGTCGCCTTGCTGACCGGCAGCGACACGGTGAACACCTCGCCGCTGGCGCAGTCCTCCACCGCCTGGTCGCGCAGCAGGTAGCCGATCACCCGCTGCGCGCCGCTGTGCAGCGCATAGGCCTGCACATCGTGCACCAGGCCGTGCAGCCGGCGCGAGATGCCGGCCAGCATGCGCAGCGCGAACCTGGAGTCGTGGTCGATCTCGGTCAGCACCGCGTGTTTCTTCACCGTCAGCAGCAGCGTGTCGGTGAGCGCCTGCGCATTGACGATGTACGGGCGGCCGGTGAACATCAGCGCCTCGGCAAAGCTCTGCCCGGGGCCGACCAGCTCGATCACCTTCTCCTGCCCGGCGGGCGACAGGCCGAACAGCTTGACCTGCCCGATCACGGTGACGTGGAACTCCTCGCACGGCTCGCCGACACGAAACACCATGTCTCCGCGCGCGAGTCGCCGCAGCACGCAGCCCTCGGCCATGCGCTTCAGCTCGGTCGGCTCGAGGTCGCTGAACAGCGGCAGCACCGACAGGTAGCGCGGCAGATCGAACTTCTCGAGATCCATCAGCGGACACCGTCCCCAAGGTCGACTTCGGCGCCATTCTTGGTCCGGCGCGTCGCCCGCGAAATGACTTGCGTCAAGTGGTGTTGCCGGCCGGCGTGCCGCGCATCATGCCCGCGGCGCCGCCAGCGCCACCAGCGCGGCCACCACGCCGTGCCCGCGCAGACGCTGCAGATGCCCGGCCACCTCGGCCGCCAGCCGCGCATGGCCGGCGAGCGGGCCGAACACCGCCGGCAGGTCGATCAGCGCGGCCGCATCGGCGAGCGCATCGGTCCCGCCGAGCGCAGCCTGCAGCGGGCCGGCCAGCGGGTCGTCGATGGCGTAGGCGGTGCCGGCTTCGTCGACGCCGCGCAGGTAGTGGATCCACGCCGCCACGCCGAACGCCAGCCGGTCGATCGGCGCGCCGGCGGCCAGCCGCTGCGCGAGTGGCGCGACCCAGCGTTGCGGGATCTTCTGCGAGCCGTCCATCGCGATCTGCTGGCAGCGATGCGCGAGCGCCGGGTTGCGCCAGCGTTGCAGCAGCGCCGCGCGATAGGCGTCGCGGTCCCACCCGGCCAGCTGCGGCAGCGTGGGCTCCATCTCGTCGCGCCACAGCGCCTCGACATGCGCCGCCAGCACGGGCTGGTCGATCGCCGCGTCCACCGTCGGCCAGCCGGCCATCGCGCCGCAGTAGGCGATCTGCGAATGCGCGCCGTTGACGAGGCGCAGCTTCACCTGCTCCCACGGTGCCGCGTCGTCGGCGTAGCGCACCGGCGCCTGCCAGTCGGGCCGGCCGGCGACGAAGCGGTCCTCGACCACCCAGTCGAAGAAAGGTTCGGCCACCACCGGCCAGGCGTCGTGCAGGCCGAGGCGGCGCGCAACCGCGGCCACGTCGGCTGCGGTCGTGCGCGGCACGATGCGATCGACCATCGAGTTGGGAAAGCTGCACTGCGCGTCGATCCACGCGTCGAGCGCGGCACGCTCGCGTGCTGCCCGTTCGGATATGCGCTGCTGCAGGTGGCGCCCGTTGCCGGGCAGGTTGTCGAGCGACAGCAGCGTGACGCCGCCGCGGCCCTGCGCACGCCGCGCCGCGAGTGCGCGCACGATCAGATCGACCGCGCTGCCGTCGCCGATGGACGCGTAGCCCTTCTCGGTGATGGTGAGGCTGACGATGCGCGTGGCGGCAGCGGCCAGGCGCTCCACGACCACGGCCTGGTCGCGCGGCGCGACGAGCAGCTCGTGCACGCAGCCGACCACCTGCAGGCGCTCGCGCGGCGCACCGTCGGCGCCGGCATCCCGTTCGGCCAGCGTGTACAGGCCGGCCTGCGGCGCCAGGGCCTCCCAGGTGTCGGGCTGGCGCATCGAGACACCGGTGATGCCCCAGCGCAGGTCCTGCGTGCGGGTGATGGCCTGCTCGGTGGCCAGCGCCAGATGGGCGCGCGCGAAGGCGCCGAGGCCGAGGTGCACGATGCCGGTCTGCAGCCCCTCGCGCCGGTAGCGAGGCCGCTCGACGGTGCGGTCCGGCCACGCGGCCAGCGTGTCGGGCCCGAGCCGCGGCAGGCTGTCGTTCATGGCCGCCTGGACGGGATCGGCGCTCATGCGCAGGCACCATCGCGCGCGGGCGTCAGGCTGGCGCCCGCATGCAGCGCCGCGTAGACGCCCTGCGCCGCCACGACACGCAGGCGCCCGGCGTCCCACTGCAGCTGCAATCGGTCGCCGGCGGCCGGCTCGACGTGCAGCACGCGTCCGTCCAGGCGACCGACGAGCGCGTGCCCGCCGGCCGCGGGCGTGGTGCCAGCGCGCAGCCAGACGCCGCGCACCGACTGGTAGGTTTGCGCCAGGTTCAGCCGCGAGCCGTTGCCCGCGCACCAGATCCCCTCGACGCGCGCCGGCACGGTCCACAGGTGGACACGGCTCTTCTTCTCGAGGCCGACGGGTTTGTCCGGCACGTCCAGCGTCAGCGTGCGGTCGGGCGGCCAGTCGCCCATGTCCCAGTCGTGCGAGACCACCCGCGTGCCGGGCGCCAGCCGCAGCAGCGCCGGGCGCAGCTGCAGGTTCACCTCGGGCAGCAGGTACATCGTGATCACGCTGGCCTGCGTAAGGTCGGTCTTGAACAGGTCCTGCTCGCGGAACTCGGCACGCTCGGCCACGCCGGCCCGGCGCGCGAAGTCGCGGCTGCGTTGCACCAGCTCGGGCACCAGCTCGACGCCGAGGCCGCGCGCACCGAAGCGACGCGCCGCCGTGATGACGATGCGGCCATCACCAGAGCCGAGGTCGAGCACCACGTCGGTCGGGCCGACCCGCGCCAGCTCCAACATCGCCAGCGTCACGTGGTCCGGCGTGACGACGAAAGGGACTTCCTCCTGCGCCGCAACCGGCAGCGCGAGCGCCAGCGACGCCGCCGCGCCGGCGCTGAGCAGGCGCAATACCCATACCGCGCGGGTCGCACGGCGGACAGCGGTGGTGCAGCGCCTGAACATGCACCATCATCGCGCAAGCCGACTCCCGCCGCCGTCGGGGGGTGGACTCAAATTCATTGGTCAACCCTGCTTCATCGCGGCGTCGATCGGGCGTATAAATGCATCTCCAAGCTGCACCGTCGTCAGGGTGCGCGTCAGCGGAGAAGGCCCGCATGGCCACCATCAAGTTCACCTATCGAACCCCGGATGCAGCCGGCCGCAGGCCGGTGGATCCCGCCACGCCCGCGGCGGTGGCCGGCGCAGCGGCAGCCAATGAGGCCAGCGCGACGGGAGACGATCTCAAGCCGGTCAAGGTCGACCGCTGGTGGCGTGAGTCGTCGTACGACTTGTGGCATGGGCTCGAGGTGCGCGAGGACGCGCCCGACACGATCCCCGCCGAGTGGCTCGACGAACTCGACCTGCCCTGACGACCCGCACGCGTCCGCCGCGGGGATGACCACAGCCTGAGCCGGTGACGGCCGGGCCGGTCACCGTGCCGTTCGGTCCCGTTCATTCGACGGTTCGTCGCGCCCCGGTTCGCCTTGGCGGCAATCGGTGCGAGACTGGCGCCCTCGCACCGGCCGGGCCGCGGGATGGTTACCGCCGCCCCAGCCAGGCCAGCCGGTCGTGCGACTCCCCGATACCCTCCGGAGACTGATCCCCGATGATGCGCCGTGCCCTTTGCCTGATCCTGATGTTGCCGGTGCTGCTGGCGGGTTGCGGCAAGGGTGGCGGCCCCGGCGGCGCGGCGGTGGCCGGCAAAGCCGATGCGGCCAGCGCGCCGATGCTGCTGCTGGCCCCCGAAGACCTGCGCACGGTGGCGCTGACCGACCGCGCCCAGGGCCCGGTGATCACCGGCTCGATCCAACCCGAGCGCCGCGCCGACCTGCGCGCCGAGGTGTCGTCGGTGGTGCTCGGCGTGCTCAAGGACAACGGCGAGGCGGTGCGCCGCGGCGACCTGCTGGTCCGGCTGGACGACACCGCGATCCGCGACAGCCTGACCTCGGCCAACGAATCGGTGCGAGCACTCACACAGGCGTTCGACCAGGCCGAGCGACAGGTGCAACGGCTGAAGACGCTGCAGGCGCAGGGCATGACCTCGCTGCAGGCGCTGGAGGACGCGGAAGTCCGCCGCAACAACGCGCAGAGCGACCTGGTCGCGGCGCGTGCCCGCGTGGTGTCGGCGCGGCAGATGCTGCAACGCACCGAGGTGCGCGCCCCGTTCGACGGCGTGGTCAGCGGCCGCCTGGTGTCGGCCGGCGACACGGCGCAGATCGGCAAGGAGCTGGTCAAGGTGATCGACCCGGCCAGCATGCGGCTCGAAGGCCTGGTGTCGGCCGACCGCCTGCACGAGCTGAAGATCGGGCAGAAGGTGGCGTTCCGCATCAACGGCTACCCGCAGACCGAATTCACCGGCACCGTGCGCCGCATCGATGCGGCGGCCAATGCCACCACCCGGCAGGTGGAGGTGCTGGTGGCGTTCGCCGGCGGCGAGGTGCCGAAGGTGGCGGGCCTGTATGCCGAGGGCCGCATCGAGTCGGGCACCACGCGCGTGCTGACGGTCGCCGAGTCGTCGGTGGTGCGCGCCGGCGATGCCACGCACGTCTGGCGCCTGCAGGGCCAGAAGTTGCAGAAGGCGCTGGTGCAGCTGGGTGAGCGCGACCCGCGGCGCGGCGAGTACCCGGTGATCAGCGGCCTGGCCGAGGGCGACCGCGTGTTGCGCAATCCGTCGACCGCCCTGGTCGACGGCCAGAAGGTGGAGCTGGCCGCCGCGGTGGCCAGCGGCGCCGCGCCGGTCAAGCCCTGACGCCGCCGCAGGACCATCATGTTCCTCTCCGACTTCAGCATCAAACGGCCGATCGCGATGATCGTCATCATCATCGCGCTGATGGGCGCCGGGCTGATCGCGCTGACCAAGCTGCGCGTCAACCAGATCCCCGACGTCGAGCAGCCGGTGCTGGTGGTGGCCATCACCTACCCCGGCGCGTCGCCCGAGACGGTGGAGCGCGAGCTGATCAACCGCATCGAGAAGTCGATGCAGACGATCAGCGGCGTCGACCAGGTGCGCTCGACGGCCAAGGAAGGCAGCGCGCAGATCGTGCTGATCTTCAACTTCGACAAGAACATGATCGAGGCCGCCGACGAGGTGCGCAACGCGATCGGCAGCGTGCGCCACAAGCTGCCGATCGAGATGCGCGAGCCGGTGCTGACGCGCGTGGACCCGTCGGCGCAGCCGATCCTGCAGCTGGCGCTGTCGAGCACCACCTTGAGCCACGCCGCGATCTCGCGGCTGGCCGAGGACGACCTGGCCGACCGCTTCCGGGCGATTCCCGGCGTGGCGGTGGTCAACGTCAACGGTGCGCTGCGGCGCGAGCTGTCGGTGCTGCTGAAGGCCGAGAAGCTGCGCGAGTACGCGATCTCGGTCACCGAGGTGGTGGCGGCGCTGCAGAAACAGAACACCACCGCGCCGGTGGGCAAGGTGCGCGGCCGGCTCGAGGACCAGAGCATCCGTCTGGTCGGCCGCATCGAGTCGCCGAGCGAGTTCGAGCAGATCGTCGTCAAGCGGCGCGGCGAGGAGATCGTGCGCCTGGGCCAGCTCGCCACCGTGCGAGACGCCTTCGCCGAACTGTCCGGTTATTCGCTGCGCAACGGCAACCCCAACGTCGGCCTGTCGGTCACGCGCTCGCGCGATGCCAGCACGGTGTCGGTGGCCAACCAGGCGCGCAAGCTGGTCGACGACATCCGCCAGACGCTGCCCGCCGGCACCACGCTCGAGATCACCCAGGACGGCGGCGAGGACGCGCAGAGCAGCCTGGACAACGTGATCCACGCCCTCGTGTTCGGCGCCGGCCTCACGGTGCTGGTGGTCTACATCTTCCTCAACTCCTGGCGCTCGACGCTGATCACCGCGCTGAGCCTGCCGACCAGCGTGATCGCCGCCTTCATCGCGGTGTGGGCCTGCGGCTTCACGCTCAACTTCATGAGCCTGCTGGGCCTGAGCCTGGCGATCGGCGTGCTGATCGACGACGCCATCGTCGTGCGCGAGAACATCGTGCGCCACATGCAGGCCGGTGAGGAGCGGCGCACCGCCGCGCTGAACGGCACCGCCGAGATCGGCCTGGCGGTGGCGGCGACCACCTTCTCGATCGTCGCGGTCTTCGTGCCGGTGGCCTTCATGCCGGGCGTGTCGGGCGAATGGTTCCGTCCGTTCGGGCTGACGGTGGTGGCCTCGGTGCTGGTGAGCCTGTTCATCTCGTTCACGCTCGACCCGATGCTGTCGGCCTACTGGGGCGACCCGCCGGGGCATCACCTGCAGCCGCGCACGGGCCTGAGCCGCTGGCTGCAGCGCTTCAACGACTGGTTCGACCATCAGTCCGACCGCTATGGCCGCGTCATCGCCTGGGCGCTGCACCACCGGCGCTGGATGTTCGTGATCGCGATCGCCAGCTTCGCCGGCGCGATGGCGTTGCAGGTGCGCTTCGGCGGCTCGAGCTTCCTGCCGGCGTCCGACGCCGGCACGGTGGTGATCGACGTGCGCACACCGTCATCGGCGAGCCTGGAGTACGCCCGCCTGAAGGTCGAGGGCGCGGCGGCGCTGGCGCGCACGATCCGCGAGACGGCGGCGACCAACGCCTACGTCAACCCGACCGGCGGCCGCATCTACGTCGACATCGGCAAGAGCACCAAGCGCCAGCGCTCGGCGGCCGAGATCGCCGGCGAGCTGCGCACGCTGACCGCCCGTCTGGTCGGCGCCGAGTACACCGTGCTCGACGACCTCAACATGGGCGCGCAGAAGCCCGTGCAGGTGCGTTTCACCGGCAGCGACGCGCGCAAGCTGCTGGAGATCACCAACGCCTTCATGGCCGACCTGCGCAAGGTGCCCGGCGCGGTCGACGTCGGGCTGTCGGAGCAGGATCCGCAGGACGAACTGAAGATCGAGCTCGACCGCGGCCTGGCCAACGCGCTCGGCATCTCGGTGGCCGACGCGGCGCAGGCGCTGCGCGTGGCGTTCGCCGGCGTCGAGGTCGGCGACTGGGTCGACCCCGCCGGCGAGACGCGCGACGTGGCGGTCCGGCTCGACCCGGCCGACCGGGTGGACGCCAGCAACATCGAGCGGCTGCCGATCGCGGTGAGCGGCAGCAACCGCATCGTGCCGCTCGAGCAGATCGCCACCGTCACCATCGGCAAGGGGCCGAGCCAGATCCAGCACTCGGAAGGGCGGCGCACGATCTCGGTGTCGGCCAACGCGCAGGACCGCTCGCCCGGCGAGGTGACCGCCGACGCGCTCAAGCTGGCGCAGGCGATCCCGTTCCCGCCCGGCTACGGGGTCGAGCTGGCCGGCGCCTCGAAGGACCAGCAGGAGGTGTTCCGCAGCATGGGCACGGCGCTGTTCAGCGGTGTCGCGCTGATGTACCTGATCCTCGTCGTGCAGTTCGGCTCGTTCACCGCGCCGCTGCCGGTGATGCTGTCGCTGCCGCTGTCGCTGATCGGCGTGGTGGTGGCGCTGCTGCTGACTCGCGGCACGCTCAACCTGATGAGCTTCATCGGCGTCATCATGCTGATGGGGCTGGTGGCCAAGAACGCGATCCTGCTGCTCGACGCGGCGCGTGTGCGCGAACGCGAGGGCGTCGACCGCGAGGAGGCGCTGATGTACGCCGGACGCAAGCGCTTGCGTCCGATCCTGATGACCACCTTTGCGCTGATCGCCGGCATGCTGCCGGTGGCCATCGGCGTCGGCGAGGGCGGCGAGTTCTACCGGCCGATGGCGGTGGCCATCATCGGCGGCACGATCACCTCGACGCTGCTCACGCTGCTGGTGATCCCGAGCTTCTACGACTCGATCGAGATCGCGCGCGACCGGGCGCTCGCCAAGTTCCGCGGCCGCGCGCAGCGAGGCCCTGTCGTGCTGGCGTTCGTGCTGACGCTTCTCGAAGGACTCGCCACGCTGGTGCTGCTGCGCACCGCGTGGCGGCTCGCGCTGCGCCTGCGTGGTGCAGCCAGATCCGGCGAACGCCGCGCGCGGCCGGTCTGAGGGGTCAGCCCCTGGCTGGCCTCACGAGCGCTTGCAGACCTCGTCGCGACCAGCACGGACCCACTCGCCACCCGACTTGACGCAGACTTCCTTGGCGGTGTTGCGCCGCTCGGCGATGCGCTCGGGCGCCGTCGCGACGCGAAACAGAGCAGAGCTTACCGACAAGACGATGACCGCCGCCACCACGGCCCAGGTGATTCGAACCATCATGCTGACGACCCCTTGCGATGCCGACGAGCGATAAGCAAATCCTACGCCCGTGTTTACCCCAATGCGAGGCCTGCGTGCACGCAATCTAGGGAGAAGTCGTCATTGCGGTGACCCGATGTGGCCGCACCGCACCGCTCGCCGCGCCGAGAGGCTGCGGCGAGCGCCGCTACATCACCGCGCCGAGCTGCCAGGGCACGAATTCGTTCTGGCCGTAGCCGTGCAGCTCGCTCTTGGTCTTCTGGCCCGAGGCCGCGGCCAGCATCAGCTGGAAGATGCGCTCGCCGACGTCGTCGATAGTCTCACCGGCATCGATGATGCCGCCGCAGTCGATGTCGATGTCGTCGCTCTGCTTGCGCCACAGCGCGCTGTTGGTCGACAGCTTCAGCGACGGGCTGGGCGCGCAGCCGTAGGCCGAACCACGGCCGGTGGTGAAGCAGATCAGGTTGGCGCCGCCGGCCACCTGGCCGGTGGCCGATACCGGGTCGTAGCCAGGCGTGTCCATGTAGACCAGGCCACGCGCGCTGACCGCCTGCGCGAACTCGACCACGTCGACCAGGTTGGTGGTGCCGCTCTTGGCGATGGCACCGAGCGACTTCTCCAGGATGGTGGTGAGCCCGCCTGCCTTGTTGCCGGCCGACGGGTTGTTGTCCATCGACATGCGGTTGCGCGCGGTGTACTGCTCCCACCAGCGGATGCGGGTGATCAGCTTGTCGGCCACCGCCTGCGACACCGCGCGACGCGTCAGCAGGTGTTCGCCGCCGTAGATCTCGGGCGTCTCCGACAGGATCGCCGCGCCGCCGTGGCGCACCAGGCGGTCGACCGCGGCGCCGAGCGCCGGATTGGCGCTGATGCCCGAATAACCGTCGCTGCCGCCGCACTGCAGGCCCACCGTGAGGTAACTCGCCGGCACCGGCACGCGCTGCACGCGGTTGGCCTCCTTGAGCAGGCCCTTGATGATCTCGACGCCGCGCGCCACCGTCTTGGCGGTGCCGCCGGTGTCCTGGATGCTGAAGGCGTGCAGCCGCGCCCCGGCCTGCAGCCCCTCCTGCGCCATCAGGCCCTGGATCTGGTTGGTCTCGCAGCCCAGGCCCACCACCAGCACCGCAGCGAAATTGGCGTGCCGCGCGTAGCCGCCCAGCGTGCGTCGCAGCACCTGCAGTTCCTCGCCCTCGCTGTCGGTGGCGCAGCCGGCGCCGTGCGTCAGCGCGACCACACCGTCGACGTTCGGATAGTCGGCCAGCGCTTCGGGATGCACGTCGCGGCGGAACTGGTCGGCGATCGCCCGCGCCGCGGTGGCCGAGCAGTTCACGCTCGTCAGCACGCCGATGTAGTTGCGCGTGGCCACTCGCCCGTCGGCGCGCACGATGCCCTGGAAGGTGGCCGGCTGCGATACATAGGCCGTCGGCTGCACGGCGGTGCCGACCTCGTGCGCCCGCTCGAAGTGGCTGAACGCCAGATTGTGCGAGTGCACGTGCTGCCCCGGCGTGATGGCCTGGGTGGCGGTGCCGATGATCTGGTTGTAGCGCCGCACCGGCGCGCCGGCCGCGATGGCCCGCACCGCGATCTTGTGCCCCGGCGGGACCAGGCCGGTCACGGTGATGCCCTCGCTGGCGATCACCGTGCCGCCCAGCAACTGGCGGCGAGCGATCACCACGTCGTCGGCAGGATGGATCCGGATGACGGGCAGGTCGGCGATGTCGACGGCGCTCATGACGGTTCGCGCTACTTCAGCTTGCGTGCATCCGCGCGCTTGGCCTTGGTGGCGGCGGCCTGATAGGCCTGCTCGGCCGCCTGCCGCAGCTCGATCGCCTTGGCCAGCGCGCGCTTGTACTTCTCGATCGTGTAGGTGTTCTCGGTCGCGATGTACACGTTGCGCGTGGTCGGCTTCATGCCGAAGCGCGGCAGCGAGACGCCGAAGCTGGCGTCGCGCGTGTTGCGCCCGGCGCGTTGCCGCACGATGGGCCCGGAAATGCCCACCGGCAGGTTGCTGGTCTTGTTGCTGCCGATGTCGCGCCGCAGGCCCGACGGCGCCGCCAGCTTCGCGATGCGCTTGCGCAGCTCGGCCACCGCGAGCTTGAGCGCCGCGCGGGCGCCGCTGCCGTCGTTGCTATGGTCGGAGAACATCTTCGACTGCCCATAGCGAAGCTGCCAGCCGTGTGTGTGATACGAGTCGATGCGTTGTATGTGTTCTGGGACTCGAAACGATGCTCCCGTGAAGATCTTGACTGCACGCGTCTTCACGCCGGGTCACTCCTTGTCTGGCCTAGTTGTCGATGAGTGCCGGGTTCCAAGCATGCACGGTCTGCTGCTGCACGCCCAACCCCTCGATGCCCAGACGCATGGTGTCGCCCGCCTTCAGGAATTGGGGTGTCGGCTTGACGCCCATGCCCACGCCGGGTGGTGTGCCCGTCGCGATCAAGTCCCCCGGCTCCAGAGTCATGAAGCGGCTCAAGTAACTGACGAGCTGCTTCACGCCGAATACCATCGTACGCGTGTTTCCATTCTGCATGCGCTTGCCGTTGACCTCGCACCACATGGGCAATGCCTGCGGGTCAGGGATTTCCTCACTGGTGACGAGCCAGGGGCCGACCGGACCGAAGGTGTCGCAACCCTTGCCCTTGTCCCATTGACCGCCGCGTTCGAGCTGGAACTCGCGCTCCGACACGTCGTTCACGACGCAATAGCCGGCCACGTATTTCAATGCGTCGGCCTCGGAGACGTAGCGTGCGCGCGTGCCGATCACGACGCCGAGCTCGATCTCCCAGTCACCCTTGACCGAGTTCTGCGGCAGCACCACCGCGTCGTCGGGGCCGACGCGCGCGCTGATCGGTTTCATGAAGAGGATCGGCTCCTTGGGCAACGGCATACCCGCTTCGGCAGCATGGTCTGCGTAGTTGAGGCCGATGCACAGGAACTTGCCGCACCAGGCCCACGGCGGCGCGGTGCGGCCGGGCTTGTCGACCAGCGGCAGCGTCGACGGATCGAGCGCGCGCAGCTTGGCCAGGCCGGCCGGTGACAGCGCCTGTGCATCGATGTCGGCGATCACGCCCGACAGCGCACGCACCCGTCCCTGAGCATCCACCAGCCCCGGTTTTTCGGCACCCTTGGCACCGTAGCGCATCAGCTTCATTCGTCAGCTCCTGTTGTCGTCGTTGAAAGGGTTGCTCAGTTGGCCATGCCGCCATCGGCAATCATGACACTGCCGGTGGTGAATGCGGCCTCGTCGCTGGCAAGGTACACGGCCAGTGAGGCGATTTCGTCGGCGCTGCCCAACCGCCCCATCGGCTGGCGTGCGACGAAGGCGCCGCGCACCTCGGCCTCGGTCTTGCCGCTGGCCTGCGCCTGCGCCTTGATGCGGGCCGCCAGCGACGGCGAGTCGACGGTGCCAGGGCAGATCGCGTTGCAGCGCACGTTGCGCGTCACGAAGTCGGCGGCCACCGCCTTGGTCAGGCCGATCACCGCGGCCTTGCTGGCGGCGTAGACGAAGCGGTTGGGCACGCCCTTCACGCTGCCCGCGACCGAAGCGATATTGACGATCGAGCCGCCGCCGGCCGCCAGCATGCCGGGCAGGAAGGCGCGGATCGTGCGCGCCATCGAACGCGCGTTGAGGTTGAAGGCGAGATCCCAGTCGGCCTCGGTGTAGTCGAGCACGGTGCCGGCATGCACGTAGCCGGCGGCGTTGAACAGCACCTGGATCGTGCCGACGTCCTTTGCAGTGGCGGCAATGGCGGCGCCGTCGGTCGCGTCGAGCCGGCGCACCGTGCAGCCGCATTCGCGCGCCAGGCTGGCCAGGCCCGCCTCGTCGACGTCGGTGGCGATCACGCGGGCACCCTCGCGGGCGAAGGCCAGCGCGGTGGCGCGGCCGATGCCCTGTGCAGCGGCGGTCAGGAAGGCCGTCTTGCCGGCCAGTCGATTGCTCATGTGGAGGTTGTTGTGGAGTCAGGCGTTGATGCAATGCCGCGCGCGGGCGCGGCGGTCGAGTTCGTCGTGGCGCCACTCGATGCCCAGACCCGGCCGGTCGGGTGCCACCGCGTGGCCGTCCTCGATCGCCATGCGGCTCGAGGCCACGGCGTCGAGTTGGGGAATGTATTCCACCCAGGCGGCGCTCGGGGCCGCGGCGGTGAGCGAGACGTGCAGCTCCATCAGGAAATGCGGGCACACCGCGAGGTTGAAGGTCTCGGCCAGGTGCGCCACCTTCAGCCACGGTGTGATGCCGCCGATGCGCGCCACGTCGACCTGCACGATCGAGCAGGCGCCCTGCTGCACGTAGGCGGCGAACTGCGCCGGCGAGTACAGCGACTCGCCCACCGCGATCGGCACCGCGCTCGCCGCTGCGAGCCGCGCATGGCCGGTGATGTCGTCGGCCGGCAGCGGCTCCTCGAACCAGGCGATGCCGAGCTCGGCATAACGCGGCGCGCGCCGCAGCGCCTCGCTCAACGTGAAGCACTGGTTGGCGTCGACCATGATCTCGAACGCATCGCCCACCGCGTCACGCACGGCGCCCAGCCGGGCGATGTCGTCGCTGACCTGCGGCTTGCCGACCTTGATCTTGGCGCCCTTGAAGCCGGCGGCTTGCGCGGCGAGCGTCTCGCGCACCAGGTCGTCGGGCGACAGGTGCAGCCAGCCGCCCTCGGTGGTGTAGACCGGGACGCGCTGCTTGGCGCCGCCGGCGGCGCGCCACAACGGCTGGCCGTCGCGCCGGCAGCGCCAGTCCCACAACGCGGTGTCGATCGCGGCGAGCGCCAGGCTCGTGATCGCGCCCACCGTGGTGGCGTGGGTGGCGAACATCAGGTCGCGCCAGATCGATTCGATCAGCGCCGGGTCGCGGCCGATCAGCCGCGGCGCCAGATGGTCCTTGAGCAACGCCACCACCGACGAGCCGCCGGTGCCGATGGTGTAGCTGTAGCCGGTGCCGGTAGAGCCGTCGTCCATCGTCAGCCGCACGATGGGTGTTTCCTGCGTCACGAACGACTGGATCGCGTCGCTGCGCGGCACCGGCGGCGGCAGGTCGACCTGCAGGATCTCGACCGCGACGATCCTCGTCATGACGCCATCTCAGCCGCCGAAGCCCATCGTCCGGGGCAGCCACAGGCCGATCGACGGCACGTAGGTCAGGATCACCAGGCTGCCCAGCAGCGGAAACAGCCACGGCAGGATCGCCATCGTCGTGCGCTCCACACTGAGCTTGGCCACGCGGGCCAGCACGAACAGCACCATGCCCATCGGCGGGTGCAGCAGCCCGATCATCAGGTTGAGCACCATCACCAGCCCGAAGTGCACCGGGTCGATGCCGAGCTGGCGCGCGATCGGCAGCAGGATCGGCACCAGGATCGTGATGGCCGCGGTCGGCTCGAGGAAGCAGCCGACGAACAGCATCAGCACGTTGGCCAGCAGCAGGAAGACCCACGGCTGCTTGGTGAAGGCCAGCACC
>JBGAMU010000175.1:0-8935 GCA_044222685.1 Burkholderiaceae bacterium
GAATCGACTGACCCCCGGGCGTCCGAGCCGGGCTGGATCCCACTGGCCGCGTTCGCTCCCTTGCGTCCGGCGGAGCAGTTGCTGCTGCGCGCCTACGTCGACGGCGGCATTGCCCGCGTCGGCCTGCGCCGTCCGATGGTGCCGTCGAGCGAACTCACCATCCGCGGCGAGTTCATCTCCTACCTGGCGCGCGGCGGACGCGACACGACTTTCGCGTTGAGGTCGTTGCAGATCGTCGGCGCCTGGATCGACGGCCGAGTCGACCTGCGCCAGGCCACGGTGCCGGAGAGCCTGTGGTTCTTCCGCTGCGTGTTCAACGCCACGCCGCGCCTGGAGGGCGCGCGCTGCGGCGGCAACGTGAGCTTCCCGGGCTCGCTGCTGCCGGGTCTGCGTGCCGAGGACTGCGCGATCGCCGGCAGTCTGGATCTCAATTCGGGCTGCATCGTGCGCACCGAGGTGCGACTGGCACGCGCGACGATCGGCGAGGACCTCAATCTCGACCGCCTGCAGCTGCGCAGTGCCGAGCGCTCCGACACGCCGTTCCAGCGCCGCCTGTCGGCCGACGGGGCGCGCATCGACGGCAACGCGCTGCTCGCCGGCGGGCTCGAATCCGACGGCGACCTGCGGCTGGTCGGCGTGCGCGTGGCCGGCGATCTGCGGGCGAGCCGCGCGCGCGTCAGCGGCGACGTCGACGACGAAGGCAGCCGCGGTGTCGCGCTCAACCTCGACCAGGCGCGCATCGCCGGCAGCGTGCTGCTCGACCATGGTTTCTCGGCCAGCGGCGTGGTGCGGCTGAAGCAGGCACGCATCGCGGGCGACCTGGACTGCACCGGCGCCGCGTTCGACGCGCTCGGCGACATCGCCTGGCGCGGCCACACCACGCTGGCGCTCGACCGCGTGCGCATCGGCGGCACGCTCGGGCTGGCGCGCCAGGTGCGGCCGCTGCACGGCGTGTCGCTCGCCGCCGCCGACGCGCAGGTGCTGGCCGACGACGCCACCACCTGGGGCGAGCCACTCACGCTCGACGGGTTCCAGTACCGGCGGTTCGCCGACGCCTCATCGGCCGAAGCGGGCTTTCGCATCGACTGGCTCAGCCGCCAGCTGCCGGCGCATCTGGACAAGGACTACAAGGACCAGCCGTGGCGCCAGTTGATCCGCGTGCTGCGCCGCGCCGGCCGCCACGACGCGGCGCGCGAGGTCGCGGTGGCACGGGAATCGCACACCCGCCGCATCGGCCGCGTCGGCGCCAGCGCACCGCGAGGGTTGCGCTGGGCCGCGCGGGCCGGCCACGGCGCGCTCGGGCTGCTCGCGGGCTACGGCTACCGGCCGCTGCGCGTGGTGGCGGGGCTGGCGGTCATGTGGCTGGCCTGCGGGGCGCTGTACTGGGCGGCGGCGGAAAACGGCGCCATCGCGCCGGCCAACCCGGCCGTCTACAACGATCCGAAGCTCGCGCACTGCCGCGCCGCGGCGCCGTCGGTCGAGCCAGTGAGCTGGACGCGCTGTCCCGAGCTGCCGGCCGAGCACCCGGCCTTCCGGCCGTTCGCCTATTCGCTGGACCTGCTGCTGCCGTTCGTCGACCTGCGCCAGCGCGAAGTCTGGACGTCGCTGGACAGCCATCGTCGCCCGGGTCGAGCCGACGATTCCGCCGCCGAACAGTGGGGTTTCGCCTCGCGCGTGGCCGCCTGGTACGAAGGCCTGGTCGGCTGGCTCGCGCTGGCGCTGCTCGGCTGGTGGGTGCTTCGGCGCTTCGAGCGAGACCGCTGAACGCCCGGGTGTAGCGGTGACGCGCAGGTGACGGCGCGGCCGGCGAGGTAACCTCACAGTTGCACGCTGGAGAATCGCCGCATGACCGACACCCCATCTTCCGCCACGCTCGCGCCGACGCGCTTGATCGACAGCGATCACCCTGCCGTGGTGGCCTTCGCACGCGAAGTGGCGCGCGGCGACACCGATCGCGAGCGTGCCGTGGCGCTGTACTACGCGGTGCGCGACAGCTTTCGCTACGACCCGTACCGCGTCGACCTGTCGATCGAGGGCATGCGCGCCAGCACGGTGGTCACGAGCGGCTTCGGCTGGTGCAACCCGAAGGCCGCACTGCTGGCCGCTGCGGCGCGCGCGGTCGGGCTGCCGGCGCGGCTGGGTTATGCCGACGTGCGCAACCACCTGAGCACCGAACGCATGCGGCAGACGATGCAGACCGACCTGTTCTGCTGGCACGGCTACACCGAGCTGTGGATCGACGGCGCCTGGCGCAAGGCCACACCGGCATTCAACCTGACGCTGTGCGACAAGTTCGGCCTGCTGCCGCTGGACTTCAACGGCCATGACGACTCGATCTACCATCCGTTCGACAAGGCCGGCAACCGCCACATGGAATACGTGCATCAACGCGGCAGCTTCGACGACATGCCGCTTCAGCAGATCGTCGCCGACTTCGAGCGTCTGTACCCGATCTGGCTGCCGCAGCTGCAGACCTTTCGCAAGGTCGATTTCCTGGCCGACGTCGACCGCGAAGTGCGATGAGCCCACGCGGCGAGTCGCCACCCGTTCCCGCCGGCTTCACGCGCTGGCGCGAGCGGCCGGGCTTCATCGCGGTTGTCGGTCCGCTGTACGTGCGGCAGGAGCCGGGCCGGCTGCTGCTCGGGTTTCGCGTCGAGCCACGGCATTGCAACCCGATGGACATCTGCCACGGCGGCATGATGGCCACCTTCTGCGACATGCTGCTGCCGATCGGCGCGCACGCGCTCAGCGAGGCGGTGCACGGCCGCTTCCTGCCGACGATCAGCCTGCAGCTCGACTATCTGGCACCGGCACCGCTCGGCTGCTGGGTACAGGGCGAGACGCAGCTGCTCAGCACGACGCGCACGATGGTGTTCGCGCAGGCACTGGTCACCGCCGACGGCGTGCCGGCGGCGCGGGCCAGCGGCATCCTGAAGATCGGGGCGCCGTTCCCGGCCGGGTTCACGGCGACTGCAGCTCCTTGAGCCGCGCCAGCTTGGCGGCATAGAGGTCCTTCTCGCCGCGCGTCGCGCTGTGCGACTGCGCGAGCTCCATCTCGCGCCGCGCGGCTTCGAACTCACCCAGCTTGAAGTGCGCGACGCCGAGCCAGAAGTGGAACTCGTGCGAATAGCCGGCGCGCGCCACCTCCTTGGCGAACCAGTCGCGGGCGGCGCGGTAGTCGCCGTCGCGCAGCGCGGTCTGGCCCAGCTCGAAATAGCGGAACGGCGGCTCGGGTTCAAGCGCAGCCAGCCGTGCGGCGAGCACGTCGCGTTCCGCCGTGCGGCCCGACTCGGCCAGCAGCTGCACCAGGTTGTGCATCGCGCGCGTGTGCTGCGGGTCGCGCTGCAGCACATGCGCGAACACCTGCTCGGCCTGTGGCCGCAGGCCGCGGCGCTGGTAGATCACACCCAGCGTGTTGAGTGCGCCGAGTGATTGCGGCGCGACCAACGTGGCCTCGCGCGCCCACCAGTAGGCCTGGTCGATCTGGCCCTGCGCCAGCGTCTCGGCGGCACGGTTGTTGTAGAACATCGACAGCAGCTCGGCCTGGTCGATCTGCCGGATGCGCAGGCCACGCAGCTCGGCCGGCGGCAGGAACGGCTGGCGTCGACGGCGCGACGCGAAAGCGTGATGTTGACGTGCCCGCTGCGAAAGTAGAGCTGGCCGCTGCGGCTCCAGGTCTCGTCGGTGAAGGCGCTCTGGTATTCGACATGCAGATCGAGCGCCTTGGCGAAGGCCGCGGTCATGATCACCAGCGACAGGCAGTTGCCCGAACGCGCGGCGAAAGCCTCCGACGCGGTGCGCGTCGGCCCGGTGTCGTACTGCAGCTGCAGCTCCGATCGTGCGTACAGCGCGTCGAGCAGTCCCTTCTGGCGGCCGCTGCGCCTCGTCCACTCGGTGACGCGCGTCTTCAGGTAGTCGCGCATCTCGTCGCTGAGCGCAAAGACGTCCTTGGCGTTGATGGCCTGCACCGAGGGTTCGAACAGCGTGTCGTGCAGCAGGTGGCGAGGCGGTGGCGCCGGCGGCGTGGCCGCGCAGGCCGTCAACAGGGCACACAGGCACAACAGGATCCAGCGCGTCGACATCGGCAACTCCGGCACTCCGCCTGCGCCGACTCTACGCCGACCGGCGCGGCCGCAGAAGAGGCCTTTCGCCCGGAACCGCCGGGCGATGGTCATCGAAATGAAATGGATCGGCAGACCGCCCACCTAGAATGCCGCCACACCAGGAACGACGGGCCGCATGCTCCAGCTCGACACTCCGCGCGGCAGGCGCATCGGAATCGGGCTCGTCACGCTGGCCACCCTGTGCTTCGCCACGCTCGACGCCTGTGCCAAGTGGCTGGTGCAGTCGCTGCCGGTGTTCGAGGTGGTGTGGCTGCGCTTCCTGACGCATTCGCTGCTGATGAGCGTGCTGTTGGCGCCGGTGTACGGGCGCGAGCTGGTGCGCGTGCACAACCCGCGCCTGCAGCTGCTGAGGGCCCTGATGCTCGGCGCGATGACCGCGCTGAATTTCTGGGCGCTGCAGTACCTGCAGCTCGCCGAGACCGGCGCCATCCAGTTCTCGGTACCGCTGCTGATCGCTGTCATCAGCGCCGGCTGGCTGCGCGAGCGCCTCGACGCGCGACGCTGGTGTGCCATCGTGGTGGGCTTCGCCGGCGTGCTGCTGGTCATCCGGCCGGGCTCGCAGGCCTTTCATCCGGCGATCCTGCTGTCGGTGCTGAATGCGGTGCTGTACGCGTTGTTCAACCTGCTGACGCGCCGCATGGCGTCGACCGAGTCGCCGGCGTCGATGCAGCTGATGTCAGCCATCGGCGCCACCATCGTCATCGCGCCGTTCGCGCTGCTGCATTGGCAGACGCCGGCCGACCCGGTGACCTGGTTGTTCATCGGCGTGTGCGGCTTGTGCGGCGGCCTCGGCCACTACTGCGTCGCCAAGGCGCATCGTTACGCCTCGGCGGCGATGCTCGGACCGTTCCTGTACCAGCAGATCGTCTACATGGCGTTGTGGGGCTGGCTCGTCTTTGCCCAGGTACCCGACGCCTTCGTCGTCGCCGGCTCGCTGGTCGTGGTGACCAGCGGCCTGTACCTGCTCTGGCTCGAGATGCGGCGGCACTGAGGCGCCGCGCGACACACGGATCAGCTGCGCGGCGGGCGCTGGCCGATGATCAACACCTGTTGCACCGCGGGGCCATCGGCCTGCAGCGCCCATAGCGCCTGGCGGTGCTGCTGCGCCGAGGCGGCCTCCAGCGCGGCCAACAGGCCGAAGGTGATCACGCCGGCGAGCCCGAGCGCCAGGGCCTGGATGGCCAATCGTGTGCGAGACGGCTGCATGTGGACGCTCCCAACCGCGGTGTGCGATGCAGCCACTGTAGGAAGCCGGATCGACGATCGCCAGCGGCTTGCGACAGACTGCGTCGGCAGCGCGACGAACCGCTGCGCAGGACGACCGGCGGCGCGGCCAGCGGGTTATTCAGCCAGCACGGTGATCACGACGCGGCGGTTCTGCGCGCGGCCGGCCGGCGTGGCGTTGTCGGCCACCGGTTTGCTGGCGCCGTAGCCGAGGCGTTCGATGCCCCGCTCGCCGAAACCGGCGCGCACCAGCTCCTGGGCCACCGAAGCGGCGCGCCGCCAGGCCAGCCCGTCGTTGTACCGGTTGGGCCCCACGTTGTCGGTATGGCCCTCGACGCGCACCTTGTCGATGCCGAGCTTGTCGAGGGTGCGGGCGACTTCGCGCAGGGCCTCCCGTCCGGAAGCCGACACGCCGTCGACGTCGGTGTCGAACAGCAGCTTGACGCCCAGGCTCAGCTCCCAGCTGTCGGCCTTGGCGCCGGGTACGAAGCCCAGTTCCTTGAGCGCCTGCGCGCGCACCTCGCTCTTCGAGGGTGCGGGCGGCGGCGCGGGTGTCTGGCAGGCCGACAGCGCTGCCATGCACAGCAGCAGCGCCAGCCATCGCACGACAACGCGGAATGGGCGGTTCATCGTCAGCTCCTAGGGCCCGACGGCAAAGATGGACGAGCCGCCGTCGACCTCGGGATCGAACATCTCGACATGGCCGCGGCGTTCCTTGGCGCGATACATCGCCGCATCGGCCGCGGCGAGCAGCTGCTCCAGGTCGCCGGCATGGTCGGGGAACACCGCCACGCCGATGCTGGCGCTCGACTCGATGTCGCCGTGGATCGGGTGCGTCACCGGGTGGCGAATCGCGTCGCCGATGCGCTGTGCGATCTTGAGCGTGAAGTCGACGCTGGCGATCGGCGCCAGCAGCACCGCGAACTCGTCACCACCCAGGCGCGCGACGACGCCGTCCTCTCGCAGCTGCGCGCGGATGCGCACCGCCATCTCGACCAGCAGCACGTCGCCGGCGGCATGGCCGAGGCGATCGTTGACCGACTTGAAGTTGTCGCAGTCGACGTAGAGCACGGCGACCTTCTCGCCCGAATGACCATGCAGGTGCAATGCGTGTTCCACCCGCTCGCGAAAGCGCGCCCGGTTGGGCAGGCCGGTCAGTGAATCGTGGAAGGCCAGGAACGACAGCGACGCATTGGCCGTGCGCAGCTTGTCGTGGCGGGCTTCGAGCTCGGCCTCGCGGCTCTGGATCTCGGCCATCAACGCGTTGATGTCCTCGCCCAGCTCGTGGATCTCGGCCACGGCGGCCGGACCGGCGCGCAGGCTGAAGGCGCGGGCGGTGCGTGCGCCGCGCGTGAGCGACGCGAGCTTCTTGAGCGGCCGCACGATGTCGCGTGCGATGCGTTGGGACAGGCGTCCGACCAGCCAGCCGATCAGCGTGGTGCACAACACCACGGCGCCCAGCACACGGGCCAGGAACAGCACGTAGACGCCGCCGTTGCCCTGCACCTGCACCTCGCCGTGCTTCACGCCCTGGTGCATGATCGGCGCCTGCGCCTGCAGCGGGAACAGCACCGCACCGGCGCGCACCAGCACGGCGTCGAACGTGCTGTTCGAGTCGTGTTCATACGACGCCAGGCGCACGCCGTCGCTGCGCACGATGGCGGCCGACTGCAGGCCCTCCTGCGAGGCGATCATCGTCACCACGTCGTGCGCCGCACCGGCGTCGTTGAACACCGTGGCGGCCTCGGCCGACCAGGCCACCGATCGCGCGACCAGGCGCAGGTTGGTCTCGACGTGGGTGCGCAGCGTCATGAACGACAGCAGGGTCAGCACGACGCCCGCGCTCGCCACGGCGGCCAGGCCCAGGCGCACATGCGCGCGGCGCAGCGTCTGCAGCATTGACGGACGTGTGCCGCTCACGAGCCGCTCCCCTTGGCCTGCCGCGCGATGCGCAGCACCATCGGATTGACACGCAGGCCGCTGCGCGCGATGGCATCGAGGTTGGCCTGGAAGCGCACCGCCGGAGCTTGCGCGTCCAGGCAGAACATGCCGCCGTCGGAGCAGAAGGCGGCACCTTCGCCGAGCAGCAGGACCGGTCGGCCGACCAGCTCGCGCATCAGTTCAGCGCGCGCCGCGGCGGCGAGGCTGCCGACGTAGATCGCGTCGCAGGAGCGGCCCGCTTCGTACGCGTCGGCCGCTGTGCGCACGCGGACGCCACGCTGCGCGGTGCCCAGCTCGGCGGCATGCAGCAACTCGTCGACAGCGCGGCCGTCGCCGAGCGTACACAGGCGCACCGCAGCAGCCTCGTCGGGCCAACGCGTGTAGCCGACGATGCCGGCCACCACGGTGACCACGGGAGGTCGCGCCGGCACCGGCGGCGCGGAGGCCGCCATCGTGGCGGCGGGCTCGGTGGCCTGGGCCAGGCCGGACGAGACCAGCAGCCCCGCGGCCAGCCATGCACGGCCGGCTCCGCAGCGCCGGTGCGGCTTGCGGTGCGGTCGCGAGCGGCCGCGGCAGGGCGAGGGCGGGCCTGAGTTCATTTGTTTTTCGACGGTCCGGGGCCACGACGAGGACGCCGATGGAACAACTCAGCAGCGCCACGAGCGGGGCCAGCCTGGGGAGTATCCGGGTAGTACGCTGCCGTTCGGCCACCGGATGTCGGCGCGTCGGCTGGACGCGTGTCAGAGTTCTCGCTCGTTGCGGCGCGCGGTCGGCCATCGGCCACGGCGAAGCGCCGACGAGCCGTGACGGATTCGGCGCTTCGCGCGACGGCTCAGGTCGTCAGCCTCGGGGCCGCACCGCGGTGCTGCTCGAGCAGGCGGATCGCGTCGATCACGCCGGGCAGGTTCGGGTTGATCTTCAAGGCGCGCTGGAAATGGCTCAGCGCCCGCTCCAGATCGCCTTGCTGCAGGTAGATCTGCCCCATGCCCGACAACGCACCGTAGTGCAGGCGGTTGCGCTTGAGCACCTCGCGGCAGTCGTTCAACGAGGCATCGAGATCACCCATCAGGAAGAGGATCGTCGCGCGCTTGTTCCAGCCTTCGGCGAATGCGGGTTTGCGCCGGATGATCTCGCTGAAGGTGACGACGGCCTCGTCGAGCTCGGATGCCTCCATCTGCTCGACGCCGCGCTGGAAGAGGGCGTCGATGGCACGATCACCCGAGCGGCCCCAGATCTGCCAGAGCGCCAGGTTGGCCAGCTCGCGCACCTCGTCGACGTCGTCGTTGAGCCGGCGCGCGAGACGCTCGGTGTCGGGCATGGTGCCGACGTCGGCGAGCCGCGCGACGGCGGCGGCGCGGCGCGTCGGCTCGGGCTGCTCGAGCGCGGCCAGCGCCTGGGCCCGGGTCAGCGCCGGTGGCGCATCGGCGCGGCCCGGCTGCCAGGCCAGCGCCAGCAGCGCCCACAGTGCTAGCACGGCGACGCGGGTCGGCAGGCGCTGTCGCATGGCTCAGCGCGGCAGCACCGCGGTGGCCTCGATCTCGACCTTGGCGCGGTCCTCGAGCAGGGCCTTCACCTCGACCGCCGTCATCGCCGCGTTGTAGGAGCCGATCAGTTCTCGGAACGCCGCGCCGATCGCACGCCCGGCC
>JBGAMU010000062.1:0-24269 GCA_044222685.1 Burkholderiaceae bacterium
CTTGCGGCCCCGCCGCCGAACTCACTGCGCGAGCTGCGCTCGCTCCGTTCAACCATCGTCGGCGAGTCAGAAGTGGTGGCGCGCACTGCGTGCGCGCGGGCCGCAAGCCCTGTGCTCCTCGCCGCTCCATAAATCGCCCCCAACGGGTACCGCCCACCGCGCTGACGCGCTCGCTGCCGTCGACGCAGGCCACGAGCGGTGCCGCGAAAAGGCGGGTTCGACGCACAAACAGCTACGCCACTGAGACGAGACCCATGGACCGCGACCGCATCCTCCTCACCCCCGGCCCCCTGACCACCACGCTGCGCACCAAGCTCGCGATGCTGAAGGACTGGGGCTCGTGGGACACCGACTTCATCGCGGTCACCACCGGCCTGCGCAAGAGCCTGCTCGACATCGTGCACGGCCACGACACGCACGTGGTGGTGCCGCTGCAAGGCAGCGGCACCTTCAGCGTCGAGGCCGCGGTGGCCACGCTGGTGCCCAAGCACGGGCACGTGCTGGTGCCCGACAACGGCGCCTACTGCAAGCGTGCGGCCAAGCTGTCGCAGATGATGGGCCGCCGGGCCACGCTGCTGCCCTGCCCCGAAGAAGCGCCGATCTCGGCGGCTTCGGTGGAGGCGGCGTTGCAGGCCGACGCCTCGATCACGCACGTGATCCTGATCCACTGCGAGACCGGCACCGGCGTCGAGAACCCCTTGGCCGAGGTGGCGGCGCTGTGCGAGCGGCGCGGCTTGGGGTTGATCGTCGATGCGATGTCGAGCTTCGCGGCGCTGCCGATCGACGCGCGCAAGATCCGCTTCGACGCGCTCGTCGCCGCCAGCGGCAAGTGCCTGGAAGGCGTACCGGGCATGGGTTTCGTGTTCATCCGCAAGGCGGTGCTCGACGGGTGCGCCGGCAACAGCCAGAGCCTGGCCATGGACCTGCACGACCAGCATGTCTACATGGAGAAGACCGGCCAATGGCGCTTCACGCCGCCCACGCACGTGGTGGTCGCGCTGGCCGAAGCGGTCAAGCAGTTCGTCGAGGAAGGCGGGCAACCGGCCCGCCTGGCCCGCTACACCGACAACTGCCGCACGCTCGTGACCGGCATGGCCGCGCTCGGCTTCAAACCGCTGCTCGCGCCGGCCGTGCAGGCGCCGATCATCGTGACCTTCCATGCGCCGGCGCATGCGGCCTACGATTTCAGGAAGTTCTATGACGGCGCCAAGCAGCGCGGCTTCATCCTCTACCCCGGCAAGCTGACGCAGATCGAGACCTTCCGCGTCGGCTGCATCGGCGCCATCGGCCGCAACGAGATGGCCCAGGCCGTGCAGGCGGTGGCCGACACGCTGAAGGACATGGGCATCCCCAACGGTCACCCGGCACTCTGATTCCGCCGCTTCGAGGAGAGACGCATGGCCACCCAGAAGATGCACCCGGCACTCGACGCGCTGCGCAAGTCCGGCACCGGCAAGGTCAAGGTCGCGTGCAGCGACATCGACGGCATCCTGCGCGGCAAGTACCTGCACATCGACAAGTTCCTCGGCGCCGCCGAGCCCTATCCCAAGGGCGGCTTCGGCTTCTGCGACGTGGTGTTCGGCTGGGATTCCGGCGACCAGTGCTACGACAACACACAGGTCACCGGCTGGCAGCACGGCTTTCCCGACGCGTTGGCGCGACTCGATCTCGACACCGGCCGCCGTGTGCCGTGGGACGGCAACGTGCCGTTCTTCCTTGGCGAGTTCGTCAACGCCGACGGCTCACCCTACCCGGTGTGCCCGCGGCAGACGCTCAAACGTGTGCTGGCCCGCGGCAGGAAGCTCGGCTTCGACGTGATGGCCGGCATGGAGTTCGAGTGGTTCAACTTCGCCGAGACGCCGCAGAGCTGGGCCGCCAAGAAGGGCGTGGCGCCCGAGAGCGTGACGCCCGGCATGTTCGGCTACTCGCTGCTGCGCATGGCCGACAACCGCGGCTTCTTCAACGCGCTGATGGACGAGATGGCCGCCTTCGGCGTGCCGATCGAAGGGCTGCACACCGAGACCGGCCCGGGCGTCTACGAAGTGGCGATCGCGTTCAGCGAGGCGCTGGAGGCGGCCGACCGCGCGATCCTGTTCAAGACCGGCGCCAAGGAGATCGGCAAGCGCTTCTCGATCATGCCGAGCTTCATGGCCAAGTGGAACCAGCACCTGCCGGGCTGCTCGGGCCACATCCACCAGAGCCTGTCGGACGGCAAGAGCAACCTGTTCTACGACAGCAAGAGCAAACGCTCGATGAGCAAGCTGTTCGAGAGTTATCTGGCCGGCCAGGTGGCCTGCCTGATGGAGTTCGCGCCGATGTTCTGGCCCACGGTGAACAGCTACAAGCGCCTGGTCGATGGCTTCTGGGCGCCGGTGAAGCCCACCTGGGGGCTGGACAACCGCACCGCGAGCTTTCGCGTCATCGCCGGCAGCCCGAAGGCGACGCGGCTCGAGACGCGCTGCCCCGGCGCCGACGTGAACCCGTACCTCGCGATGGCGGCGGTGGTGGCGGCGGGCCTGCATGGCGTCGAGAAGGGCCTCAAGCTCACCGCGCCGTCGATCACCGGCACCAACCAGGGTGCGGAGAACATCCCGCGCGCACCGCGCTCGCTGATCCGCAGCACGCACAATTTCAAGGAATCGACCATCGCACGCGACTGGCTCGGCGACACCTTCGTCGACCACTTCGCCGCCACCCGAGAATGGGAACACCGCCAGTGGCAGGATGCTGTCACCGACTGGGAATTGAAGCGCTATTTCGAGATCATTTGAATGACCATCACAAATTTCGCCTTTCCGACCCCCATCCACTTCGGTGCCGGCGCGCGCAAGCTCGTCGGGCCGCACCTGCTGGAGCAGGGGCTCAAACGCCCGCTGATCGTCACCGACCGTGCGCTGGCCAAGCTGCCGGTGCTGGCCGAATTCAGGTCGCATCTGAAGGGTCTCGACGTCGCGGTGTTCGATGGCATCCACGGCAACCCCACCTGTGCGATGGTGATGGACGGGGCGTCGTCCTACAAGGCGCACCGCGCCGACTGCCTGGTCGGCTTCGGCGGCGGTGCGGCGCTCGACGTGGCCAAGGTCGTCGGCCTGATGGCCACCCACCCCGGCGACGTGCTCGAGTACGTGTGGGACCACCCGCAGGTGCGGCCGATCCAGCACGAGCTGCCGTACTTCGTGGCGCTGCCCACCACCTCGGGCACCGGCAGCGAGGTCGGCCGCTCCGCGGTCGTCAGCGAGAACGACACGCACCACAAGCGCACCGTGTTCAGCCCGAAGATCCTCGCCAAGGCCGTGTTCGCCGACCCCGAGCTCACGCTGGCGCTGCCAGCCGCGGTGACCGCAGCCACCGGCATGGACGCGCTGACGCACAACATCGAGAGTTACCTGTCGCCGGCCTACCACCCGCTGTGCGACGGCATCGCGCTCGAAGGGCTGCGCATCGGCGCGCGCGCACTGGCCACTGCGGTCGCCAAGCCGACCGATCTGTCGGCGCGCGCCGACATGATGATGAGTTCGATGATGGGTGCCATCGCGTTCCAGAAGGACTTAGGCTCGGTGCATGCGTGCGCGCACGCGCTTGGCGCGGTGTGCGACCTGCACCATGGACTGGCCAACGCCTTGATGATCGACACCGTGCTCGACTGGAACCGCCAGGCGGTACCCGAGAAGTTCGCCGAACTCGCACACGCGGTGGGTGTGCAGGGTGGCGGCGCGGGCTTCATCGAGTGGCTGCGCGCGCTGAAGCTGCGCATCGACATCACCGGCGGCCTGGCGGCGCGCGGTGTCACGACGGCGCACCTGCCGCAGCTGGTGCCGCTGGCCGCGAAGGATTTCACCGCGCAGACCAATCCGAGGCCCACCGTCGAGGCCGACTACGAGCGGTTCTTCCTGGCCGCGATGTAGCCTTCGTCCCCATGCCAGATCGTCTCAAGATCGCCATCTCGGCCTGCTTCTTCCATGCCGACGACCAGCGCCCCATCTTCAAGGGCAAGACGCTGCAGTACATCGAGCAGTCGGTCGCCCACTGGGTCGGCTCGCAGGGCGCGCTGCCGGTGATGGTGCCCTCCCCCGACGGTGACACCTCACGCGGCACCTTCGGCTACGCCGACTACGCCGCCTGGCTCGACGGCCTGGTGCTGATGGGCGGCTCGGACATGTGGCCCGGCCACTATGGTGAAGAGCCGCTCCAGCCGCACTGGAGCGGCGACCGCGTGCGCGACCAGTACGAGACCGCACTCGCCCGCGCCTTTGTTGCCGCTGGCAAGCCGGTGTTCGGTGTCTGCCGAGGGCTGCAGGTGCTCAACGTCGCGTTCGGCGGCTCGCTGTGGCAGGACATCGCCACATTGCGGCCGGAATCGAAGGCACACCGCGACGCCGGCCTGTACGACCAGCATTTCCATCCGGTCGAGTTCGTGCCGGGCACGCGGCTCGCCCAGCTGTATCCGGGTGTCACGCATGTCACCACCAACAGCGTGCACCACCAGGGCATCAACCGGCTGGCAGCGGATTTCGTGGTCGAGGCGCGCTGTCCGGATGACCAGATGATCGAGGCCGTGCGCTGGCGTGGGCCCAGCTATGTGGCTGCGGTGCAGTGGCACCCGGAGTTCCATGACCCCAAGGACAAGACAGTGATCGACGATGCACCGATCCTGAAGGACTTCCTCGACGCGGCGCGGACGGCCCGGGCCGCCTGACAACGCGCAAGGCCTGTCGAACGTTGGCCCGAGCATGAAGACCGGTCCCCTGCTCATCGGCGTCTCGTCGCGCATCTACACGCCGGGGTCCGTCGGCATCAACGCCGGCGGCATCTGGACCAAGAACCTGCACTACCTGGAGCAGTCGGTCGCGCACTGGGTGCTGTCGGGCCACGCGATGGCGGTGATGATCCCGGCCGTCACGCGCGACAGCATCATCACGCGCAGCGACCTCGACCTCGACGACTATGCCGCCACGCTCGACGGCCTGCTGCTGCAGGGTGGCAACGACGTGGCCCCCGAGAGCTACGGCGAGACGCCGCAGCACCCCGACTGGGCCGGCGACCGCGTGCGTGACCTCTACGAAGTCGAGCTGATCGACGCCTTCGTGCGCGCCGGCAAGCCGGTGTTCGGCATCTGTCGCGGGCTGCAGTTGCTCAACGTGATGTTCGGCGGCACGCTGCTGCAGGACATCGCCACCCAGCGGCCGGCGTCGCGCGCGCACCGCGACGGCTCGGCCTTCGAGCGCCACTACCACGCGGTGGAGCTGGTCCCGGGCACGCGCCTGGCCGAGCTGTACCCCGGCGTGCGGCGCGGCACGGTGAACAGCCTGCACCACCAGGCCATCAAGGACCTCGCACCCGACTTCGTGATCGAGGCGGTCTGCCCGGAGGACGGCATGATCGAAGCCGTGCGCCGCCGCGGCACCGGCTACGTGGCCGCCGTCCAGTGGCACCCGGAATTCCATGTGCCCGGCGATCCGGTCAACTTCGACGACGGGCCGCTGCTCAACGATTTCCTGCAGGCCGCCCGCGACCTGAGGAATTAGGTCCCCCCCGGAGCGCCTTCGGCGCCTCCCCCCAGGGGGCGCCGCCAGCGGACCGGCCAAGCCGGATCCGCGGCGGCCGCTGGTTTGCGTCGTGGGAAACTGTGGGAGAGGAGAGTTCGTTGCGATGCCCACACTGAAGATCCACAACCCTGCCACCGGTGCCCTGGTCGACGAACTGCCGGCCGACGATGCCGGCTCGGTGGCGCGAAAGGCCGCGGCCGCCCGCGCCGCGCAGCCGGCCTGGGCCGCCACACCGCTCGCCGAACGCCTGTCGACGATGCGGCGTTTCCGCGAGCGGGTGGTGGCCGAGCTCGACACGCTGGCCACCACGCTGACGCGTGAGGTCGGCAAGCCGATCGCGCAGTCGCGCAACGAGTTGAACGGCCTGCTGCCGCGCATCGATTTCTTCGTCGAGCAGGCCGAGGCCGCGATCCGCGACGAGCATGTGTTCGACGGCGGCGGCATGCACGAGCAGATCGGCCATGTGCCGCTCGGCGTCGTCGCCAACATCTCGGCCTGGAACTACCCCTACTTCGTCGGCTGCAACGTGATCGTGCCGGCGCTGCTGACCGGCAACGCGGTGCTCTACAAGCCGTCGGAATTCGCCACCGGCACGGGACTGCACATCACGCGGCTGCTGCACGACGCAGGCGTGCCCACCGCGGCGATGCAGGCGCTGGTGGGCGGCGGCGAGGTCGGCGCGGCGCTGCTGGCGCAGCGCATCGATGGCCTGTTCTTCACCGGCAGCCATGCCACCGGCGTGAAGATCGCGCAGGCGCTGGCGCCCCGGCTCGTGAAACTGCAGCTCGAGCTCGGCGGCAAGGACCCGACCTACGTGCGCGCGGACGCCGATGCGTTGGCCGCCGCCGAGAGCCTGGCCGACGGCGCGATGTACAACACCGGCCAGAGCTGCTGCTCGGTCGAGCGCATCTACGTGCACGAGTCGCTGTACCCGGCGTTCGTCGACCATTTCGTCGCCACGGTCAAGGGCTTCAAGGTCGGCGACCCGATGGATGCGGCCACCTACATCGGCGCAATCACCCGCGCGCCGCAGCTCGACGTGCTCGATGCCCAGGTGGCGGATGCGCGAGCCAAGGGTGCCGAGCTGCTGTGCGGTGGGCATCGCCTGCCCGGCCCCGGCCAGTGGTACGCGCCGACGGTGCTGACGAACGTGAACCACACGATGGCGCTGATGCGCGAAGAGAGCTTCGGCCCGGTGATCGGCATCCAGAAGGTACGCGACGACGACGAAGCGGTGGCCCTGATGAACGACACCCGCTACGGCCTCACCGCCGGCGTCTACACGAAGGACGAAGGCAAGGCCCGCGCGCTGCTCGCGCGCGTCAACGCCGGCAGCGTGTACTGGAACTGCTGCGACCGCGTCAGCCCGCGGCTGCCATGGTCGGGTTACGGCGATTCGGGGCTGGGTCTGACGCTGTCGACGCACGGCATCCAGACCTTCACCCGCCCCAAGGCCTGGCATCTGCGACAGCCCTGACGTGCCGCGGCCGCTTCGCCTGACGCTGTTCGACCTCGACCACACGCTGCTCGACGGCGACAGCGACGTGCTGTGGTGCGAGTTCCTGATGCGCGAGGGCGTGCTCGAGCGCGCCGAGTTCGAGCCGCGCAACCAGCGCATGGCGCGCGACTACCAGGCCGGCACCGTGAGCGCGCAGGACTTCTGCGAGTTCTATGTCTCCACATTGGGCGGGCGCACGCGCGCCGAGTGGGAGCCGCTGCGCCGTCGCTACATGGACGAGGTGATCGCGCCGCGCATCGGCGCCGCCGCGCACGAGCTGGTGGCGCGCCACGCCGCGGCCGGCGACCTGGTGGTGCTGACCACCGCGACCAACCGTTTCCTGACCGAGCTGACCGCCGTGCACCTCGGCTTCGCGCACCTGATCGCCACCGAATGCGAGCTCGACGGCACCGGGCGCTTCACCGGGCGCGTGGCCGGCACGCTGAACATGCGCGAAGGCAAGGTGGCGCGGCTGCACGACTGGCTGGCGCGCCAGCGCATCGAATGGCATGAGTGCGAGACCATGTTCTACAGCGACTCGACCAACGACCTGCCGCTGCTGCGTGCCGTGCGCAAGCCGGTCGCGGTGAACCCCGACATGCGGCTGGCCGCCGAGGCGGCCGAGCTCGGCTGGCCGGTGCTGCACCTGCGCGACCTGGCGAGCTGAAGACCCCGTCGCGCCGCTTCGGCGCGCGCGTTGCGCACGATCAATGCGCCGGCGAATGGCCGCTGGCTTTACCTGGCTTTACCTGGCGGAACCCACAGCGAAAGGCGCAAGCTCGAAGCTGTCGACATGCCGATTCGCGCCACGAACACCGCCCTGCGTTCCTCGACACGCCGCGGCGGCCGCCTTCACCGGCTCGGCCGCGCCGGCGTGTGGGTGTCGGCGCTGGCGCTTGCCGGCTGCGCGTCGCTGCTGCCGCAGACGCGCCAACACGACACGACCGTCGAGCTGCCGCCGGCCTGGAGCAACGCGGGCGACACGACACCGTCCGCTGCCGTCGATCACCGCGAGTGGTGGCGCCAGTTCAACGATCCGTCGCTCACCGCGTTGGTCGAGCGTGCCCTGCAGGCCAACACCGACGTGCGTGGCGCCATCGCCGCGCTGCGCCAGGCGCGCGCCGGGGTCGACGTGCAGACGGCTGGGCTGTCGCCGCAGGTCTCCGGCAGCGCCTCGGCCCAGCGCAGCCGCTCGGGTGATCTGCCGGCGAGCAACCTGTTTCGCATCGGCCTCGATGCCAGCTGGGAGCCCGACCTGTTCGGCGCCCAGCGCGCCGGCATCACCGCCGCGCAGGCCGACGTGGTGGCGGGCGTGGCCTCGCTGGGCGACGTGCAGGTCTCGATCGCGGCCGAGACGGCGCTCGCCTACCTGCAATGGTGCGGCACGCGCGAACGCCTGGACGTGGCGCGGCGCAATCTCGACATCCAGCTCGAGACGCTGCAGATCACCGAGTGGCGCACGCAGGCCGGCCTGGCCACCTCGCTCGAACTCGAGCAGGCGCGCACCGCCGCCGAACAGACACGCGCGCAGATCCCCCAGCTCGACAGCACGCTGGCCCAGGCGGCCAGCAGCCTGGCGGTGTTGACCGGGCGCGCGCCGGGCGCGCTGCCCGAGCTGCAGTCGTCCACCGCCACGCAGGCGCCGGCGGCGCCGGTGCGCATCGCGCTGCGCATTCCCGCCGACACGCTGCGCCAGCGGCCTGACGTGCGGCGCAGCGAGGCCCAGTGGCGCGCGGCGGCGGCGCGCACGCAGCAGGCGCAGGCGCAGCGGCTGCCGAGCCTGCGCCTGACCGGCGACATCGGGCTCAATGCGCTGACGCTCGGCGCGCTCGGCGGCGCCGGCAGCGGCGTGGCCGCGCTGCTGGCCAGCGTGTCGGTGCCGATCCTCGATGGCGGCGCGCTGCGCGCACAGGCCGAAGTGCAGGACGCCGCCTGGGAGCAGGCCGCGCGGGCGACGCAGGGCACCGTGCTGGCCGCGCTGAAGGACGTCGAGGACGCGCTGCGCGCCCTGCGCAGCGCGCAGAAGCGCCGCACCACGCTGCAGCGCGCGGCCGAGTCCGCCGGCAACGCCGCGCTATTGGCCGGCCAGCGCTACCGCAGCGGGCTGGTCGACTTCCAGATCGTGCTCGACACGCAGCGCAGCCTGCTCTCCACGCAGGACAGCCTGGCGAGCGCGCAGACCGACGTCGGCACCGCCCAGGTGCGCCTGTTCAAGGCACTCGGTGGCGGCTGGACGCTCGACGAATCGGCCGCGATGACGACAACCTCACCATGAACCTGATGCCCACCTCCACGCCCGCCACCCCCTCGCCGACGGCCGGCCTGACGCAGTTGCTGGGAGGCGACGCACGACCGGTCTGGAAACGTCCGCTGTCCTGGGTCGCGCTCGTGCTGCTGCTGGCGGCGATCGCCGCGGGGCTGGTCTGGAACAGTCGGCGCAACAGCACCGCGCAGCCGCAGTACGTGACCGAGCCGGTGCAGCGCGCCACGCGGCAGGTTACCGTCGGCCCCGACGGCACGCTGCAGTCGACGCGCTCGGTCAACATCGGCAGCGAGCTGTCGGGCACGGTGGCGCGTGTGCTGGTCGACGTGAACGACCGTGTCAAGAAGGGCCAGGTGCTGGTCGAGCTCGACACCGCCAAGCTGCGCGACCAGGTTGCGCGCTCGCGCGCCGCGCTGGCCAGCGCACAGGCCAAGGTGGCGCAGACGGTGGCCACGCAGAAGGAAGCGCAGGGCAACCTGGCGCGGCTGGAAGAGGTGTCGCGCCTGTCCGGCGGCAAGGTGCCGGCGCAGAGTGAACTCGACACGGCGCGCGCCACGCTCGATCGCGCGCGCGCCGACGAGGCCAGCGCGCGTGCCGGCGTGGCCAGCGCGCAGGCGCAGCTGGCCACCGACGAAACCAACCTGTCGAAGGCGTCGATCCGCTCGCCGATCGACGGTGTGGTGTTGACGCGCACGGTCGACCCCGGCAACGCGGTGGCCGCATCGCTGCAGGCGGTGACGCTGTTCACCATCGCCGAAGACCTGACGCAGCTGCAGCTCGAGGTCAATGTCGACGAGACCGACGTCGGCCTGGTCGCCATCGGCCAGAAGGCCACCTTCACCGTCGGCGCCTACCTGAACCGGCGCTACCCCGCCACCGTGACGCGGGTGGCCTACGGCTCGACCAAGACCGACAACGTGGTCACCTACACCACGCGGCTGGACGTCGACAACAAGGACCTGACCCTGCGCCCGGGCATGACCGCCACCGCGACGATCCAGACCAGCGACCGCGCACCGTCGCTGCTGGTGCCCAACACCGCGCTGCGCTTCACGCCGGAATCCGCCACGCCGGCGGCCGGCGCCGCGTCGGGCGCCAACATCGTGGCGCGGCTGCTGCCGCGTTCGCCGCTGGCAGGCCAGCGGCGGGCCGCACAGGGCGCCACGCCGGCCGGCGGCGGGCGCCGGCAGCTGTGGGTGCTGCGCGACGGCCAGGCGGTGCCGGTGGCGGTGAGCGCAGGCGCCAGCGACGGCCGCCGCACCGAGGTGTCGTCGGCCGACCTGCACGAAGGCGACGCCGTGATCATCAGCCAGCGCAGTGGCGCGGGCGCACGACCATGAGCGGTGCGACGACGACGGCCGCCGACGGTGGCGGGCCGCTGATCCGCCTGCGCGGCATCACCAAGGTCTACGGCCAGGGCCAGGCGGCGTTTCGTGCGCTGAAGGGCGTGGACCTCGACATCGAGCCCGGTGACTTCGTCGCCATCATGGGGCCGAGCGGATCGGGCAAGTCCACTGCGATGAACCTGCTCGGCTGCCTGGACGTGCCGACCGCCGGCGACTACCTGTTCCGCGGCATCGCGGTGCAGAAGCTGTCGCGCGACGAGCGGGCGCGCCTGCGGCGCCATTACTTCGGCTTCGTCTTCCAGGGCTTCAACCTGCTCGCACGCACCACGGCGCAGGAGAACGTGGAGCTGCCGCTGCTGTACCGCGGTGAGTCGGCGGCGGCGCGCCATGCGCAGGCGCGCGCGGCGCTCGCCTCGGTGGGGCTGGAAGGCTGGGGCCACCACACGCCGGCCGAACTGTCGGGCGGCCAGCAGCAACGCGTGGCGATCGCGCGCGCCATCGTCACCCGGCCCGCCGTGCTGCTGGCCGACGAGCCCACCGGCAACCTGGACACGCAGCGCGGCGCCGAGATCATGCGGCTGCTGTGGCGGCTGAACACCGAGCAGGGCATCACCGTCGTGATGGTCACCCACGAAGCCGACATGGCGGCCTATGCCCGGCGCATCGTGCGCTTCGTCGATGGCGTCGTCGCCAGCGACCAGCGCAATGCGCATCCGGCGGGCCTGGATGCGCCGGCGGTCGAGGCCCACGCAGAGGCAGTAGCCGCCGGGCAGACCTGAGATGTGGTTCAACACCATGCTGCTGGCGTTGCGCGAGATCCGCCGCAACCTGCTGCGCTCGTTCCTCACCATGCTGGGCATCGTGATCGGCGTCAGCGCGGTGATCACGATGGTCACGCTCGGCAACGGCGCCACGCGCGCGGTGCAGTCGCAGATCGCCAGCCTGGGCAGCAACCTGCTGATGATCCTGCCGGGCCAGCGCATGGGGCCGGGCGGCGGCGGCGGGCCGGCCTTCAACGCCAGCGACGTGGAGGCCATCGCCACCGAGATCGGCGGCCTGAAGGGTGTGGCGCCCGAGGTGCGCAGCAGCGCCACGCTGGTGGCCAACGGCCGCAACTGGTCGGCCGGCGTGACCGGCTCGACCAACGAGTGGTTCCAAGTCGCCAACTGGACGCTGGCCGGCGGCCGCATCTTCGAAGCCGACGAGCAGCGCATCGGCGCCGCGGTGTGTCTGATCGGCGCCACCGTGCGGCGCGAGCTGTTCGGCAGCGCCGATCCCGTGGGCGAACAGGTGCGGTTGAAGAAGTTCTCCTGCACGGTGATCGGGCTGCTCGCGCCCAAGGGCCAGGGCGCGATGGGCAACGACCAGGACAACCTGGTGGTGCTGCCGCTGACGACGATGCAGCGCCGCGTGGTCGGACACACCCGCATCAACACGCTGCTGGTGTCGATGACCGACGATGCCGACCCGACGCGCACCAAGGCAAGCCTGACCGAGCTGATGCGCGAGCGGCGCAAGCTCGCCGACAACGAGGACGACAACTTCAACGTGCTCGACACCCGGCAGATCGCCGACACGATGTCGGGCACGACGCAGGTGATGACGATGCTGCTCGGCGCGGTGGCGGCCGTCAGCCTGGTGGTGGGCGGCATCGGCATCATGAACATCATGCTGGTCAGCGTGACCGAGCGCACCCGCGAGATCGGCGTGCGGCTGGCGATCGGCGCGCTCGAGCGCGAGGTGCTGCTGCAGTTCCTGGTCGAGGCGGTGGTGCTGGCCGCGCTCGGCGGGCTGATCGGCATCGTGCTGGCCACGGCGGCGTCGATCGGCCTGTCGCAGGTGATGGGCATCCCCTACCTGTTCGACCCGTCGATCAACCTGCTGTCGTTCCTGTTCTCCGCCGCGATCGGCGTGGTGTTCGGCTACTTTCCGGCGCGGCGCGCGGCGCGGCTCGATCCGATCGACGCGCTGCGGCACGAGTGAGCGCTGCGGCCGCCATAGGCGCGACTCAGCCCTTCACGACGGACATAAGGGGACGGTTCTTGCGGTAGGAGTTCTTCAGCGCGATCTTGCCGCCACGAAAGGTGAACACGTCGCAACCATGGACCTCGAGGCGAGCGCCATCGCCTCGTGTGCCGGTGAACGTCCACTCCGACACACCCCTGTCGCCGCTGACGAAGTGGCGCGCGCCGTTCCAGCGGGCATCGGGAAAGGTCGCGAAGACTTCGGCGTAGCCGGCGCGCACCGCGTCGCGACCGGCGTAGCGGGACCCGCAGACATCCGGACCGGCCGAGGCTTCGAACACGCAGTCCTCGCTCATGAACGTCATGAGCGCGTCGACATCGTGGCGATTCCATGCCTCGGCGAAGGCATGCAGGAAGCCCGTCGTGACTTCGTCAGACTGGTTCGACATGTCAGCTCTCCTTGGATGCGACCCGCAGAATCATCGCGCTTCGTCGCGCAACATGCCAGCTCGCGCGCGTGCCAGCGCATCCGCATCGCCGCCCTATCATCGCGGTCATGCTCCACCCGCCACCCGGCCCCACGCCCAGCGAAGGCGACATCAACTCCACGCCGCGCCGCGCGCAGTGGCAGACCGAACACCTCGACGCCACCACGCGCGCCCTGCTCGCTCGCGACAGCGCAGCCTTCCTGCACCAGTCGGTGTCGACGCCGTGCCTGGATGCGATCGCCAAGGCCGAGGGCATCTGGATCGAAGACCTCGCCGGCCGGCGCTACATGGACTTCCACGGCAACAACGTGCACCACGTGGGTTATGCCCATCCGCACGTGCTGGGCGCCATCAAGTCGCAGCTCGACGAACTGAGTTTCGCGCCGCGGCGCTTCGCCAGCGCGCGCGCGGTGGAGCTGGCCGAGGCGTTGAACGCGAAGTTCAAGGCGCTGACCGGTCACGACGCCAAGCTGCTGTTCACCACCGGCGGTTCCGACGCGGTCGAGGTCGCGATCAAGCTGGCACGCGCCGCCACCGGCCGCTTCAAGACGCTCAGTTTCTGGGACGCCTTCCACGGCGCCGGCTTCGGTGCGTCGAGCGTCGGCGGCGAGTCGCTGTTTCGCGGCGGCCGCATCGGCCCGCTGCTGCCGGGCAGCGAACACGTGGCGCCGTTCGGCTGCTACCGCTGCGCGTACGGCCACGACGTCGACGCCGACGGCCAGCCGCGGCTCGACCAGTGCCGCCTCGCCTGCGCGAGCATGGTGCGCTACGTGCTCGAGCGCGAGGGCGACGTGGCCGCGGTGATCGCCGAGCCGGCGCGCGCGGTGCCGTTCATTCCGCCGCCGGGCTACTGGCGCGCCGTGCGCGAGGCGTGTGATGCCACCGGCACGCTGCTGATCTTCGACGAGATCCCCACCGGCCTCGGCAAGACCGGGCGCTTCTTCGCCGCCGAGCACGACGACGCCAGGCCCGACATCGTGGTGCTCGGCAAGGCCCTCGGCGGCGGCGTGCTGCCGATCGCCGCCTGCATCGCGCGCGCCGACCTCGACGTCGCCGGTGCCTACGCCTTCGGCCACTACACGCACGAGAAGAACCCGGTCACCGCCGCCGCCGCGCTGGCCACGCTGCAGGTGATCGAGCGCGAGGGCCTGGTCGACAACGCCGCGCGGGTCGGCGCCCACGCGCTCGCTCGCCTGCAGGAGATGAAGCGCCGCCACCCGCTGATCGGCGACGTGCGTGGCCGCGGCCTGCTGCTCGGCATCGAGCTGGTGAGCGATCGCGACACCAAGACAACGGCGCCCGACGCCGCCGAGCGGGTGCTTTACCACGCGCTGTCGCGCGGGCTGTCGTTCAAGACCACGATGGGCCACGTGCTCACGCTGACGCCGCCGCTGGTGACCACGCAGCCGCAGATGGATGCGGCGCTCGACATCCTCGACGAGGCGATCGGCCACGCCGGCGCCAGGCAGTGACGACGCCACCGCGGCCTGCGGCGCATCACTTGGTGACACACCCGCCGATCCGGTATCGCCTGGGCAAGTCAAGACGTGGGATAAACGCACAGTTGTAGTACAGGTGCTTCGCCATGCCTTCCCACATGAATGTCCCGTTCACCCGTCGCCTGCGCCTCATGGCGGCTTGCGCCGGCGCCGCGTTCGCTCTGGCCGCCTGTGGCGGCGGTGGTGGCGGCGGTACCGGCACGCTGCGTGTGGCACTGACCGACGCGCCGGCGTGCAAGTACGAATCCGTCAACGTCACGATCGAGAAGGTGCGCGTGCATCAGAGCGCAAACGCTGGTGACAACGATGGTGGCTGGTCGGAGATCACGCTGAACCCCGTCCGACGGGTGAACCTGCGAACGCTGACCAACGGGCTGCTCGAGGAGCTGGGGCAGACCGCACTGCCCGCCGGTCGCTATACGCAGTTGCGGCTGGTGCTGGCACCCAACACCGGCGCGAATCCGCTGGCCAATTCGGTCCAGCCGATCGGTGCGCCGGAGACAGCGCTCACCACGCCGAGCGGCCAGCAGTCGGGGCTGAAGCTGAACACGAACCTCGTGGTCGGCGACAACCAGATCGCCGACGTGGTACTCGACTTCGACGCCTGCCGTTCGATCGTGCCGCGCGGAGCGTCGGGCCAGTTCAACCTGAAGCCCGTGATCGCGGTGACGTCGCGCGTCACCGACGTGGGCCGGGTCGAAGGTTATGTCGACGCGGCGATCGCCGCGTCGGCCGACGTGTCGCTGCAGCTCGGCGGCGTACCGGTGAAAGGCACGCTGCCGCAGACCGACGGCCGCTTCGTGCTCTATCCCGTGCCGGTGGGCGCCAGCTACACGCTGGTCGTGACGGCCACCGGCCGTGTGACGGCAGCGATGACCGGCGTGCCGGTCGCTCAGGGCGTCACCACCGCCGTGAGCTCGGCCACGGTGCGCATCGCGCCGCCCGTCGCCGCATCGGCACCTCGCAGCGTCGGCGGTACGGTCACATCCGCGACGACGGCGTCGGTGCGTGCCTTGCAGACGTTGCCGACAGCGCCTGCGACGACGATCGAGGTCGCGTGGACCGCGGCCGACGAGGCGTCCGGTGCCTACACGCTGGCGCTGCCGGTCGAGGCGCCGGCGCGTACGGCCTACACAGCCAGCCCGTCGACGATCGTCTTTGCCAGCGAGCCTGCGGCGACGGGCCTGTACCGGCTCGAAGCCGCCTCCGGCGCGACGACGAAGACGCGTGATGTCGACGTGCGCTCGCCGGTGCCGACGCAGGACTTCGCCTTCCCCTGATCGACCCGTCACGCGCCGAACGTGGTGGCGCGTGAACACCACAGCGGGGCGCACCCCCCGCGAATCGGCGATCGCCGCGGCGCTGCCGATCGCGTACATGTCGTGTCATGCGGCGTGCGTCGTGGATCCTGTTCGTCCTGCTGTCCTCGCTCGGGCCGGCGCGTGCCGCCATGCCTGCCGAGATCGAGTTCGCATCGGCGCATGCCCTCGTCGTCGACGCCGCCACCGGTCAGGTGCTGCTCGCCAAGGAGGCGGCCACCGCGGTGCCGATCGCCTCGCTGACCAAGCTGCTCACCGCGATGCTGGTGCTCGACGCCAGGCAGCCGGCCGGCGAGGCGCTGCGCATCACCGATGCCGATGTCGACCGCCTCAAGCACACGCGCAGCGGTGTGCCGGTGGGAACGGTGGTGTCCCGCGCCACGCTGCTCGAGCTCGCGCTCGTGGCCTCCGACAACCGGGCGGCGTCGGCACTGGCGCGGCACCATCGCGGCGGCATCGAGGGGTTTCGCAAGGCGATGCAGCGCAAGATCCGCGCGCTCGGCCTCAAAGCCACCACGATCGAGGAGCCCACCGGGCTGTCGCCCGTCAATGTGTCCAGTGCCGACGACATGGCCAAGGTGCTGCGCGCGGCGGCGCGTTACCCCGAGCTGGCGCGCATCAGCAGCCAGCCGGTGTTCGCGACGACGGTCGCCGGCCGGGCCTGGGAGGTGCGCAACACCAACGCACTGATCGGCGCGCCGGGCTGGAGCGTGCTGCTGTCGAAGACCGGCTACACCCGCGAGGCCGGCTTGTGCCTGAGCATGCTGCTGCGCGTCGGCGAACGCCTGGTGAACGTGGTGCTGCTGGGCGCACCGAACGCAGCCGACCGGGCGCTCGACGTGCTGAACGTGTCGCACTGGCTGAGCGGCCGACCTCTCGTCGCCAGGGCCGTGCCGTCGGTCGAGGCGACGGCGCCGTTAGCGGCCACTGCCGCGCCGCTGCTGGGGACCGACGTGGCCGAAGGCGGCGACATCGCGGCCGTGCCGGCCACATCGCCGGCGCCGGTGGTACCCGAGGACGAGTCGCCGCAGTAGCGGCCCCTTCTACTTCTTCTTGTGCCGATCCGGCACCACGGTCGTGATGCTGGGGCCGAGCGGCGTCACCGGCTTCGAAGGCAGCTTGTCCTTCTTGGGTTTCTTGGTTTCCTTGTTGCTGCGTTGCTGACCTTTGGCCATGTCAGTCTCCGTCGAGAGGTTGCACCAGTGCCGTCATTGTGGCGGAGGAAATCGGCGCCTCAGGCGCGCGCGGCCTCGGGCAGCTCGATCTTGACTTCGAGCACCTCGATGTTGCGCTGGCGCTCGAAGCTGACCTTGATGTCCTTGGGCTGGATCTTCACGTACTTGCTCACCACCGCCAGCAGTTCGCGCTGCAACGCGGGCAGGTAGTCGGGCCGGCGCGGGCTGCGCGCGCTGCGCTCGTGGGCCAGGATGATCTGCAGGCGCTCCTTGGCCAGGCTCGCCGACTGCTTGTGCTGTCCGAACAGGAACTTCAGGATCGACATCGGCTTCAAGCTCGCGCGAACAGGCGCTGGAAGAAGGTGGGCCGCACGGCCTGCGTGAAGCGCATCTCGCGGCTCTCGCCCAGAAAGCGGCGGATCACGTCCTTGTAGGCCTCGGAGACGTCGCTGCCCTTCATGTGGATCGCCGGCACGCCCTGGTTGGAGGCGCTCAGCACCGTCTCCGACTCGGGGATCACGCCGATCAGCGGGATGCGCAGGATCTCCTGGATGTCCTCCACCGACAGCATCTGGCCGCCGACCACGCGCGTCGGGTTGTAGCGGGTGATCAGCAGGTGTTCTTTCACCGGCTCCTTGCCGTCGATGGCGCGCTGCGTCTTCGACGCCAGCATGCCGAGGATGCGATCGGAGTCGCGTACCGACGACACCTCGGGGTTGGTGACCACCAGCGCCTCGTCGGCGTAGTGCATCGCCATCAGCGCGCCGGTCTCGATGCCGGCCGGCGAGTCGCAGATGATGTACTCGAGGCCCATCTCGGCCAGCTCGTCGAGCACACGCTTGACGCCGTCCTGCGTCAGCGCGTCCTTGTCGCGCGTCTGCGAGGCGGCCAGGATCTGCAGGTTGTCGGAGTGCTTGTCCTTGATCAGCGCCTGCGTCAGCTTGGCCTCGCCGTGGATCACGTTGATCAGGTCGTACACCACGCGGCGCTCGCAGCCCATGATGAGGTCGAGGTTGCGCAGGCCCACGTCGAAATCGATCACCGCGGTCTTGTGGCCGCGCAGCGCGAGGCCCGACGCGAACGCGGCGCTCGTGGTCGTCTTGCCGACGCCCCCCTTGCCGGAGGTCACGACGATGATCTTGGCCATCTGTGGGGTATCCTTTCTAGGCGCCGAAGGCGCTGCGGGGGTGTTTCATCTCAAATGCGGGACTCGAGCGGCTCGACCAGCAGGCTGTCGCCGGCCAGTCGCACCATGGCCGCCCGACCCACCACTTCGGTGGGCAGCGGCACCTCGGTGGTGCGGTACACGCCGGCGATGGACAGCAGCTGTGCCTCCATCGCCGTGGTGAAGATGCGCGCGTCGGCATTGCCCTTGGCACCGGCGATCGCGCGGCCGCGCAGCGGCGCGTACACGTGGATGTGGCCGTCGGCGATGACCTCGGCGCCGTAGCTCACCAGCGCCAGCACGATCAGGTCGCGCTCGCGGGCATAGATCTGCTGGCCCGAGCGCAGCGGGCGGTCGACGATCATCGGCGGCGGCGCCGGCAGCTGCACCTCGACGATGCGCTCGGTCAGCGTGACCGGCGGCACCACCGGCTGCTCGCGCGCCGCACGCACGCCTTCGGGCGCCTGCACCAGGCCGGCGCTGAATCCCGCGGCCATCTGATCGTCGTTGCCGCCGCGCACGGCCAGCGGCACCATGCGATGCCGGCGCAGCAGCGCCAGCAGCGCGGGAAAGTCGACCGTCTGCGCGTCGTCGCGCACGCGCGACAGGTCGACGGCGACGGGTTCGTCCTCGAACAGACCGGGCATCACGCTGGCGCGCTGCTCGAGCTCGGCGGCCAGCGCGTCGAGGTCTGTGGTCTTCAGCACCACCGCGATCAGCGTGAGCGCGGCACTCCTCAGCTCGAGGATGGCGGTTGTGTTCTCGCGAGAAACGACGGCCATGCGGCGGGGCACCCGAAAGCGCGCGATTCTATCGATGCGATCCGTCAGCCCGACGTATCACAACTGTGCTAGCAGCGCCGCCACGCAGCACATCGGCGCCCTCCTCCACCACGATAGCGCGGCGCTGTCGCGTCGACGCGTGACGATGAACCGCTGTGTTGGGTATTGACAGCGGTGCCGCAGTCGTGTGAAGGCGCATGCCGCGCCACCGATAATGCGCGCGCAACCCGAGACCCCCACGCGTGCTGCAACCCCACGACGTCATCGAACTCGCCATCGCCACCTTGCGTGGCACCCTGGCCACGCCCAATGGCGTGCTGGCGCTCGTGTCGGCGGCCTTCGCGGGGCTGCTCGGCATCGCCGGCGCCTTCGTGAAGACGATGATCCCGCTGCGCTGGCTCGCGGTGGGCACGAACTTCGGCTTCCTGATGTACGGACTTCTCTACCCGTCGATCCCGATGCTGTTCCTGCACGGCGTGCTGTTGCCGGTGAACATCTATCGCGCGCTCCAGATGGTCAGGCTCACGCGGCGCGTCACCAAGGCGGCGCAGCGCGGCGACGTGTCGGGCCTGTGGCTCAAGCCTTACATGAAGGCACGCGCCATGAATGCCGGCGAGATCCTGTTCCGCAAGGGCGACGTGGCCGACCACCTGTACTTCCTGGCCGAGGGCGAGATCGAATTCGTCGAGATCGGCAAGCCGCTGCAACCGGGCAGCATGTTCGGCGAGATCGCGTTCTTCGCACCCGACCGGCGCCGCACGCTCACCGCGCGCTGCAGCCAGGACTGCCGGGTGCTGACGATCGACGAGAGCACGCTGCTGCAGCTGTACTACCAGAACCCGGAGTTCGGCTTCGAGCTGGTGCGCCTGGTCGCAGGGCGGCTCACCGCCGACGTGCAGCGGCTCGAGTCGCGCATCGCCGCCGCGCCCAACAACTGAGCGCCGTCGACCGCAGTCGCCTCGCGTGGGCGCCGCTGCACGATCCCCCGGGGAAGCGAGCGGCCGGCGGGCACGCCGGCGCGGCACAATCGCGCTCGTGATGGCGCCTGCCTCGATCGCCTGCGACAGCCCGCGTTCCGTGCGGCGGGCGTTGGCCGGTGCCGCGCCGCCCGGGCACGGCGGGGGGCGGCGACGGTGAGCATCACCTGGCACCGCCTGCTGTGGCGCCTGGGCGTGCCGGGCCACGGTTCGCACGCCACGGCCGCCACCTACCCCGGCCTGGTGGTCTGCGAGGAGTGCGACGCGGTGTACGCGCGCGCCGCGCTCGGCGCCGGCGAAGAAGCCCGCTGTTCGCGTTGCGGCGCCACGGTCGGCCGCGGCCACCATGTCGACGCGCAGGGCCAGCTGGCGCTCGCCGTGGCCGCGCTGATCTGCATCGTGATGGGCAACCTCGGCGACATCGTCACGCTCGACCTGCGCGGCGTGCACTCGACCGCCACGCTGTTCGAGGCCATCGCCACCACCTGGAGCGATGGCCAGCAGGCCGTCGCGCTGCTGGCCGGCGCCACCGCGATCGGTTTTCCGCTGGCCGTCGTGCTGCTGCGGCTTTGGGTGCTGGTGCCGCTGGTGCGCGGCCGCCGCGCGCCGAGCTTCCTTGCCGCGATGCGGCTGCTGCGCTGGGTGACACGCTGGAGCATGGTGGAGGTGTTCCTGCTCGGCACGCTGATCGCCATCGTGCGCAGCGCGGGCCTGGCCGGCGTGGTGCCCGGTGTGGGCATCTTCTCGTACGCCGCGCTGACGGTACTGCTCACCGCCATGCAGGCCGCCGGCCTGCATGGCCTCTGGCGCCAGGCGGATAGGCTGTGACTCCACCTAGCACGATGACCGACGCCACCACGCTCTGGAGCACTGCGCGCGAGCGCGGGCTGCACGGCTGCGAGTGCTGCGGGCTGGTGTCGCTGGCGCGCGCGCGCGACGTGGCCTGCCCGCGCTGCGCGCACCCGTTGCACGCGCGCAAGCCCTACAGCCTGCAGCGCACCACGGCGTTCCTGTGCGCCGCGGTCATGTTCTACGTGCCGGCCAACGTGCTGCCGGTGATGGGCACCTCGAGCGCACTGCTAGGGCGCTCGCAGCACACCATCCTCGGCGGCATCGCCGAGCTGTGGGAATCGGGCTCATGGGAGCTGGCGGTGATCGTCTTCATCGCCAGCATCGCGGTGCCGATCGCCAAGATCGCCTCGCTGGCCCTGCTCACCTTCACCAGCTGGCAGCGCTCCACCTGGCGCCAGCGTGAGCGCGCCACGCTGTACCGCCTGATCGAGACGGTAGGCCACTGGTCGATGCTCGACGTGTTCGTCGTCGTGCTGCTGGTGGGCATGGTGCGCTTCGGCGCCTTCGCCAGCGTGCAGCCCGAGTCGGGCCTGCTCGCCTTCGGCCTGGTGGTGATCGCCACCATGCTGGCGTCGGCCAGTTTCGACCCGCGCCTGATCTGGCCCGACCGCGAACAGGCAGACTCCGCGCCATGACCGAGCCCGCCTCCCCCGCAGCCGCGCCGGCGCAGCCGGCCGGCGCCGCGCTGCCGGCGCCGGTGATCGTGCGCCCGCGCCGCTTGCGTCTGTCGCTGGTATGGATCGTGCCGATCGTCGCGCTGGTCGTCGGTGCCCTGCTGATCGTGCGCACGCTGATGCAGTCCGGACCGGAGATCACGATCACCTTCAACAACGCCGAGGGCATCGAACCGGGCCGCACCGAGCTGCGCTTCAAGGAGGTGGTGGTCGGCCACGTCACGCGCGTGGTGCTGAGCCCGGATCGCCAGCGCGTCATCGTCACCGCCAAGCTCGACAAGAGCGCCGAGAGTCTGACCGCCGACGACACCAAGTTCTGGGTCGTGCGCCCGCGCATCGGCACCGCCGGCGTGAGCGGCCTGTCGACGCTGTTCTCGGGCGCCTACATCGGCGTCGACGCCGGCGAGTCCACCGAATCGCGGCGCCGCTTCTCGGGCCTGGAGGTGCCGCCCTTCGTGCTGCGCGGCGAGCCGGGCCGCAGCTTCGTGCTGGCGGCCAACGACCTGGGCTCGCTCGAGGTCGGCTCGCCGGTGTTCTACAAGCGCACCCGGGTCGGCCGCGTGGTCGGCTACACGCTCGACCCGGCCAACGACGCACTCGCCGTGCGCGTGTTCATCGAGGCGCCCAACGAGCGGCTGGTGAAGCCGCAGTCGCGTTTCTGGAACGCCAGCGGCGTCGACGTCGCGCTCAACGCCAATGGCCTGGCGGTGAACACCGAATCGCTTGCCTCGCTGGTGGCCGGCGGGCTGGCCTTCGCCACGCCACCCGAGGCCGCGAACAGCGCCGCGGCACCCGACGGCCAGCGCTTCACCCTGTTCCGCAATCGGCAGGCGGCGCTGGCACCCCCCGACGGCACGCCGATGACGGTCCGCACGGTGTTCGAGCAGTCGGTGCGCGGCCTCAACATCGGCGCGCCGGTCGAGCTGCTCGGCGTCGAGATCGGCAGCGTGCGCAGCGTCTCGCTGCAGCCCGACCGTGGCGGCGGCCACTACCCGGCCGAGGTGCTGGCCGAGATCTTTCCCAGCCGCCTGGGCGCGATGCGTGCAGCCTTCAACGGCCAGACCCGCGGCGCCGCCGGCCCCGACCATGCCTTCATGAAACGCCTGGTCGAGCATGGCCTGCGCGCACAGGTGCGCACCGGCAACCTGCTGACCGGGCAGAACTACGTCGCGCTCGACTTCGTGCCCAAGGCGGCCAAGGCCACGCTCGACGAGCGCAGCGCGACGCCGACGATTCCGAGCGTGCCGAGCGCCTTCAGCGACCTGCAGCCGCAGCTGGCCGAGATCGTCAGCCGCGTCTCGAAGATCCGCTTCGACGAGATCGGCGCCAACCTGAACCAGACGTTGAAGGGCGCGAACGCGGCCACCGGCGATCTGCAGGAGACCCTTAAGAGCGCCGGCGCCGCCAGCCGCAGCCTGCAGGAGGCGCTGACCAGCGCCAACCACGCGATCAATCAGCTCGCGCCCGAGGCGCAGCGCGCGCTCGGCGACGTGCGGCAGACGCTCGGCGCCGTGCAGGGCACACTCGGCAGCCTGGAGCGCAACGTGGCGCAGCCCGATGCGCCGCTGCTGCGCAACGCCAACGACGCGATCATCGAGATGCAGCGCGCCGCGCGTGCGCTGCGCCAGCTGAGCGACTACCTGCAGCAGCACCCCGAGTCGCTGCTGCGCGGCAAACCGGCCGACCCCGACCTGAGCAAAGAGGTACGTCCATGAGCCTTCGCCGGGCCGCCGTCGCGGCGCCGATCGCCCACCGCCACTTCGCGGTCGCCGCCATCGCGCTGGTGCTCGCCGCGTGCGGCTCGGCACCCGTACCGCGCTATCACACGCTGCTGCGGCCGGCGGCGAATGCAGCGACAGCGGCGCCGACGATCAGCTGGACGATCGCCGGCGTCAGCGTGCCGGCGCAGGTCGACCAGCCGCAGTGGGTGGTGCGGCTGCCCGACGACTCCTTGCGTCTGCTGGAGCAGGAGCGCTGGGTCGCGCCGCTGGCCGACGAGATGCAGGCTGCCTTCGGCGATGCGCTGGCGCGGCGACTCGGCGCACCCGGCCTGACCAAGCCAGCGTCGGGCAAGAGCTGGCGCGTGCGAATCGACGTGCAGCGCCTGGACAGCGCACCATCGCAGCTGGCGGCCCTGGTGGTCGACTGGAGCATCGCCTCGGCCGGCGGCACCGCGCCCGAGCTGCGCTGTCGCGACGCGGTGCGGCAGCCCGTGGCGGCCGGCATTCCCGCGCTGGCCGCCGCGCATCGCGAGGCCGTGGTGCAGATCGCGCAGCGGCTCGGCGCCGCGCTGCAGTCGCTCGACGGCGGCGCCGCGACCGGCTGCCCCGCGAGCGCCTGACACCGCGTCGCCGCCCGCCGCCCGGCGGTCGACGACGCGTGCGCTTCAGCGCGCTTCGAGCGCTTTCAGCCGCGCGCGCGCGGCCTCGGCGCTGCGCGTCAGCGCCGCCGCCTCGCTGACCTGCAGCGCGCGCTGGTAGAACTCGCGCGCCGCCGCCGGCTGGTTGGCGCGCTGCGCGTTCTCGCCGGCATGCAGCAGGTCGAGCGCGATGCGCTCGGGCAGGCCGAGCGCGCGGTCGATGTCGAGCGCCCGCTGCAGCGCCGCCGCGGCGGCGGCGTGGTCGCCCAGGCGCATCTGCGCACGGCCGAGCAGGCGCTGCGCGTTGGCCTGCTCGGCGCTCTGCTGGGCCGCCTCGGCCTGCGCCGAGGCGCGCGCCGCCA
>JBGAMU010000063.1:0-46388 GCA_044222685.1 Burkholderiaceae bacterium
GGTCGGCCACCACCGCATAGAACGGCGCGAACGCGGCGAACGCCAGCACCACCGCGACGCCGGTGACGCGCAGCGCATCGACATGCCAGCGGCGCGACAGCGCGCCGAACAGCCCCCAGCTGCAGCCGGCCAGCGCGAACAGCACGTCGCCCAGCAGCACGCCACCGCCGCCGCCGTGCAGCCACGCGTCGCCACCCATGAAGCCGAGCCCCAGCAGCACGAAGGTCGCGCCGAACAGGGTTTCGCGCGTGACGGGCGCGCGCGCCAGCCAGGCCGACAGGCCGATGCCGGTGAGCATCTGGCAGGCCGGCGCGATGACCGCGCCATGCGCCAGCGGCGCATAGGCGAAGCCGGTCATCATCAGCAGACTGAACACCGGCCCCGACAACGCGGCCAGCGCCGCGCCGCGCGCCCAGCCGATGCCGCCCAGGTCGCGCAGACCCCAATGCCAGACGAAGGGCAGCATCACGAGCGCGCCCGGCGTGAAGCGCAGCAAGGTCATGTCGAGCGGGCTCAGGCCCGACTTGATGCCCAGCCGCGCCAGCACCGAGTAGACGGTCCAGATCGCGGCGGCCAGCAGGCCCCAGGCCAGGCCCTGCGTCACGGGAGAGAGCGGGCGCGTCGATGGCGGTGCGGACATGCAGTCTGCATTGTCGCCGGCAGGCAGGCGGCTCGCCGCTCGACCGCCCCACCGCCCTACCGGCCGACCGGGGCGACCCGGCCGACCTCCTTAGGTGGCCGGCACCGTGCCGCTGCGAGCTGGCCGCCGCGCGGCGCGCTCGTGCACCAGCGCCGTGTGCAGCGCCCGATCACCGCTGCGTTGGGCGGCCTCGATCAACGTCAGGTCGATCACGTCGCGCTGCGCGTGGCTGCCGCCGAAGCGGTGTGCATAGCTGCGGATCGGCCGCAGCAGGCGCACCGCCTCGCCGAAGTCGCCGCCCGCGAAGGCCTGCACCGCACGCGCCGCCGCATGACCGACCTCGCGTGTGAAGTCGGCGTTGTCGCCGTCGGCGGCCATCGCCGCGCGCTGCGCGTCGAGCAGCTGTCGCTGCTCGTGCTCGCGGCCGGTCACCGCGAAGGCCATCATCGCGTGCAGGTCGTTGAAGGCGTAGTGGCCTGCGCCGGCGATCGGCGCCCAGCGCCCGGCCAGCGCAGACCAGCGCGCGCCTGCGTCGACGCCGCGCAGGTGCAGCCGCCACAGCAGCGCACTTTGGTCGATCATGTCGAGCACCACGCCCGAGCCCGGCCCGCCGATCGACTGGTCGTACAGGCGCAGCACCTCGTCGACATGGTCGAGCGCGAGGTGGAACAGCGCCAGGTGCCACCAGTTGTGCACGGCGAAGAAGCTGCCCTTCGACCAGACGGCCGACGTCGGCTCCAGCCAGCCGATGCCGTCGCGCGGCGCGTTGCGCATCTCCAGCACATGCGTCACCGCGTGCCAGCCCCAGCCGTCGCGCGGCTGCAGTTCCACGCTGAGCCGGCCCTGGCGCTCGGCCTGCGCATAGTCGCCGGTCTCCTCCAGGCCGAACGCATGCATGCCGAGCACGGCGTGGTAACCCGGCACGGCCCGGCTCCACGCCGGCAGCACCCGTGCGACGCGGTCGTGCAGCATGCGCGAGTCGCCGGTGAAGAAGTCCACCTGGTGGCCGGCCTGCAGCGCCAGCGCATCGAGCGGCCAGGCCGCGCTCAGGTCTTCGAGCAGCCTTGCGCCGTCGCGCCAGCGGCCGGCGGCGACCAGGCCGGCAGCCTGCGCGTGAAGCCGCTCGCGTTCAGTGCCCGGCAGCCGCTGCGCGGCAGCTGCGCACTCGCGTGCCACCGCGATGCCCGCCGGCTCGGTGCCCAGCAGGTGCAGCCAGGCGCGCAACACGTGCGCCATCGGCATCTCGGGACTGAGGGTCAGCGCGTGGTCGATCGTCGCCAGCGGGTCGTCGACCAGGCAGCGCATTTCGTGCGCGGCCTGCTCGAAGGCGGCGAGGCTCTGGTCGTTGGCGCCGCTTACGGGGTAGCCGGCGCTGTCGGTCTTGATCATCGTGGGGTCCCTTTCAAAGCGATTCAAGCGGATGCGGCCGCCGGCAGCTCGGCGACCTCGGCGGCGAACGCCGCCAGATCGCGCGCGAATCGTTGTGGCTCCTCCCAGTGCACCGCATGGCCGGCGTCGCGGTAGGTCTGCAGTCGCGCGCCGTGGATCGCCGCCAGCATACGCTGCTGGTCGGCGGCGCTGCAGATCGCGTCGCGTGCACCCCAGACCAGCAGCGTGGGCGCCTCGATCCGCGCCAACTCGGGCCCGCGGTCCTCGGTCATGAAGCCGTCGAACGCGGCGCGCCAGACGTGCGCGGGCACCTTCAGGCTCTCTGCGACCACCAGGTCGACGAACGCCGGCGGCACCGCCTGGGCCAGCGTGCCTTGCTGGAAGTCACGTGCGAAGGCCGGCTCGATCGGGTCGGTGAGCGTGGTGATGTCGCGGCGCCACCAGGCCACCAGGTCGGGGTTGCCGTCGAACGCGCTCGCCGTGGCGGCGAGCACCAGGCCGAGCACACGATCCGGATGGTCGATCGCCAGGCGCTGTGCGACGACGCCGCCCATCGAGTGGCCGACGATCAGGGCGCGCGGCAGCGCGAGCGTGTCCATCAGCCGGACCACGTCGTCCGCGAAATCGCGCGGGTGGTAGCCGCCGGGCGGCTTGTCGGAGTCGCCATGCCCGCGCTGGCTCGGCGCGATGAAGCGCAGCGTGGCCGGCAGGTGCGGCAGCAGCGGCTGGAACGACAGCCACGAGTCGGTGACGCCGTGCAGCGCGATGACCGGTGTGCCCGACAGGGCGCCCTGGTCGATGTACTCGAGCGATGGCGCGTTGCGCAGGCGGTGGGTCGGGCGGGGAGGAAGCATGCGGGTGGCCTTTCAAGGGTGATCGTCGGCGACCGGTTGACGCGACACGTCGCGCAGCAGCAGCATGTCGAGCACCCGGCGCGACGCGCCGGGCCAGAAGCCGGTGGCGTGTTCGTAGCCGCGCGGGTTGCGGAAGGTGCCGAACAGCAGGTCGATCACAGGCAGATCGGCGTAGTTGAAGTCGTGCACGCCGCGCGCGTGGTGCACCGTGTGCATCTCGGGCCGTTGCACCAGATAGCCAAGCCAGTGCGGCGTACGCACGTTGGCGTGCTGGAACATCGACAGGAAGGTGACGATCAGGATCGTCGTCGTCGCCGCCTGCGGCGGCAGGCCGAGGATCGTCAGCACCACGCTCGGCAGCAGGGTCCAGGTCACCATGTCCAGCGGGCTGAACCAGAAGGCGCTGGCGACGTCGAGCCGCTCCGCGCTGTGGTGCATCTGGTGGAAGACGCGCCACAGCGGCACGAAACGGTGCATCGAGCGGTGCCAGCTCCAGGCGCCGAACTCGTAGACGACCAGCCCGACGGCCACCGCCGCCCAGCTGGGCCAGGCCGACAGGTCGGCCAGCTGCAGCGGCGCCAGCGTCCCGGCCCACAGCAACGGCAGGTACGACGACAGCAGGAAGTAGACGACGAACGCGGCCAGCGCGCGGGCGTGCCAGCCGCGCACGGGGGGCAGCGACCGCCCCGGGGCGGCGAACTCCCACAGAGCCAGGCCGGCGAACATCGCCAGCATCGTCTGGGTGGCAGGGTCCATCAACAGGTCGATCGGGGTGGGCATCGGGTTCTCCGGGTATGGCCTTGTGCAGGGTGCGGCAGTTTGCGGTCGAGGCCCACTCGCAGCTAGAGTGATTCGTGCAACGAACCGGACATTCATGCCATGAGCGCAGCTTCGAGCCCGATCACCGTCGCGTTGCTGGCCGTGCCGGAGGTGACGGCGGCCACGCTGTACGGTTTCTTCGACGTGCTGGCGGCCACGCGCCGCGACTGGCAGCTGCTGCACGGTGGCGAAGCGGTCGATTCGCCGTTCCGGCCGCTGGTGGTCAGCCGCGACGGGTTGCCGTTCACCGGCGCCAACGGCGTGCGCATCACGCCCGACGCCAGCCTGGCCAGCTGCCCGCAGCCCGACGTGGTGTGCATCACCGACATCGCGGTACCGCCGGGCGAGCCGCTCGGCGAGCGCTTCGATGCCGAGGTGGCCTGGCTGCGTGCCTGCCACGCCGCCGGGGCGCTGGTGGCATCGGCCTGTTCGGGGGCCGTGCTGCTGGCGCGCACCGGCCTGCTCGACGGCCTGGAGGCCACTTCGCACTGGGCCTACTGCGATGCGCTGGCACGCGAGTACCCGCGTACCCGTTGGCAGCCCGAGCGTGGCGTGCTGTTCGCCGGCGACGACCGGCGCATCGCGATGGCCGGCAGCGGCGTGGCCTGGCACATGCTGGCGCTGGCGCTGATCGCACGCTTTGCCGGGCCGGAGGAGGCGATGCGCGTCGCCCGCATCAACCTGCTCGACACCCACCAGGCCAGTCCGATCGCCTATGCGTCACTGACCCGCGGCTCCGCGGCCGATGATCCGGTCGTCGCGCGGGCCCAGCAGTGGGCAGCGCTGCACTATGCGGTCGAGGCGCCGGTGACGCAGATGGTGGCGCTGTCGGGCCTGCCCGAGCGCACCTTCAAGCGCCGCTTCACCCAGGCCACCGGCATGAGCCCGCTCGAGTATGTGCACATGCTGCGTCTGGAGGAGGCCAAGCAGATGCTCGAGGCCGGCGCGCTGCCGGTGGAGACGATCGCGCACGAGGTCGGCTACCAGGATCCGAGCTTCTTCTCGCGCCTGTTCCGCCGCAAGGTGGCGCTGACGCCGGCGCAGTACCGGCGCCGCTTCGGCGCGCTGGCGAGCCGCCTGCAGGAGGTGGCTCGCCCGGATGCGTCCGCGTCGGGCTCAGCCGGCCGGCCGCAGCAGCATGCGCCCGGCGCGGCGCAGCGCTGACGGGGCCTCCGCGGTCAGCGCGAGTTGCCCGTTCACGTAGACGCGTTCGATGCCCTCGCTGCGTTGCAGCGGGTCTTCGTAGGTCGACAGGTCGCGAATGCGCGCGGGATCGAACACCACCACGTCGGCAAACCAGCCGGCGCGGATCTCGCCGCGGTCGCGCAGGCGGAAGTGGCGCGCCGACAGTCCGGTCATCTTGTGCACCGCCTGCTCCAGCGGGAACAGCTGCTCATCGCGCGAGTAGCGGCCGAGCACGCGTGGAAACGCACCCCACAGCCGCGGATGCGGATGGCGGTCGTGCGGCAGGCCGTCGGAGCCGATCATGCTGCGCGGATGCGCGAGCACACGCCGCACGTCGTCCTCGTGCATCTGGAAATAACACGCGCCGCCGGGCTGCAGGCGCAGGCAGGCCTCGCGCTGCGTCACGCCCCACTCGGCGGCGATCGAGGCGAGCAGGCGACCGGTCATCTGCGGGTGCGGCGCCGACCAGCTGACCAACACGTCGATGACGCCGTCGACCAGGTCCTCGCGCAGCACGGTCGAGCCAGCCACGTAGGGGTAGACGTCCATTGCGATCTCCTGCCGCCCGGCCAGCCGATCGAGCAGCGGCAGCGTCTCGCGCGTGCGGCCCCAGTTGGCCGGGCCGGCGCACTTGTGGTGCGAGATCACCAGCGGCACGCCGGCGGCGAAGGCGGTGTCGCTCGCCTCGTGCATCGCATCGAGGATGTCGGCCATCTCGGAGCGCATGTGGGTCGTGTAGACGCCGTGGTAGCGGGCCACCACGCGGGCCAGCGCCGTCACTTCGTCGGCCGGCGCCGGCATGGCCTCGGCATAGAAGAGGCCCGACGACAACCCGATGGCGCCCTCCTTCAGGCAGCGCTCGAGCAGGCCGCACATGGCTTGCAGCTGGTGCACGTCAGCGGGCTCGGACAAGTCGTCCATGCAGGCATAACGCAGCGTGGTGTGGCCGATCAGCGGTGCCACGTTGAGCGCGGGTCTTGCCAGCTCGACGGCACGCGCATACGCGGCCATCGACGGAAAGCGAAACGAGCGGCCGAGCAGCGTCAGCGCGCCGGGCGGTTCGTCGACCACGTAGGGTGCGACCGAGAGGCCGCAGTTGCCGGTGACGACGGTGGTGACTCCCTGCGACAGCTTGGGCGTCATCTCCGGCGCGTTCAGCACGATGGCGTCGTCGTGCGTATGCACGTCGATGAAGCCGGGCGCCACCGCCAGTCCGCTGCAGTCGATGCGCTCGATGTCGGCCATCGACAGGCCGGCGGGCAGCTGCGACGGCAGGTCCGTGCCGACGGCCACGATGCGCTCGCCCTGCAGCAGCAGGTCGCCGACCCGGGCGGCTGCGCCGCTGCCGTCGACGATGCAACCGCCCTCGAGCAAGGTGGCGGGGCGGGTCGTCATCGTTTCTTCTTCCGTTCGCTGCCGGCGGCAGCGTTGTCCCAGTGCAGGGGCGGGTGGTGGTGCATGTCCACGCCTCGTGTTTCCAGCGTGCGCTGGATGTTGGCCAGACGGTTGACGGCCTTGTCGCCCAGGCGCTGCGCAACCAGCACGGTGAGGATCTCGATCACCGTCAGGTGCGCCAGATAGGCCTCGGGGCCGACCGGCATCACCGGATCGGGCGCCACCTCGATCGCGAGCAGGATGTCGGCCATCTTCGCCAGCGGCGAGCCGCCCTGCGTCAGCGCGACCACCGTCGCGCCGCGTGAGCGTGCCACGTCCACCGCCTCCAGCAGCGACGGCATGCCGCCGACATGCGTGATGGCCATCACCACACCGCGGCGGTCGATGGTGGCGGCCGAGATCAGCTGCACGTGCGGGTCGAGGTAGCTGTTGGACACCAGCCCCAGGCGGAACAGCCGCGCCTGCAGGTCCATCGCCATGAAGTTGGAGGTCGCGCCGACGCCGTAGCAGTCGACGCGCGACGCCGCCACCAGCGCGTCGGCCGCGCAGCGCACCGCGTCGGCCGACAGCTGCGCCTGCACGCCGTTGACCACCGCCGCCGCGCCGCGCGTCACCTTGTCGATCACCTGCCGCTCGTCGTCGTCGATGCGCACGCGGCGGTTCAGCGGCGAGCCGCCGACCGCGAGGTCCTGCGCCAGCGCGAGCTTGAATTCGCGCAAGCCGGCGTAGCCGAGGTCGCGGCAGGTGCGCATGATGGTCGGCACCGAGCTGTGCGCCCGCCGGGCCAGCATCTCGAAGGTCTCGTCGAGCACGCGCTGCGGGTCCTCGCGGATCAGTGCCAGCACCGTGCGCCGCGCTGTCGGCGCGCGCTCGATGATCGCGGCCACCTTGTCGAGCACACGTGGCGTCATGGTGGCGTCGCTCCGCCGATGTCGTCGCGGATGCAGGCCTTGAGGCGCCCGCCGCCCATGTCGCGCGGCTCCGGCCGCGTCTGCGCGCAGGCGTCGATGGCGTGCGGGCAGCGCGTGCGGAAGACGCAGCCCGACGGCGGATCCACCGGGCTCGGAATGTCGCCGGTCAGTGGCACGTGCACCAGCGTGGCGCCCGGGTCGGGCTTGGGCGACGCGGCCAGCAGCGCCTGCGTGTACGGATGCAGCGGGCGCTCGAACAGCGCGGCGGTCGGCGCCATCTCCATCACGCGGCCCAGGTACAGCACCACCACGCGGTCGCACAGGTACTCCACCACGTCGAGGTCGTGCGAGATGAACAGCATCGTCAGCGCGAAGCGCTCGCGCAGGTCGCACAGCAGGTTGATGACCTGCGACTGGATCGACACGTCGAGCGCCGACAGCGGCTCGTCGGCCACGATGAACTCGGGCTCCACCGACAGCGCGCGCGCCACGCCGATGCGCTGGCGCTGCCCACCCGAGAACTCGTGCGGGTAGCGCGCGGCGTGCTCGGGGTCCAAGCCCACCAGCTGCAGCAGCTCGTCGATGCGCTGCGCCCGGCGGCCTTGCGCCAGGCCGTGCACCTGCAAGGCCTCGCCGAGGATGTCGCGCACGCGCATCTTGGGGTTCAGGCTGGCGTACGGATCCTGGAAGATCATCTGCAGCTTGCGCCGCAACGCGCGCATGCGCCGGCTGCCGGCGGCGCCGAGGTCCTCGCCGCGGTAGGCAACGCGCCCCGACGTGGGCTCGACCAGGCGCAGCAGCGCGCGCCCGATCGTGCTCTTGCCCGAGCCCGATTCACCGACCAGGCCGAGCGTCTCGCCGCTGTGGATGGCGAACGACACGTCGTCGACGGCGCGCACCGGCCGCGAGGCGGGCCCGAAGAACTTGCGCAGGTGCTGCACCTCGAGCAACGGCGCGGCGGTGTTCATGCGCTCGTCTCCGGCACGAGGATGCAGCGCGCGCTGCGGCCGGCGCCCGCGCCGCGCAGCGCCGGCATCGCCTCGCGACACGCGGGCGTGGCCTGGTCGCAGCGCGGCTCGAAGGCGCAGCCCGGCGGCGGCGCCAGCGGGCTCGACACCTGTCCGCGAATGGCGTACAGGCGCCGCGGCCCGGCGCCGCTGGGCGGCCGCAGGCGCTGCCGGCTCGGCAGGCAGGCGAGCAGCCCATTCGTGTACGGGTGCTGCGGCCGTGCGAACAGGTCGACCACCGGCGCTGTCTCGACGATGCGGCCGGCATACATGACCACCACGTCGTCGGCGTGATGCGCCACCACGCCGAGGTTGTGCGTGATGAACAGGATGCTCATGCCGGTGTCGGCCTGCAGCCGCCGCATCAGCGCGAGGATCTGCGCCTGGATCGTCACGTCGAGCGCGGTGGTCGGTTCGTCGGCGATCAGCAGCGTCGGCTCGCAGGCCATCGCCAGCGCGATCATCACGCGCTGGCGCATGCCGCCCGACAGCTGGTGCGGGTACTCGCGCAGGCGCTGCGCCGCGGCCGGGATCTCCACCCGCTCCAGCATGCGCTGCGCCTGCGCCCGCGCCGCCGCGCCGTCGAGGCCCTTGTGCAGCCGCAGCGACTCGGCGATCTGCTCGCCGATGGAGAACACCGGGTTCAGGCTGGTCATCGGCTCCTGGAAGATCATCGCGATCTGGTTGCCGCGGATCGCGCGCATGCGCGGCTCGGGCAGGCTCAGCAGCTCGAGCGTCTGCCCGGCGCGGTCGACGAACGACACCTGGCCGCTCACGCGTGCATGGCCGGTGCGCGGCAGCAGGCGCATCACGGTGAGGCTGGTCACCGACTTGCCCGAGCCCGATTCGCCCACCAGCGCCAGCGTGCGGCCGGCGCCGATGGCAAAGCTCACGTCGGCCACGGCTTGCACCACGCCGTCGTCGGTGGCGAACGCGGTGCTCAAGCTGCGCACGTCGAGGCGGTTCATGCACGCGGCCTCACATCGACTTGCGCAGCCGCGGATCGAGCAGGTCGCGCACGCCGTCGCCGAGCAGCTGCAGCGACAGCGCGGTGACGACGATCGCCAGCCCCGGGAAAAGCACGATCCCGAGGGCCTGGTGCGCGTACTGCTGGCTGCCGGCGACCATGGTGCCCCAGGTAGGGATCTCCGGCGGCACGCCGACGCCGAGGAACGACAGCGCCGCCTCGGCCAGGATCGCATAGGCGAAGATGAAGGTGCCCTGCACGGTGATCGGCGACACCAGGTTGGGCAGCACGTGGCGCCACAGGATGCGCGGCGTGGAGACGCCGACCGCGCGTGCCGCCTCGACGAACGCCAGCTCGCGCACCACCAGCGTCGAGGCCCGCACCACACGCGCCACGCGCGGCGTGTAGACCAGCACCAGCGCGAACACCACGTTGAGCATCGAGGGCCCGAGGATGCCCACCAGCGCGATCGCCAGCAGGATGTCGGGGAACGACATCATCGCGTCGACCACGCGCATCAGCGGCGCGTCGAGAGGGCGAAAGAACCCCGCTGCCAGGCCGATCAGCGTGCCGGCGGCCACCGCGCCGAACGCGGTCAGCGCGGCGATCGTCAGCGAGTAGCGGCCGCCGAACACGATGCGGGTGAACAGGTCGCGGCCCAGCTCGTCGGTACCCAGCCAGTGGCTCGCAGACGGCTGAGCCAGCCGTTGCGCGACCGCCGTCTCGTTGGGATCGAACCCGCTCAGCACGCCGGCGAACAGGGCTGCCAGCGCCACCGCCGCCAGCAGCAGCGCGGCGACCAGCACGATGCGGCGGCGGAACAGCTTGCGCACGATGAGCGGCATCGTCATCTGGCGCTCACACCTTCACCCGCGGGTCGACCACGGTGTAGAGCAGGTCGATCAGGAAGTTGATGACCACGTAGATGCCGGCCACCACCAGCAGCGCGCCCTGGATTACCGGATAGTCGCGCCGCGTCACCGCGCTGACCACCAGGTTGCCGACGCCGGGCAGGCCGAACACCGTCTCGGTGACGACGGCGCCGCCGATCATCAGCGCCACGGTGAGCCCGATCACGGTGACGATGGGCACCAGCGCGTTGCGCAGCGCGTGCTTGAGCACCACCCGGCTCTCCGGCAGGCCCTTGGCGCGCGCGGTGCGCACGTAGTCCTCGCCGAGCACGTCGAGCATCGAGGCCCGTGTGAAGCGCAGGATCAGCGCCGAGTTGAGCACACCGAGCACCGCCGCCGGCAGCACCAGGCAATGCAGCCGGGCAGCCAGCGAGGCGCCGGGCTCGCCGTAACCCGACACCGGGAACCAGCCGAGCGAGACCGCGAAGATCTGCATCAGCACCAGGCCGAACCAGAAGCTCGGCACGCTGGCGCCGAGCATCGCGAAGCCGGTGAACACCTGATCGACGAGGCGGCCGCGAAACACCGCCGAGACGATGCCGCCGGGCACGCCGATCAGCGTGGCGATCGCCACCGCCAGCAGCGACAGCAGCGTGGTGGGCTCGGCACGCTCCCACAGCGCCTGCGTCACCGGTCGCTGCAGGAAGATCGAGTCGCCCAGGTTGCCGCGCGCCAGCTCGCGCAGCCACAGCACGAATTGCTCCGGTAGCGATCGATCGAGGCCGTACACCTTCTGCACGCGCGCGATGTCGTCGGCGGTGGCCTGGTCGCCCAGCAGCACCGCCACCGGGTCGCCCGGCGCCGCGCGCGTGAGGATGAACACCAGCACCGCCACCAGCGCCAGCACCACCGCCATGCCGCCCAGGCGGGCGAGGAGAAAGCGCCGCAAGGTCGCTCGCAGCCGGTTGGTCGGGTGGACCGGTGTTATGGCTTGAGGCTGGCGTTCCAGAAGAACGGATAGGTGTGCGGCGTGTAGCCCTCGAGCGCGGGCGCGCGCGCCGACAGGCTGGCGAACTTGCCGACCTGGATGTAGGGCACCTCGTCGTACACCACCTGCTGCACCTTGGCCCACAGCGCGCCGCGTTTGGCCGGGTTGGGTTCCTGGTTCAGCGCAGCCAGCGCCTGCGTCTTGGCCGGCGAGCTCCACCAGCCCGGCGCACCGTCGCCCAGCTGCGGCGGCGACAGCATCGGCTCGGGGAACAGGCCCGAATGCGTGATGTAGATGTCCCACAGCTTGGGGTCGGCCCGGCGCTGCAGCAGCGTGGCCCACTCCACCACGTTGAGCTCGGCCTTGAAGCCGGCGCGCTTGAGCTGCTCGGCCATGATCAGCGCCATGTTGTGGTGGAAGTCGTACTGCCGGCTGGTGAGGATGCGCACCGGCTCGCCCTTGTAGCCCGCCTGCTCGGCCTGCGCCTTGGACTTGCGTGCGTCGCGCTCGTTGTAGTTCGCGGTGCCGGCATCGGAGTAGAACGGCGTGCCCTTCGGGAAGTGGTTGCCCTCGGCGATGAACGAGCGCGTGTCGCCGAAGCCCGCCGCCAGCATCTCGCCGGGTCCGATCGCGGTCTGCGCGGCCTTGCGCACCGCCTGCTGCGCCATCGAGCCCTCCTTGGTGTTGAACACCAGGTACGGGAAGCCGAACGACGGCGTCAGCAGCGGCACCACCTTGCCTGGCGCCTTTTCGAGCCGGCCCAGCGCCTCGATCGGCAGCAGGTCGACGTAGTGGAACTGGCCGGCCAGCGCACCCTCGACCCGCGTGTTGGCGTTGGGCACCGGCACGAAGCGCAGTTCTTCCATCGTGGCCGAGCGCTTGCCGCCGTAGCCGCTGGGCGTTTCCTTGCGCGCTGCGTAGCCGTCGAATCGCGTCAGCAGCACGTACTGGTCGGGCTTGCGCTCCTTGAACTGGTAGGGGCCGGTGCCCACGTACTCCTTCAGCGGCTGCGCCAGCGACTCCTTGGCCATGATGGCCGCCATGCCCGACGGCATGGCCAGCTGCGCGAGCAGCGGCGCGTAGGCGTTCTTCAGCGTGATCTCCACCGTCCGCGGGCCCTTGGCGACCAGGCTGTCGACCTGCGCGCTCACCGACTTGCCGCGCGGCGACACCTCCATCCAGCGCTTCAGGCTCGCCACCACGTCGTCGGCGTCGAGGGTGCGGCCGTTGTGCAGCTTGACGCCGGCGCGCAGCGCGATGGTGTATTGCTTGCCGTCGGCCGACACCTTGGGCAGGCTCTCCGCGAGCATCGGCACCAGGTTCGACTTGGCATCGAAGGTGTACAGCGTCTCGTACACGTGCTGCATGATGATGCACACCAGGTCGGCCGGCGTGGACTGCACGTCGAGCGTCGGCGGCTCGCCGATCATCGCCAGGTTGAGTGCCGACTTGCCCTGCGCGTGGCCGGTCGCAGGCAGCGCCAGGCCCCCTGCAGCCAGGGTCATCACGGCGGCCAGGGCGGCGCGGCGGCGAATGCGGGTCGTGGGCATGGAAAGGCCTCCGGTGTGAAAAGTAATTTCAGACCGGCGAGGGTACGGCACAAGCGCCACCGCCATCGACCCGGGAGAACCCGCAAGGCAAACCCTGCACCGTGAAATGCAATTTCAGGGTGCAGGGTGGGCTTCACGCCAGGTCGAAGCGATCCAGGTTCATCACTTTGGTCCAGGCCGCCACGAAGTCGTGCACGAACTTCGTTTGCGCGTCACTGCTGGCGTAGACCTCCGCCAGCGCGCGCAGCTGCGAGTTCGAGCCGAAGACCAGATCGACCACGGTGCCCGTCCACTTGATGGCGCCGGTCTTGCGGTCGCGGCCTTCGAGCACACCGGGCGCTGACGTCGACTTCTGCCACTGCGTGTTCATGTCGAGCAGGTTGACGAAGAAGTCGTTGCTCAGTGTCTCGGGCCGCTTGGTGAAGACGCCGTGCCGGGTCGTGCCGACGTTCGCGTTCAGTGCACGCAGGCCACCGACCAGCACCGTCATCTCGGGCGCGGTCAGGTTCAGCAGCTGCGCCTTGTCGAGCAGCATCTCGGCCGCCACCTCTTCGAGGCCATCGCCCGCATAGTTGCGAAAGCCGTCGGCCTGCGGCTCGAGCGCGGCGAACGATTCGACGTCGGTCTGCTCCTGCGAGGCGTCGGTGCGGCCGGGTGCGAACGGCAGCTTCACGTCGTGGCCGGCCTTCCGGGCCGCCGCCTCGACGGCGGCATCGCCCGCCAGCACGATCAGGTCGGCCAGCGAGATCCGCTTGCCGCCGGTCTGCGCGTCGTTGAATGTCTTGCGCACGCCTTCGAGCGTCGACAGGATCCGGCCCAGCTCGGCCGGCTGATTGACCGGCCACTCCCTCTGCGGTGCGAGCCGGATGCGCGCGCCGTTGGCGCCGCCGCGCTTGTCGCTGCCGCGGAAGGTCGAGGCCGAGGCCCACGCGGTGCGCACCAGCTGTGCGATCGACAGGCCCGAGGCGAGTACCTTCTGCTTCAGCGCCGCGATGTCCTGCTCGTTGGCCAGCGGGTGGTCGACGGCGGGCACCGGGTCCTGCCAGATCAGCACCTCCTGCGGCACCAGCTTGCCGAGGTAACGCGCGCGCGGCCCCATGTCGCGGTGCGTCAGCTTGAACCAGGCGCGCGCGAACGCGTCGGCGAAGGCCGGCGGATCCTGATGGAAGCGGCGCGAGATCTTCTCGTAGGCCGGGTCGAAGCGCAGCGACAGGTCGGCCGTGGTCATCATCGGCGGGTGCTTCTTCGACGCGTCGTGCGCGTCGGGGATCATGTGCTCGGGCCTGACGTTCTTGGCCACCCACTGGTGGGCGCCGGCCGGGCTCTTGGTGAGTTGCCACTCGTAGCCGAACAGCATGTCGAAGTAGCCGTTGTCCCAGGTCGTCGGGTTGGGCTTCCACGCGCCTTCGATGCCGCTGGTGGTGGTGTGCACGCCGCGGCCGCTGCCGAAGGCGTTGTTCCAGCCCAGGCCCTGCTGCTCGATCGGCGCGCCTTCGGGCTCACGGCCCATCAGCTTGGGGTCGCCGGCGCCATGCGCCTTGCCAAAGGTATGGCCGCCGGCCACCAGCGCCACGGTCTCCTCGTCGTTCATCGCCATGCGGGCGAAGGTCTCGCGCACGTCGCGGCCCGAGGCCACCGGGTCGGGCTTGCCGTCCGGGCCTTCCGGGTTCACGTAGATCAGGCCCATCTGCACGGCGCCCAGCGGGTTGGCCAACACGCGGTCGCCCGAGTAGCGGCTGTTCGGCTTGTCGCTGGTGGCCAGCCACTCGCTCTCCAGACCCCAGTTGACGTCCTCTTCGGGTTCCCAGATGTCGGGGCGGCCGCCGCCGAAGCCGAAGGTCTTGAAGCCCATCGACTCGAGCGCCACGTTGCCGGCCAGGATCATCAGGTCGGCCCACGACAGCTTGCGGCCGTACTTCTGCTTGATCGGCCACAGCAGGCGGCGGGCCTTGTCGAGGTTGCCGTTGTCGGGCCAGCTGTTCAGCGGCGCGAAGCGCTGGTTGCCCCGGCCGGCGCCGCCGCGGCCGTCAGCGATGCGGTAGGTGCCCGCGCTGTGCCAGGCCATGCGGATGAAGAGGCCGCCGTAGTGGCCCCAGTCGGCCGGCCACCAGTCCTGCGAGTCGGTCATCAGCGCGCGCAGGTCCTTCACCACCGCATCGAGGTCGAGGGTCTTGAACTCCTTGGCGTAGTCGAAGTCCGCGCCCATCGGGTCGGACTTGGCGGGATGCTGGTGCAGGATGGCCAGGTTGAGCTGGTTCGGCCACCAGTCGCGGTTGCTGCGGGCCCCGCTGGTGACGCTGCCCGTGGGACCACCCGCGAACGGGCACTTCGACTCGGTTGCCATGCTCATCTCCTTTGGCCTGCGTCGACAGGACGCCCACGCAGTCTAGGAGGCCGATACCCCATGCTCAACGAAAGTCTGCCAATGGCGACGATAGGCAGAACGTTGGCGCCGGGTAGCGCAGGCGTCAGCGACGCACCTCGAAGATCAGGTTGAACGCCGTCTCGGCGGCGCGCCGGAAGTGCGTGAACCCGGCCTTGCGGAACACCGCGGCCAGCCGCCTGGGGCCGGCCTGCGCGCCGAGCACGAGCTGGCCGCCTTCGGAGATGGCGTGCGCGCAGCAGATCACCGTCGACGCGCCGTAGTACAGCCGGCCCGACAGCGAGAAGTTGTCCTCGACGCGGTCGTGAGCGAAGGGCTCGACCAGCATCACGGTGCCGCCGGGGGCGAGCGTGGCGGCGGCGTGGCGCGCCGCGCCGACCGGATCACCCAGGTCGTGCAGCGTGTCGAAGAAGCACACCAGGCCGTAGCCTTCGTCGCGGTAGTCCGTCGCGCGCGAGACCTCGAAGTGCACACGGCCGGCGAGGCCCGCGGCCTCGGCGTTGCGCCGCGCGGCCTCGATCGACTCGGCGTGCGCGTCGAAACCGAAGAAGCGCGACTGCGGGAACGCCTCGGCCATCATCAGCGTCGAGTGGCCGTGGCCGCAGCCGACGTCGGCCACCGTGATGCCCGAACGCAGCTGCCCGACCACGCCGTCGAGCGCCGGCAGCCACTGCGGGACCAGGCTCGCGCGGTAGCCGTTGCGGAAGAACGCCGCCACGCCGCAGGCCATGCGCGGATCGTGCTCGCCCCAGGCCACGCCGCGGCCGCTGCGAAACGCCTCCAGCGCCTTGGCCTCGTCGGCCCACATCGCCGCCGGCAGGTTCCAGGCCGGCGGGATGTAGGCGGGGCTGTCCTCGTCGGCCAGCACCATCGCCTGCTCGGGCGCGAGTTCGTAGGTGTCGCTGACCGCGTGGTAGTCGAGGTAGCCGCTGGCTGCCTGCGCGTTGAGCCACTCGCGTACGTAGCGTTCGGCGCAGCCCGTGCGCCTGGCGAGCTCTCTTGCGCTCAGTGGGCCGGCATCGGCCAGCGCCTTGTACAGGCCGAGCTTGCTGCCCAGGCTGACCATCACGCCGGTGTAGGCGGAGGCGATGTCGCCGATCGCGCGCGATGCAAAGGCTTCGAGCCGGGTTTGATCGATCGTTGCGGTGTCCATGTCCGAGGTGTCCTTGCTGTGTGTTTCGCAATCAGTGAGCGGGCGCCAGCGCCTTGGCCACGGCCTGGCCGATGCTGCGGCCCTGGCGGCGGCCATCGCGCACGGCGTGGCGGAAGTGGATGCCGGCATAGACGCGCGACTGCCCGTTCTCTTCGGCGGCCTGCGAGAAGCTGCGGTATCTGCGCGTCGTGCCGGGCAGCGTGAGGCTGGTGGCGTCGAAGCGGACCTTGTCGCCGAACAGGTCGATCAGCACGTCGGCCGCGGCCCAGCCGAGCACGGTGTGCGTCGAGGGGTAGTCGGGCACGGGCGGCGTGACCAGGAACGGCTGCCAGGCCGGATCGGCTTCGGTCGCCGGGTTGCCGTCGCTGGCCGCGGCGTGGATCGCCGTGACCGGGCGCCAGAAGCGGAAGTGGTACTTGGCATCGAAGCCGGCGATGAAGCCGTCGGCCATCGCGAAGTTCACCAGCACGAAGGCGCGCGCGGCGTCCCAGGCGTCGAGGCCGCGTTGCCGGATCACGCTGCTGGCGATGCGGTTCCAGCCGAGCGGCGAGTCCTCGTACCAGAAGCGCGCGATCTCGGACTGTTCGGCCGTGCGCGTCGCGCTCGTGGCGTGGCCGATCTGCTTGACGAACGCCAGGTCGCGCGCGTACTCGCTGCTGGCCAATGCCTGCGGCCCGTCGAGCGCGTGCCTGCGCAGGTCGATCACGAAGGGCTGCACGCGACCCCAGCCGGGCAGATTGGCGAAGTCGAACGGCGCGGTGAACTGGTACTCGCCGGCGGCGGGCCTGGGCCGGTACAGCGGCTGCATGGCGCTGTCGGCGCCGTCGTGGCGGCGGCGCTCCAGCGTGGCACGGGCGGCGGCCTGGCCGGTCGCGATGCCGGCCGCCCGGGCCGGGCCGTCGGGCATCGCCGCCAGCGCACGGCCGTAGGCGCTCTCGACCAGCGCCGCCTGGTCGGGAATCAAGACCACCAGCACGTCGCGCGCGGCGGCGGCCACGGCGGCGTCGGCCGAGGCCCGCGGCGCCGCGGCCAGGCCCGGCGTGTAGGGTGCATAACGGCGATCGATCGCGTTCAGCGCGTCGTGGATCGACGCGTGCAGGATGGAGAAGGTGCGCGTCTGCGCCAGCGGCACCAGGCCCTGCGTCGGCCGGTAGGCGTCGGCGGCGACCTGGTTCCAGTGGACGACGGCATTGACCTGCGGCTCGTGCGGTCGCGCATGGCGGCCCGCTTCATCGGCCTGCACGATCGCGGCCAGCGACATGGCGGCCGTCGCGGCGAAGGCCAGGCGCAACAGCCGGGCGCCGAACGTGCGGCGCGGGTTCTCGAAGTGGTTCATGGCTTCAGTGGCAAGGGGTTGAACGAGGCGCCATGGTTGCGGATCCACCCGCTTCGCGGCAGAGTCGAACTCGCCCACGATCGGTTCGTTCATGCCACAGCCCAGCCCCTCCGCCGTCCACGTGTCGTTGCTCGCGCTGCCCGATGCGGTGCTGTCGACGCTGGCCGGCATCTTCGACGTCATGAACGCGGGGGCGCTGTTGGGCGCGTCGCCGGGCGAGCGCAAGGCGCGGTTCCGGGTCGAGATCGTCGGCGAGTCGACGGGTCCCCTCGTGCTCGCCAGCGGCGTGCCGATCGAGGTGCAGCGCTCGGTCGACGCGGTCGACGCCAGCGACATCGTGATCGTGCCGTCGGTGCTGCTGCGCGGCGCTGGCTGGCAGAAGGGGCGGTACCCGCGTCTGGTCGAGTGGCTCGAGCGCATGCATGCGCGCGGCGCGGTGCTGTGCTCGGCGTGCTCGGGTGTCTTCCTGCTGGCCGAGACGGGGCTGTTCGACGGCAGGGATGCCACCGTGCATTTCGGCTACGCACGCGACTTCTCGGCCGCCTACCCGTCGGTGCCGATCCATCCCGAGCGTGTGCTGGTGGTCTCGGGCCTTCGCGAGGAACTGATCAGCTCGGGCGCATCGACGACCTGGCACGACCTCGTGCTCTACCTCATCGGTCGTTATGCCGGTGCGACCGACGCGCAGGCCGTGGCCCGCATGTATGCACTGCAATGGCACCAGGACGGCCTGACGCCGTACATGACGTTCGAGGGGCGCAGCGACCACGGCGACGCCGAGATCGAGGCCGCGCAGCGCTGGCTGAGCCGGCACTTCTCGGTCGCCAACCCGGTGGAGGAGATGATCAAGCGCTCGCGGCTGGCCGAGCGCACCTTCAAGCGGCGCTTCACCACGGCGACCGGGCTGGCGCCGATCGCCTACGTGCAGCGCCTGCGCATCGAGGACGCCAAGCGCCGGCTCGAACGCACCGACGCGTCGGTCGACGAGATCGGCTGGCGTGTCGGCTACGAGGACGCGGCCTTCTTCCGGCGCCTGTTCAAGCGCACCACCGGCATGGCGCCCGGTGCCTATCGCAAGCGGTTTCGCATTCCCGAGTTCGCGCGGTCGTAGCGCGGCGTCCGACTCGTGGAGCCTGGACAGGTGCGGATCGGGCTCAAGCCGGAATGGGTGGGCAGCGTCCGCCGCCGTATGCTCGTGCGGTTCGCGTTCACGACCGGGACCGCACCTTGAGCAGCGCGCCGCACGTCGACATCGACCTCGCCGCCTTCTGGCGCGACCCGTACCCCGCACTGGCGGCGATGCGGCGCGACCAGCCGATCGCCTACGTGCCACAGCTGGGTGCCACGCTCTTCACGCGCCGCGCCCACATCGTCGAGCTGGAAAAGCTGATCGAGGTGTTCAGTTCGCACCAGCCGCAGGGGTTGATGAACCGGCTGATGGGCCACAACATGATGCGCAAGGACGGCGCCGGGCATATTGCCGAGCGCAAGCTGATGCTTGCCGCGTTGGGCCCGCAGCCCGTACGCGCGCTGTGGGAACCGATATTCCGCACCGACGCGCAGCGGGTGCTCGATGCGCTGGTGCCGCAGGGACAGGCCGATCTGGTGACCGACTACGCGATGCCGGTGTCGGCGCATGCGCTGCGTGCGCTCACCGGCCTCGTCAACATGCGCTGGCAGGACATGGATGCCTGGTCGCAGGCGATGATCGACGGCATCGCCAACTATGTCGGCGACCCGGCGATCGAAGCGCGCTGTCAGGCCGCCACCGCCGGCATCGATGCCTGCATCACCGAGCGCTGGCCCGAGCTGCAACGCGCGCCCGACCAGAGCCTGCTGTCGGTGATGCAGCGCGCCGGGCTGCCCGAAGGCAGCGTGCGGGCCAACATCAAGCTCAGCATCAGCGGCGGGCAGAACGAGCCGCGCGACGCCATCGCCGGCGCCGTGTGGGCATTGCTGGCGCACCCCGAGCAGCTGGCGCGGGTGCTTCGCGGCGACGTGCCGTGGCGGCGGGTGTTCGACGAATACGTGCGCTGGATGTCGCCGATCGCGATGAGCCCGCGCCGCGTGGCGCAGCGCTACAGCGTCGACGGCGTGACGCTGGAGCCCGAGGACCGCGTGTTCTTCATGTTCGGCTCCGCCAACCGTGACGAGGCCTTCTTCGACGAACCCGATCGCTTCGACCTCGGGCGCACCGACAGCAGCGCGCACATCGCCTTCGGCGCCGGCCCGCACTACTGCGCGGGGGCGGCGGCGTCGAAGGCCCTGATCGCCGAGGCGGCGCTGCCCGCGGTGTTTCACCGCCTGCCCGGCCTGCGGCTTGCCCCGGGCGCCGAGGTTCGCTTCGGTGGCTGGGCGTTTCGGGGTCCGCTGGCGCTGCCGGTGCGCTGGGGTTGACGCCGAAAGGGAGGCAGGAGAACGCATGAGGTCCCGGATTGCACGCTGGTTGGTGCGCATCACCGTGGCGCTCGCCGCGCTCTCGGCGCTGCTCGTGGCAGCGGGGTGGGCGTTGTTGTCGCAGCCGCCCTTCGGCGCGCCGATGGCTGGCGCGCGGCTCGCGCGTGCCCTGGCCAACCCCCAGTACCGTGACGGCCGCTTCGTCAACCTGGAGCCGGAGGCGCCCAGCACGACCTCGCTGCTCGAGTACACGTTGCGCCAGTTCTCCGGTGACGAGGTCCGCGAGCCGCCGCTGCCACTGCCCGTGCTGGCGGTGGACAAAGCGGCGCTCGCGGCGGCTCCGCCGTCCAGCGGCCTGCGCGCGTTCTGGATCGGCCATGCCAGCGCGTATGTGGAGGCCGACGGGATGCGCTTCCTGCTCGACCCGGTGTTCGCCGAGCGGGTCTCGCCGCTGCCTGTGGGCCCCCGACGTTTTCACGCACCCCCGATCGCGCTGGCCGACCTGCCCCCTGTCGACGCGGTGCTGATCTCGCATGACCACTACGACCATCTCGACATGGACACGGTACGCCATCTGGCGCAGCGCGGATCGCGCTTCTTCGTGCCGTTGGGCATCGGCGCGCATCTGGAACGGTGGGGCGTTCCACTCGCGCAGATCGAGGAGATGGAGTGGTGGCAGGAGCGCTCGCTGGGCCCGCTGCGGATCGTGTGCACGCCGACGCGCCACTACTCCGGTCGCAGCCTGGACAACCGCAGCACGACCCTGTGGTCAAGCTGGTCGGTCGTCGGGCCGCGGCACCGCTTCTTCTACAGCGGCGACACCGGTTACGCCAAGCTGTTTCGCGACATCGGCGAGCGCCTCGGGCCGTTCGACCTGGCCTTCATCAAGATCGGCGCCTACGGGCCTGGCGACGCGTGGACCGACATCCACATGCTGCCCGAGCAGGCCGTGCAGGTGCACCTCGATGTCCGCGGCAAGCGCATGCTTCCCGTTCACTGGTCCACCTTCAACCTGGCCTATCACGATTGGGATGAACCGATCCGGCGCACGGTGGCGGAGGCCGCACGCCTGAACGTCGAACTGGTGACGCCGCGCCTGGGCGAGATGGTGGATGCAGACCGACCTTTCCAGTCGACGCGGTGGTGGGAGGCCGTGCGCTGAGGCTGCGCGCGCGTGATCAGCGCGGTGCCGGCAGCAGGCGCTGCACCAGGGGGTGCTGCACCTTCTTCTCGGTACCGATGGCGTAGAAGCGTTCCTCGACGCCATCGCAGTGGCCGACCCGTCGCACGCCGTAGCGATGCGTCAAGTCGTCGTGCACCATCTCGGGTGCGGGAAAGACGCCCATTCCGCCGGCGCCGAAGGTCTTCAGCAGTGCGCTGTCCTCGAACTGGCCCACCACGTGCGGCTGCACGTCGTGCTGCTCGAACCAGCGGTCGATGCGCACGCGCACGGCCGCGTGCGCGCTCGGCAGCAGCACCGGCACCCGGGCGAGTGATTGCGGGAACCCGCGCCGGGCCCGCGCCAGCAGTTCCGGCGGCGCATACCAACCGAGCGGCGACGACGCCAGCCGGTGGCTGTACAGCCTGAGGTTGGGATTGTGCGGGGCCGGGCGGTCGGACAGCACGATGTCGAGCCGGTGCAGCGCCAGATCACCCAGCAGGTCGTCGAATTCGTCCTCGTCGCACGACAGGCGCAGTGTCGGCTCGTGCAGCACCGGCTCCATCAGGTGCCGCACCACCAGTTTGGGCAGCGAGTCCGACACGCCGATGGCCAGGCGCACACTGGGCAGGCTGACCGCCTCACGCACCGCGTCGGGCAGACCTTCGCCGAGCTGGAAGATCTGATCGGCCTGGCGCAACGTCGCGCGGCCGGCCTCGGTGAGCACGACGCCGCGCCCGGCCGACTCGAGCAGCACGTGGCCGAGCGAGCGCTCGAGTTCGTGCACCTGCGTGCTGACGGTCTGTACCGCCATGCCCAGGCGGGCTGCGGCGTGCGACACGCCGCCCTCCTTGGCGACGACCCAGAAGTAGTACAAGTGCCGGTAATTAAAGCGCAAGGGCGATCCATCCTGTTTTCTGGGAGTATGGGTTCGTTTTCGGCTGCTTTGACGGCGGGCCTTGCGCAGCTTAAGGTCCGGCCCACGAATTGACGGAGTTTGCGCGATGGATCTCACCACCTTCCTCTCCGCGTTGATGGCGATCATCATCATCGACCTCGTGCTGGCGGGCGACAACGCGATCGTCATCGCACTGGCCGCGCGCGCCCTGCCGCCGCACCTGCAGAAGCGTGCGATCCTCTGGGGCGCCATCGGCGCGATCGGGGTGCGCAGCCTGATGACGGTGATCGTCGTCTGGCTGCTGAAGATCCCCGGCCTGCTGCTGGTCGGCGGCGCGCTGCTGGTCTGGATCGGTTACCGCCTGCTGTTGCCCGAGGAGGGTGGAGGCGACAGCGACCATCCCGCGGAGACGACCTTCTGGGGCGCGATGCGCACGATCGTGGTCGCCGACGCCGTGATGGGCCTGGACAACGTGCTGGCGGTCGCCGGCGCCGCGCACGGCAGCTACCTGCTGGTCGTCGCGGGCCTGGTGATCAGCGTGCCGATCGTCGTCTGGGGCAGCACACTGGTGCTGAAGATCGTCGAGCGATACCCGGCCGTGGTGTACCTCGGTACCGCGGTGCTGGTGTGGACCGCTGCCAAGATGATGACCAGCGAGCCGCTGCTCGCGCCTTGGTTTGCCGACGTGCCGGTGGCCAAGCCACTGGTCTATCTGGCGGTCCCGCTCGTTCTGTGGGTCGGGTTCGCCAAGAATCACCGCCGTTTCGAATCGCGCATCCATGCGCGCCTGGCCGAGTTCGCGAAGCAGCGCCCGCTGGGTGCGAGTTCGGCCGCCACCGTGTCACCCCCCGTTGAACCCACTGCAGGAGAACTCGCCATGCTCAAGGTCCTGGTCCCCGTCGACGGCTCGCCGAACTCGCTGCGCGCGGTGCAACACGCGATCGCCGAGTATCAGCGCCACCACGAACTCGAACTGCATCTGCTGAACGTGCAGCCGAGGTTGTCGCGCCACGTCGCGCGTTTCCTCAGCCGGCACGATCGCGAAACCTGGCATGCCGACCGCGCCGGCGCTGCGCTGGCCGCGGCCAAGGCGCTGCTCGAACGCGCCGGAGTGCCGTACACCGTGCATTGGGCACTGGGCGATCGCGCACAGGAGATCTGCCAGACCGCCGAGCGCCTGCAGGTCCACCACATCGTGATGGGCACGGCACGTCGCAACTCGATCACGCGCATGCTCGAGGACTCGGTCACCGACCGCGTGCTGACGACCACGCCGGTGCCGGTGGAGGTCATCGCAGGCGATGCGGTGTCGAAGTGGGAGCGCTGGGGCCTGCCGGCCGGCGTGCTCGGTGCGGCCGGGCTGGTCATCATGGCCGTCGACTGAGGCCCGCCAAAGCGCCGCCCTACAGGACGCGCTGCATCGACACCACTTGTGCGTCGCGCCAGATGTCCTCGGGGCTGACGAAGCGGTCGGCCAGCTTGAAGCTCACGCCGGCCTGGCGGTAGCACTCCTGCACGAGCTCGGAGCAGATGTACTTGCGGTCGCGCGTGCGCCGGCTCACGCGGAACAGGATGCGCAGCGCGATGCGCAGGATCTCGGAGTTGTCGTAGGGCTTGGTCAGCTCGTCCAGGCCGAAGCTGATGGCCTTGTGCACGCGCTCGACATCCACATCGGGCTGCACACGGGCGACGACGATCTGGCCGCGATATGGCCGGCGCCGGCCGTGGTAGTCGCGCAGGTACTTCGACACCGGCGCCAGGCGCACGCCGATGCCGGTCTCGCTCTCCAGCACGAACATCCGCTGCAGCGTGTCGTCGCGGTAGACGATGCCGACATGGCTCCAGACCGAGCGCGTGAAGCGCTGGATCGCGCGCGAGAACAGGTAGGAGCCCGAGCAGAACACCAGGTCGCCGGTGCGCAGGTGGTCGCGCACCCTTTCGTAGGGCACCACCGGCAGCTGCTGGATCTGTCGTTTGCTGAGCGCATCGGCCATGGCGGCGCGATTGTCACACCCGGCGCGCGGCCGCCGGACAATGCGCACGGTGGACGACGCCCCGTTGCTGATCGGCGTGGACTTCTCGAGCCGGCCCACGCCGCGCAAGCCGGTGGTGGTGGCGTGCGGTCATGCGCGCGAGGCTCGGATTGCCCCTGCGAGCGTCACGCTCGATGCGGTGGAACGCTTCAGCACGCTGGAGTCGTTCGGCCGCTGGCTGCAGGCGACGCCGCGCTGGATCGGCGGCTTCGATCTGCCGTTCGGCCTGCCGCGCGAGCTGGTCGACACCTTCGCTGCCTTCTGCGCCGCGCGGCCGGCGGGCGCCAAGTTCGCCCACCGCGCGTGCGACCGGCCGGCCGGCTCGAGCCCGTCGATGAAGTGGGTCAACCCGCCGGTGGCCTACATGCTGCACGCCGGCGTGCCGCTGCTGCGCGCGGCCGGCGCGCACCTGCCGGCGCACGAGGACAGGGTGGACAGGGCGTCGCGTATCGCGCTCGAGGCCTACCCCGGGCTGCTGGCGCGCGAAATCGTCGGCGCTCGCTCCTACAAGAGCGACGACTTCGCCAAGCACGATGATGCGCGCCTGCTGGCGCGGCTGGCTCTCGTCGACGCGTTGCGCGAGGGCCGCACGCGGCTCCGCCTCACGCTCGACATCGGTTCCTCTCAGCACGACGCGCTGGTCGACGACGCCAGCGGTGACACGCTCGACGCCGTGCTGTGCCTGCTGCAGGCGGCGTGGTCGGCGCGCCAGCCGCGCTGGGGACTGCCGGCGCAGGTGGATGCGCTGGAGGGCTGGATCGCCAGCGCTTGACCGCGGGTAATCGCCCGCCCACAGTGCACGCTAGGGTCCGGCACACCATGGCCTCGTCTCATCCTGCTGCCACGCCGCCAGCCGACGGCAATTCCTCGGCGCCGCCGTGGGCACGCGAGGTGGCCGATCTGCTGCGTGATCTCGGTAGCGGCGTCGCCGGCCTGTCGGTCGACGAGGCGCGCCGTCGGCTGGCCGAACAGGGGTCCAACCGCATCGACGACGCGCCACGCGTCGCGGCGCTGCGGCTGCTGCTGCACCAGTTCGCCAGCCCGTTGGTGCTGATCCTGGTGCTGGCCGGCGTCGTGTCGCTGTTTCTCGGCGACTGGAGCGATGCGCTGATCATCCTGGTCATCGTGCTCGGCAGCACGCTGCTGGGCTTCACCCAGGAGTACCGGGCGTCGACGGCGGTGGCCGCGCTGCGCGAGCGGCTGGCGCTGACGTCGCGCGTGCGACGAGGTGGCTCTGCCGCTGCGCTGCCGGCGCAGGACCTGGTGCGTGGCGATGTGGTCGAGCTGGCGGCAGGCAACCTGGTGCCGGCCGACGGCGTGCTGATCGAGGCGCGCGACCTGATGCTCAGCGAAGCCAGCCTCACCGGCGAGTCGTTCCCGGTCGAGAAGCGCGTCGCTCCGTCGGCGGCCGACGCGGCGCCGAACGCACGCCACAACGCAGTGTTCCTCGGCACCTCGGTGCGCAGCGGCAGCGGCGCGATGGTGGTCACCGCCACCGGCCGCGACACCGAGGTCGGCGACATCGCGGCTTTGCTGCGCCGCACGGCCACGCCGTCGGAGTTCGAACGCGGCGTGGCCCAGTTCGGCACGCTGCTGGTGCGCGTGATGGTGGTGATGGTGCTGCTGGTGATGACGCTGAACACGGTGCAGGGACGCTCCCCGCTCGAGGCGCTGCTGTTCGCCGTGGCGCTGGCGGTGGGGATATCGCCCGAGCTGCTGCCGGCGATCGTCAGCGTGACGCTGTCGCACGGCGCGCGCGCGATGGCCGCGCACGGCGTGCTGATCCGCCGACTCGAGGCGATCGAGGACCTCGGCAGCATCGACATCCTGTGCACCGACAAGACCGGCACCCTGACCGAGGGCCGCATCACGCTGCAGGCGGCGCTCGATGCGCGCGGGCAACCGTCGCGCGCCGTGCTCGAGCTGGCGACGGCGAACGCACGCCTCGAGACCGGCATCGACAACCCGCTGGACCGCGCCATCGTGACTGCCGGCGACGCAGCGCAGGTCGAGCCGGGTGCGCTGACCAAGGTCGACGAGATCCCGTACGACTTCGTGCGCAAGCGCCTGACGGTCGTCGTGCAGCGCGCCGGCCACGAAGGGTCGCACGAGTTCATCACGAAGGGCGCCTTCGACAACGTGCTCGCCGCCTGCACCAGATGGCGCGTCGACGCGGCCGAAGCGGCGCTGGACGACGCGGCGCGCGCGGAGCTGCGCGAGCGCTTTCGCGCCGCCGGTGCCGCCGGCCTGCGCGTGCTGGGCGTGTCGACCTTGCGGCGCGCGGCGTTGGCCTCCTATGGCCGCGACGACGAGGTGGGGATGTGCTTCGAGGGCTTCCTCACGTTCAGCGATCCGCCGAAGGCCGGCGTCGAGCAGTCGTTGCAGGAACTCAAGCGCCTGGGCCTGCACCTGAAGGTCATCACCGGCGACAACCGCTACGTGGCTGCGCACCTGGCCGAGCGCATCGGGCTCGACCACCAGCGGCTGCTCACCGGCGGCGAGATCGCCACGATGCGCGACGAGGCGCTGTGGCAGCGTGCGCCGCGCGTCGACCTGTTCGCCGAGATCGACCCGCAGCAGAAGGAGCGCATCGTGCGCGCGCTGCAGCATGGCGGCCACGCGGTGGGCTTCCTCGGCGACGGCATCAACGACGCGCCGGCATTGCACGCCGCCGACGTGGGCATCTCGGTGGAGGGCGCCACCGACGTGGCGCGCGAGAGTGCCGACGTCGTGCTGCTGCGCAGTGACCTCGACGTGCTGCGCCGCGGCGTCGAGGAAGGGCGGCGCGCGTTCGCCAACACGCTCAAGTACATCACCATCACCACCAGCGCCAACTTCGGCAACATGATCAGCATGGCGCTGGCCGCGCCGCTGCTGCCGTTCCTGCCGCTGGCGCCCAAGCAGATCCTGCTCAACAACTTCCTGTCGGACCTGCCGTCGATGGCGATCAGCACCGACGACGTCGATGCCGAACACCTGCACAAGCCGCAGCGCTGGCACATCGCCGAGGTGCGCCGCTTCATGCTCGTGTTCGGCCTGATCAGCAGCCTGTTCGATCTGCTGACCTTCGCGGTGCTGCTGTGGCTGTTCGCTGCCGGCGCCGCGCTGTTCCAGACCGCCTGGTTCATGGTGTCGCTGCTGACCGAGCTCGCGGTCGTGCTGGTGCTGCGCACCCATCGCGTGGCCTGGCGCAGCCGGCCGGGCCGGTTGCTGGCGTGGTCCACCGCGGTGGTGTTCGTGCTCGCGCTGGGTCTGCCGTACAGCGGCGCGGTGGCCGCGGTGTTCGGCTTCGTGCCGCTGCCCCCAGCGTTGCTGGGCGTGTCACTGCTGATCGTGGTGGCCTATGTCGGCCTCACCGAATGGGCCAAGCACCGCTTCTTCGCGCGCGCGGTCAGACGGCCCGCGCGCGCACCCGCGCGCCGTCGCTGACCGCGGCGCCCGGATAGACGATCACCGTCGCGCCGTCGGCCAGGCCGCTCTTCACCCAGGCCTGCGTGCCGTTGCGCGCGCCGATGTCCACCGCGGTCAGGCGGGCGCGGCCGCCGTCGAGCACGAAGACGGCCATGCTGCCGTCGGGCCTGGGGAACACCGCGCTGATCGGCACCCGCACCGCCTGCGGCAGCGCCAGCGTCACGATGCGCACGCTGACGCGAAAGCCGTCGCCTAGCGCCTGCCACTGCTCGCGCGGGCTGGTGAGGTCGATCAGCACGTTGACACGCTGCTCCTCGACGCCGAGCGCCGACACCTTGGTGAACGCGGCCGGCTCGATGCGCCGCACGCGCCCTTGCAGGATGCCGGTGCCGCCCCAGCGCTCGATGCGCACCGGGCTGCCCGGCGCGGCGCGCAGCGCGTCGGTGGTCAGCAGCTCTGCTACCACCTCCAGCCGGGCGGTGTCGCCGATGTCGATCAGCGGGGCACCCAGCGGCACGGTCGCCTCGCTCGCCTGCGCGATGCGCAGCACGCGGCCGGCCACCGGCGAGCGCACGCCGAAGGCGCGCCCGGAAGCAGCGCCCGCACCCTGGCGCATCGCCGACAGCGCGGCCCGCGCGACCTCGAGATCGTGGCCGGCCACGTGCTGTGCGTCGACGGCGGACTCGACTTCGCGCATGGCCGCGGTGACGCCGAGCCGGTCGTTGTCAAGCTTGGTCGGCGCCACGAAGCCCTGCTGCGCCAGCTGCTCGCTGCGCTTGAGCTCCAGCCGCGCCTGCTCGAGCGCGACCTTGGCGCGCTCGATGCGCGTCGCCGCGCCCTGCAGCGTGGCCTGCGCCGCCTCGACGCGGGCACCGAGCTCGCGCGCGGTGCGCTCGTCGAGCATCGGCGACATCACCGGGGTCAGTGTCGCCACCACCGCGTCGGCGGCGACCGAATCGCCTTCGCGCAGCGTGATGCGCGCCAGCCGCCCAGCCAGCGGGGCCGAGACGACGTAGCGCTCGGTCAGCCGCGTCTTGCCGTCCTCGTCGATGGTCACCTCGAACGGCCCGGTGTCTACCTTGGCCACTTCCACGTCGGCGGGCCGCGGCGCGAACGCCCATACCAGCAGGCCGAGCGCGACCACCGCGCCCCCGGCGGCCCACAGCCATGTCTTCTTCTGCATTTGTTCAATCCCTCGTCTTCAAGGCGGCCACCATGTCGAGCCGGTCGATGCGCCGGCGCACCACCAGCGCACTGGCCACGCCGGCGGCCAGCACCGCGAGGCCGGCCCAAGCGTAGGTGCGTGCGCGGATCAGCACCGGAAAGTAGAACTGGTCGCTCTTCAGCAGCTCGGCCACGGTGTGGACCAGCGCGTAGCCCAGGCCCATGCCCAGCGGCAGCGCCACGCCGATCACCAGCGCCATCTCGCCGAGCAGCAGCGCCGACACCTCGGCGCGGGTGAAGCCCAGCACACGCAGGCTGGCCAGCTCCCAGGTGCGTTCGGCCAGCGCGATGCGGGCGTTGTTGTAGACCACGCCGACGGCGATCACCACCGCAAACAGCGTCAGCACGCTGCTCATGATGCGGATGTTGCGCGCGCTCACCTCCTGCATGTTGCGCAGCATCGTCGCCTTGCTGAAGGCACCGGCCACGCGCGGCAACTGCTGGCTGGCCCGCAGCAGCTCGTCCTCGCGGCCGCGTTCGACCGCGAGCACGAAGCCGCTGGACAGGTCGGTGTCGCCGAGCGCGTGGTTCAGTGCCTCGCGGTTCATGTAGGCATTCAGGCCCATCATCTCGCGCACGGTGGCGTCGACCACCAGGTCGAGCGTGCGCGCGCGGCCCTCGAGTACCTCGACGCGCAGCCGGTCGCCGACGCGCACGCCCAGCTTGTCGGCCAGGCGGTCGGTGAGCACCAGTCCGTCGCCATCGGGCACCGTCTCGCGGTTGTCGACGTCGATGATGCGGTACAGCTCGGGGCGCTGCGCATAGCCACGGATCAGGCTGCGTTCGCGGCGGTGGCCGTTGACCAGCGTCACCGGCACGAAGCGGTTGGATTCCACCGCCGACACGCCGGGCAGCCGTGCGAGGTCGAACCGCGCCTTGTCGTCCACCGGCTCGATCGTCCACACCGCGACGTCGTTGCGCATCACCAGGTTGAACTGCGTGTCGACGATGACTTCGATCGCGTCGCGGAAGAAGTTGCCCATCACGACGATCGCCACCGCCGCCGCCACGCCGGCCACCGCCAGGCCGGTGCGCCAGGGGCGCCGCTCCATGTTGCGCAGGATCATGCGCAGGCCCGGCCCGATGGTGAGCCAGCGCACGCGCTCGAGCAGCGTGCGGCGGTAGTGCCCGGGTGCGGGCGGACGCATCGCCTCGGCCGGCGTCAGCCGCACGGTGGCGGCGATGGCGTTCAGCGTGCCCAGCACCGCGGTGGCCACCGACAGGCTCAGGCTCACCACCAGCAGCCACGGTGCGATGCGGTGCTCGAACACCGGGAAGCGGAAGAACTCGGCGTACAGACCGGTCAGCAGGCTGCCCATCGTGTCGCCCATCCAGATGCCGATCACGAGACCGACGCTGACGATCGCCAGCACCAGCTTCAGGTAGTGCAGCGCGATGGTGCGGTTCGGGTAGCCCAGCGCCTTGAGCGCGGCGATCTGCTCGCGCTGGGTGGACACCAGGCGCGAGATCACCACGTTGAGAAGGAACGCCGCCACTGCCAGGAAGATCGACGGCAGCACCGTGCCGAGCACGTGCTGCTCCTTGATCTCGTTGTCGAGCATCGCGTGCGAGGTCTGGTCGGCACGCCCGATCGCCTCGCGGCCACCGTAGGGCCCGAGCTGGCGGGCCAGCGCGTCGATCACCTCGCGCTCGCGCGCCTGCGGCGCGAGGCGGACGGCCACGCGGTTGAACGCACCCTCCATGTCGTAGGCGGCCGCCATCGCCGCGGCGTCGATCCAGAAGACGCCGAAGCCGCGCTGATCGGGCATGCCCCACAGCCCGGCGAACACGTACTCGGGCGACAGCGCGATGCCAGCCACCACCAGCGTGCGCCGCTTGCCGTTCATCAGCGCCGACAGCCGGGCGCCGGGTTTCAGGCCATGGGCATCGGCGAAGGTGGCCGACACCAGCGCGGCGATGGCACCATCGCCGCTGCGCGCGTCGGCCTCGGCGTCGAGCCCACGACCGTTGCGCACGGTCACGCGGTTGAGGCGCTGCGGATGCCGCGGATCCAGGCCGATCAGCTGGCCGATGATCGGGTCGGACTTGCCCTCGAGGGTGACGCGCACCGCCATCTCGGTGGTGGTCTGCACGTCGGCCACGCCGGGCAGGCCGCCCAGCACGCCGACCAGCGATTGCGGTGCGCGCTTGACGCCGGCGAACACGTCGGCGAAGCGCCCGCTCGCGTAATAGGTGTCGCGTGCCACCGCCAGCGAATCGACCGCCGACAGCGTGGTGATGAAGCCGCCGATGCCGCTGCCGACGACCAGTGCGATGGTGATCGCCTGGCTCCACATCAGGCGCAGATCGCGCAGCAGCTTGCGGTCGAGGGCTTTCATGGGGTGATGCGCGGGCGGTCGAAGGGCGACATGGGTCGTTCCGAGCGCCTCGGCGATGCGAACGCCGCTGTCACCACGACAGCTCCGACGGCGACACCTTGTGCGGATTGATCTCCACGCTCAGCACGCGGCCGTCGCCGAGGCGGATCACGCGGTCGGCCATGCCGGCGATCGCGGCGTTGTGCGTGATCACGATCGCGGTGGTGCCGAGTTCGCGGTTGATGCGCTCGATCACCTCCAGCACCAGCTTGCCGGTCTGGTAGTCGAGCGCGCCGGTGGGCTCGTCGCACAGCAGCACGTCGGGCTGCTTGACGATCGCGCGCGCGATCGCCACGCGCTGCTGCTCGCCGCCCGACAGCTGCGCCGGGAAGTGGTCGCGCCGCGGCGTCAAGCCGACGCGGTGAATCGCCTCGTCGACCGACATCGGGTGCTCGACGATGTCGGTCACCAGCGCCACGTTCTCGCGCACCGTGAGGCTGGGGATCAGGTTGTAGAACTGGAACACGAAGCCGACGTGCTCGCGGCGATAGCGGGTCAGTTCGGCTTCGCTGGCGCCATCCAGCCGGTGCTCGCCGAAGCGCACCTCGCCGGTGGTCGGGATGTCGAGCCCGCCCAGGATGTTGAGCAGCGTCGACTTGCCGCTGCCCGACGGACCCAGCAGCACGATGAACTCGCCGCGGCGGATGTCCAGATCCACGCCGCTGAGTGCACGCACCTCGACCTCGCCGGTGCGGTAAAGCTTGGTCAGGCCCCGCGCGCTGAACACGGGCGCCGGGTCGCGGTCGTCCATGCGACCATGTTGCAGTGCGATCGACCGCCTGCTCTTGACTCTGCTCAAGGCGCGGCAAGGGCGGCCCCGTCCTCGGACGCCCCAATAATGGCCCATGAGCGCGCATGGCTTCGGCGCCGAGGGCTGGTTCGCCGGTCTTGGCTGGCAACCTTTCCAGTTCCAGCGCGACGTCTGGGCGGCGATGGCGGCCGGCCGCAGCGGGCTGCTGCACGCCACCACCGGCAGCGGCAAGACCTACGCGGTGTGGATGGGCGTGCTCGACCGGGCGCGGCCGGGCGACAGCGGGCTGCAGGCCCTGTGGCTGACGCCGATGCGCGCACTGGCCGCCGACACGATGCGGGCGCTGGCCCTGCCGCTGCCCGAGCGCGCACCCGGCTGGAGCGTGGGCCTGCGCACCGGCGACACGCCGGCGGGCGAACGCGCGAAGCAGGACCGCAAGCTGCCGCAGGCGCTGGTGACGACGCCCGAGTCGTTCACGCTGCTGCTCACGCGCGCCGATGCGCACGAGCGCCTGGGCCGCGTGCACACGGTGATCGTCGACGAGTGGCACGAGATGATCGGCAACAAGCGCGGCGTGCAGGTGCAGCTCGCGCTGGCGCGGCTGAAGCGCTGGAATCCGGCGCTACAGGTATGGGGCCTGTCGGCCACGCTCGGCAACCTCGACGAGGCGATGCACGCGCTGCTCGCCGGCGACGACGGCGCGCTGGTGCAGGGCCGCATCGACAAGCCGCTGGTCATCGACACGCTGCTGCCGGCCGACCCGGGGCGTTTTTCGTGGGGCGGACACCTCGGCGCGCAGATGGAGCAGCCGGTGGTCGAGGAGATCGAGCGAACCGGCGGGCCGACGCTGGTGTTCACCAACGTGCGTTCGCAGGCCGAGATCTGGTACCAGATGCTGCTGCGCTCGCGGCCCGAGTGGGCCGGGCAGATCGCGCTGCACCACGGCTCGCTCGACAAGGGCACGCGCGAATGGGTCGAGGCCGGGCTCAAGGCCGGCACGTTGAAGGCGGTGGTAGCGACCTCGTCGCTCGACCTCGGCGTCGATTTCCTGCCGGTCGAGCGGGTGCTGCAGATCGGCTCGGCCAAGGGCGTGGCGCGGCTGCTGCAGCGCGCCGGCCGCTCCGGCCACCAGCCCGGTCGCGCCAGCCGGGTGACGATGGTGCCGACGCACACGCTGGAACTGGTCGAGGCGGTGGCGGCGCGCCGTGCCGCGCTGGCGCGGCAGATCGAGAAACGCTTCGCGCCCGACAAGCCGCTCGACGTGCTGGTGCAGCACCTGGTGAGCATGGCGCTGGCCGGCGGCTTTCGCGCCGACGAACTGTTCGACGAGGTGCGCAGTGCCTGGAGCTACCGCGAGCTCACGCGCGCCGAGTTCCGCTGGGCGCTCGACTTCGTCACCCGCGGCGGCTCGAGCCTGAAGGCGTATCCACAGTACCACCGCGTGGTCGAGGGCGACGACGGCGTGTACCGGGTGCCCGATCGCGGCATCGCGATGCGCCATCGGCTGCAGGTGGGCACGATCGTCAGCGAGTCGTCGATGCTCGTCAAATGGCTGTCCGGCGGCACCATCGGCCAGATCGAGGAGGGCTTCATCGCGCGCCTGAAGAAGGGCGACCACTTCGTCTTCGCCGGCCGTGTGCTCGAGTACGTGCGCACGCAGGACATGGCGGCCTACGTGCGCAAGGCGAGCAAGAAGACCGGCATCGTGCCGGCCTGGGCCGGCGGCAAGATGCCGCTGTCCAGCGAGTTGGCCGACGCCACGCTGGCGGTGCTGCAGTCGGCGCGCCAGGGCGACTTCTTCGAGCCCGAGCTGCAGGCGGCCCGGCCGATGCTCGACGCGCAGCAGCGGCTGTCGCGGCTGCCGACGCCCGAGACGCTGCTGGTCGAGCAGTTCGGCTCGCGCGAGGGCTTCCACGTCTTCGTCTATCCGTTTGCCGGCCGCTACGTGCACCTGGGCCTGGCCAGCCTGATCGCCTGGCGTCTCGCGCGCACGGCGCCCAACACCTTCAGCCTGGCGGTCAACGACTACGGCTTCGAGCTGCTCGCCGCCGAGCCGCTCGATGCCTCGCCGCTGCTCGACCAGAGCGTGCTCGACGAGGCCGACCTGCTGGCGCACGTGCTGGCCAGCCTGAACAGCAGCGAGCTGGCGCAGCGCCGCTTTCGCGAGATCGCGCGCGTGGCCGGGCTCGTCTTCACCGGCTATCCCGGCGCGCCCAAGAGCACGCGGCAGCTGCAGGCGAGTTCGAGCCTGTTCTACGAGGTGTTCCGCCAGTACGACCCCGACAACCTGCTGCTCGGACAGGCCGAGGCCGAGGTGCTGGCGCAGGAGCTCGACCTGCGGCGCCTGCGCGCCAGCCTGAAGCGCATGCGCGGCCAGCGCGTCGAGGCCGTCACGCTGCGCGCGCCGAGCCCGTTCGCACTCGCGCTGATGGTCGAGCGCTTCCGCGAGCAGCTGACGACGCAGAAGCTCGCCGATCGGCTGGCGCGCATGCTCCAGGAGGCGCAGGCCGTGCTCGACGCACCGCCGCCGCCGCGCCGGGCGCGAAGGATCACCGCATGAATGGGCATCCGGCCATGAAGCCGACGCTGGCACGCCTGACGATCGGGCTGGTCTTGCTGCTGGCCGGCGCGTCCTGCCCCGCGCTGCAGGGCGTGGTCACCCGCGTCAGCGACGGCGACACGCTGTGGATACGGCCGCAGGGCGGCGGGCGGCCGGTGAAGCTGCGCGTGCAGGGCATCGATGCGCCCGAGCGCTGCCAGCCGTGGGGCGAGCCGGCGCGCGATCGCCTGCGCGAGCTGGTGCTCGGCCGCGGCGTGCGCGTCGTCGAAGGACCGCACGACGAACACGGCCGGCAGCTCGGACGCCTGATGCGCGACGACATCGACATCGGCGCCCAGCTGGTGCGCGAAGGGCTGGCCTGGAGCTACCGCTGGCGCTCGCACCCGGGGCCGTACGCGGCCGAGGAGCGCGCCGCACGCGCGGCGCGACGCGGCTTGTTCGCCGACCCGGCGGCGATGACGCCACGCGAGTTCCGGCGTACCCACGGACCCTGTACCTGATTGGAGCGATCGGCCCGACAGCGTCCAGACAAACCCGCGTAGGCCCACCAAGACACTTGTCGGCCAGCGTCAAACATCGATTGAAGCGTCTGCGGCATATGCCTACACTGCGCCTTCCCCATCGACAGCGAGCGCACCGCGCGAGCGCGTGGGGCAAGCAGTTGGTTCCACAACGCTGGAGGAGACACATGAAAGCACTGAAGCTGGGTGCATCGATCGCAGTGGCCGCCTTGTTGGCATGGTCCGGTGCGCCGTCGATGGCTCAAACGCAAATCAAGCTCGAGAAGGTGGTGAGCGGCATCAACACGCCGCTCGCCATGGTGCAGCCGCCCGGCGACAGCCGCATGTTCATCATCGAACAGAACGGCCGCATCAAGATCCTCGAGGGCGGCAAGCTCGGCGCCACGCCGTTCCTCGACATCCGCAGCAAGATCAAGACGCTGTTCCACGACTTCGACGAGCGCGGCCTGCTCGGCCTCGCGTTCCACCCGAAGTTCAAGGACAACGGCAAGTTCTACGTCGCCTACAGCGCGCACCTCGACTACCAGAGCGATCTCGGCCAGATGCTCTGGTACGACCACAGCAACGTGGTCGAGGAGTACACGGTGTCGTCGACCGACAAGAACACGGCCGACCCGAGCAGCGCGCGCCGCATCATGAGCAACAGCTGGCCGCAGTTCAACCACAACGGCCACTGGATCGGCTTCGGGCCCGACGGCATGCTCTACATCTCCACCGGCGACGGCGGTTACGCCAACGACTGGGGCATCGGCCACAACCCGGCCATCGGCAACGGCCAGGACCTGACGATCAACCTCGGCAAGATCCTGCGCATCGACGTCGACAAGCGCACCGCCGGCAAGCCCTACGGCATTCCGCCCGACAACCCCTTCGTCGGCAAGCGCGACGCCAACCCGGAGATCTGGGCCTACGGTCTGCGCAACCCGTGGCGCTGCTCGTTCGACATGGGCAGCAACGCGGCCGAGCTGTACTGCGGCGACGTGCAGCAGAACAGCTACGAGACCGTCAAGCTGATCGGCAAGGGCCAGAACATGGGCTGGCGCCGGGTCGAGGGCATCATGCGCTGCTTCGACTACCTGAAGCCGGACGACCATCCCGCCAACTGCGACAAGGCCGGCATCACGCCCGCCATCATCGAGTACAACAACTGCACGGCCAAGCCGAACGGTTGCAAGGGCATCTCGATCACGGGCGGCTATGTCCACCGCGGCGCGGCTGCGGGCCTGAAGGGCAAGTACATCTTCGGCGACTGGAGCAAGGGCTTCGCCGAGATGGATGGCCAGATCTTCATCGGCACCAAGGGCAGCGACGGCAAGTGGACGATGGACGTGGCGCAGGTCACCAACATGCAGGGCAAGCTGCCCTACGTGCTGGCCTTTGCGCAGGACGCCGCCGGCGAGGTCTACGTGCTGACGTCGATCACCACCGGGCCGAACGGCTCGCTGGACACGATCTACAAGATCACGCAATAGTCGATACACGCACATCGCCACCGGGGTGCTCGCACCGCGGTGGCGGTTTTTTTTGCGATTGGGCAAACTGACGGTTGCACCGATGAGGAACCGACCTATGCATTCACGTGATCAGCGGACGGCGCTGCGCGGCATCGCCGCCATCGCGTTGGCGCTGGCAGCGCTGGGCGCACTGGCGCAGGCCACCGCGCCGGCCCCGGCCGCCGAGGAGCCGCCGCCGAAGTTCGAACCGGCGTTCCTGGGCGATGCCGCCAATGTCGATGCCGGCAAGGCCGTCTGGCAGGAGCAGTGCCGCCATTGCCACGGCAACTCGGCCTACCCCGGCAAGGCACCCAAGCTCAAGCCCGGCAGCTACACGCCAGACTTCATCTACGACCGCGTCACCTACGGCTTCAAGGCCATGCCGCCGTGGAAGGCCGTGTTCAGCCTGCAACAGCGCATGGCCGTCGTGGCCTACATCAAGAGCGACAGCTTCTCGCCCTGACGCAGCGGCTCCACAATCGCGGCGGGTTGTCGCGGAGCGAGCCGATGCTGAGATTGCTGAATACGCTGACGTTGGTGACGATGCTCGGCTTCGCCGCCGTGCAGTACAACGACCCCGACTGGGCGCTCTGGGCCGTCTACTACCTGGTGCCGGCGTTCTGGGCCTTCATGGCCGGCTTCCGACGCCGCGCCTTTCAGTCGGTGCAGTGGCTCGGCTGGCTGTGGGCCAGCATCGCGGCGTGGGCGGGTCTCGTCTGGTACTACTGGCCCACGATGCCGAACTTCTGGCAGAAGGCGGTGTGGATGCAGGAGGAGACCGCGCGCGAGGGCATGGGCCTGATGGTCGCGCTGGCGGTGCTGGTGATCGCGATGCTGTCGGCCTATCGTCGCCGCTGACGCGGCGACGATACGAGGCTCCACTCGTTCAGAACGTGCCGCGCAGCTCCGCGCGCAGCCGCCGGCCCTGCGCCGGGAAGCCGACGAACTGCTCGTACTGCTTGTCGAACAGGTTGTCGATCGACACCTTGACGCGGAAGGCGCCGTAGCTCATGCCCCAGCCGGCGTCGACCACCGAGTAGGCCGGCATGTCGATGTCGCCGGTCGGGTTGGAGCGGTCGAGGTACTTGCCGGTGTGGTTGAGGCCGACGAACACCGACTCGCGGGCGCTGATGTCGTAGACGACGCTGGCCGCGGCCTTGGTCTCGGGCCGGTTGCGCAGCGGCTGCAGGCCGTCGCGCACGTCGATGTTGAGCAGCGTGGCGCCGAGCTGCAGGCGCACGCGGTCGACCACGCGCCACTTGAGCTCGGGCTCGATGCCCTTGACGACGATGGTGCCGCGATTGATGTTGGTGAACGTCGCGCCGTCGAAGTCGACCAGGTCCTTGTATTCGATCTTGAACACGCTCACCTGCACGGAGGTGCCCGCGTTGTCGAGCCGGTGCACCGCGGTGATCTCGGCGTTCTTGCTGCGCTCGGGGCGCAGGTCGGGGTTGCCGCCGATCGGAAAGCCGAGCGCAAAGAAGCTCGGCGGCTTGAAACCCTTGCCGTACATCGCCTTCAGCGTGGTGGCGCCGTTGGGCAGGTCCCACACCGCGCCCAGGTGCGGCGTGTCGACGGCGGAGATGCCCTCGACCTTGTCGTGGCGCGCGCCGATCTGCAGCGCCACGCCGCCGCCGAGCTTGATGCGGCCCTCGGCGAACACGGCGTTGGTCTTGCGCTTCAGCGCGAAAGTCAGCGTCTGCGGCGAGCCGGCGCCGAAGAAGTCGCCCACGCTGGTCAGGTCGCCGTCCTCGATCTGGTGCTCGAAGCCGGCCACGATGCTGGCGCGATCGCCGTACTCGTGGGTGGCCGTGACCACGGCGTTGGTGCGCTGCATGTTGGTGTCGCTGACGAACGGTGGCACCGGGAAGCGCACGCCGCCGTCGACGAAGGCGTTGTCGGCATGTTCCTCGCGGTCGAACAGGGTCACGCTGCCGGCCACGCGCACGACGCGCGGGTCGCCCCAGCCCAGCTTGGCGCCGAAGGCCTGGTCGGTGGAGTCGCGCAGTGTCTTGGCGCGGTTGACGGCCAACCGCGCGCCGCCGCTGTCGTCGGGGAAGGCCTCGCTCTTGCGCTGCACGTGGCTGGCGAAGACCTCGCCGTCGAGCCCGGCGCCGGGCATGAAACGCACCGAGCCCGACACGCTGTCCAGCCGCAGCTTGCCGCCGTCGCTGTCGCTGGTGCCGTCCTGGCTGCTGCCGGCGGTGATCTGCGCCTGCACGTTCGGCTGGCCGAAACCGACCGAGGCGCCGATCCGCCGGTGATGATCGCCGCCCGCGGCGACGTAGCCGCTGCCGGCCAGGCCGCTGCGCGTCGCGCGCTTGGTGATGATGTGCACCACGCCGGCCAGCGCCTCGCCGCCGTAGACGGCCGACGCCGGGCCGCGCAGCACCTCGATGCGGTCGATCTGGTTGATGTCGATCGAGCTCAGGTCGTAGGCGCTGCCGCGCGTGGTGGTCGGGTCGTTGAGCTTCACGCCGTCGAGCAGGATCAGCAGGTGGCTGTTCTCGGCGCCGCGCATGTACAGCGACGCGAAGCCGCCGGCCTGACCGGCCGAGTCGACATAGGCGCCGGTCACGCGTGCGAGGATGTCCTCGATGCGCGCGGGGTTGGACTGCTGGATCTCCTTCTGGTCGATCACGGTCACGTTCTGCGCCAGGCCGGTGGCGCTGGCGGGCAGCCGCGTGCCGGTGACGACGACCGTCGGCGCGTCGGACTGCGCGAGCGCAAGGGCCGGGCAGGCGGCGAGTGCTGCCGCAACGGCGATGCAGCGGCGGGCGTTGGATGGGCGAGCTTGCATGTTTGTCTCCTGTAGTTGTTGTCCGCGTCGGCGAAAGACGCGTGGCGCAGTGCACAGCCGTCGAAAGCGATCGCCTGCCACTCTAGTGAATGGACGTGCCGCGACGCCTATCGTTTGCGCCAATTGAGCGGCACTGACGCGCGCAGGCGACACCGGGGCGCGACACATCCTGCGTCACAGGTTGTAGCGAATTGGCGCAGGGGCGATGACGACGAGGATATATATCGATATCTACAAAGATGTAGTAATCTCTACCAAATGCGCTGGCACCTGCTGATCCTGTCGCTGCCGACGAGCAATGCCACCGCCCGCATGCGGGCCTGGCGGGCGCTCAAGAGTGCCGGCGCCGCCGTGTTGCGCGACGGCGTCTACCTGCTGCCCGAGCGTGATGGCCACGCCGAGCGGCTGGCCGACATCGCTGCCGACGTGCGGGCGCAGGGCGGCGAGGCGCATCTGCTGGCCACCGAGCACGAGGGTTTTCAGCCACTGTTCGACCGCGGTGACGACTACGCGCGCCTGCTGGCCGAGGTGGCATCGTGTCGGGCGGGCCTTTCGGCCGACACGGCGGCCGACGCCTTGAAGCAAGCACGCAAGTTGCGCAAGGCGCTCGAGCAACTGCAGGCGATCGACTTCTTCGCTGGCGAAGCGCAGCGCCAGGCGCTGGGCGCCGTGAGCGAATTGGAGGCCGACACGATGCAGGCACTGTCGCCCGACGAGCCGCACGCCGCGCGCCCGCAGCGCATCACGCGGCTGCGCCCCGAGCTGTATCGCGGCCGCGTCTGGGCGACGCGGCGCCGGCCCTGGGTCGACCGGTTGGCGAGCGCCTGGTTGATCCGCCGCTTCATCGATCCGCAGGCGCGCTTCCTGTGGCTCAAGTCGCCGGCCGACTGTCCGAAGAAGGCGATCGGCTTCGACTTCGACGGCGCCACGTTCAGCCACGTCGGCGCGCGCGTCACGTTCGAGGTGCTGCTGGCCAGCTTCGAGCTGCAGACGCCGGCGCTGTTGCGGCTGGGTGCGCTGGTGCACGCGCTCGATGCGGGCGGCGTGCAGCCACCGGAGACCGATGGTGTCGAGCGCGTGCTGGCCGGCATGCGCGAGGCGATCGGCGACGACGACCAGCTGCTGCTGGTGGCCAACGGCGTGTTCGAAGGGCTGCTTGCCGCATTCGAGAAGGAGATGCCGACATGAGCGGCACCGACATCACACCGGCGCTGCCCTCGACCGATGCGGTCGTCCCGGGCCCGGTGAGCTTCGGCCAGGCCTTCGCCTTCTGGCTCAAGCTCGGCTTCATCAGCTTCGGCGGACCGGCCGGGCAGATCGCGGTGATGCACACCGAGCTGGTCGAGCGCCGGCGCTGGATCAGCGAGCGGCGCTTCCTGCACGCGCTGAACTATTGCATGCTGCTGCCGGGCCCCGAGGCGCAGCAGCTGGCCACCTACATCGGCTGGCTGATGCACCGCTCGTGGGGCGGCATCGTCGCCGGCGGCCTGTTCGTGCTGCCGTCGCTGCTGATCCTGATCGCGCTGTCGTGGATCTACATGGCGTTCGGCCACCTGCCGCTGGTGGCGGGCCTGTTCTACGGCATCAAGCCGGCCGTTACGGCGATCGTCGTGCACGCGGCGCATCGCATCGGCTCGCGGGCGCTGAAGAACGGCGTGCTGTGGGCCATTGCGGCCGCCGCGTTCGTCGCGATCTTCGCGCTCAACCTGCCGTTCCCGCTGATCGTGCTGGGCGCCGGGGTGGTCGGCTACATCGGCGGGCGCATGGCACCCGAGCGCTTTCGCGCCGGCGGCGCGCACGGCGCCGCGAAAGCGTCGTACGGTCCGGCGCTGATCGACGACACGACGCCCACGCCGGCGCATGCGCGCTTCAGGGCGGCGCGGCTGGTCGCGGTGCTGGGTGTCGGCGTCGCGCTGTGGCTCGCACCGATGGCGCTGCTGGTGGCGCTGCAGGGCGCGCACGGCACGCTGGCGCAGATGGGCTGGTTCTTCACCAAGGCCGCGCTGCTCACGTTCGGCGGCGCGTATGCCGTGCTGCCCTACGTGTACCAGGGTGCGGTCGTGCACCACGGCTGGCTCACGCCGGTGCAGATGATCGACGGCCTGGCGCTCGGCGAAACCACGCCGGGCCCGTTGATCATGGTGGTCGCCTTCGTCGGCTTCGTCGGTGGCTGGCAGAGCGCCGAGCTTGCCGCGCTGTTCGGCGCCGAGCAGCGCTGGCTCGCCGGCGCGGTGGCCGCCACGGTGGTGACGTGGTTCACCTTCCTGCCGTCGTTCGTCTTCATCCTGGCCGGCGGCCCGCTGGTGGAATCGACGCACGACGACCTCACCTTCACCGGGCCGCTGACCGCGATCACCGCCGCGGTGGTCGGCGTGATCCTCAACCTGGCGCTCTTCTTCGGCTACCACGTGCTGTGGCCGCAGGGGCTGCAGGGACCCTTCGATGCGGCGTCGGCGGCGATCGCGCTGGGGGCTGCCGTGGCGCTGCTGCGCTTCAAGCGCGGCGTCATCGAAGTCATCGCCGGCTGCGCCGTCGTCGGCCTGGCCGTGTACCTGTTGAAGTAGGAGGTTCATCATGAGCGTCATCACCGTGCCCGAGCTCGCGCTGTGGCAATCCGCCGGCTTCGGCTTCGAACTGCTCGACGTGCGCCGGGCGCAGGCACGGGCGGCCGACGGCACCGACGTCCCGGGCGGTCGCTGGCTCGACCCGGCGCGCTGGCTCGACTGGAAGGACGAGGTGCCGAAGGGCCGGCCGGTCGTCGTCTATTGCGCGCACGGCCACGAGATCAGCCAGGGCCTGACCGCGGCGCTGCGCGCGATGGGGCTCGACGCGCGCCACCTGGACGGCGGCATCACCGCGTGGAAACAGGCGGGCCACGCCGTGCGGCCGTTGGCGGCGCCGGGAGCGCCGTCATGAAGTGGGTCACCCGCGAACGGCCGAAGATCGACCGCATCGCCTGTCCGTGGCTGGTGGCGCGCTTCATCGATCGCGAACCGGAGTTCCTGTACGTGCCTGCGCGCGACGTGATGCGCGTGGCACAGGAAACCGGTGCGACCGCCTACGACGTGCCCGGCGTCGAACTCACGCACGTCGGCGAGCGGTGCAGCTTCGATGCCTTTCTCGCCAGGTACACGCTGGACGATCCCGCGCTGGCGCAACTGGCGCTCATCGTGCGCGGGGCCGACACCTCGCGGCTGGAGCTGGCGCCGCAATCGGCCGGTCTGTATGCGATCTCGCTCGGGCTGTCCCAGGTGTACAGCGACGACCACGAGATGCTGCGCCATGGCCTGGTGCTGTACGACGCGCTGTATGCCTGGTGCCGGTCATGCCAGGGCGAGACGCATCGCTGGCCTCCGAGGATGGATTGAAGGCACGGCTTGGCTACACTGGCGCCGCCGCGCCGAGCCCGGCTCGAAAAGGATTGCCGATGAAGACCTCGATCGTTCTCCTGGCCGCGTGCCTGGCAACCGCCGCCTCGGCGCAGGTGCCCCGGAATGCGCAGCTGGTCGACCATTCGGTCGAGCGGCTGATCGACGCCAAGACCGCCAGGGCGGTGCTCGCCGACGGCATCCCGGCCCGCGTGTGGAAGCTCTACCCGGTCAGCAAGTGGGCCTGGGCCAGCCAGGTCGAGGGCGGCATGACCGCCGCCAACGTGTGCGTCGTCACCGCGCGCGTCATGATGGTGCCGCTGACGTCGGGCACGCGGCGGCCGCTGTTCAAGCCCGAGAAGATGGCCACGGCCTTCGACTCGATCCCGAATGCCAACGCCGAGCAATGCCGGCAACTGGCCAAGGACAAGCTGAAGGAAGCGGTGGAGGGCGTGGTGTCCAGCCTGGTGAAATCGACCTGACGCACCCTTCGCGGGGTATTGACATTCTTCAAGGCGGGCGCAGCATGGCGCCTGTTCGATCCACCTCGATCATCTCCACATTGCCAGCGGCGGTGTGAAGCGCCCGCATCTGCCGGGGAAAGCGCAGATGCGACGCGAGCGATGCAGCGTGAGCGGGCTCGGTCGAACACTCGTTCAGAGCAACTGGAGAAGACCATGCGGACCTTGAAATGGCTGCCGGTGATGGCGGCACAATGCGTCGCCTGCTTGGCGACGCCGGCGATTGCCGCCGATCTGTCGGGTTCTGCAACGCCGAGGCTGAGCCCGGTTCAGCTCAGCACGCCGGCGCAGCCGACCTACGCGCAATACGATGTCGTGATCGTCAATCCGTCGCAACCCACCATCAGCGGCTGGCGCTTCGTCGCTCGCGCCAGCGTCTTGGGCGGCGCGAGTGCGGCGACGTTCCACGCGCCTGGAAGCGATCCGAACTGCTCGGCACCCAACAGCCCGAGCGAGGTCGTCTGCAGTTTCTCGCCGCTCGCCTCCGGCGCATCGCGCAGCTTCCAGATTGCCTTCAACGCGCCGTCCGACGGCAGCGAGATCGACCTGTCCTGGCGAGCCTTCTGGGACGAAAGCGGCAACGGTGGCAACGACGGGTTCCGTGCCGCGCAGGCCACGGCCCTCGAGCCACCCAATCCCGATCAGGTGTCGTCCGTGGTTCCGTCGAACACGTCGGCACTCACGTTCTTCACCGGCAGCGGCGTCGCCACCGCGGCAGACCCCTGGGCGACGCAGGTCAAGGTGCCGGCGAATGTGTCGACTTCAACGACAGCCAGGATTCTCGAGACGGTCATTGCCGGTGGCTGCGCGGCCGACCTGCTGACCTGCAACACGTCTGAACTGACGATTCCCGGCACCTTCAGTTCACTGCTGGAGATCACGCTGCGGCGGGACGCCTCCACGATCGCCAAGGGCGCGCGCATCGACAGCGCGCGGATCTTCTATCAGCACACGCTCTCGTCGGCGATCATCGAGGTTCCGGCCTGTACGGACACTTCGTTCGGTGCGCTGCCTCAGAGCGGAATTCCCTGCGAGGATCGTTCGCTGCGCAAGGCCTACGCCAAGAAGGGCACGCCGAAGGCGCCGGTTCCGGCGGGGTTCGAGGGGGATTGGGAGTTCGTGATCAGGGCGATCGACAACGGTCGCTACACGAACTAGGGGTGCAGACTCCGACGCGAGCATCGCCCCTCGTGAATGTCGGCAGCCCGCGCACGCGCACGGGTAGCCGATACGTGATCGCCCTTGGCAGACCAGATCCTCGCCGCCTCCTCGAAGAGCGCGAGCGCCTCGTCGAGGCGACCTGTCTGCGCCAGCAGGTCGGCCAGGTCGCTGCGTGACTCGGCTTGAAGCAACGGCGCGTCTGTCGTTGCAGCCAGTGCGATGGCTTCGCGGGCGAGCGCTTCGGCTTCGCTGGCGAGGCCCTGGCGAGCCAGGATGGGAGCTTGCACGCAGCGCCATTGCACCTGGGCATCCACATCATCATCGGCCGCAGCGGCCCGCGCGTGGCGGAGCATCTCGAGCGCATCGTCGTCGCGCCCTTGCTCGCGCATCAGGCGGGCCAGCACGGCCGCCACCGTCGCCAGCACGTATGACTCGCCGGATTGACGCAGATACTCGAAATCGGCCCTCAGTTCGCGCTCTGCCGTCGGCAAATCTCCGGCGAGCAACTCGATTCGCGCAAGGTCGACTCCGGTTTGTGCTGCTATCACGCCGTTGCCCAGTTCGCGCAACGAGGCGCGGCCCTTCGAGCAAAGCGCGCGCGCCGCATCGAATTCGCCGTTCATCGCCCGCAGCTGCGCGGTGATGCACATCACGATCCCCAGCACATGCCGGTCGTACCCGATTTCGCTCATGATGCCTTCGCACTGGGCAATGCCTTCCAGCACCGGTGTCGGGCCGGGCAGAAGTCCGTTTGCCAGCCCCAGTCCGCTGCGCGCCAGCAGGCGCTTGTTGCCCGCCAGCTTGGCGTGATTCATGTAGTGAACCGTGGCCTCGTTGGCCTGTAGATAGCGGCCGGCCACGCCGTGTACGAAGGCTTTGAGTCGCCAGGCGATGGCGAGCTCGTTATGGGCATTCATCGGTGCCAGCGTGACAATCGCTTCCTCGGCTGCGCGCAGTGCAGCGGCGCTCCAGTCGCCTGGTTCTCCGCCGAACAGCCTGACGAACATCCGTCTGAGCCGTGCCGAGGCGCCGAGGCGAGGGTCACCGAGCTGTTGCGCGGCGGCCAACGCCTCGTCGATCACGCGGGCGGCCCCGCTGAAGTCACCGACTTCCTGCAGCGCCTCACCGAGTTCGGGGAGCAACGACAACCGGTCGATGTGCATCGTGGGTGCAATCTGGGTCGCGCGGCGGTACAGGTTGACAGCCGCCGGGAAGTCGGCGCGACCGAACGCGCGTCGACCCGCGCGCCCCAATCTCCTGGCCGCGTCCAGGCTGGTGGCCAAACCCGCTTCATCGAGCGGGCCGAGCTCGCGCAGGTAGTGCGTCGCCTGCTCGAGGTGGTAACCCAGAATCTCCTCGAACTCGCGTGCCCGGTCGCGGTCCGCGTTGACCATGTCGGCCCAGCGCACGAATTCGACGTGCAGGGAAGCGCGAACACGCTTGAGCAGCCCGTTGTAGACCGTGTCGCGCACCAACTGGTGCTGGAAGCGGTAGACCGGCTCGGCCTCGACGGCGCGCGACAGCCGGATGAGCTGTTTGCGCGTCAGCGCGTTCATGTGCTCGTGGATGCCCGTGCGCAGTGACTCCGGTAGCAGCGACTGCACCGCCGGCTGTGCGAACTCGAGCCCGATCACCGACGCCGGCTCGACCGCGGCACGCTCGGCACGGCCCAGCCGATCGAGGCGCGCCTCGAGCAGCGCCTGGATCGTCGGCGGCACGTGAATCTCGGCCATCGTGTCGGCGCGCACCCAGCGGCCATCGGCCTGCCGGCGCAGCGCCCCGCTCTCGATCAGCATCGACAACATCTGCTCGACGTACAGCGGGTTGCCTTCGGCTGCCCCGACGATGCGTGCGAGCACGTCCTCGCCGAGCCCGGCCTGGCCGAGCAGGTTGGCGATCACCTGCGCGGATTCGACGTCACTGAGCGGTCGCGCCACCAAGTTCAGTGCGCCGGCCTGATCGCCCCAGTCGGGGCGCTCTTCGAGCAGTTCGTGGCGGGCGGTGGCCAGCAGCAGGATCGGCGCGTCCTTGGCGGTCGCCAACACGTGGTCGAGCAGTTCCAGAAACGCGGGCTCGGCCCAGTGGATGTCGTCGATCAGCACGACCACCGGGCCGGCGGCGGCGAGGATCTCGAGCACCTTGCGCGCGGCCCAGTAAACCTCGTGCAGCGGATACGTCGTGGCGCTCAGACCGGTTGCCGCGGCAAGGCGGTCGACCACGTCGGGGTCCCCGACGAAGGCCAGCATCTTGGCGCGTGCCGTGTCCGGGCCGTCGTCGTCGCGTAC
>JBGAMU010000176.1:0-6829 GCA_044222685.1 Burkholderiaceae bacterium
CGGCGCCGGGCGCCGCTGCCGCCGGCGGCAGCGCCCGCAGCGGCCGAGCCGGTGGTGCTGTCGCTGCGCGACGTGACGATGCCGCCGCCGCCTGACACGCCGGTCGAGCAGACCGACTCGGAGTTCGTGCTGTCCGACGACGAGGTGCAGCCCGAGCCCTGGCTCGGCGACACCGACGCCGAACGGGCGGCGCAGCGCGCGGCGCGGCGCGCCCAGGTGCGGCGTGATCGCTTCCGCGGCACCGCCGGCAGCGACGCCGACGCCGACGTGCCGCAGGTGCTGGTGCTCGACGCCGACGAGGCGTCACGCGCGCCGCTGTGTGCGTTGCTCGAGAGCTTCGGCTTTGCCGTCACGCCGACCGGCGCGCTGCCCGCCGCCGAGCCGCCCTGGCCCTATGTGGCGATGTTCGTCGACGGCGCGACACGCACCGACGAAGGCGGCGACGCGATCGAGCTGGCCAAGCAGCTGCGCGCGCTCGCGCGCGAGCTGGGCGACACCCAGTCGGTGCTGGTGCTGGTGGCTCAGGAGCTGTCCTCCGTCGATCGCGTGCGCGCCAGCCTCGCCGGCTGCGACGAGACCGTGCTCAAGCCGCTCGCGCGCGGCAACGTCGCTCGCGCCCTCGACATCCGAGGCGTGGCGCTGCCGTCGGATTCGCGCCGGGTGTAGTTCGCCGCTGCCAGCACGCGCGCGGCCCCCGCGCTAAGCTCGCCGCATGGCCGCCCTGCCCGAGCGCATCGTCTGCCTCACCGAAGAGCCGACCGAGGTGCTGTATGCGCTCGGCGAGCAGCACCGCATCGTCGGCATCTCGGGCTTCACCGTGCGGCCGCAGCAGGCACGGCATGAGAAGCCGCGTGTCAGCGCCTTCACCAGCGCGAAGATCGATCGCATCCTCGCGCTCAAGCCGGATCTCGCGATCGGCTTCTCCGACATCCAGGCCGACATCGCCGCCGCGCTGATCAAGGCCGGGGTCGAGGTGTGGATCGCCAACCATCGCTCGGTCGACGAGATCCTCGGCTACGTGCTGCGGCTCGGCGCGCTGGTCGGTGCGCTGGAAGCCGCGCGCCGTTTCGAGGCGCAGCTGCGCGCCCACCTCGACGCGGTGCGCGCCGCGGCGTCGTCCTTGCCCTGCCGGCCCCGGGTGTACTTCGAGGAATGGGACGATCCGCCGATCAGTGCCATCCGCTGGGTCAGCGAGCTGATCCAGGTGGCCGGCGGCGACGACATCTTTCCGCAGCGCGCGGCAGCGAGCCTGGCGCGCGAGCGCATCGTGGCCGACCCGCTGGAGATCGTGCGCGCCGCGCCCGACATCGTGATCGGCTCGTGGTGCGGCAAGAAGTTCCGGCCCGAGCGGGTGGCCGCGCGCGCCGGCTGGGCCGACGTGCCGGCGGTGCGCGACGGCGAGCTGCACGAGGTGAAGTCGCCGCTGATCCTGCAGCCCGGCCCGGCCGCGCTGACCGACGGGCTCGACGCGCTGCATGCGATCATCCGCCGCTGGGCCGCCGCACGCCCCGCCTGACGAAGGAGACAAGCACGACGTGACGGTGGCGGTCGACTACTCGACGCTCAACTTCAAGGACGCGCTGGCCATCACCGGCCGCGGCGCGGTGGTGCGCAGCTGGCCGCTGGTGCCGGGCATCGACCTCGCCGGCACGGTGGAAGCCAGCCGCAGCCCCGACTGGAAGCCCGGCGACAAGGTCGTCGTCACCGGCTGGGGTCTGGGCGAGAACCACTGGGGTGGCCTAGCACAGAAGGCGCGGGTCGACGCCGGCTGGCTGCTGCGCATCCCGGCGCCGTTCGATGCCAAGAGCGCGATGACCATCGCCACCGCCGGCTTCACCGCGGCCTTGTGCGTGATGGCGCTGCAGCGCCACGGCCTGAAGGCCGGCGACGGCGAGGTGCTGGTCACCGGCGCGGCCGGCGGCGTCGGTTCGATCGCGGTCGCGCTGCTGGCGGGGCTGGGCTACACCGTGGTGGCGTCGACCGGCCGCCCGCAGGAGGCCGACTACCTGCAGGGCCTGGGCGCGGCGCGCATCATCGACCGCAACACCTTGTCGCAGGCCGGCAAGCCGCTGCAGAAGGAGGTCTGGGCCGGCGCCGTCGACACCGTGGGCAGCCACACGCTGGCCAATGTCTGCGCGCAGACACGCTTCTACGGCGCGGTGTCGGCCTGCGGGCTGGCGCAGGGCGGCGACTTCCCGACCACGGTGATGCCGTTCATCCTGCGCGGTGTCACGCTGTACGGAATCAACAGCGTGCTGGTGCCCAACGAGCTGCGCCGCGAGGCCTGGGCGCTGATGGCGCGCTATCTCGACGCCAAGAAGCTGCAGGCGATGACGGTGGAGATCGGCCTGTCGGAGGCGATCGCCTTCGCGCCGAAGCTGCTCGACGGTCAGGTGCGCGGCCGCACGGTCGTCAACACGAGGCGTTAGCCATGCCTCACGCTGCTTTGCAGGCGACGCTCACGCTGGGGCTGCTGGCGGTGCTGGTGGCGTGCGGCGGTGGTGGCGGCGGCGAGGCGCCGCCCGTGGTGACCAACGGGTGCCCGGCCTCGCCGGCCGTCGCGGTGAACGGGCCGGCCTGGTGGGGATTCGGGCGCGACGCGCAGCACACCGGGCTCGGCGACGCGGCGCTGCCCACGCAGAGCCTGTCGTGCATCTACTGGCAGACCGCCGTCGACCTGGCGCCGCAACTCAATGCCAACGGCGCGTTGACCACCCACTACGGCTCGCCGGTGATCACCAGCCGCAATACCGTGGTGGTGCCGGTGAAGACGGCCACCGATGCCAGTGGAACGCCGCCCTTCCGCGTCGACGCGCTCGACGGCCATGACGGCTCTCTCAAGTGGACACTGGGCAGCACTTACCGGCTGCCGCCGCACAACTGGATCCCGAGCTTCAACCCGGTGCTCGTGCCGCCGCCGGTCGCCGGCGGGCCGCCGCGGCTGGCGATGCCGATGTCGGGCGGCCGGGTACTGGTGCGCGAAGACCCCGATGCCGACACGGGTACGACGCGCGAGTTCGCGTTCTTCGACTACGCCGCCGCGCCCGCGACCTTCGACGCCACGGTGTTCATCAACACGCCGATCACCGCGGACCCGGGCGGCAACCTGTTCTTCGGCTTCCAGGTCACCGGCGCCAACCCGGCCGGCCTCACGAGCGGCATCGCGCGCATCCCGGCCGGCGGCAGCGGCGGCAGCTGGGTGCCTGCCACGCTGGCCGGCGGCAGCGCCACCTTCGTCAAGCCGCAGACCAACAGCGCGCCGGCGCTGTCGAACGACGGGACGCGGCTCTACGTGGTGCTCAACTCGGCCGGCAACCGCCCGACCGGACGGCTGCTGCAGCTGAACGCGACGACGCTGACCACGCAGAGCCTGCGCGACCTGATCGACCCCGCCACCGGCGCTCCGGCCTGGGTCAGCGACGACTCGACCGCGTCGCCCACCATCGGCCCCGACGGTGACGTGTTCGTCGGCGTGCTCGAGTCCAATGCGCCCGGGCATCACTTCCGCGGCTGGCTGCTGCACTTCGACGCCACGCTGGCCGAATCGCGCACGCCGGGTTCGTTCGGCTGGGACGACACGGTGTCGGTGGTGCCCGCTTCGATGGTGCCGCAGTACACCACCAGCTCGACCTACCTGCTGCTGACCAAGTACAACAACTACGGTGGTGGCGCCGGCGGCGACGGGCGCAACCGGGTCGCAATCCTCGATCCGGCGTCGTCGCAAGACGACCCGATCGCCGGTGCCGGCGTGCGGGTGATGAAGGAAGTGATCACGCAACTCGGCCCGACGCCCGACCCCGAGTACCCGCCCGACGGCGTGAAGGAGTGGTGCATCAACACCGCCGCGGTCGACGTCGCGACCCGGTCGGTGCTGATCAACAGCGAGGACGGCAAGCTGTACCGCTGGCACCTGCCGAGCAACAGCTTCAGCGAGTCGATCGTGCTGAATCCGGGGCGCCTGCAGTCGTACACGCCGACCGCGATCGGCCCTGACGGGCGCGTCTACGCGGTCAACAACGCCACGCTGCACTCGATCGGCAAGCCCTGACGGCGCGAAGCGCGCCGCCGCGCCCGACTCAACGCGCCGGGGCGACCCGCGAGTCGGCCTGTTCGCGGATGTGCGCCGGCAGCCGGTTGAGCATCCAGCGGATCGCCGCCGGCACGATCACGATGTCGTCGACCACGCCCAGCAGCGGCACCACATCGGGGATCAGGTCGATCGGCGACAGCAGATAGAGCAGCACGCCGGCGGTGCCGATCTTCAGCCAGCCCGGCGCGTCGGGATGGCGCAGCGCGAACCACAGGCGCCGTGCGTCGCCCTTGACCACCAGCCAGAGCACCGAGATCCGCTTCCACATGGTGAGGCTCCTGTCGGGCTGTCCCAAGCGGCCCGCAACCCTGAACGTGGGGACGCGTCGGCGGATGACAAGTCAGCCGCGCCGCCGCCAGGTGCGCAGCGCCACCATCAGCATCGCGCCGCTCAGGGTGCCCAGCGCCACCGGGTTGTCGTTGAGCAGTTCCGGCAGCTGCAGCAGCCACTCGGGACACTTCTGTTCGAGATAGCGCGCCAGCTCGAACACCTGCGCGGCGCTGATGCGCATCGCGTCCTCCAGGTTCGGCTGCGCGCCGGTCCAGTGGCCCGGTGGCAGCAGGCGGGCGAACGCACCCGCCGCGATGGCGCACAGCGCCAGCGGCCCGACCGGCCGCAGCAGCTGGTCGAGCAGCCGCAGGCGCAGCGAGTTCGGCGCATCGGCGTAGAAGGCGGCCACCAGCGGGGCCCCGCTGCGCAGCGCAGGCGCTGCCGCAGCGGGGTCGACCGGGGAATGCGCGGCGTCAGACTTGTCCATGCTGGACACCATAGCGACCTCGGACACCGATTGACAGGACAAGTGCGCAAAGAAGTGTTTCAGTGCGCGTCAAGACCGGTGCGCTCGCGCGGGCTCAGCGCCACATCTTCTTCTTCTTCCAGCGCCGCTCGCCGCGCACGCCGGCTTCCTTCATGCCGAGGTAGAACTCGCGGATGTCTTCCTTCTCGCGCAGCACGGCGCAGCGGTCCTCCATGACGATGCGGCCGTTCTCGAGCACGTAGCCGTAGTCGGCCACGTTGAGCGCCATGTTGGCGTTCTGCTCGACCAGCAGGATCGTGGTGCCGCGCTCGCGATTGATGCGCACGACGATCTCGAAGATCTCGCGCGTGAGCTTCGGGCTCAGGCCGAGGCTCGGCTCGTCGAGCAGCACCAGCTCGGGCGCGCCCATCAACGCACGGCTGATCGCCAGCATCTGCTGCTGGCCGCCCGAGAGCAGCCCGGCATCCTGCTTATCGCGCTCGCGCAGTATCGGAAAGTAGCCGTAGACGACCTCCAGGTCGCGCTGCAGCCCCTCGCGGTCGCGCCGCGTGTAGCCGCCCATCAGCAGGTTCTCGCGCACCGACAGCAGCGGGAACACCTCGCGCCCCTCGGGCACGTGCACCAGGCCGCGGCGCACGATGTCGGCCGGGTCGTGCGCGGTGATGTCCTGGCCCTTGAAGTGCACGCTGCCGCGATTGGGATCGAGCACGCCCGAGATCGTCTTCAGGATCGTCGACTTGCCGGCGCCGTTGCTGCCGAGCACGGTGGAAATCTCGCCCTTGCGCACCTTGAGGCTGACGCCGCGGATCGCGCGGATCGGCCCGTAGGCGCTCTCCACGTTGGCGAGCACCAGCAGGTCGTCCGGCGTCGTCGTCGTCACGTCGCTCACGCAGCGGCCTTTCTGCGCAGGGCCGACATGTCGTCGGTCGACCCGAGGTAGGCCTCGATGACGCCGGGATGCGCCTGCACCTCGGCCGGCGTGCCGAGCGCGAGCACCTCGCCCTGGTTCATCGCCAGCACGCGGTCGGACACGCGCGACACCAGGCTCATGTCGTGCTCGACCATCAGCACGGTGATGCCGAGCTCCTTGCGGATGTCGCGGATCCACCAGGCCATGTCCTCGGTCTCCTCGACGTTCAGCCCCGACGACGGCTCGTCGAGCAGCAGCAGCTTCGGGCTCATGCACAGCGCACGCGCGACTTCCACCACCTTGCGCACGCCGTACGGCAGGCCCTGCACCAGCGAGTCGCGGTGGTGCTGCAGATCGAGCAGCTCGATCACCTTCTCGGCCTGCGTGCGCGCCTCGCGTTCGGCACGCCATGCCGTCGGCGTGAAGAACAGGTTGTGCCAGAAGCCGCTGGCCTGGTGCACGTGATGTCCGATCAACAGGTTCTGCAGCACCGACGCATGCTCGAACAACTCGATGTTCTGGAACGTACGCGCGATGCCGAGCTTGGCGACCTGGTGCGGCGGCATATCGTTGAGGCGCCGTCCTTCGAACTCCAGCGTGCCGCCGGTCGGGTTGTAGATGCGGCTGATCAGATTGAACACCGTCGTCTTGCCGGCGCCGTTGGGGCCGATCAGCGTGAACACCTCGCCCTTGCGCACGTCGAAACTAACCTTGTTGACGGCCAGCACGCCACCGAAGCGCACCGAGAGGTCGCGGGCAGCCAACAGCACGGTCGTGTCGCTCATCGGTACACCATCGTCGTGCTGACGAACGCCCGTTGCCGGCCCTTTGCTGCCGTTCGCGAGAGACCGCTTTCAGACCGAGCAGTGCGCATCGCGCCAGGCGGTACCCGCCCGGGGCTCATACTGGGTCGGCCCTCGCCTTCGGCGAGGACTCCGCTGCGATGCTCGCGTCGAGGTCGCGCCGCCGAACTCGCTACGCGACCTGCGGTCGCTTCGCTCAACCATCGTCGGCGAGTCAGATGTTGAAGCGCGCTGCGCGCGCCGACCTCGACGCTGCGCTTCTCGCCGAC
>JBGAMU010000177.1:0-13265 GCA_044222685.1 Burkholderiaceae bacterium
GAGAAGGTGACCAGGATGACACGCAGCGTCAGCAGCATCTGCCGGTCGCTCATGTGCGGCACGAAAGGCCGCAGCACGTTCTCGGTGAATGCCGCCGTCGGCGCCAGCAGCGCGCCGCTGGCCGTCGAGAGGATCGCCGACAGCAGCGCACCGAAGAACATGATCTGCGCCCACATCGGCATCTTGCCGAGCACCAGGTCCGGCAGGATGCGCTGGATCTCGCGGGCATCCTCGCTCGCGAACAGCTTGCCGAGCGCTGGGTCGGCCACCAGCGCCGAATAGGCGATGAACATCGGCACGAAGGCGAAGCAGAAGTAGACCAGGCCGCCGATGATCGTGCCGCGCACGGCTGTCTTCTCGTCCTTGGCGCTCGTCATGCGCTGAAAGACGTCCTGCTGAGGGATCGAGCCGAATGCGAAGGCGAAGAAGGCGCCGGCCATCGCCCACCACTTGGCCGCATCCATGTCGGCCGGAAAGAGCGTCAGCTTGCCTTCTGCGCTGGCCTGCGCAATCACCTTGCCGGCGCCACCCGCCAGATCGCCGACGAGCACCGCCACCAGCGTGAGGCCGATCAGGATGACGACCGTCTGGAACAGGTCGGTGAAGGCCACCGACCACATGCCGCCGAAGATGGTGTAGACCACGACCACCACCGCGCCGATCATGATGGCAGTGTTGAGGTCCACCGCGGCGCCCGACAGCACGTGGATCACCAGGCCGAGCGCCGTGAGTTGCGCCGACGTCCAGCCCAGGTACGACAGCACGATGGCGCCGCTGGTGAGCACCTCCACCGCCTTGCCGTAACGCACCTTGTAGAAGTCGCCGATGGTCAGCAGGTTCAGGCGGTAGAACAGCCGGGCGAACAGCAAGGCGGCGCGCACCCGGCACACCGAGGCGCCGACCGGGCCGCCCGGCACGCCGTGCAGGCCGTCCTTGGCGACGGTGGCCGACACCGACAGCACCACACCGTGGCGACGTTCATGTACAGCGGCAGGCTGCGGCCGGCCACCAGGTAGTCCCTGGCGCCGTGCACGCGGCGCGCCGCGATCAGGCCGATGGCGATCGTCACCAACAGGTAGAGGACGACGAACGTGACAAGCATGGGTGACTCCATTGAGGCCGGATACCGGCAGCGGCCGACGGCGCGGGAGTTTATCGCCCGGGCAGTATCAGCGGCGCCACAGCATGAACAGCTGCATGGCCAGCAGTCCGGCAACGAAACCGACGCCGCTGTAGATCAGTGCCTGCAGCATCCGGTTGGTGCGCCGCTGCTCGCGCAGCAGGGCCTGCAACGCGGCCGGGTCGCTGTCGGCGCGCGACTTCAGTGCCTGGTGCACCAGGCGCGGCAGTTCGGGCAGCAGCAGCGCGTAGCGCGGCGCCTCCTGCTTGAGCCGATCGAGCAGCCCCCGCCAGCCGACCTGCTCGTTCATCCAGCGCTCGAGAAACGGCTTGGCCGTGCTCCACAGGTCGAGATCGGGGTCGAGCTGACGCCCCAGCCCCTCCACGTTGAGCAAGGTCTTCTGCAGCAGCACCAGCTGCGGCTGGATTTCGACATTGAAGCGGCGCGAGGTCTGGAACAGCCGCATCAGCACCTGGCCGAGCGAGATGTCCTTCAGCGGCCGGTCGAAATGCGGCTCGCAGACGGCGCGGATCGCGCTCTCCAGCGCATCGACGCGCGTGGCCGGCGGCACCCAGCCGCTCTCGACGTGCAGCTCGGCCACGCGCTTGTAGTCGCGGCGGAAGAAGGCGAGGAAGTTCTGCGCCAGGTAGTCCTTGTCGGACTCGGTGAGCGTGCCGATGATGCCGAAGTCGAGCGCGATGTAGCGGCCCATCGTGGCCGGGTCGACGCTGACCTGGATGTTGCCCGGGTGCATGTCGGCATGGAAGAAGCCGTCGCGGAACACCTGCGTGAAGAAGATCGTCACGCCGTCGCGCGCCAGCCGCTTGATGTCGACCCCGGCTGCGCGCAGGCGGTCGACCTGGCTGATCGGCACGCCCTTCATGCGCTCCATCACGATCACGTTGGCGGTGCACAGGTCCCAGACCATCTCGGGCACGATCAGCAGGTTCAGCGCGGCCATGTTGCGGCGCAGCTGCGCCGCGTTGGCCGCCTCGCGCACCAGGTCGAGCTCGTCGTGCAGATAGATGTCGAACTCGGCCACCACCTCGCGCGGCTTGAGCCGCTTGGACTCGACCCACACCCGCTCGGCCCAGCGCGCCAGCGTGTGCAGCAGGCCGAGGTCGTTCTCGATCGACTCCAGCATGCCGGGCCGCAGCACCTTGACCGCGACTTCGCGACCGCTCTTTAGTACCGCGAAGTGGACTTGCGCGATCGAGGCACTGGCCACCGGCTCGACGTCGAAGCTGCTGAACAGCTGGTCGATCCGGGCACCGAACGCCCGCTCGACCATCGCGATCGCCTGCTGGCCGGGAAACGGCGGCACCCGGTCCTGCAGCCGGGCCAGCTCGTCGGCCACGTCCAGCGGCAGCAGGTCGCGCCGCGTCGACAGCACCTGGCCGAACTTGACGAAGATCGGTCCCAGCCGTTCGAGCGCCAGCCGCAGCCGCACGCCGCGCGGCTCGTCGAAGCGACGGCCGACGGTGACCACACGCACCAGGCCGCGCACCCAGCGCTGGCGAAAACCCGACAGCGCGACCTGATCGACGCCGAAGCGCAGCAGCGTGAAGGCGATGAAGAGCAGGCGCGCCAGGCGTCTCATGACCGCCCCGTGCGGCGCCCAGGCTGCCGGCGCCTCGCGACGAGCGCCGGGTGCCGCCGCCCGCGCGGCGTCATGTCGTGCGTGCCGGCCAGTCGACGGCGACCTTGGCGACACGCCGAAGTCCGCGCGCCAGGGCAGACCCGAGCTGGCCGAGCTGGCGTGCGACGACCGGGCCGAACAGGCGGTCGAGGTCGGCCTCGACGTCCCAGCGCAGGTTGTCGACCAACCACTGGATGTCGGTGGCCAGCGTCGCGTCGCCAGCGATGTCCAGGCGCGGCGGCTCGCCGGCCAGCGCACGGGCAAACAGCAGTGCCGGGTTGGCCGCATCGACACGCACCGCCAGGTCCGCCGGCGTATCGTCGCCCAGGCCGCACCACTCGAGCAGGCCCGCTGGCGTGACGCGCAGCTTCAGCGTGGGCAGCCGCGGCAGCAGCGAAGGCCACTGCTGCAGTTCGAGCGCGATCGACCGGCCCTTGTGCGAGACCAGCCGCGACATCGCCGCGGGTTCGGACGACAGCACGTGGTTGATCACCAGCACCAGCCGCTCGATCACCGCGGGGACGAGCAATCCTTGCAGGTTTGCGAGCATGGCCGATTGTAGGCGGCGGCCCTGTGCGACCCGTGCCGCATAAGATCGCCGCCATGGCTCGCATCCTGCTCACCGGCGCTGCCGGCTACATCGGCTCGCACACCTGGCTGTCGCTGCACGAGGCGGGGCACGAGGTGGTGGGCGTGGACAACTTCGCCAACAGCTCGCCGCACGTGCTGCCGCGGCTGCGCGAACTGATGGGCGGCGCGCTTCCGGTGTTCGAGCGCGCCGACACCACCGACCGTGCGCAGATCGACGCCGTGCTGGAGCGCCATCGCGTCGATGCCGCGGTGCATTTCGCCGCGCACAAGGCGGTCGGCGAGTCGATGGAGCAGCCGCTCGAGTACTACCGCAACAACATCGGCGGCCTCATCACGCTGGCGCAGGCGTTGCAGGCGCATGGCGTCAAGCGGCTGGTGTTCAGTTCGTCGGCCACCGTATACGGCCAGCCCGAGACGCTGCCGATCCGCGAGGACGCGCCGCTGTCGGCGACCAATCCGTACGGCACCACCAAGCTGGTCGGCGAACAGCTGCTGCGCGAGCTTCAGCGCTGCGATCCGTCGTGGCGCATCTCGTGCCTGCGCTACTTCAACCCGGTCGGTGCGCACCCGAGCGGACGCATCGGCGAAGACCCGCGCGGCACGCCGAACAACCTGATGCCCTACGTGACGCAGGTGGCCGTCGGCAAGCTGGAGTTCCTGCGCATCTTCGGCAACGACTACGACACGCCGGACGGCACCGGCGTGCGCGACTACATCCACGTGCTCGACCTGGCCGACGGCCACGTCGCCGCCCTGCGCCACCTGCTCGACGGCGGTGACTCGCACACCGTCAACCTCGGCACCGGCCAGGGTTGCAGCGTGCTGCAGGTGGTGCAGGCGTTCGAGGCCGCCAGCGGCCGGCCGGTGCCCTACCGCATGCTGCCGCGGCGCCCGGGCGACGTGGCCAGCTGTTATGCCGATCCGACGCTCGCGCACCACCTGTTCGAGTGGCGCGCACGAAGGGGTTTGCCGGAAATGTGCGCCGACGCGTGGGCGTGGCAGCGCGACAATCCGACGGGCTTTGCGGCCTGAAACGCGGTTGCGCCGCGCGCTCCCTTCACAACTCGAACCTCGCATGAGCATCGACATTCAACCCGTGGTGATGGCCGGCGGCAGCGGCACGCGTCTGTGGCCGCTGTCGCGCAGCGGCTTTCCCAAGCAGTTCCTCGTGCTCGATGGCCGCACCAGCCTGTTCCAGCAGGCAGTCAGCCGCCTCGCCGGCCTGGCGATGGACGGCATCTCGTCGAGCCGATGGGACGCAACACCGCGCCGGCGCTGACGCTGGCCGCACTGGCTGCACTCGAGGACGGCGCAGATCCGGTGCTCGCGATGAGTCCGGCCGACCAGACGGTGACCGATGCACCGGCCTTCACGGCCGCGATGCGTCGCGCCGCCCGACTGGCCGACGCCGGCGCGATCGTCACGCTGGGCATCGTGCCGACGCGGCCCGAGACCGGCTACGGCTACATCCAGGTGCGCGCGCTGCAGGAGGCCACCGATGTGGCCGCCTTCGTCGAGAAGCCGAACCTCGAGACGGCCCAGCGCTACCTGCAGGCCGGCACCTACCTGTGGAACGGTGGCATCTTCGTGCTGAAAGCGTCGGTGTGGATGAAGGCGCTGGAGCGCTTCCGGCCCGACATCGCCGAGGCCACGCGCAAGGCCTGGCAGGAGCGCACGCGCGACGCCAGCTTCGTGCGCCCCGGTCGCGCGGCGTTCGAGAAGATCCCTGCCGAATCGATCGACTACGCGGTGATGGAGCGTTGCCCGAGCAGCGGCATCGCGATGAAGGTGGTCCCGCTCGACGCCGGCTGGAACGACCTGGGCGCCTGGGACGCCGTGTGGCAGATGCTGCCCAAGGACGCCAGCGGCACCGCGACGCAGGGCGACGTGTTCACCGACGGCTGCGCCAACACGCTGGTGCACGCCAGCAGCCGGCTGGTGGCGGCGGTCGGACTGCAGGACGTGGTCGTCGTCGAGACCGCCGACGCGGTGCTGGTGAGCAGCCAGGAGCGCAGCCAGGACGTCAAGCGCATCGTCGCGCGGCTGGAGGCCGATGGCCGCGGCGAGAAGAACCTGCACCGCAAGGTGCATCGACCGTGGGGCTGGTACGACAGCATCGACAGCGGACCGCGCTTCCAGGTCAAGCGCATCATGGTCAAGCCGGGCGCCACGCTGAGCCTGCAGATGCACCACCATCGTGCCGAGCACTGGATCGTGGTGCAGGGCACGGCCGAGGTGACGTGCGGCGACAAGACCATGATGCTGAGCGAGAACCAGAGCACCTACATCCCGCTCGGCGAGGTGCATCGCCTGGCCAACCCGGGCAAGGTGCCACTGGAGATCATCGAGGTGCAATCGGGCTCGTACCTCGGCGAGGACGACATCGTGCGCTTCGAGGACCGCTACGGGCGCAGCGGCTGATTGATCAGCGGCAGCGATTGCCCCGCCTTGAGCGCCACGTCACCCAACTGGGTGGTGCACAGGACACCGCGTTTGGACAACAGTCCGGCCATGGCCGAGACTGTTTCCATGACCAATGAATCCACCACGCAGACGACGCCCGAGAGCGACGTCGCCGCCGAAGGCCTGCGCACCGAGCATGAGGCCGCGTGGCGCAAGACCTTCGCCGCGGCGCTGCGCGTGATGGACCATCACCGCGCCCACCTCGAAGCCAACATGACGATCCGGCGCCTGCGGCGCGACGATCAGAGAGCCGCCCACGGGCCGGCAGGTTCGTCCGCCGGTCGGTAGCCGGTCGAGAGCGCGATCAAGAAGACGCGACCGGCAGCCGCCGCGGGCAGGCGACGCCGGCCGTTGGACTCAGACGCTCGACACGTCGGTGTTGGTCCCGGCACTCGACAGGCGGCCGCCGGACACGCGCGACGACGGCATCGGCAGCCAACGCCGCAGGTGCTCGATCAGGCGTAAGGCCGCGGCGCCCTCGGTTTCGTCGACCACCTCGTCGTCGGCCCGCCCGCGCTCGAGGATCTCGTGCAGCGCGCGCACACAGGCGACCGAATCACAGGGAATCTTGGCGATCACGCCGCCGGGTGCGCCTGTGGGCACCTCGCCGTTCGGGTAGACGACGATGCTCGGGATGTCGAGGCTGTCGGCTTCCTCGACCAGGTTCCAGCCCGGCCCGGCGATGACGCAGGTCGCGCCGCGCACGAGCCCCAGTTCGTCCACATAGCCGGTGTAGGGCGCCAGCACCACGCCCGAGCGCTGCAGCAGCTGCTCGGCCTTGCCGGAGGCGATGGCCTCGCGGGTCGCCTCGGTGACGACCCAGACGACGAGCGTCTCCTTGCCGAGGTCGCGCGCGACGCGGGCGACCTTGGCCACCTCGGCGGCGTCGAGGTCACCTTCTCCGACCTGCGCGCTGACGAAGACAAAGCCACGCATCGCGCGGCGCATCAGGTCGCGCGAGATGCCGAGCGACTTGAGCGCCTCCGACACCGGCGGCTGGGTACCGAGCGTGTGGCGCAGGCCATCTGCCACCAGGCTGCCCACGCAGACCATGCGGTCCGACGCGATGCCCTCGCGATAAAGGGTGTAGTGCGTCTTCAGCATCGGGGTGTAGAGCACCTCCGACATGCGATCGAGCATCACGGCATTGAGGTCACAGGCGTGATCCTGCATCTCGCGGCGTTGGCCCGCGCCCAGGCGAGCCAGCTGGATGCCGCGCTTGCTCGCCAGATACACGCACGACATGATGGCATCGCTGTCGCCGCTGGAGATCACGGCCACCGGCGCCAGCTGATCGAGCAGTTCGCCGAAACGCAGCACGACGCCCGCGATGCGGTCGGCCACGGCGCCGAAAGACACGCCCAGGTGGATTTCTGCGCCCAGCGCGCCGCTGTAGTCGCCGGGCATGCCGTCGGCTTCGACGGCCGTTGCGAGGCCGGGGTTGACCAGCACGATCGGCGGCAGCGTCTCGTCGCTGCGCATGGCGGCGGCCAGCGCGGCGAACTTCAAATAGTTGAGCGGCTTATCGGCCAGGCAGACCAACGGGCGGACCAGCTTGCTGAAGTCCTGCTCGGCCCGCAGCACACGCACGACATCGTGGGCCGACGTCGGCATGCTGACGCGTGTGGCAACGGCAGCGCCTGACCCGTCGTCGGCCGTCAGCGTCGGCACGTTCGCCGGGGGTCCTCCAGCCGCGGGCGTGAAGGTGCGCATGCCGCCGGTCTCGCGCGCCAGGTCCTTTCCGGTGTCTTCGACGAGCTGGGCCGAGATCTCCGACTGCTCGCCGAGGAACGCAGCCAGCAGCAGGCGGTTGGCCAGCAGGTTGATCTTGCGCGGGATGCCGCCGGTCCAGGTGAAGATCGCCGGAAACGCGCCTTCACCGAACGCCGGACGCGCACCGTCCCAGCCCACGCGACGCAAACGATGCTCGATGTAGGCCTGGGTCTCTTCGCTCGTCAACGGCCCGAGGTGGCACGAGGCGATCACGCGTTGGCGCAGCTGCTCCATGGCGGGCGACTCGAGCTGCTTGCGCAGTTCGGGCTGGCCGACCAGGAAGCTCTGCAGCAGCGCGTGGCTGCCGAGCTGGAAGTTCGACAACATGCGGATCTCTTCGATCGCCTCGCGGCCGAGGTTCTGCGCCTCGTCGNNGTTCTGCGCCTCGTCGACGATCAGCAGCGCGCGCCGTCCCTGCGCGGCCACATCGGTCAGGAACGCCTCCAGGCTCGCCAGCAGCTGGGCCTTGGAGGTGCCCTGCGCAGAGACGCCGAACGCCGTGAGAATCGATTGCAGCAACTCACCCGACTCGAGCTGGGTGTTGAGCACCTGGCCGGCGACCACCTCGTCGGTGTCGAGTTCGCCGAGCAGCGTGCGCACCAGCGTCGTCTTGCCGGCGCCGATCTCGCCGGTGACGACGATGAAGCCTTCGCCCTGATGGACGCCGAACTTGAGGTACGACAACGCGTTGCTGTGACCGCGGCTGTCGAAATAGAAAGACGGGTCCGGATTGAGCTGGAACGGTGATCCGGTGAGACCGAAATAACTCTCGTACATGGGCGATTCCGTTGCCGCAATGCGTGGTGCGCGCCAGGAATCCACCCATAGCGGTCGGGTCCTGGCGCGGCGATGTAACCCTTGCAACGCCACTGACCCTGGCGCGCCGATCGATTCTGTCGGAAACGGCGTCGACTATCGAGTGGTGACGACCACCTACCTTGACGGTGATCGCGTTGCCGCACTGTGAGAGTGATCCTCCACCCCTCAGTCGGGGTTACTGTGGGCGCAGCCCTCGGCATTAGACTCCTTTGGCCGTACCCAGAGGAACGCCGGATGCTCGGCACGCAAGTGCTTTGGCCCGGTTTCTGGGGCTGTGCGCGCCGCGGCATGGGCCTGTCGGGCGCACGAACACGATATTGACCGACCACCGACATCTGAGGACCGAATGACGAGCAAAGCGTTCTGGCGCCTGGCGGCCGCCTGGCTGATCGGGCTGACGACCGGTGCCCTGCATGCCCAGGCCCTGGCCCAGAATGCGCCGCGGGCGCCGGCAGGTGCCGCGGCGACACCGGCTGCGACCGCCAACGTCAAGACCGACTATGTGCTCGGCGCCGGCGACGTGATCCGCGTGTCGGTGTTCCAGAGCCCCGAACTGACGCTGGAGACCCGTATTCCTGAGACCGGCGTCGTGGGTTACCCCCTGCTGGGCCCGGTCACCCTGGGCGGTCTGACGACCAGCCAGGCCGAGAAACGCATCGCCGATGGGTTGCTCAGCGGCAAGTTCCTCAAGCAGCCGCAGGTGTCGATCCTCGTGCTGCAGCTGCGCGGCGCGCAGGCCTCGGTGCTCGGACACGCGGTGCGGCCTGGCCGCTACACGCTCGAACTGTCGAATACGCGCCTGTCCGACCTGATGGCACTGGCCGGCGGCGTGGCACCCGACGGCAACGACATCCTCACCGTGTCGGGCACACGTGACGGCCAGCCCTTCCGCCGTCAGGTCGACTTTCGTACGCTGTTTCGCGGCGGTGATCCTTCGCAGGACGTCGTGATACAGAACAACGACGTCGTCTTCATCGACAAGGCACCCGAGATCTACATCTACGGCGAGGTGCAGAAGCCCGGCATGTTGCGGCTCGAGCGCAACATGACGGTGCAACAGGCGCTCGCCGCCGGAGGCGGTCTCACCGCGCGTGGCACGCAACGCGGCATCCGCATCCATCGCAAGGGCGCCGATGGCAGCACGCAGGAGCTGAAGCCCGGACTGCAGGACACGCTGCAGCAGGGCGACGTGATCCAGGTACCCGAGAGCCTGTTCTGACTGGGATTCCCATGACGCTGAGTCAATTCCTCACCATCCTGCGCGCCCGTTGGGCGACGATCGTCATCATTCTGGCGCTGACCGTAGGCTTGGCCGTCGGCGTCAGCATGCTGTTGCCCAAGCAGTACACCGCTACCGCGACGGTGGTCGTCGACCAGACCCGGCCCGACCCGGTGACCGGCGCCGCCGCCTATGCCGGCAATCCCACGCCGGCCTTCATGTCGACGCAGGTCGACATCCTGAAGAGCGAGCGCGTCACGCAGATGGTGGCGCGCAAGCTCGGGCTTGGCAACGATCCCGGCGTGCGCGAGCGCTGGATGGCGGACACCGAAGGCAAGGGCAGCTTCGACGCCTGGCTGGTCGACAGGGTCCAGCTCTCGCTCGACGTGAAGCCCTCGCGCGACTCCAACGTCATCAGCCTCAGCTACAAGGACGCCGACCCCGACCGGGCCGCCCGCGCGGCCAACCAGTTCATCCAGTCGTACCTCGACCTGCTCGTCGAACTGCGCGTCGATCCGGCCAAGCAGTACTCGGGCTTCTTCGACAGCCGGGCCAAGGAGCTGCGCGCCAACCTGGAGCGCGCGCAGTCGCGCCTGACGGCCTATCAGCGCGAGAAAGGTGTCGTGATCGCCACCGACGGCCAGATCGACGTGGAGACCGCGCGCCTGAACGAGCTGTCGTCGCAGCTCGTCGCGTTGCAGGCGGTCGCCGCCGAGTCGAGCAGCCGGCAGATGCAGGCTCAGGCCGGCGCCGGTGACCGGCTGCAGGAGGTGCTGAACAATCCGGCCTTGGCGGCGCTGCGCGGCGATCTCGGCAAGGCCGAGGCCAAGCTGCAGGAACTGAACTCCCGTCTCGGCGAGAACCATCCGCAGGTCGTCGAAGCCAAGGCCAATATCGCGACGCTGCGCTCGCAGCTGAACATCGAGACGCGGCGGGTCACTGGCAGCGTGGGCGTGTCGAACTCGATCAACCGCCAGCGCGAGGCCGAGATCCGTGCCGCGCTCGAGACGCAGCGCCAACGCGTGCTGAAGCTGCGCACGGCCCGCGAGGAAGGCTCCGTGCTCGTGCGCGACGTCGAGGCGGCGCAACGTGCCTACGAATCGGTGCTGCAGCGCCAGAGCCAGACCAGTCTGGAAAGTCAGGCGACTCAGAGCACGGCCAATGTGCTCACGCAGGCGGTCGCGCCCTACACCCCGTCGTCGCCGAATCTGCTGCGCAACGGCATCCTGGCGGTGGTGATCGGCACCATCCTCGCGATTGCCGCCGCCCTGGTGCTCGAATTCGTCGACCGCCGCGTGCGCACCGAAGACGAGGTATCCGACGTGCTCGGGCTGCCGCTGCTCGGCGTGCTGCCCAAACCGGGCGGCAAAGGCCGCTTCACCGGCCCGCGCGTGCCTCTCGTGAGTGCGACAGGCATGTTGCGCAGACTGCCGGCTCCCGGCAAGGAAGCATGATGGAAAACGTCCAGAGATCCGAACCGCAGGACGAAGCCGAACCGGCGGGCAAGCTGCCGACCGGCGACGCCAACCTGATCACCGGTGTGATGGCCAAGCTCAACGGCGCCCGGCCGGGCCGCGGCTTCTCGCCGCTGGCGCACCACCATGGCGACCACGTGGCACCGGAGCGGCTGATTGGCGCGATTCTCGGCTCGAAGGTCGAACTCAGCCCGGAGCAGGTCGACCAGGTCCTCGAATACGCCCGCGAGAAGGGCGTGCGCTTCGGCGATGCAGCCGTTGCGCTGGGACTCGTGTCACAGGACCAGGTGCTGCATGCGCTGGCCGAGCAGTTCGGCTACACGTACGCCAGCGAAGAGCGACGCAAGTTGATGCCCGAGCTGGTCGGTCTCAACCAGCCGTTCTCGCTGCAGTCGGAGGCCATCCGCGAGATCCGCAGCCAGGTGATGATGCGCGTCTTCGCCGGGCCGCGGCCGCGGCCGGCGCTGGCGGTGGTGAGCCCGTCGTCCGGCGACGGCAAGACGTTCTTCAGCGCGAATCTCGCCGTCGCGCTGGCCCAGGTGGGCGGCAAGACACTGATCGTCGACGCCGATCTGCGCGGTCCGCGCCAGCATCAGGTGTTCAACGTCGAGAACACGATCGGTCTGTCCAGCGTGCTGGCGGGCCGGGTGGACTCCAGGGTGATACAGCCGGTGCCGGAAACGCCCAACCTGTTCATCATGCCGGTCGGCGTGACGCCACCGAACCCGCTGGAGCTGATCGAACGCCCCGCCTTTGGTGTGCTGCTGCGCGAGCTGACAGCCAAGTTCGACCACGTCATCGTCGACACACCGGCGGCGGTCTACGGTGTCGACGCGCTGGTGGTGGCGGCTCGCTGCGGCGCCGCGCTGGTGGTCGCGCGCAAGAACCAGTCCAAGGTCGGGTCGCTGCAGAAGCTGGTCAGTGCGCTGACGGACAGCACGGCCCGCATGGCCGGCGTGATCGTCAACGAACACTGAGCGCCGTCCTGCACGGCGAGACATCCCGGCCAACCGACAGACAAGGCGCCGATCGACCGGCGCGCGACCAAGCACATGAAGAAGACAGCACTGATCACCGGCATCACGGGGCAGGACGGGGCGTACCTGGCGGAGCTGCTGCTGGGCAAGGGCTACGTGGTGCACGGGATCAAGCGGCGCAGCTCGCTGTTCAACACCGACCGCATCGACCACCTGTACCAGGACCCGCACGTCGACAACCAGCGCCTGGTGCTGCACTACGGCGACCTGACCGACTCGACCAACCTGATCCGCATCATCCAGCAGGTCCAGCCCGACGAGATCTACAACCTCGCCGCCATGAGCCACGTGGCGGTCAGCTTCGAGACCCCGGAGTACACCGCCAACGCCGACGGCGTGGGCACGCTGCGCATCCTGGAGGCCATCCGCATCCTCGGGCTCGAGAAGAAGACCCGCTTCTACCAGGCCAGCACCTCCGAGCTGTACGGCCTGGTCCAGGAAACCCCGCAGAAGGAGACCACCCCCTTCTACCCGAGAAGCCCCTACGCCGTGGCCAAGCTGTACGGCTACTGGATCACCGTGAACTACCGCGAGGCCTACGGGCTGTACGCCTGCAACGGCATCCTCTTCAACCACGAGAGCCCGCTGCGCGGGGAGACCTTCGTCACCCGCAAGATCACCCGTGCGATGGCCCGCATCGCGCTCGGGCTGCAGGACTGCGTGTACCTGGGCAACCTGAGCGCGCTCAGAGACTGGGGGCATGCACGCGACTACGTGCAGATGCAGTGGCTGATGCTGCAGCAGGACAGCGCCGAGGACTACGTGATCGCCACCGGGGTGCAGTACAGCGTGCGGCAGTTCGTCGAGCTGGCGGCGCAGCAGGTCGGGGTGAGCGTGGTGTTCGAGGGCGAGGGTGAACGCGAGGTGGGCCGGGTGAGCAAGGTGCAGGGCAAGCGGGCCAACGTGAAGGTGGGCGACGTGATCGTGCGGGTGGACCCGAGGTACTTCCGGCCCACCGAGGTGGAGACGCTGCTGGGTGACCCGAGCAAGGCCAAGCGCCAGCTCGGCTGGCAGCCCACGACCACGCTGCCCGAGCTGGTGGCCGAGATGGTGGAGGCCGACTACACGGCCGCCAAACGCGACAGCCTCGTCAAGCTCGCCGGCTTCCAGGCTTACGACTACAACGAGT